>NZ_CP027773.1:2845000-3445000 GCF_003019815.1 Variovorax sp. PMC12
CCGACCTGGTTGTTCGGCAGATCGACGATCACTCGGCCGGTGTTGTCGGAGCCGAGGCGGAAGTCGACATCGCGCAGCGGCAGGGTGTCGCGGTTGCGGTTCTCGGCGAAGGTGGTGGCGGCGGACACGGCAAGCGCCGTACCGGCCACGGGCTCGAGCACGACCAGCAGCGACTTGCCCTGGATTTCGGCCTTGTAGGCGGTTGCCTGCTTCAGGTTCAGCACCACGCGGCTGCGGTCGCCGGCCTGGACCACGTTGACCGAGCGCAGGTTGCCCTGGTTCACTTCGATGGCGGAGCGTCCGATGGCGTTCGTGACGCCCGGGAAATCAAGCGCGATGCGTGCAGGCGTCTGAACGGCGAATCCCGCCGGAACCGCGGCGAGCGGCTGCGCGAGATCGATGCGGATCACTTCCGCGCCGGATTGCGTCGAGCTGGTGACGGATTCGATCGCGTTCTGCGCATGGGCCACGGCCCAGGCGCCCAAGGTCAGCAGACCCAGCCCGGCAGCGCGCAGCCACTGTGCCATCGTTGATTTTTTCTGGTTCATTTCGCACTCTCTTGCAACTGCAGCGTGGCTACGCGTTCGATCCATTCACCGGCGGCGTCCTGCACGATTTCGCGCAAGGCCACTTCGGTTTCGTTGATACGGGTGATGCGCCCGTAGTTGAGCCCCAGGTATTCGCCGACGCGCACCTTGTAGAGCAGCTTGTCGACACGCACCAGCGCCACCGGCTGGCCGTTGCGGTTCATGCTGCCGACCATCGCCATGGCGTCGAGCGGGAAGGCTTCGAGCGCTTCCTTGCGGCGCGCCAGCTCGGGCGCGATCAGCTCCGAGGTGCTCGGCTGGTTCGATTCGCGGCGCAGCGCCTGCGTGAGCTTCAACATGTTGAACGGCTCGAACGAGGAAGCTTCGGTGTAGGTCTGCGGCGTGAACTTCTTGGGCTCCGTGATGCGGGGCACCGAGGGCTTCACCTGGGCGCGCTGCTCGGCCATCCAGCGCTGCAGGTCTTCCTGGTCGGAATCGCAGGCGCTGAGGCCCGCGGCGACCAGCATGACCCCTATGACTTTGGTGGCGACTTTCATTTCTTCGCCTTCGGTGCTGCAGCGCGCTTCTGGGCAGCCCGCTCGTCATCGTCGAGATAGCGGAAGGTGCGCGCCGTGGCGTCCATCGTCAGCGTGTCCTTGTCCTTCAGCGGGGTGATCGTCACGCCGTTGAGCGTCACGATGCGCGAGAGGCCGGCGACGTCGGCCACGAAGGCGCCCATGTCGTGGTACTTGCCGGTGACGCGGACCGCGATCGGCAATTCGGCGTAGTAGTCCTTGACCACCACCTGCCCGGGCCGGAACAGCTCGAACTGCAGGCTGCGGCCAAGCCCGGCCTGGTTGATGTCCGAGAGCAGCGCATCCATTTCCGCCTTGCTGGGCAGCTGCTTCTCGAGCAGGGTCACGTACTGCTGCACCTGCTCGCGCTGCTTCTTCAGCAGGTCGAGGTTGGCGGCCTGCGCGACCTTCTTCTGATAGTCGGCCTTGAGCGTGACTTCCTTGTTGCGCTCGGCTTCGAGTTCGTCGTTCGAATTGGTCAGCCAGACGAACCACAGGGCCACCAGCACCAGTGCGGTCACCGCCAAGCACAGCGCATAGCGCGGTATGGCCGGCCACACGGAGGGGTCGTTCGGATTGAGCCCGCGGAACTGCTCGCTGAAACGCTGCAATGCAGCGCCGACATCCACTTTGGGTAAGGATCGTTTGCTTGCCATGATCGGTTACCCCTTGGATTGCGCCGCGGCGGGCGTCAACGCCTTGTCGGCGGCTTCCTTCTGGGCGTCGGTGGGCCGCTTCAGGCCGATGCGCATCGTGAAGTTGGCGACGCGTCGCTGGTCACGCTGGCTCAGGTTGACGTTCGCCGAAGTGATTTCGACCAGTTCCGGCTTCACGAGCCAGGGGCTGTTGTTGCCCAGGTTGCGCAGCAGTTCGGACACCCGCTCGTTCGACTGCGCCATGCCTTGCAGCGTGACGGTCTGGTTGTCCTGCTTCATGCTGGTCAGGTAGACGCCGTCGGGCAACTGCCGCACCAGTTCGTTGAAAAGGTGGACCGGAAGATTCCGGTCGCCCTGGAGGTCTTCGACCGCCTGCTGGCGTGCGCGCAGGGCCGCGATTTCTTCCTGCAATGTCGAGATTTCCTTGATCTCGACTTCGAGCTTCTTGATCTCCGCCTGGAGAAAGCTGTTCTTCGATTGCTGGGCGGAAATCTGGGCTTCGTACCAGAGGTATCCCAGCACGGAAATCAGTACACCCAGAAGAGCCGCGGCGCCCAGGGTTCCATAGAACGCCTCGCGCCGCCGCTTGCGGGCGGCTTCGCGGTGCGGGAGCAGATTGATCAGGATCACTGCAGAAATCTCCGCATGGCCAGCCCGCACGAGGTGAGGTAGGAAGGTGCTTCGCGCCGCACCTTCTTCTCCCGGATGTTCGGGCCGAAGTCCATGCCGTCGAAGGGATTCACCAGGGAACAGGCGAACGAGGTCTGGCGCGTCACCGCGTTGGTCAGCCCGGGCAGCGACGAGGAGCCGCCCGCCAGCAACACATAGTCCACGCGGTTATGCGGCGTGCTGGTGAAGAAGAACTGCAGCGCACGCGCGATTTCCTGGGCGATGCTTTCCACGAAGGGCTTGAGCACGCCGGAGCCGTAGTCGTCGGGCAGGTCGCCGCTGCGCTTCTTGGCCTCGGCCTCTTCCGCGGAAAAACCGTACTGCCGGACGATCAGCTGGGTCAGCTGGGCGCCGCCGAATGCCTGGTCGCGGTCGTACAGCACTTCCTGATTGCGCAGCACCTGCATGCTGGTGGTGAAAGCGCCCACTTCGAAAAGCGCGACGACGGCGTCGACGCCCTTGCCGGGCAATTGCTCGATCAGCCGGGCGGTCGCCAGGCGCGATGCATAGGACTCGACGTCCAGGATCATCGCCTTCAGACCCGCCGCTTCGGCCAGGCCTTCGCGATCCTGGACCTTCTCCTTGCGGGAAGCCGCAATCAGTACTTCCACGTCGCCGGCCGAAGTCGCACTCGGGCCGGTCACGCAGAAGTCGAGGCTCACCTCATCCAGGGAGAACGGGATGTACTGATTGGCTTCCGACTCGACCTGAATCTCGAGCTCCTGCTCGCTCATGCCGCCGGGAAGAATGATCTTCTTGGTGATCACCGCGGAAGGGGGCAGGGCGAGCGCCACGTTGCGCGTGCGCGTGCCGCTCTTGCGGACGACGCGGCGCACGGCTTCGGCCACTTCGTCGAATTTCTCGACGTTGCCGTCGGTGATCCAGCCACGCTCCAGGGGCTCGATGGCACAGCGTTCCAGGACCAGCTTGCCGCTGGCCTCACGGCCGAGCTCGACCAGCTTGACGCTGGACGAACTGACGTCCAACCCCAGCAGGGGAGCGTTCTGACGACGAAACAATGATCCAAGAGAAGCCAAGTGAGGTCCCTTTTCCCCTGTATTTGTAACCAATGGAAAAACTTGCGTTCGGTTGCATGCTAGCAGCAGGCGTAGCGGCAACCAAGCGACGCCAGGGGGCAAAGTTCCGGAGCGTTGTCAAAAGCTGACGGCAAAGCCGCATTCTGTAACTTTTGAATTAGCGCGTCGCGAGGGTAACAAAGATCGGATGGTTCGAAGGGAGCGGCTTTTTATAATGTCGGGTGACTCCCCGGCCCTCCATGCAAGAAAAAACTTCAAGCCCCACAGGGCCAGCCAAGACCCCTCCCCCCAAACGCCCAGCCTGGCTGAGATGGCTGCTGCGCCTGTTCTTCTGGGGATTCGGCATTGCCGCGGCCGGCGTGCTGTCGGTCCTGTGCGTGGTGGCGGTGGCCCTGGCGGTCGCGTATCCCAACCTGCCGGACATCAGCGAGCTGTCGGACTATCGGCCCAAGCTGCCGCTGCGGGTGTTCTCGGCGGAAGGCACGCTGATCGGGGAATTCGGGGAAGAGCGCCGCAACCTGACGCCCATCTCCGCCATTCCCAAGGTCGTGAAAGACGCCGTGCTGGCCGCCGAAGACTCGCGCTTCTATGACCACGGCGGCGTGGACTACAAGGGCATGGTGCGCGCCGGCCTGGCCAACCTGAACCGGGTGAAGAGCCAGGGCGCATCGACCATCACCATGCAGGTCGCGCGCAACGTCTACCTGAGCTCCGAAAAGACGCTGACCCGCAAGGTCTACGAAGTGCTCCTGACCTTCAAGCTGGAGCACCTGCTGACCAAGGACCAGATCTTCGAGATCTACCTGAACCAGATCTACCTCGGCAACCGCGCCTATGGCTTTGCCGCCGCGTCCGAAGCGTATTTCGGCAAGCCCCTGCAGGAACTCACGATCGCCCAGGCCGCCATGCTGGCCGGCCTGCCGAAGGCGCCTGGCGCGAACAACCCGGTGAACAACCCGCAGCGCGCGCGCGGCCGTCAGTTCTACGTGATCGACCGCATGCAGGAGGCCGGCTTCATCACCGCCGAACAGGCGGCCGAGGCCAAGAAGGAAGAGCTGCACCTGCGCGACGCCGCCGACCCGAACCGCCTGCATGCCGAATACGTGGCAGAGACGGTGCGCCAGCTGATGTACGCGCAATACGGCGACAGCACCTACACGCGCGGCCTCAAGGTCTACACCTCGCTGGTGGCGGCCGACCAGGCTGCCGCCTACAAGGCGCTGCGCAAGGGCATCATGGATTACGAGCGCCGCCAGATCTATCGCGGACCCGAGAAGTTCGTCGACCTGCCCGCCGACGCCAAGGACCTCGACGAAGCGGTGGACGACGCGCTCAGCGACCACCCCGACAACGGCGACGTGATGGCCGCCGTGGTGCTCAAGGCCACGCCCAAGCAGATCGACGCGGTGCGCGCCAACGGCGACGCAGTGCAGATCACCGGCGAAGGGCTCAAGCCCGCGCAGTCCGGCCTCTCCGACAAGGCGCCGCCCAACATCAAGATCCGTCGCGGCGCGGTCATCCGCGTGGTGAAGACGCCCAAGAACACCTGGGAAATCACCCAGCTGCCCGAAGTGGAAGGCGCCTTCGTCGCCATGGATCCGCGCGACGGCGCCATCAAGGCGCTGGTCGGCGGCTTCGATTTCGGCAAGAACAAGTTCAACCACGTGACCCAGGCCTGGCGCCAGCCGGGTTCGAGCTTCAAGCCGTTCATCTATTCGGCGGCGCTCGAAAAGGGCTTCACCCCCGCCACCGTCATCAACGACGGCCCGCTGTTCTTCGACGCGGGCACCACCGGCGGCCAGCCCTGGGAGCCCAAGAACTACGGCGGCGGCTACGACGGCCCGATGTCGATGCGCACCGCGCTCATGAAGTCGAAGAACCTCGTGTCGATCCGCATCCTGCAGTCCATCGGCACGCGCTACGCCCAGGAGTGGATCACCAACTTCGGCTTCGACAAGGACAAGCACCCCGCCTACCTGCCGATGGCGCTGGGCGCGGGCTCGGTCACGCCGATGCAGATGGCGGTGGGCTACTCGGTGTTCGCCAACGGCGGCTACCGCGTCAACCCCTACCTCGTGACCCGCATCACCGACCACAAGGACAAGGTGCTGGTCGACAAGCAGCCGCCGCTGCTCAACGAGTCGCTGCGCGCCATTCCACAGCGCAATGCATTCATCATGGACACGCTGCTGCAGTCGGTGGCGCGCGCCGGCACCGCCGCCAAGGCGCAGGCCATGCTCAAGCGGCCCGACCTCTACGGCAAGACCGGCACCACCAACGACTCCCTCGACGCCTGGTTCGCCGGCTTCCAGCCGACCATGACCGCCATCTCGTGGATCGGCTACGACACGCCCCGCAACCTGGGCGACCGCGAGACTGGCGGAGGCCTGAGCCTGCCGATCTGGATCAACTACATGGAAACCGCCATCAAGGGCGTGCCGGTGACCGACATCGCGACGGCACCGCCCTCCGGCATCGTGAACGTGGGTGGCGAGTGGTACTACGACGACTACGCACCGGGACGTGGCGTGGCATCGCTCGGCGTGGAAGCCGCGCCCGTGGCACCGGTCGAAGCCCTGACCGGCGCGCCGGTCAGCCCGCCGGCCCCGCCCGAGGAACGCAGCCGCATCCTCGATCTCTTCAGGAACTGACGCGGCGGCGGATCAGGCAGCCGCGAATTCCAGCGGCTGCCCGGCCTGCAAGGTCGCTTCGCGCGAGAGATTGGCGAAGAGTTCTTCGCCGGTCTTGGTGTCGACCCAGGCCTTGCCGTCGTGCCGGTAGTGATAGCCGCCCGAACGCGCGGCCAACCAGATTTCCTGCAGGGGCTTCTGCAGATTCACGATCAACTGGCTCCCGTTCTGGAATGAAATCGTGATCATCCCGCCAACCCTCTGGTTGTCGATGTCGGCATCGGTCGCGTCGTTGATGCGGTCGCAGCTCTCCTCGATGGCGGCGAGCGCGGCTTCGGCGCGGTCCATGTACTCAATGTCGGTCATTACAATTTCGCTATGTTGAACGTTCGCCAAATTCTAGTGAGCACCCGCGTCCGCGCTGCGCTCATGGTCTGCCTCGCCGCAGCCACCACCGGTCTGGCCGCTTGCGGACAGAAGGGGACCTTGTACCTCCCGACCGATCCCGCGGCGGCCCAGCGGGCGACGTTGCCCCAACTGCTGACGCCGGGCGGATCGGATTCCACTTCGAGCACGAACACCCCCCCCACGCCAGCCTCGCCGGCCACACCAGCCAGCGGCACCACCACGAACAACACCAACGACAGCAGCGGAACCCGCAAATGACCGGCAGCGTTTCTTCGTCCTCATCCCTGCCCGGCCAACCCCACATCGCCGAGCGCGATGGCGCGCTGCACGTCGAAGGTGTCGCGCTCGACGCGCTGGCCCGCGAGCACGGCACCCCCCTCTTCGTCTACTCGAAGCAGTGGATGCTCGACGCCCTGGCCGCGTACCAGCGCGGCTTCGAGGGGCGCGATGCCCTCATCTGCTACGCCATGAAGGCCAACTCGTCGCTCGGCGTGCTGCGCGTGTTCGCCGAGGCGGGCTGCGGTTTCGACATCGTCTCCGGCGGCGAGCTGTCGCGCGTGCTGGCGGTCGGCGCCGATCCGAAGAAGATCATCTTCTCGGGCGTCGGCAAGACGCGCGCCGAGATGCGCCAGGCCCTCGCGGCCGGCATCGCCTGCTTCAACGTCGAGAGCGAGGCCGAACTCGACGTGCTCAACGAGGTTGCCGCCGCCGAAGGCCGGCGCGCGCCGATCAGCATCCGCATCAATCCGAACGTCGATCCGAAGACGCATCCGTACATTTCCACCGGCCTGAAGGGCAACAAGTTCGGCATCGCGCATGACCGCGCGGTGGAGGCTTACCGCCACGCCGCGAGGCTGCCGGGCCTCGAGGTGGTCGGCATCGACTGCCACATCGGCTCGCAGATCACCGAAGCCTCTCCATACCTCGACGCCTGCGACCGCGTGCTGGACCTCGTGGAGGCCATCGAGGCGGCCGGCGTGCCGATCCATCACCTCGACTTCGGCGGCGGCCTGGGCATCGACTACAACGGCGAAGTGCCGCCCAAGGCCGATGCGCTCTGGCAGCAGCTGCTCGCCAAGCTCGACGCGCGCGGCTTCGGCGGGCGCAAGCTGGTCATCGAACCTGGCCGCTCGCTCGTCGGCAATGCGGGCGTGTGCGTGACCGAGGTGCTCTACACCAAGCCCGGCGAAGACAAGAACTTCTGCATCGTCGACGCGGCCATGAACGACCTGCCAAGGCCTGCGATGTACCAGGCTTTCCAGCGCATCTTGCCGGTGCGCGCCCGCGTCGGCGACGCACCGGTCTACGACGTGGTCGGCCCGGTCTGCGAAAGCGGCGACTGGATCGGCCGCGACCGCGCACTCAACGTGGTGGCTGGCGACATGCTCGCCGTGCTGTCGGCCGGCGCGTATTGCATGAGCATGTCCAGCAACTACAACACGCGCGGCCGTGCCGCCGAGGTGCTGGTGAGCGGCGCCACCGCCAAGCTGATCCGCCGCCGCGAGACGATGGAAGACCAGCTGCGCGCCGAGATCGACGGCTGATCCGTCCTTGCCCGGCAGTCCCGGCGGTCAGCCGGTGCGCAGCGGCTTGCTGCCGCCGCGCGCCGTGGCGGCGCCAGCCTTTGCCTTGCGCTTGCGCGCGAAGTCCCACACGCGCCAGGCAAGCAGCACTGCGATGATCGCCGCGTAGACGAACACTTCGGCGAAGTTGTTCTTGCCCGCGCGCATCCAGAAGAAGTGCAGCAGGCCGAGCCCCGCGATCACGTACACCAGCTTGTGCAGCATCTGCCAGCGCTTTGCGCCCATCGCCTTGATCGCGCGGTTGAACGAGGTGGCGGCCAGCGGCGTCAGCAGCACGAAGGCGGTGAAACCCACCAGGATGAACGGCCGCTTCGCAATGTCCTTGACGATGTCGCCCCACTCGAAGCCCATGTCGAACCAGCTGTAGCACAGCAGGTGCAGCACCACGTAGAAATACGCGAACAGGCCCAGCATGCGGCGATACCGCGCGAGCGCGTTCCACTTGCTCATCACGCGCAGCGGCGTCACCGCCAGCACGATGCAGATGAAGCGCAGCGTCCAGTCGCCCGTGGCACGGATCAGGAACTCGGCCGGGTTCGCGCCGAGCCCGTCCGTGAAGGCTCCGTAGGCCAGCCGCGCGAACGGCAGCAGGCACAGCAGGAAGATGACCGGCTTGGTCGCCGGATGCATGAGCAGCTTGTTCATGGGGCAACGGCCGGACGGCGACGCAGGCTCAGTAGTTCTTCTTCAGGTCCATGCCGGCGTAGAGCTGGCCGACCTGGGCTTCGTAGCCGTTGAACATCTCGGTCTTGCGGCGCTTGGCGAACAGGCCGCCGCCGTCGCCGATGCGGCGCTCGGTGGCCTGGCTCCAGCGCGGATGGTCGACGTTCGGGTTCACGTTCGAATAGAAGCCGTATTCGTTGGCCGCCGCCTTGTTCCAGGCCGTGCTGGGCTCCTTCTCGACGAAGCGGATCTTGACGATCGACTTGGCCGACTTGAAGCCGTACTTCCACGGCACCACCAGCCGCACCGGCGCGCCGTTCTGGTTGGGCAGCACCTCGCCGTACATGCCGAAGGCCAGCAGCGTGAGCGGATGCATCGCCTCGTCCATGCGCAGGCCTTCGGTGTAGGGCCAGTCGAGCACGCGCGAGCCGACGAAGGGCATGGTCTTGGGGTCGGCCAGGGTGACGAACTCGACGAACTTGGCGTTGCCCTGCGGCTCGACCTTCTTGATCAGCTCGGCCAGCGAGTAGCCGACCCACGGAATCACCATCGACCAGCCCTCGACGCAACGCAGGCGGTAGATGCGCTCTTCCTGCGCGCTGAGCTTGAGCAGGTCTTCGATGCCGTACTTGCCCGGCTTCTTGACCAGGCCCTCGACTTCCACCGTCCACGGCCGGGTCTTGAGCGTGCCGGCGTTCTTGGCCGGGTCGGCCTTGTCGGTGCCGAACTCGTAGAAGTTGTTGTAGGTGGAGGCGTCCTTGTAGTCGGTGAGCTTGTCCATGGACATGGCACCCGGCACGGCCGACTTGGCGCCCGGCAGCGCCGCGAGCTTGCCCGGCGCCGCCGTCTGGGCCCACGCCTCGCGCGCCGCGAAGCTCGCCAGCGCCGCGCCCGCCGCGCCGCCGGCCATGAGCTTCAGCAGGTCGCGCCGGCTCTCGTATGCAGCGCGCGGCGTGATTTCGCTCGGCACCGGATGGATGAAACCGTTGTCGTCGCTGCTGTGGCGGCGAAGCGGACGGGAATGAAACGACATGGCAAGCCTTTCGCTGGAATCTTTGTGCTCAGGGTAGTTCGTGAGCTGCCCCGATTTGGTTACGCGCCGGCAGGGCGCGCGGTTTCAATTCTTCGCGAAAGACTGCGGGCTTGCGCCTACAGCGTTCCGTAGCTGTGCAGGCCGCTCAGGAACATGTTGACGCCCAGGAAGGCGAAGGTGGTGACCGCCAGGCCGCCCAGCGCCCACCACGCGGCCACGGTGCCCCGCAGCCCCTTCACGAGCCGCATGTGCAGCCAGGCCGCGTAGTTGAGCCAGACGATCAGCGCCCAGGTTTCCTTCGGGTCCCAGCTCCAGTAGCCGCCCCAGGCATCCGCCGCCCACAGGGCGCCGAGCACGGTGGCGATGGTGAAGAAGGCGAAGCCGACCGTGATCGACTTGTACATGACGTCGTCGAGCACGTCGTTGGCCGGCAGCCGCGCCGCGATGCGCTTGCGACCGAGCAGGATGCCAGCGGCGATCAGCGCCGAGATGCCCGCGTAGACCACCCAGTAGCTGCCGCCGGCTTCCTGCACGCGCTGGCGGAAGGCCACGGGCACGAAACACAGCGCCACGCCCAGCAGCCAGATCGGCGTGAGCTTGTACCAGCGCTTCTCGTCGGCCTGTTCCTTGATGAGATATGCGAAGGCCACCATGGCCGCCAGCGCGAAGGTGCCGTAGCCGATGAAGTTGGCCGGCACGTGCAGCTTCATCCACCAGCTCTGCAACGCGGGTACCAGCGGCTGGATCTCGTGCGCCTCGCGCACGATGGTGTACCAGAGCAGGAAACCGACCGCCGCGCTCACGACCAGCATCACGAAGGCGCCGAGCGCGCGCGTGTTGTAGCGCTCCTCGAAGTACAGGTAGAACGCCGCCGTGAGCCAGCAGAACAGCACGAACACTTCGTACAGGTTGCTCACGGGGATGTGTCCGATGTCCGGGCCGAGCTGGTGGCTCTCGTACCAGCGCACCATGGTGCCGATCAGCGCCATCGTCACGGCGGCCCAGGCGAGGCGCGAGCCGATCATGTCGAAGGTGTCCGACTGCCTGCCGCCGAAGAAGCCGAGCCAGTAGAACAGCGTGCTCATGAAGAACAGCACGCTCATCCACAGGATGGCCGACTGGCTCGACAGGAAGTACTTGAGCCAGAACACCGTGTCGGCACGCGCCAGGTCGCCCTGGTACGAGCTGATGGCCAGCAGCGACGCGGCCGCCACCACGATGGCCAGCACCCGCAGCGGGCGCCAGAACCAGCCGATGGCGATCATCGAGATCACCGCGGCGGCCAGGATCGGCTTCTCGTAGTAGTCCATCGACCCCGCATAACGCGTGAACGCGAACAGGCCGCCCGCCAGCACCAGCGCCGCGAACACCCAATCGAACAGGTTGCGGCGCGAGAGCCAGCTTTCATTGAGCGTGAGGGTCGTGGTGTTCATGTTGTCTCGGGTTCCGTCTTCTTCAGGGCGAGCAGCTTGTGCTTGAGGTGCTCGAATTCGCGGCCGCTGTCCATGGTCTTGCGATTGACCGAGAACGCCATCGTGGCAGTGGTGGCGCCGTCGGCCGCATTGCCTTCGGGCGTCAGCCACACCCAGAGGCGCCGTTCGCGCACGTACAGCATGGCAAAAATCCCGATGATCAGCAACAGGCAACCCAGATAGACGACGTTCTTGCCAGGGGCGCGCGCCACCTGGAACACGCTGGCCTGCACCTGGGTGAAGTCGGTCATCATCATCGCGACCGGGGCCGGGTAGAAGTGCGCGTCGCTGATGGCCAGCACGGCCTGCGTGAGGTAGGCCTGCGACCTCTCGTCGTTCGGCAGCACGGCCAGGCCGGCGCCTTCGCGGCTCAGGTTGAGCACCTCGAACAGCACGTCGTTGAGGATGCGCACCAGCACGCCGCCCGCGCGCTCGCGCTCGGACTCGGGCACGTTGACTTCCATGAACTCCGCGATCGCCTGCCAGCCGCCCAGGGCGGTGGCGTCCGGCCTGGCGCGCTCGCTGCCCGAGAACAGCGCCAGCGCGCGGGTGGCCGACACGCGCAGCTGCTCGGCCATTTCGGGGCGCTTCGGATCGGTGGCCTTGGCGATGTAGCGCTCGATGGCGCGCGCGCGGATGTCGGGGTCGGCGAGCGCGGCGCGCATGCGCACGAAGCCGTCCATGGAGCCCTGCTCGTCGGCCGGCACGCGCAGGTAGCGGAACGGGTCTTCGGGCTTCTCGCGCATGCCGAGCAGGAACACCGGCTGGCCGTCGCCGGTGTCGACCGGCACCATGTAGTTCTGGTACTCGCGCGCCTGGCCGGCGGCGTCGCGCAGCTTGTAGCCGATGCTCGGGCCGATGTTGCGCAGCACCTTCGGCTTGTTGACCTTGTTGGCAGCGCCCAGGCGCGACTCGATGTCGTGGCGCAGGTCGACCTTGCGCACGTCGGCGCCGCTGCTCATGGCGCCGGCGTCGGCGAAGTTCTCGACGTTGATCACGCGCAGCGCGGCGTATTCGAGCGTGAGCTTGTCCTTGCCGTTGGTGATTTCGGTGCTTGGGCCGCCGATGATGCCCTCGACCTCGAAGGGCTTGGCCGCGGCCGCCATCGGCACCGCCTTGAGCTTCACCTTGGAGCCGCCGTCGTCGAAGCTCGACTGGTAGATCTCCACGCCCTTGTAGCTGGCCGGATGGTTGACCTCGATGCGCGCCGGCACCTGCTCGCCGGTTTCGCGGTCGTGCAGCACCACTTCGCTGGCGAACAGCTTGGGCATGCCGGTCGAGTAGTAGTCGACGATGAACTTCTTCAGCTCGATGGAGAACGGCAACTCCTGCAGCAGCACGCCGTCGGCCTGGTTGAGGATGGCCACGCTGCCCTGCCCGCCCTCGGGCACGAGGATGTTGCCGCGGAAGGTCGGGTTGCTGGCCGACAGGCGGTGCTCGGGCGCCACGTCGGCGATCATGCCGCCGCCGGTGAACACGCTCTTGCCGTTGAACCAGGTCTGCGCGCGCACGATGAGGTCGCCGTCCAGCAGGCCGCCGATGCACACCAGCACGATCGCGCTGTGGGCTGCGATGTAGCCCAGCTTGTGGGCGCCGCCCGCGCGCGCCGCGACCATCCAGCCCGCGCCGGTCGGGCGGCTGCCGTGGGTGGCCTCGCGCTGCTGCAGCTTGACCTTCCAGCCGCCGCTCACCAGCAGTTGCCCGATGCGCCTGGCGGCGGCCTCGGGGGTTTCGCCCAGGCGGCTCTCAGCGCGCTGGCCGAAGGCCTTCAGGCTCTGCGCGCGGATGTCTTCCTTGAAGGTCTTGAGGTCGACCAGGATGCGCGGCGTGTTGCGCGCGACGCACAGCGAAGTGCTGATCACCAGGAACAGCAGGATCAGCATGAACCACCAGGCGCTGTAGACCGTGTCGAGACGCGCCGCGCGGAACAGCTCGGCCCAGAAGGGCCCGAACTGGTTGATGTAGTTGTTGATCGGCTCGTGCTGCTTGAGCACGGTGCCGATGATCGACGCGATGCAGATGACGGTGAGCAGCGCGATCGCGAAGCGCATCGACGACAGCAGTTCCACCGCAGCGCGAAGCATTTGCGGGCCGCGATGAACGCGAAGGCCATGGGTGGAGACGGACATCGGGGCGAAAAGTAAGGGAAGACGGGGAAAAAGCAAAAGGGCGGGCCATCCTGGTGGATCGGCCCGCCCTTTGTTTGGGGTTGTTGTCGGTGGTTAGTTCACGCTCGGGGGCGCGACGTCATCAGCGCAGGCCGGCGATGTAGTCGGCCACGGCGGCGATTTCGCGGTCGTTGAGCTTGGCGGCGACGCCGGTCATGGGTGCGCTGTTGGTGCGCACGGGGGTGCCGTCGCCGCGGAAGGCCTTGAGCTGGGCCACGGTGTATTCGGCGTTCTGGCCACCCAGGCGCGGGTATTGGGCCGGCAGGCCGGCACCGTTGGGGCTGTGGCAGCCGGCGCAGGCGGGAATGGAGCGCTCGCCGATGCCGCCGCGGTAGATCTTCTCGCCCAGCGCCACGGTGTCCTTGTCCTTCGAGAAGCCGGTCTTGATCTTCTTGGAGGCCACGAACCAGGCGATGTCGCGCATGTCCTGGTCGCTCAGGTTGGCGGCCATGGGGCTCATGATGCTGTTCTTGCGCTTGCCGGACTTGAAGTCCTGCAACTGCTTGAGGATGTATTCGGGGTGTTGCTGCGCCAGCTTGGGGTTCGCCGCGATGGTCGAGTTGCCGTCGGCGTTGTGGCACGAGGCACAGCTCTGGACCGTGGGCGTGCTCGCGCTGAACAGCGTGTCCCCCTTGGCGGGGTCCGGCTTGGCCGGTTTGGCCGGCGCCGCAGCGGGAGCCGCGGCGGGTTCATCGGCTGCAGAACTCACGCTGGATGCGAGGCCCACGAGGGCCGCAAGCACAATATTGGCAAACAACTTCATATCGGGGGCTTCGAATTTATTGGCGCAAAACCTCACGATTCTACAATGTGGGTCTAGTTTCGAAAGTCCGTAGATGCCCTCCCCGCGCGCCAAGCCCGCTGCCTATCCTCCCCGCGCGGCGCCCGCCGCGGACCCCCAGGTCGCCGAACGCGAGCGCGTGGCGCTGGGCTGGCTGCACACAGCCCACTTCCTCACCAGCGCCCCGCAGCTGGAGCACCTCCCCCCTGTAGACCTGCCCGAGATCGCCTTCGTCGGCCGCTCCAACGCGGGCAAGTCGACCGCCATCAACACGCTCACGCAGCAGACGCGCCTGGCCTTCGCCTCCAAGACGCCGGGCCGCACGCAGCACATCAACCTGTTCGGCATCGGCAAGCAGAAGGTCGACGACGCCGTGCTGGCCGACCTGCCCGGCTACGGCTACGCGGCCGTGCCGCGCGAGGCCAAGCTGCGCTGGCAGCGCGTCATGGGCAACTACCTGATGACGCGCGAGAGCCTGCGCGGCGTGGTGCTGATGTGCGATCCGCGCCACGGTCTGACCGAACTCGACGAAATCCTGCTCGACGTCATCCGCCCGCGCGTGGAACAGGGCCTGAAGTTCCTGGTGCTGCTGACCAAGTCCGACAAGCTCACGCGCAGCGAAGCCGCCAAGGTGCTGTCGATTACGCGACTGAACGCCGGCGGCGGCGAGGTGAAACTGTTCTCCGCGCTGAAGAAGCAGGGCGTCGGCGAGGCTGCCGAACTGCTGTGGCGCTGGGTGCACCCGGAAGGCGGCGAGGCGCCGCCGGAGCCACCCGCGCCACCACCGGAGGCCTGACCCGGCAACAGGCTGCACCGGTCGTCCCATCTGCATAGTTCACTATCAAAAGAATAGCGACAGTCAACCCGAAGGAGACAAGAAGCATGATCGAGACATTCCAACGCAGCCTGCCCAATGGCACCACCCTGAGCTGCCGCGCCACCGGCGAGCCGGGCCGGCCGCTGATGGTGTTCCTGCACGGCTTTCCGGAGGCCGCGTTCATCTGGGACGAACTGCTCGAATATTTCGCGGATCCCGCCCACGGCGGCTACCGCTGCGTGGCACCCAACCTGCGCGGCTTCGAGAAGTCGAGCGCGCCGACCGACGTGGCGGCCTACAAACCGCACCTTCTGATCCAGGACATCCAGCAGCTCGCCGCCACCGAGAGCGCCGACGGCACCATGGCCGCGCTGGTGGCCCACGACTGGGGCGGCGCCTTCGGCTGGGGCTACGCCAACGCTTACCCGCAGCAGGTCGGCAAGCTGGTCATCATCAATTCGCCGCATCCGGGCACCTTCACGCGCGAACTGCGCAACAGCGCGGCGCAGCAGCAAGCCAGCGCCTACATGAACTTCCTCGCGCGCCCCGACGCCGAGGCGCTGCTCGCGGCCGACGACTTCAAGCGCATGTGGCCCTTCTTCACGCTGATGAAGGCCGGCCCGGACGGCTTCGGCTGGCTCACCGAAGAAGTGAAGCAGAAGTACCGCGAAGTCTGGGGCGCGGGCCTCACGGGCGCCTGCAACCTGTACCGCGTGACGCCCATGAAGCCGCCGCTGCCGGGCCAGACCATCGACGGCATTCCGGTGCTGCCGCGCGAACGGCTCACGGTGAATGTGCCGACCTTCGTGTTCTGGGCGCTCGACGACGCGGCGCTGCTGCCCGGCCTGCTCGACGGCCTGGAGGACTACGTGCCGAAGCTCGAGATCAAGAAGGTGCCGGACGCGACCCACTGGATCGTGCACGAGCAGCCGCAGTTGGTCGCCCGCGAGATCGAGGGCTTCCTGCAGCGCAACTGAGGCGGCCGCCGCCGGGCCGCCCCTAGGCGAGCCGCGCCTCCCCCATGGGGGGTGGAGTTACACGCAGCGAAGCGAAGTGAAAAGCCGGGGGGCTTTCAATATATAGGAGGCTCGCCCTCGGGGCGCGTTTTGAAGCGGCGGTGCACCCAGTAGTACTGGGAAGGCATCGTGTCGATGTAGCCCTTCAGCCGCTCGTTCATGAGCGCCGTGTCGGCCTCGACATCGTCGGTCGGGAAGTTCTGCCAGGTCGGCAGCACCTGGATCTCGTAGCCGTCGCGCGTGAGCTTCGACACCACCGGCACCACCTTGGCCTTGCCCAGCCGCGCAAAGCGCGACAGCGAAGGCACGGTGGCCGCCTGCACGCCGTAGAACGGCACGAAGATGGTCTGGTCGCGGCCGAAGTCCATGTCGGGCAGCAGGTACAGCAAGCCGCCCTTGCGCAGGCCCTGCAGCACCGGCTTGATGCCGTCCACCCGGTTGAGCGCCGCCACGTCGCCGAAGCGGGTGCGGCCTTCGCGGATCCAGGCATCGACCATCGGGTCGCGCTGGGTCGTGTAGATGGTGGCCGAGGGGCGCGCCGTGTGCATGGTCAGCGCGGTGGCCGCGGCGTCGAGGCCGTAGAAGTGCGGCGCGAACAGGATCATCGGCGCGTCGCCCTCGGCGATCTCGCGGATCTCCGAAGCCGCGCCGACCACCTTCAGCCGGCTCGCCACCACCTTTTCAGGGGCATGCCAGAGCCAGCCGCGGTCGAGCCACGACTGCGCCACGAAGACGAAGGTCTCGCGCGCGATGGCGCGGCGCTCGGCCTCCGACTTCCCGGGGAAGCAGACCGCGAGGTTGGTGTCGACCACGCGCCGCCGCGGCACGGCCACGGTATGCAGGATGCGGCCGAGGATCGCGCCGAAGCCGCGCACCAGCGGCAGGGGCAGCGGCGCGATCGCGCGCATGAAGCCGATGCCGAGTCGGGAACCGAGGCTCATGCGGCCTCTCCGGTGGCGGCGGCCACGCGCTCGCCGCGCGGCTCCTTGTAGCGGGCGTAGTCCCACACGTACTGGCCGGGCAGGCTGTGGATCAGCCGGCCGATGCCGTCGTTCATGGCCGCGGCGGCCTCCTCGATGGAGGCGGAGGGGTCGGTCAGCGCGGTGCCGACGATCGGCTCGAAGCGGATCACGTAGCCGGCACCCTTGGGCAGGCGTTCGCAGACGCTCAGGAAGCAGGCCGCGCCGGTCTGTTGCGCGAGGCGGGGAAGCAAGGTCATGGTGTAGGCGGGGCGGCCCAGGAACGGCGCCCAGACGCCCTGCCCCAGCGGGGGCACCTGGTCCGGCAGGATGCCGGTGTAGCCGCCACTGCGCAGCGTGCGGATGAGGCCGCGCACGCCGCTGTTGTTGGTGGGAAGCGTCTGCAGGCCGGGCCGGTCGCGCGAGCCGGCGGCGATCAGGTCGGCCATCCATTTCTTGCGCGCCGGGCGGAACAGCGCGGTGATGGGCCCGTAGGCCGCCAGGAAGCGTTCGCCGATGGCCTGGCCACACATCTCCCAGCTGCCCAGGTGCGGCGCGACGAGGATCACGCCCTTTTTCGCCTGCATGGCGGCCTCGAAGGCCTCGACGCCTTCCCAGCGCACCACGCGGTCCAGCACGGTCTGGCCGTGCGGGCGCAGCCAGAGCCAGGGCAGTTCGGACGCCATCTTGCCGGCGGCGGCGATGGCGGGACGGTATTGGCCCGGAGCGAAGCCCGCGCTCTCGGCGTTGGCCTTGAAGCGGCGGCGGTAGCCCGGCGCGCACCACCAGACCAGCCAGCCCAGCATGGCGCCGAGACGATGCATCAACGGCATCGGCAAGCGGGCAAGCAGGCGAAACAGGGTGATCATTGAAAACGGGAGGGGGTCAAAAAACGGACGCGCGCGCATGGTAGGCACGGCTCGAATAGAATTCAAATTGTCGCCGAGTTACGGAACAACTTGCAGGGCGACAAACACAAGCGCCGAGGCGATTGTGCCCCGCCGGGCAACCGGCATCTGCTAAAGCGTTCGCCAGGGCTCCGCAGAGTTGGCAACGCGCCAAATCACTTCAAGGAGTTTTGAACAAATGGCGAACGATTTCCTCTTCACTTCCGAATCCGTCTCCGAAGGCCACCCCGACAAGGTCGCCGACCAGATCTCGGATGCCATCCTGGACGCGATCTTCGAGCAGGACCCCCGCAGCCGCGTGGCCGCCGAGACGCTGACCAACACCGGCCTCGTGGTGCTCGCCGGCGAAATCACGACCAACGCGCACGTCGACTACATCCAGGTCGCGCGCGACACCATCAAGCGCATCGGCTACGACAACACCGACTACGGCATCGACTACAAGGGTTGCGCCGTGATGGTCTGCTACGACAAGCAGTCCAACGACATCGCCCAGGGCGTGGACCACGCATCCGACGACCACCTGAACACCGGCGCCGGCGACCAGGGCCTGATGTTCGGCTACGCCTGCGACGAAACGCCCGAGCTGATGCCCGCGCCCATCTACTACGCGCACCGCCTCGTCGAGCGCCAGGCCCAGCTGCGCAAGGACGGCCGCCTGCCGTTCCTGCGCCCCGACGCCAAGAGCCAGGTCACGATGCGCTACGTGGACGGCAAGCCGCACAGCATCGACACCGTGGTGCTCTCCACCCAGCACAGCCCCGACCAGAGCGAGACGCCGACCAAGATGAAGGCCTCGTTCAACGAAGCCATCATCGAGGAGATCATCAAGCCCGTGCTGCCCAAGGAGTGGCTCAAGGACACGCGCTACCTGATCAACCCGACCGGCCGCTTCGTCATCGGCGGCCCGCAGGGCGACTGCGGCCTCACCGGCCGCAAGATCATCGTCGACACCTACGGCGGCGCATGCCCGCACGGCGGTGGCGCGTTCTCGGGCAAGGACCCGTCCAAGGTCGACCGCTCGGCCGCCTACGCCGCGCGCTACGTGGCCAAGAACATCGTGGCCGCCGGCCTGGCGCGCCAGTGCCAGATCCAGGTGGCGTACGCCATCGGCGTGGCCGAGCCGATGAACATCACGGTCTACACCGAAGGCACCGGCGTGATCTCCGACGAGAAGATCGCCGAACTCGTGCGCGAGCACTTCGACCTGCGCCCGAAGGGCATCATCCAGATGCTCGACCTGCTGCGCCCGATCTACCAGAAGACTGCCGCCTACGGCCACTTCGGCCGCGAAGAGCCCGAGTTCACCTGGGAAGCCACCAACCAGGCAGCCGCCCTGCGCGCAGCCGCCGGCATCAAGGGCTGACGAGCCCCGGCCGCCGCTTCCTCAGGCAGCGGCGGCAGCCGAAGGAAAACGCACAGTGACCAGCAGCCCCCGCGCCTCGCGCGGATTGGCTGCCAGGTCCACGTTCGCATCGAAGGCGCGTGCGATCTCCCGCACGATGGCCAGCCCCAGGCCCGTGCCCTCGGTGTCCTGCGACACCCGGTAGAAGCGCTCGAACACGCGCTCGCGCGCCTCGGCCGGAATGCCGGGGCCGTTGTCTTCCACGGTCAGCTCGACCACCCCTTCCACCTTCCGCACGCCGACCGTCACCCGGCCGCCTTCCTGCGTGTAGCGCAAGGCGTTGTCCAGCAGGTTGGTGGCCAGCGCATCGAGCAGCGCCGGCTGGGCCTGCACCACGGCCTCGCCCGGCCCGGCCTCCGACTCCAGCCCCAGGTCGATGCCGCGACGGTCCGCCAGCGCCGCGAGCTGCTCGACGCAGCGCAGCGCCACCGCCGCGAGGTCGACCGGCTCCAGCCGCGTGTGTGCATCGCCGTGCTCGGCCTGAGCCAGCAGCAGAAGCTTGTTCGTCACGTCGACCAGCCGGCGGTTGCTGGTCTGCATCTCCTGCCACATTGCATCCATGTCGGCGCGGCGCGTGTCCCATTCGCCGCGGTGCTGCCGCGTGTAGCGCGCGAACTCGATCTGCGAGGCCTGCATGGCCAGCGGCGTGCGCAACTGGTGCGCCGCATCGGCAATGAAGCGCCGCTGCGCCTCCGAGTGCGCCTTCAGCTGCGCCACGAAACGGTTGATGGTGTCGGCCACCGGCCGCAGCTCGGAGTGCAATGCGCCCGGGTCCACCACCAGGTCGAGGTGCAGCGGGTCGCGCTGCGCGAGCTGCTGGCTCAGCCGCACGATGGGGCGCAGCTCGAGCGTCAACGCCGCCACGGCCAGCGCGATGGAGAGCGCCAGCGCCACCAGCAGGTACTCCATCGACGGCCACCAGAGCGTGCGCAGCATGTGGTCGCGGCTGCCCTCGGTCTTGCCGACGGCGATGGTGATGTCGCGCGCGCCGCCGGCCTCGTACATCGCGCGCGTGGTGACCACGGCGCGCAGCGGCACGCCGGCGAAGCGGGTGTCGTACCACTGCGCACGGTCGATTCCCACGGGCTTGCGCACGGCGGGCAGCGGGAAGTCGGCCGAGCCGGCCAGCACCTCGCCGTTGGCGCCGGTCACGCTGAGGAACACGCGGTCGCGCTCGGGCGACACGAACAGGCTCAGCGCCGACGGCGGCACGCTGGCCTTCACGTCCTCGTCTTCCCAGATCAGGCGGTCCGACAGCACCTTGGCCGACGACAGCAGGTCGTGGTCCTGCACATAGTCGGCCACCTCCGCGGCGTTGCGCCAGTTGAGGTATCCGCAGATGGCCACGAACACCGACATCGGCAGCAGCAGCCACAGCGCAAGGCGCAGGCGAAGGCTGGCGCGCCCGGGCACCCTAGTCTTCCTGGCGCGTGCGCAGCAGGTAGCCCACGCCGCGCAGCGTGATGATCGTCGCCTGGCTGGCCTCGAGCTTCTTGCGCAGCCGGTGGATGTAGATGTCGACCGCATCGGCGCTGGGCTCGTCGTCCAGGCCGAACATCGCGTCGATCAGCGCCTGCTTCGACACGGTGCTGCCGGCCTTCAGCATCAGCGTTTCAAGCAGCGTGCGTTCGCGCGGCGGCAGCGACAGCTCTTCGCCCGCCAGCGCGAACTGCCGCGTGCGCAGGTCGTAGCGCAGGTCGCCGCAGGCGATGTCGTTGGCCTTGCCCGGCATCTGACGGCGCACCAGCACCTTGATGCGCGCCACCAGCTCGCGGATCTCGAAGGGCTTGACGAGATAGTCGTCGGCGCCGATCTCCAGGCACAGCACCTTCTGGTCGAGCGACGCGGTGGCCGTGAGGATGATCACTGGCACCGTGTCGCCGCGCTCGCGCAGCCTGCGAAGCACGGCCTTGCCGGAGAGCTGCGGAATGTTCAGGTCGAGCAGCACCACGTCGTAGGCCGTCTGCGTGAGCAGCCTGTCGGCGGCGTCGCCGTCGTCCACGTGGTCGACCACGAACTCCTGCTCGCGCAGCAGGCTGGAGAGCCAGTGCGCGAGTTGCGGGTTGTCTTCGATGAGCAGCAGCTTCATGGGGCGGGAGTGGTGGCCGTGGATTCTAGGAAGCATCGGCAAGTCCTAGGGATAACCATGACAAATCATGCGGACCGCCGAAAGCTGGCCGAAAGACGCCGCTTCCTAGACTGGTCCCGTCCCGCGGCAGATGTGCGCGGAATCCCGATCCAATACCAACACGGAGAGACACCATGTCCCTGTCGCCATTCGCCACCCGCCGCACCCTGCTGGCCGCCGCCCTGTGCACCGCCCTTGCCGCCACCGCGCCGCTCGCGCAGGCCGCCGATGCGCCCATCACCATCATGGTGGGCGGCATCAACAAGATCATCTACCTGCCGGCCAAGCTCACCGACGCGCTGGGCTACTTCAAGGACGAAGGCCTGAACGTCGAGCTGCAGTCGCAGCCGGCCGGCGTCGACGCCGAGAACCAGCTGATCGCCGGTGCCGTGCAGGGCGTGGTGGGCTTCTACGACCACACCATCGACCTGCAGAGCAAGGGCAAGGAAATCCAGGCCATCGCCGTGTTCTGCAAGGTGCCGGGCGAAGTCGAGCTGGTGTCGACCAAGGCCGCGGCCGCCGGCTTCAAGACCATGGCCGACGCCAAGGGCGGCAAGACGCTGGGCGTGACCGGCCTGGGTTCTTCCACCGACTTCCTCACGCGCTACCTGGCCGACCGCGCCGGCGTGGCCTCCAAGGACTACTCGCTGCTGCCCGTGGGCGCAGGCAACACCTTCATCGCGGCCATGAAGCAGGACCGCATCCAGGCCGGCATGACCACCGAGCCCACGGTGTCGCAGATGCTCAAGACCGGCGACGCCAAGGTGCTGGTCGACCTGCGCACCGAGCACGACACCGTCAAGGCGCTGGGCGGCCTCTACCCCGCGGCCAGCCTGTACGTGCAGAACACCTGGGCCGAATCGCACAAGGCCGAGGCCACCAAGCTGGCCCGCGCCTTCGCCCGCACCATGGAGTACATCCACACCCACAGCGCCGAAGAGATCGCCGAGAAGGTGCCGCGCGACTACTACGGCAACGACAAGGAGCTCTACGTGCAGGCGCTGAAGGCCTCGCTGCCGATGTTCACCACCGACGCCAAGATGCCCGCCGGCGGCCCCGAGACCGTGCTGAAGGTTCTGGCCACCTACAAGCCGCTGGTCAAGAGCAAGAACATCGACCTGTCGAAGACCTACACCAACGCCTACCTGTCGGCAGCGGCGGCCAAGTGACCATGCGCAACGGAACACCTCCCAGCAGCGGCAGCAATGGCGCCGCGACGTCGGCGATCGACTTCAACGACGTGTCGCTGCGCTTCATCTCGCAGGACGGCAACGCCACCGTGGCGCTGCGCAACTTCAGCATGTCGGTGGCGCGCGGCGAGTTCGTCGCCATCGTCGGGCCCACGGGCTGCGGCAAGTCGACCACGCTGAACATGATCACCGGCCTGCTCAAACCCACCGTGGGCGACGTGAAGGTGATGGGCAAGCCCGTGACCGGCGTCGATCCGCGCATCGGCTTCGTGTTCCAGGCCGACGCGGTGTTCCCGTGGCGCAGCGTGGAAGACAACGTGGCCGCCGGCCCGATCTTCCGCGGCAAGCCGAAGAAGGAGGCGATGGAACTGGCACAGGAGTGGATCCACCGCGTGGGCCTCTCTAAGTTCGGCAAGCACTACCCGCACCAGCTCTCGGGCGGCATGCGCAAGCGCGTGGCGCTGGCGCAGACCTTCATCAACAACCCCGAGATCCTGCTGATGGACGAGCCCTTCTCGGCGCTGGACATGCAGACCCGCACGCTGATGCAGGACGAACTGCTGCAGCTGTGGTCGGGCAACGGCGGCAGCGTGGTGTTCGTCACGCACGACCTGGAAGAGGCGATTGCCCTGGCCGACCGCGTGTTCGTGCTGTCGGCGCGCCCCGCCACGCTCAAGCGCGTGTACGAGATCGACCTGCCGCGCCCGCGCGTCATGTCCGAGGTGCGCTACGACCCGCAGTTCATCGAGCTCTCCAAGCACATCTGGGACGACCTGCGCGAAGAAGTGGTGATCCAGTGAACACGACGACGACAAGAACCATGAACACACCCTCCACCACCACCCCGACGGCAGCCGTGCTGCCCTCGTCGCTCAGCGACGCCGCGCTGGCGCGCGAATCCGAGGTCGCGCAGGCGGCCATCCGCGGCCGCCGCCGCATGATCATCGGCCTGCGGCTGGCGGTGCTGGTGATCGCGCTCGGCGGCTGGGAGATCGCGGCGCGCCTGAAGTGGATCGACCCGTTCTTCTATTCGATGCCTTCGATGATCTACGACCAGCTCGTGGAGTGGATGCGCGACGGCACCTCGCAAGGCTCGCTGTGGATGCAGGTGGCGGTGACGCTCGAGGAAACGGTGATCGGCTTCCTGATCGGCTCCATCGCCGGCGTGCTGTGCGGCATCGTGCTGGGCCGCAACAAGCTGCTGTCGGATGTGTTCAGCCTCTACATCCAGATCGCCAACTCGATTCCGCGCGTGGTGCTGGGCTCGATCTTCGTGATTGCGCTGGGCCTGGGCATGGCCTCGAAGGTGGCGCTGGCGGTGGTGATGGTGTTCTTCGTGGTGTTCGGCAACGCCTTCCAGGGCGTGCGGGAGGCCGACAAGTACATGATCGCGAACGCGCAGATCCTGGGCGCTTCGCCGCGGCAGGTGACGATGTCGGTGGTGATTCCGTCGGCGATGTCGTGGATCCTGGCAAGCCTGCACGTGAGCTTCGGCTTTGCGCTGGTGGGTGCGGTGGTGGGCGAGTTCCTCGGCGCGAAGGAAGGCATCGGGCTGCTGATCTCCACGGCCCAGGGCGCGTTCAACGCCAGCGGTGTGTTCGCGGCGATGATCGTTCTGGCTGTGGTTGCATTGGCGGCCGATTTCCTGCTCAGTTCGCTGGAGAAGCGGCTGTTGAAGTGGCGGCCCGCTGCGTTCTGATTCTTTGGATTCGGTTATGTAAAAACGGCGGGCTTGTTGACCGCCGTTTTTCTTTCGGGGCGCGTGCGAAGGCCACCGGGTAGCTCCCTCCGCGAATGCCCCCCGGGCTTCGCCCTCCTCCTTTATTTCGCTGCGGGAGCTACCCGGCGCCCTTCGCACATGGACGCAGCGCTTGTTCGGCTCGACCAGCCAGTGCTCTGAACGATCACGACGATGGGGTGCTCTGCGCAGCGAAATAAAGGAGGAGGCTGCAGGCCGGGGGACATTCGCGGAGCAGAGTACCCCGTCGGCGGGATCGCGCCCCGAACGACCACACGTCAGAACCTGTAGGCGCCGCTCAACCCCACGGTCCAGTTCCGGCCCAGCGCCGGTTCGTAGAAACGCCCGTTGCCTTCATTGACGATCACCGAGCCTACGTAGCGGCGGTCGAACAGGTTGTCGACGCGCGCGAAGGCGTTGAGCTCCCAGCGCTCCCACTTCTTCAGGTAGCCGGCATAGACCGCCGCCACCGCATAGCCCGACGCCACGGCCGTGTTGACGTCGTTGGCCAGGATGCGCCCGAGCGCTCGCACTTCCGCGCCGGCACGCCAGCCCTCGGGCGGCACCCAGCCCAGCGACGCGAAAAGCGATTGCCTCGCGATGCCGGGAATGCGGTTGCCCGACGCCACGGTGTTGGCCGTGACGCAAGGCGACGGCGAGCAGAAGGCATCGCGGTAAGTCGCGTCCAGCCACGTGTAGGCCAGCTGCGTGCGCCAATGGCTGGCGGTCTCGTGCTGCCAGCCCAGCTCGAAGCCGTTGCGCTTGGTGCGGCCCGCGTTCTGGAAGGTCGCGCGGCCGCCGACGTTGGTGTCGGTCACGATCTCGTCGCGCGTGCGGGTCTGGAACAGCGCCGCCGTCAGCAGGCCGCCCGCGAGCCGGGCCTTGGCGCCGACCTCCAGGCTGTCGTTCATCGAAGGCCGCAGCGCGAAGTTGAGGCCGCTGGCGCCGTTCGCGCGGTACGACAGCTCGTTGAGCGTCGGCGTCTCGAAGCCGCGGCCGGCGGAACCGTACAGCGCGAGGTCGGGCGTGGCCTGGTAGCGCAGCGACGCCACGGGCAGCGTCTTGCCGTAGCGCGCGCTGCCGCTGTCGTCGCGGTTGGCGCCGATGATGTAGCGGTCGTGCGAATCGAAGTGCACGCTGCTGCGGCGCACGCCGGCCTCCAGCGTCCAGCGCTCGGCAAGGCGCCATGTCGCCTGCGCGTAGGGGTCGAGGTTCCAGACGGTGTTGAGCTCGTTGCGGCGCAGGCGCCCCTGCACGCCCAGCACCGGGTTTGCGAGCGGGCCCAGGTAGTTCTCGTATCCGCGCCGCTTTTCGCGCAGGTTGTCGTAGCCCAGCCCGGCAACCACGTCGAGCGGCCGGTCGGCAAGCTGCAGCGCGGCGCTCCAGCGCAGGTCGATGCCGCCGTACTGCCGCGACAGGTCGATCACGCCGCCCGCATGCAGCGGGTTCTGCTGCGCCGAAGGCGGAATCGACTGGTACTGCGTGGTCTCGCGCTGCCCGCCATAGACCATGAGGCGCAGCGCCTGGCCGGCGTCGATGCGGCGCTCGTAGAGCAGCCCGGCCTGCGTCTGCTCGACCGTCTTGCGCGTGTCGTACTGGGTGGCGAGCGGCGCGTTGCGCGGCGCCAGCGCGTACTGGTCGGCCGTGAGGCCGAGCGGGTCTTGCGCGTCGATGCGCACGCTGTTCATGACCAGCGTGAGCTTGTCGCCGTTGTCCAGCGCGATGCCCAGCTTGCCGTTGGCGATGTCGCGCCGCGCGGCGCTGTGCTCGCGCCAGCCGTCGGTGCGGAAGCGGCTGGCGTCGAGCATGTAGTCGACCGCGCCCTGCGAGCCGCTGAGCTGCAGCGACTGCCGCCAGGTGCCGAAGCTGCCGCCCGCGAGCGAATACGCCAGCCGCGGCGCTCCCTCGCCCGATGCGGTGAAGGCCTGCACCACGCCGCCGGAAGAATTGCCGTAGAGCGCGGAGAACGGTCCGCGCAAGACCTCGACACGGTCCACCGAGCCGATGTCGATGTTCGAGGTCTGGCCCTGCCCGTCGGGCAAGGTGGCGGGAATGCCGTCGACGTACAGCCGCACGCCGCGCACGCCGAAGGTGGAGCGCGCGCCGAAGCCGCGAATGGAGAGTTGCAGGTCTTGTGCGTAGTTCTGCCGGTTCTGCACCTGCAGCCCGGGCACGGCGCCCAGGCTTTCGGAGAGATTGACCTGCAGGCGGCTGTCGCGCATTTCTGCGCCGTCGACCCGGTCGACCGAGCCGGGCACGTTGAAAGGCGCGACCTCGCCGCGCGGCGTGGAAACCGTGATCTCTCGCAGTGCGGCCGGTGCCGCCTCCTGCGCATCGGCAGGCGACGGGACATGAAGCGACAGGCAGGCAACGGCGGCGGCGGCAACGGGCGAGAGTTTCATCGCGCCCATTCTGGGGCCATGCCGCCCGCCCGGGACCTCAGGCTTTCACCGGGTGCCGGCGAGAGCCGGGCGTCCTAGCGGGCGGAAGACCGCAGCCAGCCGAACCAGACGCACACGACAACCGGAACGCCCAGCGCGATCCAGGCAAGGATGTCGCCGAAGCCGCCGTCGCTGAAGAGCGCGGAGACCAGGCCCAGTGTCGTGAGCAGGCCGAGCACGATCGGCCAGCCCCACATGCGCCAGAAGCCGTGACGATGCTTCATGCCCGGGCCTTCATTGCCGCGGCCGGCTCGGGTGGCTGCGCGGCGGGTGCGGCGCTGCCGCGCTTGAGCCACAGGTACAGGCCGCTGCCCAGCACGATGATGGTCGCGATGTCGAGCAGCGCCCACAGAATCTGCATCGGCATGCCGCCGTAGTCGCCGAAGTGCAGCGGCTGCGACACCAGCAGCGCCGTGAGGTACCAGGGCAGCTTGGGCGCCGCCGTGACCTCCGCGGTCTTGGCGTCGACCAGCACCGGCTGGAACAGCTTGGAGCTGAAAGGCTCGTTGCCGCGCAGGAAGAAGGTGTTGTGGTGCGGGCTCGAGAACGAGGTGCCCGGGAACGCGATGAACGACAGCTTCATGCCGGGCGCGCGCTGCAGCGCGGCTTCCATCGAGCTTTGCACCGAGCCGCGCTGAGACACCGCCACCACCGGCTCGTTCTTGTAGGGCGCCAGCAGCGCGCTGAGCTGGTCGTACTGCCAGTACTTGATGAGCAGGTCGGCCCAGGTGTTGATCATGCCGGTGGAGCCCACCACGAACAGCCACACCAGCGTGACCACGCCCAGCAGGTTGTGCAGGTCGAGCCACTTCAGGCGCGGGCGCTTGTCGCGCCGCACCGTGCCGAAGTCGAGCTTGCGCATGAACGGCGAATAGAGCACCACGCCCGAGACGATGGCCACCAGCAGCAGCAGGCCCATGAAACCGAGGAACAGCTTGCCCGGCAACCCGGCGAACAGGTCGACGTGCAGCTTGAACATCACGTACATGAAGCCCTCGTCGAACTTGGGCTGGGCGAGCACGTCGCCCGTGCGCGCGTCGACCGCGACCGACTTGAAGTCGTCGGTGGGCGCCGGCGTGGGCGTGAGCGTGACGAACCACAGGCCGTCGTCGTCCTCGGGCTGCGAGGCGAACTGCACCACGCGGTCGGGGTGCTTGGCCTTGGCGATCTCCAGCACGCGGTCGAGGCTGATGCGCGGCGTGTCCGCCGGCATCTTCGGCGCCTCGACCTCGGTGCCGAGCAGGTGGCCGATCTCGTGGTGGAAGATCAGCGGCAGGCCCGTGATGCACAGCAGCAGCATGAACACGGTGCACACGAGGCTGCTCCACTTGTGCACCCAGGCCCAGGTCTTGATTGTTCGGCTGTTCATGTCGTGGCGGCTCCGCTCGAAGGGCGGCGATCAGAAGCGATAGGTGGCGCTGGCCACAACGCTGCGGCGCGCACCGAACCAGCAATCGCCGCGCGACAGGCAAGTGCTGAAGTAGGTCTTGTCGGTCGCGTTGTTGATGTTCAGCGCGTAGCGCCACCTGTCCGACTCGTAGGCCAGCATCAGGTCGAGCAGGGTCACCGAGGGCACGCGAGGCCCGGCGCTGGAGCCGTCCACGTCGGTGAAGCCGCTCATGTAGCGCACGCCCGCACCGGCGGAGAAGCCCGGCACCCCCGCGATGGAGAAACGGTACTTGCCCCACACCGAGGCCTGGTTGCGCGGCTGCTCGGTGAGCTTGGCGTCGACATCGATGTTGGTGTAGTTGGCGATCAGGTCGAAGTTGCGGCCCAGCGTCGTCTTGAGTTCTAGCTCCACGCCCTTGTTCTTCGTCGCATCGACCTGCCGGCCGTAGTCCGGGTTGGTGCTGTCGGAGACGAGGCGGTTCTTTTCCTTCAGCGAGAAGACCGACGCGGTGAAGCTCGTCGGCGAGCCGGCGGGCTGGTACTTGACGCCGGCCTCCACCTGCTCGCCGCGCAGCGGCTTGAACAGGTTGCCCTCGGCGTTGGTGCCGGCCTGGGGCGTGAAGGATTCGGTGTAGCTCAGGTACGGCGACCAGCCCGAAGGCAGCGTGTACATCACGCCCAGCCGGCGCGAGGTGGCGCTGGTCGTCTCCGAGGCGCTGCCCGCGGTGCCGGCGGTGCTGCGGTCGTAGCGCAGGCCGGCCACGAAGATCCAGTTGTCCAGCTTCATCTGGTCCTGCACGTAGATGCCGGCGTTGCGCTGGGTGGTGCGCGGCCTGCGCGTCAGCTCGGTGACCGGCACGTAGCCGACGCCATAGACCGGCGCGTAGGCGTCGATGGTGCTGTAGACGGAGCCTTCGGTCTTGTCCTGGCGCTGGCGCGAATACTCCGCGCCCACCAGCAGCGTGTGGCGCAGCGCGCCGGTGTCGAAATGGCCTTCGACGTGGTTGTCGATGCCGGTCATGCTGGTCCATGCCAGCGACTTGTCGTTGTAGCGGCCGAGCAGGCGCTGGCCGGCGGGGTCGAGCGACCAGCCGCCGGGCACGGAGAACGAATCCGCGTAGTGGTAGTGCGAGTCGTTGAAGGTGCGCGATGCGCGGAAGTTCTGCCTGAAGGTCCAGCGCTCGTTGAACTTGTGTTCGAACTGCCAGCCGAAGGTCTTGCGCTCGGTGTCGTAGCCGTCGCCCGGCTCGCCGATGAAACGGCTGGACGGCAGCGGGCCGTTGACGTTCGGCAGGATGGTGCCCTGCCAGGGGAAGAACTGCGAGGTGCTGCCGGTCTTGTCCTTCTGCCACAGGGCCTGCAGCGTCAGCGAGGTCGCGGCGCTGGGGCGCCAGGTGAGCGACGGCATGATGAGCGAGCGGTCGTCCGGCACGTAGTCGACCTGCGTGTCGGACTTGCGCTGCAATGCCACAAGGCGGTACGACCACTCGCCGTCGGCGGTCAGCGGGCCGGTCAGATCGGCCTGGAGCTGCTTGCGTCCGAAGGAGCCGAGCTGCACGCCCACCTCGCGGTAGGCCTGCTGCTGCGGCAGCTTGCTGACCATGTTGATCACACCGCCCGCGGTGCCTGCGCCGAACAGCATGCCGGCCGGCCCGCGCAGCACTTCGAGGCGCTCCAGCGTGTACGGGTCGGGCCGCGCCGTGGCGGTGTACCAGCCGGAGGAATAGGTCTGCAGCCCGTCGAGGTAGACGGACGGGTCGCTGCCGCGCACCGAGAAGCTGTCGGAGCGCGAATCGATGCCGTAGGCGTCGGAGCGCACGCCGGCGGCGTAGGTGAGCGCGTCCTGCAGGTTGGTGGCGCCCTGGTCGACCATCTGGTCGCGCGTGACGACAGTCACCGACTGCGGCGTCTCGGCCAGCGGCGTGTCGGTCTTGGTGGCCGTGACCGCATTCTTTGCGCGGTAGCCGATCACCGACGTCTTCGCGGTCTCGGCTTCGGCATTCGCGTCCACCCTCACTTCCGGCAGGGAAGCTGCGTTCGCCGTCTGGGCCAGCACCTGGTGCTGCGTGTAAATAGCCAGGCACCCCACCAGCACCGATGCGGCCTTGCGCCGCGCCACCAATCTAGACATTCCTTCTCCACTCCAAGACACAATTAAGAAGCATTCTCATTCTAATTGTCAAAAAGTCTCGGCCGGCCGATTTCCAGCAGGATCGCAAGGGCGTTGCGTTGCGAAATTGCGTCTTCAAAAAAGGGCCGAAAGGCTACGATCCCGCCCGCACGCTTCCTCTCATGCGTCGGCAGGCCCCATGTTCATCAAGCTCATTGCCTTTCTGTTTCCCGCGCTGCGCGGTCCGGCTCTGTGGCTGATTGCCCTTGCACTGACCGGCTGCGCCGGCCTGCCGCCGCGCGCGCCCGAGCCGCCGGTGAAATCCATCGCCGCCTCGCCGGCCACGGAGCTCGGCCGCGCGGCCATCGCCCTGAACACGCCGCCGGACGGGCTGACGAGCATGCGCCCGCTGATCGAGGCCTCGTTCGCGCTCGATGCGCGGCTCGAGCTGATGCGGCGGGCCCAGTCCTCCCTCGACGTGCAGACCTACCAGCTCGGCAACGACAAGACCGGCCGGCTGCTTCTGCGCGAACTGCGCAATGCCGCGCGGCGCGGCGTGCGCGTACGGCTGCTGCTCGACGACTTCTACACCGCCGGCATGGACCGCCTGCTGCTCGGACTGGCCGCCGAACCCAATGCCGAAGTGCGGCTGTTCAACCCCTTCGTGAATGCGCGCGACCATTCGTCGGGCCGCTGGCTGGAGTTCTTCTCCGACTTCCGCCGGCTCAACCACCGCATGCACAACAAGCTGTTCCTGGCGGACGGCGCGATGGCCATCGCGGGCGGACGCAACCTCGCCGACGAATATTTCCTGCGCAGCGAGAGCGCCAACTTCATCGACTTCGAACTGCTGCTGGCCGGCCCGGTCGTGCCCGAGGCCGCGGCCATCTTCGACACCTACTGGAACAGCGACGTGGTCTACCCGCTGCAGCGGGTCGCCAGCACCAGCCGCTCGACCGAGACGCTGAAAGCCGACTTCGAGGCCGCCACCTCCCCCGCCAACGCCCCGCCGCCCGGCCCCCTGCCCCTCACCGACCTGCTCGGCGACCCGCCCCTGGGCGCCCAGCTCGCCAACATCGACGAAGCGAAATGGATGCGCGCCGAGGCCAACGCCTCCGCCGACAGCCCGAACAAGGCGCTGGGCGTCATGGCGCATCCCACCGAATCGCTGGCGCAGCGCTTCCATGAGATGCTGGCCACGGCGCAGTCGAACGTGGTGGTGATCTCGCCCTACTTCATTCCGGGCGACGAGGGCATGGAGCGCATCCGCATGGGCCGCGAGCACGGCGTGAACATCACCGTCATCACCAACTCGCTGGCCGACAGCGACGAGCCGCTGGTCAACATCAACTACAACCGCTACCGCGTCGACATGCTCAAGCTGGGCGTGAACCTGTACGAGGTCAGCACCCAGCAGCTGCGGCGCAGCGGCCAGTTCCGCGACCTGCTGAAGAAGGCCCGCGGCCGCCTGCACGCCAAGCTGGCGCTGGTGGACCGCCAGTGGGTGCTGCTCGGCTCGATGAACCTCGACCCGCGCTCTGCCCGGCTGAACACCGAGTTCGGCGTGCGCGTGCGCAGCTTCGACCTGACGCAGGCGCTGCTTTTCGCCTACCAGCTCGACGACATCGAAGGCGTCTACCGCGTCACGCTCAAGCCCGACGGCCAGAACGTGCAATGGGTCGGCACCGGTGACGTCGACAACGAAGTGCTCGACAGCGAACCCGACTCCAGCATGCTGACGCGGCTGCAGCTGCTGCTGTTCTCCTGGTTCGTGCCGACCGACCAGCTGTAGCAGCCGTGACGCGGCGACGCCGTGCCGCGCATCGAATCTTAAAAAGCGACTAACAATCCCCGGGCATCATTCGGGCAGCCGCACCTGGTCACAAGAAATCCTGTCCCTTCGATGCACCTGCTTCTCGTGGAAGACGACGACATGCTGGGCGAAGCCGTGTGCGACGGCGCCCGGCAAGGCGGCTGGTCGATCGACCGCGTCGACTGCGCCTCCGCCGCCCGCGTCGCCCTGATCGATCATGCCTATGCCGCTGTGCTGCTGGACCTGGGACTGCCCGGCGGCGATTCGGGGCTGACGGTGCTGCGGTCGATGAGAACCCGCTACGACCCGACCCCGGTGCTGATCCTTACGGCGCGCGACCAGCTCAGCGAGCGCATCCATGGCCTCGATGCAGGCGCCGACGACTACCTGGTCAAGCCGTTCCAGTTCGACGAGCTGTGGGCTCGCTTGCGTTCGGTCATCCGCCGCAGCCGAGGGCGTGTGATACCGGTCTTCACGCGGGGCGACGTCGAGGTCGACCGCAGCCGGCGCATGGTCACCAGGGCCGGAGTCGAGGTGCCGCTGAGCGCGCACGAGTACCGCACGCTGCTCGCCCTGCTCGAGCGCCCCGGCCACGTCGTCACCCGCGACCAGCTGCAGGACGCGGTCTACGGAAACGCCAGCGTGGTCGAGAGCAACACCATCGCCGTCTTCATCCACCAGCTGCGTCGCAAGCTCGGCGACGACCTGATCCGGACCGTCCATGGCCACGGCTACGTCGTCGGCCAACGTTCGCCGTGAAGCCCAAGTCGCTGCATGCGCAGATGATCGCAATGATCGCTGCGACCATCGCGCTGTGCTGGGTCGGGGCGCTTGCGCTGCTGTTCGCATACCTCGCCCACAACAAGACCAGCACCTGGGACGACAAGCTCAAGACCATCGCCATCCGGCTGCTCACCACGATCCCCGCCGACGCCGACCTGACGGTGACGGGGCCCGCCCTTCGGCTGCGCAATCCGGCGCTGGAGCGCAGCGAGAAGCTGGCCTTCCAGGTCTGGATCAACCGCCGGCAACTTGCGGTGCCCTCGCCGGGCGCACCGGCGACTCCCCTGCGGCCCGACTTCGAGGATGGTCCGGCCACCACGGAAATTGCGGGCCAGCGCTGGCGCGTCTATTCGGTCTCGGATGCCGACGGACGAGTCCATGTGCAGGTCGGCAATCCCCATAGCGTGGTGGACGCCGAAATCCGCAACGACGCGCTGACCGGCCTGGTGCGCACTTCGCTCGTGCTGCTGGTCGTGGGCGCCCTCATGTGGATGGTCGTGCACACCTCACTGAAGCAGGTGGTGGCGCTGGAGGCCGCGATGCGCGGCCGCCGCAAGTTCGACCTCACGCCGCTGTCGCCGGATGCCTTGCCTCGCGAACTCCATCCGCTGGTGGCGTCGTTCAATCATCTGCTGCTGCAGCTTGCCGAATCGATCGAAGGCGAGCGCCGTTTCATCGGCGATGCCGCACACGAACTGCGCACGCCGCTGGCCGCGCTGCAGGCACAGGCGCAGATCGCGCTGCGCGCGAACACCGTGGCAGACAAGGACCTGGCACTGACCAAGCTTCTTCGCGTCGCGCAGAGCAGTTCGCGGCTGTCGGAGCAGTTGCTCGACCTGGCGCGCCTGAATGCCGGTGCCAATGCGCCGCAGCACACGCCGGAGGATCTCGGCGATCTCGTCCTGCACGTCGCGCGCGACTTCGACACGCATGCGCTGCAGCACGAGCGCTCCTTGCTCCTCGAAATAGGCAGGTGCACCATCCGCTGCAACGTCGACGAAATAGGCATCCTGCTGCGCAACCTGATCGACAACGCGCTGCGCTACACCTCGAAGGGCGGCCGCGTCAGGGTCGGCTGCGGCTACCAGCGGGACGCCGACCCGGGGCAAGCGCCAAAGGCGTATCTCGACGTGGCCGACGACGGCCCGGGCGTGCCGCCGCCGGAACGCCAGGCGATCTTCGAGCGCTTCCATCGGGCCGCCGGCACCTCGGCGCGCGGAAGCGGCATCGGCCTGTCACTGGTGGCCGGTATCGCGCAGTCGCATCACGCGACGATCGAAACCGGGAACGGACTGGACGGGCGCGGCTTTGCCGTCCGGATCGTGTTCCCTGCCGCAACGGCGGGCGCCGACGTTCAGAACCCGTAGACGTATCCGAGTCGCACGCCGGCCTGGTTCGCGCGACCGACCAGGGGACTGCTCTTGATGCCGCTGCCGAATCGGGTCGTACCCAGGTCCAGGAAGACTTGGTGCTGCGGCCCCAACGCATAGTCCACGCGCAGGCCTGCTTCGACATTGGCGGTGGCCTTGCCGGCATATTGGGCGCGGCCGCGGCGGACCTCGGCAGTCTTCACACCGTAGTAATAGTCGACGTATCTGCGGTCGACCCGCTGCAGCGCCACGCGCGGCGTGAAGCCGAAGGAACCCGCGGAAAAGCGCCGGTCCAGCTGCACCGCGAACCTCGTGCCCTTGCTGTTGCCCGAACCATCGGCCAGCAATTCGGCCGAGAGGTTTGCGATGTCGGTGCGCCAGATGGCCGCCCCGCCCAGCCAGATGCTGCCCTTGCGCTTGTCCATGCCGGCGAGGTAGGGCGAATCCTTGGACTCGTAGCCGTCGCTGGCGTAGCGTGCACGCAGACGCAGCAGCACAGGCCCCGCGGACGGCAACTTCACTTCGATGCCCGGGGGGCCCACGCTTATCCAGCTGTTCTCGTAAGCCACGAAAGGGATGGCCAGGGTCTTGTCCTTGAAATCGCGATAGGGCTTGCGCTCCATGATCGCGCCGATGCCAACCCCCCATTGCGGCGAGGCCACCTCGCCCGCGGTGTCTTCCGCGATCTGAATCTGCGCCCATGCCGGCGAAAGACCGGCGGCGCAGGCAGCGCTCATCGCGAAGAATGTGAAAGATGCGCGCGCGTGGCGCTTCCTGCCCGGGCTCGAAAGGCGGCTTGGCTTGGTCATGAAGATCCTCGGTTGAAAAATCCAGTGCTCCTGGCGAGCGCTGCCGTTCCGTATGCGTGGTTGGACCGCGAAACAGAACACGCCGCTGCCTGCGACGTGGATCCTGACGGGACGGCTTTAAGGACTTTTTAGGGATTCACTTCACGGATGCTTCGCTCTCGTCGCCTAGTAAACGTCCCGCCGATAGCGCCCTTGCGCGATGAGGTCTTCCAGCGCGGAGCGCCCCAGCACTTCCTCGAGCACGGCATCCACGCCGGCCGCCATGCCGTGCAGGCTGCCGCACACGAAGACCACGGCGCCGTCGCCGATCCAGCGCTGCAGTTCGGGCGCTGCGTCGCGCAGCCGGTCCTGCACGTAGATGCGCTCGGGCTGGTCGCGCGAGAACGCCAGGTCGATGCGGGCAAGAGCACCCTGCTCGCGCCACCGCGTGAGTTCGTCCATGAAGAAGGCATCGCACGCGCTCTGGCGTTCGCCGAACAGCAGCCAGTTGCGATGAAACCCCTGCGCCACGCGCTCGCACAGGTGTCCGCGCAACCCCGCATAGCCCGAACCGTTGCCGATGAAGATGCAAGGCCGCTCGTCCGCCACGGGTTCGAAGCCGGGGTTGGCCAGCAGGCGCAATTCCACTTGTGCCGACGGCATCGCATGCACCGTGAGCCAGCCCGAGGCGAGCCCCAGGCCCGACTCATGGCGCGCCTGCCGCACCAGCAGCCGGATGCGCCCTTCTGCCGGCACCGAGGCAATCGAGTAGCGACGCGGCGCCAGCGGCACGAGCGCATCGGCCAGCGCCTGGGCGTCTGAAACCTGCGACAGCGCTTCCGGCGCCGGCATCGCGCTGCATGCCAGGGCCTCGCGCAGCATGAGGGTGCGGCCTTCGAACCGCACCTGCGCATCGCCGTCCAGCGATGCCGAGCGCAGCAGGGCAGCCACCGTTTCCGGCGCATGGCGCGGCCGCAGTTCGGCCAGTGCGCCCGGTCGCCATGAAGGCAGTTCGCCCTGCACCGAAGGCGTCAGTTCGATCTCGCAAAGCGGATGCCCCAGGCTGCGCGGGTTGAGCAGGCGGCGCGCGCACAGCGTCCATGCGCCGAAAAGCTGCTCCTCGGGCACGGCGCCGAGCGCATCGGGCATCGCGCCGCCCCGGGCCCCGGGCATCGCGCCCAGGTGCCGCCGCCACACGGCCAGCGCACTGGCGTCGCCGTTGTCGACCTCGACCATCGGAAACAGCGACTGCGCACCGGCCGCGACCAGCGCATGGTCCAGCGTGTGTCCGAAGCCGCAGAAGCGCGCGTAGTGCCGGTCGCCCAGCGCCAGCAGGCCGTAGCGCAGGTGCGACAGCGCCTCGCCGCCGACCTGCGCAAGCCGCTGCGCGAACCGGCGCGCGGCATCGGGCGGGCCGCCCTCGCCGAAGCTGCTGGCGACGATCAGCACGTGCCGGTGGTGCCGCAACTGCTCGGGGTCCAGACGCGCCAGCGACGCCACGGTCACCGGCAGCCCCGCGCCCTCGAGCGCGGCGGCGCTGCGCATGGCAAGGCCCTCGGCCGTGCCCGACTGGCTCGCGAAGGCCACCAGCACGCGTTCCGACGCAGGCGCCATGCCGCCGGCCGGCCGCACCGCCGCTTCCAGCGCCGCGCGCTCGGCCCGCACCGCGCGCTTCTTGCGGCGCCGGTCGAGGTACAGCAGCCAGCCGGTGATGGAAAACACCGGCAGCATCAGCGCCGCCAGCAGCATCGCGATGCGCCCCGGCATGCCGAAGTAGGTGCCCATGTGAAGCGGATAGATCGCCGCCAGGAATCGCCCGCCCGCCGTCTTGCCGGCATGGCGCTCGTCCTGCGTCACCTCGCCGCCCGGCAGCCGCACCGTCATGCGGTTGCGCGCGCGTTCGTGGGCGGGCGCCGTGTCGAGCCAGGTGAACAGCACCGACGGCGCGGCGCCCGAGGGCACGCGCAGGATGACCTCGCTCCAGCCGCCGGTCTCGCGCGCCTTCTGCTCGAAGACAGCCCAGGCGGGCGCGACATCCACCGCGGCGGCATCGTCGCGCGCCACGTTGCGCATGCGCGGCGCGGTGCGCGCCTGCTGCGCGGCCACGCGGGGATGGCCGGCCATCGCATCGACACGGTCGCGCACCGCGTCGAAGGCCCAGTACAGCCCGCTGGTGGTGAACACGATGTACATCAGCAGCGCGCAGGTGCCCATCACCGAATGCAGGCCCCACAGAAAAGAGCGCCCCTTGAGCGCCGGATCGAAAGTGAGCCACGCGCGCCAGTCGAGCGGGCGGCGCGGCCATCGCAGATAGAGGCCCGAGAGCGACAGCAGCAGCAGGCCCATCGCCAGCACGCCGGCCACCACCCGCCCGGGCTCGCGCGGCAGCAGCAGCCAGCGATGCAGCGACTCGACCCATTCGAAGAAGCCGGCGCCCGCGAGCGGCGGCAGCGCAGTGCCCGCGTAGGGGTCGAGGTAGACGGTTTCACCGCGCCGCTCACCCGGCGGCGGCGCGAAGATCACCCGCGCGGCCGCGCCCGGCTCGGCGAACAGCGCGAGCGTTCCGACCTGGCGCCCGGGCCACGCCTGCCGTGCCGCCGCGAGCAGTTGCGCCGGCGTGAGCACGGGCACGGCCTGCGCCGGCACGTGGCGCCCGTGCGGGTTGAGTGCATCGATGATTTCCTCGCGGAACGACAGCACCGCGCCGCTCAGGCCGATGACGATCAGCACCGTGCCGGCCGTGATGCCGATCAGCCAGTGCAACTGGAACCAGAGCTGGCGCAGCGCGGGGAATTTCATCGATTCTTTGTTTTCAGCGGATGCCGGCGGTCCAGTCGACGGCCGCGTCGAACAGCATCCGGCCCGCGGGCGAAAGGTTGGTGAAGGTCTCGTTGCCGAGGAAGAACATCACGCGGCGCGCCGGCGCGAGCGACTCGTAGTCCATGGTGGCGCCCTTCTCATAGCCGAAGATGGCCGCCTTCTCTGGCTGGCCGTACAGCGTGGCGATGGTGGTGGCGCCCAGGCCCGGCTTGCCCCAGCTCATGCCGCCCTGCCTGGCGTAGACGTTCGTCACGCCGGCCGGCAAGCCCGCCGACATGGGATGCGGCGCATTGACCAGCCACAGGTAGCGCTCCTTGGCGGCTTCGCCGAAGTCCGTGTCATGCCGCTTGCCGGTCATGGCCAGGTCGTCGAGCAGGTCATTCTCCCAGGTGAGCAGCGGCACCGGCAGTTGGCGCCAGGCGCCGCTCACGTCCTTGGCGGCGACGGTGGACGAGATCACGACGAGGTCCGCGCCGGCCGCCACCGACGGCGCGGCCGACTGGTCCTGCAGCGTCACGGCAAAGCCGCGCGACTCGAGGTGTGCCTTGACCTTCTCGTCGGCCGGAAGGCTGGGGCCGTCGCGCTGCACCAGCAGCACGACCTTGCGGCCCTGCCCCGGCAACTCGGCGGCGCTTGCGTCTGCCGTCGAGAGGCCGCACGCCATCAGAAGAACGACGGCCACGCGGCGGGTGATGTGAATGAGCGGCTTCATCTAGAACTCGAAGGTCGTGAGGAACGAGACTTGGCGCGCATCGCCCATCGAGATGAAATAGGTGTTCGCTGCCGACGGGTAGTAGGTCTTGTCGAACAGGTTCTTCACGTTCAACTGGAACTTGACCTTCTTGCCATACAGGCGCGTGTCGTAGGTGGCGAAGGCATCGACCGTGGTGTAGCCCGGCAGCACGAAGCTGTTGGCCGAGTCGCCCGCGCGCTTGCCGACGTAGTGCGCGCCGGCGCCCATGCGCAGCCTTCCTTCGCCGCCGAACACCTGGCCGAAGTCGTACACGGCCGAGAGCGACGCGGTCTGCCGCGCCACGTTCCAGAGCCGGTTGCCGGCGTACAGCGGGTCTTCCGTGGTCTTGGCGTCGATGTAGGCGTAGCTCGCGATCGCGCTCCAGTTCTTGCTCAGCTGGCCCGCAACGTCCACTTCGAGGCCGCGCGAACGGGCCGCGCCCGAGGTGCGCCAGTCGGTGAGCTTGGTCACGTCGTTGAACTGCGAGACCAGCACGTTGCGCTTGTGGATGTCGAACAGCGCCACGGTGCCGGTCACGCCGCCGGGCATGTCGAACTTGGCGCCGAGCTCCCACGACTTGGCTTCCTCGGGCTTCACCGAAGCATCGAGCACGTAGCCGCTCGACAGCGGCGCGATGGTCGACGCCGGCTTGAGCGACTGGGTGTAGCTGCCGTAGAACGACACGGTATCGGTCCACTTGTAGATCAGCCCCAGGCGCGGCAGCAGCTTGGAGCCGTAGGTGTCGGTGTTGACCTTGAAGGGCCGCCCGCGCCCCGCAAGCTGCGACCACGCCTGGTAGCGCAGCGCGGCCACCGCGATCCAGCGGTCGTTCAGGTGAATGGAGTCCTGGAAGAACAGCGACTGGTTGTGCAGCCTGTCGGTCTGGTCGCTGTCGCTCGCCGACACGGTGCTCGACGGCGCCTCGAGGCCGTACACCGGCAACAGGTAGCTGAAGGTGCTCCTGGCGGCCTGGCGCAGCAGGTCGGCGCGGTAGATCCTGCGGTACTCGGCGTCCCAGCCGAACTGCAGGTCGTGGCGCATGCCGCCCAGCTCGACGGTGCCGTCGACATACGCGGTGGCGTAGCTGTCGGTGCTCAGCGCGCCGTGGGTGGCGTCGTTGCTGCGCGCGAGCGTGCCGCGCGTGGTGTTGATGCCGTTCACCCGCAACTGGTTGGCGTCGTAGGTTTCCTGGTTGTAGCTGAGGTTCAGGTGGCCGGCCCAGCCGCCGCCGAACTGGTGGTCGACCGAGAGCTGGCCCAGGTGCGTCTCGCCGCGCATCTCGTTGAAGGGCTCGTCCAGGCGCTGCGTCCTGGGCAGCGCCAGCGGGCGCTGGGTGCGCGGGTCGAGCGCGGTGCCGCGGTCGAAGGGCGTGACGTACCTGCGGTACTCGTACCAGAGCACGGCCTGGGTGTCGTCGCCGTACCAGGCCAGCGACGGCGCCACCAGCGTCTCGCGGTGCTTGCCGAAGTTGCGCCAGTAGTCCTCGTCCACATGGTCGACGATCAGCCGGTAGGCCAGCCCGTTCTCGCCGATGGGGCCGGTGGTGTCCAGCGTGGCGCCGCCGCCGTCGCGCCCGCCCGCGTAGCCCGAGCCCAGCAGCGACAGGCTCGTGCGCTGCCGCAGTTGCGGCTTCTTGCTCACCACGTTGATCACGCCGCCCGGGTCCATCAGGCCGTAGAGCTGCGACGACGGGCCCTTGAGCACTTCGACGCTCTCGGCCGCCGCGTTCATGCCGCGGCCCTGCACCAGCGGCATGCCGTTGTGCATGATCGAGCCGTCGCGGTTGCCGCCGAAGCCGCGCTTCATGATGGTGTCCTGCGTGCCGGCCAGGGTGTTGCCCTGGTTGATGCCGCTGACGTTGGTGAGCGCGTCGTCGATGTTGCGCGGACGCTGGTCGCGGATGACCTGCGCGGGCACCACGTTCACCACCTGCGGAATCTCCAGCACCGGCGCGGTGGTCCGCAACGTGGAGGCGTCGGGCGTGGGCTGGTAGCGGTCGTCCGCGTCGGCGGGTGCCGGCGCCGCGCGGGCCACCACGCGCACCGCCGGCAGCGTGCCGTCGGCCTCGCCCGATTCGCCCGCCGATGCCTCGGGCGCCGCGGCGCTCTTGCGCAGCGTGAATTCACCCGCCCCGCCTTCCACCGCCTCCAGCCCGGTGCCCGAGAGCAGCGCCGCAAAGCCCGCGCGCACCGTGTAGCTGCCTTGCAGGCCGGCGGAGTTCAGCGCCCGCGTGCTCGCGGGGTCGAAGGACAGCGCCACGCCCGACGCCGCGGCAAAGCGCCCGAGCACCGTGGCCAGCGGGCCGGCGTCGATGCGGTAGCTGCGGGCCGCCTGGTTCTGCGCGCGGGCGCCGTCGGCGGTGTCGGCGGCCACGGCCGCGATCGGCAGGGCCATCGTCGCGGCGAACAGGCACAGCAGCGCCTTGCGGACGGGGTTGGGTGATGAGGGGTGCGCGTGCATTCTTCGGAATTCCTTCGGCATTGATTGCGGATTCATGGTTCTCAATGGGTAGGCCGAACGAAATCGAAAAACATGAAAGGCGGCGGCCAAGAAAATGCAAATGCGCCGAAGCGCATGGCCGCATGCGGAATCAGGCAGGCACCAGCGACACCCAATAGCGCGTGAGGCCGCTCACGCGCACCGGAAACGCCCGCACGATGACAGCCAGCGCCTTGCCGGTGTCCATGACCGGAAAGGCGCCCGACACCCGGATGTCCGCGACGGCGGGGTCGCAGGCCAGCCGGCCGCGGTGGTAGCGCGCAAGCTCGGCCACCACGTCGCCCAGCCGCCAGTCGTTGACGACGAGGCTGCCGTGCTCCCAATCGGCCGATGCGGGATCGGCCGGCTGCGGCGCATCGACGCTGTCGCCGGTGAAGGCCACCTGCTGCCCGGCCTCCAGCCGCACCACGTTGCCGGGCGCGTGCGAGGCGCGGACCTCGACGGCGTCTTCGAGCACGCTCACCACCGTGCGCGCGCCGTCGCTGCGCACCGTGAAGCGCGTACCCAGCGCGAGGATGCGGCCATGCGGCGTCGCGACCAGGAAGGGGCGGCTGTCGATGCGCGCCGCACCCGGCAAGCCGCGGTGCCTTGCCGTCTCGGCCAGGATCTCGCCTTCGCGCAGGGTGACGAGCCTGTGCGCGGCGTCGATGGACACATCCACCGACGTGCGGGTGTTGAGCTTCAGCAGCGAGCCGTCGGCCAGCGTGACGGAACGCTGCTCGCCGGTGCCCGTGCGGTAGTCGGCCAGCCAGGCGCGCCAGCCGCCGTCGGTGCCGGCCACCTGCCACGACACGTATGCCAGCGAACCACCGCCCGCCAGCACGGCAATGCCGCGCAGCACCCGGCGCCGGTCGGCATGCGCAGCCCGCAGCGTGGAGGCCGCCACGTGCGCCGGCACGCGCTTGAACGTCGCCTGCATGGCCTCGAAGCGCTGCCAGGCGCGCTGGTGGTCGGGGTGAGCGCGATGCCAACGGCGCCAGTTCTCGCGGTCGGCCTCGGTGGCATCGCCGGAGCACAGCCGGGCGTACCAGGCGATGGCCTCCTTGCGGACCTCGGCTTCGCTGCGCGAGGGCGCGCCGATGCCGTCGGGCGTCAGCTCGAAGCCGGACTTCATCATCACGGCGCGAGCATGTAGCAATGCTCGAGCGCCTTGAGCATGTAGTTGTTGACCGTGCGCACCGTCACGCCCAGGCGGGCGGCGATTTCCGCATAGGTGAGTCCGTCGAGCTGCGACAGCATGAAGGCCTGCCGCACCGGCGGCTTCATGCCGTCGAGCATGGCGTCGATGGCCACCAGCGCCTCGAGCACGATGGCCCGCGCTTCGAGCGACGGCAATTGGGGTTCGGGCAGCGCGGCGAGGGTGTCGAGGTAGGCACGCTCCAGTGCCCGGCGCCGGTGGAAGTCGACGACCAGCCCGTGCGCGATGGTGGCCAGGTAGGCGCGCGGTTCAGCCGCGGCAACGGGCTCCCTCCTGCTCAGCAGCCGCACGAAGGTGTCGTGCGCCAGGTCGGCGGCGTTGTGCGAGCAGCCCAGCTTCTTGCGCAGCCAGGCGTGCAGCCATCCGTGATGGTTGCTGTAGAGCGTTTGCACCTCGTGCTGAACTAACGCGAACTCGCCGGCCGGCATGGGTGGGATCTCCGCGCAGCCGCGATGGCTTCGCTCGGTTATTAATACGAATAGTTCTCAATTGTACGCTTTCGCCGGATGCCTTCCAACCAGCTGGCACGCACACTGCCCTTGAAACGTCATCGATTGCCCTTATGATTAGCACTCGCTGCTGACGAGTGCTAACAGCCCTCGCTTCCAGTCGATGGGCTGCCGGCCTCCGGTCCGGCGCCCGACCACAAACCCGTTTCTTATCCATACATCCAGGAGATGCAATGAAACTTCGTCCTTTGGCCGATCGCGTGATCGTCAAGCGTGTTGACAGCGAAACCAAGACCGCCTCCGGCATCGTCATCCCCGACGCAGCCGCCGAGAAGCCCGATCAGGGCGAAGTCCTGGCCGTGGGCCCGGGCAAGCGCAACGACAAGGGCGAGCTGGCCGCACTGACCGTCAAGGTCGGCGACCGCGTCCTGTTCGGCAAGTACAGCGGCCAGACCGTCAAGGTCGGCGGCGACGAACTGCTGGTCATGAAGGAAGACGACCTGTTCGCGGTCGTCGAGAAGTAATTCAAACATCCCATTCGGAGTAATAAAACATGGCAGCAAAAGACGTAGTCTTCGGCGGTGAAGCCCGCGCACGCATGGTCGAGGGTGTGAACATCCTGGCCAACGCAGTCAAGGTCACCCTGGGCCCCAAGGGCCGCAACGTGGTGCTCGAGCGCTCGTTCGGCGCCCCCACCGTCACCAAGGACGGTGTGTCGGTCGCCAAGGAAATCGAACTCAAGGACAAGCTGCAGAACATGGGCGCCCAGCTCGTGAAGGAAGTGGCCTCCAAGACCAGCGACAACGCTGGTGACGGCACCACGACCGCTACCGTGCTGGCTCAAGCCATCGTTCGCGAAGGCTTCAAGTACGTGGCCGCAGGCATCAACCCGATGGACCTGAAGCGCGGCATCGACAAGGCCGTGACGGCCCTGGTCGAAGAGCTGAAGAAGGCTTCGAAGCCCACCACCACGTCGAAGGAAATCGCTCAAGTCGGCTCGATCTCGGCCAACAGCGACGAAACCATCGGCAAGCTCATCGCCGACGCGATGGACAAGGTCGGCAAGGAAGGCGTGATCACCGTCGAAGACGGCAAGTCGCTCGAAAGCGAACTGGACGTCGTCGAAGGCATGCAGTTCGACCGCGGCTACCTGTCGCCCTACTTCATCAACAACCCCGAGAAGCAATCGGCGCTGTTGGACAACCCCTTCGTGCTGCTGTTCGACAAGAAGATCAGCAACATCCGTGACCTGCTCCCCACGCTGGAACAAGTCGCCAAGGCCGGCCGTCCGCTGCTGATCATTGCCGAAGAAGTCGAAGGCGAAGCCCTGGCTACGCTGGTCGTGAACACGATCCGCGGCATCCTGAAGGTCGTGGCCGTCAAGGCTCCTGGCTTCGGCGACCGCCGCAAGGCCATGCTGGAAGACATCGCCATCCTGACGGGCGGCAAGGTCATCGCTGAAGAAGTGGGCCTGACGCTCGAAAAGGTGACGCTGGCCGACCTGGGCCAGGCCAAGCGCATCGAAGTGGGCAAGGAAAACACCATCATCATCGACGGCGCCGGCGCTGCTGCCGACATCGAAGCCCGCGTGAAGCAAGTGCGCGTGCAGATCGAAGAAGCCACGAGCGACTACGACCGTGAAAAGCTGCAAGAGCGCGTGGCCAAGCTGGCCGGCGGTGTTGCCGTGATCAAGGTCGGCGCCGCCACCGAAGTCGAAATGAAGGAAAAGAAGGCTCGCGTCGAAGACGCCCTGCACGCTACCCGCGCCGCAGTGGAAGAAGGCGTGGTTGCTGGTGGCGGCGTGGCTCTGCTGCGTGCCAAGCAAGCCGTGGGCGACCGCGTCAAGGGCGACAACGCCGACCAGGACGCCGGCATCAAGCTGGTGCTGAAGGCCATCGAAGCCCCCCTGCGCGAAATCGTGAACAACGCCGGCGGCGAAGCCTCGGTGGTGGTGAACGCGGTTCTGGCCGGCAAGGGCAACTACGGCTTCAATGCCGCCAACGACACGTACGGCGACATGCTCGAGCTGGGCATCCTGGACCCGACGAAGGTCACCCGCACCGCACTGCAGAACGCCGCTTCGGTGTCCTCGCTGCTGCTGACGACCGAAGCCATGGTGGCTGACGCTCCGAAGGACGACGCTCCTGCCGGCGGCGGCATGCCCGACATGGGTGGCATGGGCGGCATGGGCGGCATGGGCATGTAAGCCCGAAGGCCGGGAACACTTTCCCGGCCGAGCCGCTCGATCCGTCGAGCAACAAGAAGAGCCGGGCATGCCCGGCTCTTTTTTTTTGCCCGCGGGGCCGCGCGCCCGCCTACCAGCCGCCGCCGTTGCGGTTGGGTCCGCGCTGCGTGCCGTCCATGCCCGCGGGCGCCCAGGCTCCGATGGTGTGGCAAGCATGGCCCGGCGCGACCAGCTGGTGGCGCCGGGGCAGGTCGTCCACCGGCCTGACCAGCACCTCGACGCTGTCACGCGCCTCGCCGCATGCGACGACGACTCGGTGCAGGCCGGCACCGACACCCTCCAGGCTGGCCTGCCAGAGGCCGGCGCCCGCGTCCTGCATGGGAGACGGTGCGCCCGCGTCCAAGGACACCTCCATCGGCGCCGTGGCGTGGCCGATGCGCCGTGCCACGACCTGCAGCGTGCCGGGCCGCGGCACCTGGCGCGGGTCGGTCACGCGGGTGAGCAGGCGCACATCGCAGGGGCTCACGATCTGCACGTGCGGCCAGGGTTGGCCGATGCGGCGGAACCGCACGCTCGGCACCGAGTCGTGCACGCACACGAGCGAGAAGCCCGGCCGGCCGTCGTCCTCCTCGATCTGCGCGGTGGAGCGCGTGGCGCCGTAGACCACCCAGCCGTCGTTGAGCAGCTCGTTGTAGTGCGTGTGGCCGGTATCGACGAAAGCGACCCGGGCATCGGCGAACAGGCGCGCCAGTTGCTCGCCACCGTCCGCCATGTCGCCCGGAAAGGTGTGCATGAATACCAGCGGCGTCTGCCCTTCGGCCTGCGCCCGCGCGAGTTCGCGGGTGGCCCGATGCAGGTGGTGCGCGCTGAGCCGGAAGTCGGGGCCGCCCTGGCCCGCGCTCACCACATCCAGAAAGATGCAGCGATGACCGCCGAAGACTTCGCACTCCGGCCGCTGCGCCGGCGCGAAGGAAGCCTCGTAGGTCGCCAGGCTGCCGCCCTCGAAGTCGTGATCACCGGGGATCGCCCGCCAGGGCAGCGTCAGCGGGCTCAGCGCCTGCACGATCGCCGCGTACTGCGCTGCGATGGCGTGGTTGGCGTTGTCGCCCGGCAGGTAGACGAAGGCGGCATCGGCGGCATGTGCGTTGGCCTCCTGCACGATCTGCCGCAGCCGCGGCAGCGCGGCCCAGTCGTCGGCCTCGTCCATGTGCAGGTCGCCGACGTGGAGCCAGTAGATGGAGGAAGTCATGCGCCGGCCCTCCTGCGTTCGGCACCGCGAGCCGCCTCGCCGCCCGCGCCCGCACAGGCCGGCATCAGCAGCGCGCCGAAGCCGACCCACAGCGCCACCGAGACCAGCGCGAAGCCGCCCAGCACATAGAAGGCCAGCTGGTAGCCGAAGAGCTGGGCCAGCCAGCCGCCGATGGCTGGCGAAAGGCTCGCGCCCAGGCCCTGCACCGTCATCACCGCGCCCTGGCCGACGTTGACGCGGCCGGTGCCGTTGAGCAGGCAGGCCACCAGCCCCGGCACCGCCACGCTCTGCAGCCCGGCGCCGATGCCGTCGAGCGCCTGCACCGGCCACACACCCCACGACTCGATGAAGCTGCCGGCCAGCAGGCCGCGCACCGGCAGCGCAATGAAGGAGACCAGCATCACCAGCCAGTAGCCGCGCCCGGCCGCCATGCGCATCGCGATCAGCGCGGTGACGATCATCACGCCCTGCGCGACCACCACGGTGAGCGCCGTGAAGGCGGCCGGATCGCCCTTCCCGGCACCGACCACGGCCAGGCCGTAGAGCGGCAGCATCGCGCCGTTGCCGAGGTGGAAGCAGGCCAGCGCGGCGGCCAGGATGAGCATCGGCCGGTTGTGCAGCAGCGTGCGAAAGCCCTGGGCCTGCCCGGGTTCGCCGTCCTTCCTGTCGCCCTCCTCGTCTTCCAGGCCGCGCGCCGCGCGATGGTCGATCACGCGCCCGGGAATCGCCAGCACCGACGCGATCGCGAACACGCCGAAGGCCGCCGCGAGGAAGAAGATGGCCGGCATGCCGTACCTGTAGCCGAGCCAGCCCGACAGGCCGGCGCCGATCATGTTGCCGGCGTGGTTCCAGGCCTGGTTGCGGCCGTTCTGCGCATTGAAGCCGCGCTGGCGCACGATGCCCAGCGTCATGCCGGCGACTGCCGGACCGATGGCCGCACCGGCGATCGCCGTGGCGATCTGGCTGGTGGTGACGACGATCCAGGCCTGCGACCACAGGATCAGGAACGAAGCCAGCACGGTGCAGATGCCGGTGACGACGACGACCAGCCGCTTGCGCGTGGTGCTGTCGATGAAGGCGCCTGCCGGCACCGTCATCAGCATCCCGGCGATGCCGCCGGCGGTCATCACCGAGCCGATGGCGCCGGTCTGCCAGCCGCGCTGCTGCAGGAACACGCCGAGGAACGGCCCGATGCCGGCCTGCATGTCGGCCATGAAGAAGTTGAGCGAGCACAGCGCGCGCGTGGCGCGCTTGCGGTCGGCATCGCCATCGTTGCCGGGGTTGCCGACGCCGGGGGGTGCGCCGGATGGTGCGCCGGGTGCGGCGAGAGTCGAGGTGGACATGGTGAGGTCTCCTTGAAAAACTCAAGCCGTCAACAGCCGTGCGCCCAGCGCCAGGCACAGGGCCGGCGGCATCACGAGCACGCCGACCTTCAGGAAGCGCACGAAGCCCACGTCCTCGCCTTCGCGGCGAATCGCGATGAGCCAGAGGATGGTGGCGAGCGAACCGGTGATCGAGAGATTGGGGCCGAGATCGACACCGATCAGCAGCGCATCGACGATGGAGGCGGGCGGGTGGGCCTGCTGCACCATGGTGCTGGCCAGCAGGCCGGCCGGCAGGTTGTTGACCAGGTTCGAGCCGAAGGCCAGCAGCGTCCCGGCGATGGCCCCCGTGGCGCGTTCGCCGTGCTGCGCGCCCGCCATGAGCCACTGCGCCAGCCGCTCGGTCAGCCCGGTCCTGGAGATCGCCTCGACCAGCACGAACAGGCCCGCCACCAGCGGCAGCACCGTCCAGGACACCTCGCGCAGCAGCGGCAGCGGACTGGAACGGTCACGCAGCAGCACCACGGCAGCGGTGAGCACGCCCATCACGCAGGTCGGCAGGCCGAGCGACCAGTCCATGGCCGATACGGCCATCAGCACCACGGCGGTGGCGATCAGGCCGGCCAGCGCGGTGCGCCCTCCGCTCGATAGCGGCGCCATCCGCGACGGTACCTCGCAGCCGCCCGCCAGCTCGCGCCGCTGGGTGAAGCGCAACACCAGGAAAGTGCTCCCGATGGCCAGCACCGAGGGCAGCGTGAAATGCAGGAGCCAGGGCCACAGCGCCGGCATGTGCTCGCCGTAGAGCACCAGGTTGGCGGGGTTGGAGATCGGCAGCACGAAGCTCGCCGCGTTGGCGACGAAGGCGCAGATGAACAGATAAGGCAACGCCGGCGCGCGGGCCTGGCGCGCGGCGGCGAAGACGGCCGGCGTGAGCACCACCGCGGCGGCGTCGTTCGAAAGGAAGGCGGTGACCACCACGCCGACCAGATAGACCAGCAGGAACAGGCGGCTGCGCGAGCCCTTCGCCTGCCGGACCGCATGGCTTGCGACCCAGTCGAACAGGCCTTGGCGGCGTGCCGTTTCCGACAGCAGCATCATGCCGATCAGGAACAGGTAGACGTCAGTGCCCTTGCCGACGGCGGTGAGCGCGTCCGACAGCGGCAGCAGGCCCAGCGCCACCGCCAGCACGCCGCCCGTGACCGCCCACACCGCCTCCGGCCAGTTGAAGGGGCGAAGCAGCACGCCGGCCGTCACGGCCGCCGTGAGGCTCCAGAGGGACAGATGACTCGACATTGCAAACGCCTCGCGATGGGTTGTTTGTGTGACAGGCGAGGCGGAGTCTGGGCGACCGGACGCACGCGTCCTGTCGGCCAATGTCGCAGTGCGGCGCGGCCAGCGGGCGCACCTTGGCGCAGTCGCTGTGCGCGATCGATGTGGCAGGCCCGAAGAGTCAGCCTGCGCTCAGCAATTGGAAGCTATGGCGCAGCGACAGATACAGCGCGCGAAAGCGCGCATGCCGCGCGCGATGGCCTTCGGCGCCGGCGGTCCGGGGCTCGAAGCGCTGGCGCACCGCGGGCGGCGTGCACACCGCCTCCAGCGTGCCGCCATCGGCCAGCCAGGCCAGTCGCGCCGCGCCCAGCGCACCGCCGGCTTCACCGCCTTCGCCAAGCGTGAGCGGCACTTCGAGGATGTCGGCCAGCAGCTGCGACCACCAGGCGCTGCGCGCGCCGCCACCGACCAGGGCCAGCGCGCCCTCGGGCAGCCGCAGGGTGTCGAGGCCGTCGCGCAGGCCGAAGCTCACGCCCTCGACCACGGCGTAGGCGATTTCCGCCGGCCCGTGTGCATGCGTGAGCCCGAAGAGCACGCCCTGGGCATCGGGGTTGTTGTGCGGCGAGCGTTCGCCCGACAGGTACGGCAGGAACAGCGGGCACCGCTCGCGTTGCGCCGACGGCACCAATGCCGCCGCTTCGAGCAGCGCGGCCTCGTCGGCAAACTTGAAAGCCTTCGCGGCCCAGCTCACCGCGCTCGCGGCGGAGAGCATCACCGACATCTGGTGCCAGCGCTTCGGCAGCGCATGGCAGAAGGCGTGCATCGCCTGCGCCGGGTTCGGCAGGAAGCGGTCGGTCGACACGAACACCACGCCTGAAGTACCCAGCGAAACGAAGCCCTGCCCCGGCTCGACCAGCCCCATGCCGACCGCGCTGGCGGCGTTGTCGCCGGCACCGCCCGCGATCTTCACGCCGCCCGGCATGCCCCAGCGCGCCGCGAGTTCGGGCTTGAGCAGCGCCGAAACCTCGCTGCCTTCGACCAGCCGCGGCATGTGCGCGCGCGTCAGCCCGGTGGCGGCGAGCAGTTCGTCGGACCAGTCGCGCGCACCCACGTCGAGCCACAGCGTGCCGGCCGCGTCGGACATCTCGCTGACCGCCTCGCCGCTGAGCATGAAGCGCAGCCAGTCCTTCGGCAGCAGCACGCGCGCCACGCGGGCAAAGAGTTCGGGCTCATGCTCGCGCACCCACAGCAGCTTGGGCGCGGTGAAGCCCGGCATCGCGAGGTTGCCCGCGATGTCGCCGAGCCGCGGCACGGCGCGCGTGAGCGCTTCGCACTGCGCGCCGCTGCGGCCGTCGTTCCACAGGATCGCGGGCCGCAGCACCTCGCCGGCCGCATCGAGCAGCGTGGCGCCGTGCATCTGCCCCGACAGGCCGATGGCGCGCACCGCCGACAACGCCTCGCCGTGCGCCTCTCGCAACTGCGCCATGACCTGCTCGAGCGCCTGCCACCACTGGGCCGGCGCCTGCTCCGACCACAGCGGATGCGGCCTCTGGACCGTGAGCGGCGCGCGCGCCACGCCCACGATGCGGTGATCGTCGGCGAGCAGCAGCGCCTTGAGCTCGGACGTGCCGAGGTCGAGTCCAAGATACAAGATGACCCCCTGGTTTCGTGCTTGGTGGCAAGCTTAGGAAGAGATGCCGCCGCCGAAGCGCGTGTCGGCCTGGCGGCGGAATTCGCTGGGCGTCATGCCCTTGATCTCGAGAAAGCGCCGGTTGAAGTTGGCCACGTTGTTGAAACCCACCTGGTAGCAGATGTCGGTCACGTAGTGGTCGGTCTGCATCAGCAGGTGGCAGGCGCTGTTGATGCGCACGCGGTTGACGAAGTCGGTGAAGCTGTTGCCGGTGGAGCGCCTGAAGAAGCGGCTGAAGCGGCTTTCGCTCATGCCCAGTTCGGCCGCCACGTCGGACATCGAGATCGGGTCCGCCATGTTGTTGGTGATGCGGTTGACGATGCCGTTGATCTGGTCGACCTGCGCGTCGCCGTCCGCGCCCTGCGCGCCCTGCATCTGCACGCTCGACAGCAGCCGATAGTCGGTGCATTGGGAGAGATCGGCCATGAAGTCGAGGAACAGGCCCAGGCGCCGCACGCCGCGCGCGGCCTTGATGCGGTCCCAGTGCGCCTGTGCCTGCTGCGACATGCCGAAGAACTCGATGCCGTGGCGCGCGCGCTCCAGCAGCTGCATCACCTCGCGCAGTTCCGGAATGCCGGCGGCCGCGCTCTCGATGGGTTCGTGGCGGAACTGGATCACCCGGTCGCGCCCCGCCGCGCCGCCTTCGGGCACGTCCAGCGAGATCCAGTTGTGCGGCAGGCGCGGCCCGCACAGCACCAGGTGCCCGGGCTGGAACGGCCCGATCCAGTCGCCGATGAAGGCCTTGCCCGATGTCTCGGTGATCAGGTGCAGCTCGTAGTCTTCATGGAAGTGCCATCGCACCAGCGGGCTGGGGAAGCCGTGCGCCAGGCAGCGCACCAGGCCGGTTTCTTCGGGCGCCTCGTAGCCCAGCGAGGGGGAGCGCGCGAAGTCGCGTTCCAGCTCGGGTTGGCGCTGGCGGGGGACCGAGCGTTTGCGTGTGGACGTCGTCATGGCGGCACGGTTCAGGACCGGGAAGCAACAGCCGTATTTTCTTCCTTCGCCAGCGCGGCGTGAACCGCCTCCAGCGTGGGTGGATCGGCACCCTCGCGGGTGCAGTTGAGGGCGGCGGCGGTGGCGGCGAAGGCCATCACCTCGCGCCATGCGTCGTCGCCCAGCTCGCCGAGCTGCTCCGGCCGCTCGACGCCGTGCGCCAGCAGCGAGACCGACAGCCCCGCCGTGAAGGTGTCGCCCGCGCCGATGGTGTCGACCACCTCGACGCGCGGCGCGGCCACCGTGACCGGCGCGCGACCCGCGCGCCAGAGCGTGGCGCCGTCGCCGCCGCGCGTGACGATCACCGCGCGCGCGCCGGCCGCGAGGCAGTCGGCGGCCAGCGCGTCCACCGGCTGGCCGGGCGCGAGCAGCGCCGCGTCCTCGTCGCTCAGCTTGACCAGGTCGGCCATGCCGAACCAGCCGGCCACGCGCTTGCGGTAGGCGGCCATGTCGGTGATCAGGCTGGGCCGCACGTTGGGGTCGAACACGACCACGCGCTGCCCCCGGTTCGCGGCGACGAGGTCGGCGATGCGCGTGGCGGCCGGGTCCTGCAGCAGCGAGATCGACCCGAAGTGCAGGAAGCGGCACTCCGGCGGCAGCTGCGGCAGCGGCTCGGGCGCCCAGGTGGCGTCGGCGCTGCCCTGCGTGTAGAAGGCGTAGCGGTTGGTCTGCGGCGTGCGCTCGACGAAGGCCAGCGTCGACGGCGCGCCGCTGCGCAGGATGAAGCTGGTGTCCACGCCGTTCTTCTGCAGGAAGCCCATCAGCCGTTCGCCGAACAGGTCGGTCGACAGCTGCGTGAGAAAGCCGGTCGGCTGCCCGAGCCGCGCGCAGGCCACGGCGGTGTTCAGCGGCGAGCCGCCTTCATGGCCCAGGAATGCCAGGGTGCCCGCCTCGCCGGCGGTGAAATCGATCAGGGCTTCGCCCGTGAGTGCAATGCGCATGGTGTGTGGGTCGGGATTCGGTGTCGTCGGTCAGGGCAAGGTGCGCGCATCGGCCAGGAAGCCGCGCTCGGCGGACAGTGTCGCGGAATGGTCGAGCAGTTCGGCAAACAGCCGCGGCGGAATGGTGATGGCGCCCACGCCGAGCCCCAGCAGCGAAAGATACGCCTCGCGCGACCGGATGCTGGCCACCAGCAGCCGCGTACCCGAGGCCGGCCGCCGCGCCACCAGCGACTGCATCTGCGCGATCAGCGCCAGGCCGTCGATGCCCGCGTCTTCCAGCCGGCCGAGGTACGGCGCCGCATAGGCCGCGCCCAGTTGCGCCGCGAAGTGGGCCTGCTCGGGCGCGTACACGGCGGTCCAGGTGACGGGCACGCCCTGCGCGATGAGCCGCGCGCCGGCGTCCAGGCCCTGCCGCGTGGCGGGGATCTTGATGACGAGTTGGCCGCGGTCGAAGTGCGGCAACAAGGCTTGCGCGTCTTCGAGCATGCCGTCGACGTGTTCGGAACAGACCTGCGCCTGCACTTGGCGCGCGCCCAGTTCGATGCAGCGCGCGAGCAGTCCGGGCACGGCAGCGCGGCCGACGCCCGCGCGCTTGAGCAGCGTCGGGTTGGTCGTCACGCCGTGCACCACCGGGTGGGGCAGGCAGGTCTGTATCTCGGCCAGGTCGGCGCTGTCGAGGTACAGGTGGAAGTCTTCAATCATTTGTTGCTTCCTGTGGGGCGAGCTGTTTCGGGGTGAGTGCGCAGGGCACCGGGTACTCCCCTCCGCGAATGTCCCCCGCCGGCGTGAGCGCCCCACGAACAAAGCCCATGAAAAACAAAAACCGATCTCATCGACAACCCAGCTCAAGACATGACATTACCGCCATCGACATTCAAGGTCTGCGCCGTGATGTAGCGCGCCTCGTCGCTGGCCAGGAACACCGCCGCCCCCGTGATGTCTTCCGGCACGCCCATGCGGCCGAGCGGCACCGCCAGCCCGACCTGCCGCTTCTTCTCTCCGGGCGGCAGGCCCTCGGCCTTGGCGAACAGGCTGTCGACATGGTCCCACATCGGCGTATCGACCACACCGGGCGCAATGCCATTGACACGTATGCCGTGCGGCGCCATCGCCAGCGCGGCGCTCTGCGTGTAGCTGATGACCGCCGCCTTGGTCGCGCAGTAGTGCGACACCAGCGCCTCGCCCCGGCGTCCGGCCTGCGAGGCCATGTTGATGACCGAAGCGCCCTGCGTGCCCGCTTCCACCATGTGCCGCAGCACCGCCTGCATCACGAAGAACATGCCCTTCACATTGACCGCGAACAGCTTGTCGAACGACGCCTCGTCGCTGTCCAGCAGCGGCGCGAGGTCGAACACCGCGGCGTTGTTGAACAGCGTGTGCACCGGCCCGAAGGCGACCTGCGCCTGCGCCAGCATGTGGGTGATGGCGGCGGTGTCGGTCACGTCGGCAGCGATGTAGGCAAGCTTGCCCGGCTGCTTTTGCTGCAGCGCGCGCACCGCGTCGGGCGCGGCGGTGGCGCGGTCGACCACCGTGCAGCGCGCGCCCTCGGCGATGCAGGCTTGCGCCACGGCCAGGCCGATGCCGCCTCCCGCGCCGGTCAGCAGCACATGACGGTCTTGAAGGCGGGCGTTCATGGCTTGCTCCCTGTTTTTTCTGCGACGAAGCGCGCAACGCGCTCGTCGGCGCGGCGCACCGCGTCGACCAGCCGGGCGTCGCCGGCGATGTTGCCCCACAGCCCCGCATCGGCGCACAGCGCAGCAAACGGGTCGGCCGCATCGCAGATTGCATGCGCCACCGCTTCGTCCATGCCCTGGTCCTGGTAGGCGTAGGGCAGCGCACCCTGGTGCCAGCGCTGCAGGAAGGCCAGGAACAGCGCGGGCAGCATCGCCACGCTGTCGATGCCCTGGCCCGCCGCCAGCCGCTCGCGCACCGTCGGGGCGATGAAGCCGGGAATCTTCGAGAAGCCGTCCGCCGCCACGCGCTGGTTGGTGTCGCGGATGGCGGGGTTGCCGAAGCGGTCGAGCACCACGTCGCGATAGGCCGCGAGGTCGATGGGGCTGGGAGTCAGGCACGGAATGACGTCGTCGGTGACGTAGTCGAAGGCCATCCTGCGGATGGCCGCGTCGTGCGTGCCTTCGTGGATGAAGCCGAGCCCGACCAGCGTGCCCGCCCAGGCAATGCAGCTGTGCGTGGCGTTGAGGATGCGGATCTTGGCCTCTTCGTACGGCTGCACCGACTCGACCAGCTCCACGCCCACGCGGCCCCAGTCGGGCCGGCCGGCCGCGAAGTCGTCCTCGACGACCCACTGGATGAAGCTCTCGCCGGTGATGGCCGCCGGGTCGTCGCGCCCAGTGGCCGCCTTGACGCGCGCGCGCAGCTCGGGCGGCGGGCGCGGCGTGATGCGGTCGACCATCGCGTTCGGACAGCGCGTGTTCGCGTTCACCCAGGCCAGCAGGCCGGCGTCGCCCGCGAGTTCGATGAACTCCAGCAGCCCGGCGCGAAAGCGCTCGCCGTTGTGGCGCAGGTTGTCGCAGTTCAGCAGCGTCACGGCGCCGGCATCGGCCGCCTTGCGCGCGCGCAGGATGGCGCAGACCGCGCCGTAGATGGTCACGTTGTCGCCGCCGGCCTCGCCCTTGCGCGCGCGTTCCACATCGGCCGCGAGGTCGCTGAACGACAGGTCCAGCCTGCCCTTGTTGTCGAGGTAGTAGCCGGCCTCGGTCACGGTGAAGGACACGATGCGGGTCGACGGCGCCGCGCCGCGCGCGACCACGTTCGCCAGCGAGCGCTCCCACGGCAGCACCTCGCGGATGGCGTCGATCTGCTCGTAGCGGTATTCGCCCGCGGGCGACACGGTCTCGAGCGTGTAGCGCCCGCCCTGCGCCTGCAGCGCCGCGACGATGTCGGCCATATCCGGCCGGATGTTGGCGCCCGACAGCGACCAGCGGGTGTCGCCCGCGTCGATCAGCCGCTGCAGGTACACCGCCTGGTGGGCCCGATGGAACGAGCCCAGGCCGAGATGAAGCACCGTGAACTCCGTGGGAGCCGGTGGAATTTGCGCGATGGTCACGGGAATGTCCGTTGAAAAGGCGTTGGAAGAAATCTGGAATCGATCACGCGCCGACCGAGCGGCCTTCGCGGTTGAACAGGTGCAGCACCGACGGATCGAGCTCCACGGCCACGTCGTCGCCGGCCTGCAGCGGCGTGCGGTCGTTCTGCCGCGCGATCAGCGGCACGCCGCCCACGTCGACGTGGATCAGCGTGTCGGCGCCCAGCGCCTCGATCAGCTCGACGCGGCCCTGCACGTCGCTCACCGGCGCGCCCTGCTTCGGATGCACGCGCAGGCCTTCCGGCCGCACGCCCAGGAAGCCGTCGCTCGGCAGCCTGCCGCCGGTGGCGGCCGAGAAACTGGGAATGGCATTGGCCGCCACCATGTTCATCGACGGCATGCCGATGAACTGCGCGACGAACTGGTTGGCCGGGTGGTCGTACAGCTCCAGCGGCGTGCCGACCTGCTCGATCAGCCCGTCCTTGAGCACCACCACGCGGTCGGCCAGCGTCATGGCCTCCACCTGGTCGTGCGTGACGTAGATGGTGGTGGCGCCGAGCGCGCGGTGCAGCTTGTGGATCTCCACCCGCGTGTTGCCGCGCAGCGCCGCGTCGAGGTTCGACAGCGGCTCGTCGAACAGGAACACCTTGGGCGCACGCACGATGGCGCGGCCGATGGCCACGCGCTGGCGCTGGCCGCCCGAGAGGTCCTTGGGCGTGCGGTCGAGGTACTGCGTAAGGTTGAGCGTCTTGGCCGCGTACTCGACCTTGGTCTTGATCTCGTCCTTCGGCACGCCCGCCAGCTTGAGCGCGAACGACATGTTGTCGTACACGCTCATGTGCGGATACAGCGCGTAGCTCTGGAACACCATCGCCAGGTCGCGCTTGCCCGAAGGCGTCCAGGTGATGTCCTTGCCGTCGAGCAGCAGGTTGCCGCTGGTGATGGGCTCCAGCCCGGCAATCAGCCGCAGCAGCGTCGACTTGCCGCAGCCCGAGGGCCCGACGAAGACGATGAACTCGCCCTTCTTTATCTGCAGGTCGACGCCCTTGATGATGTGGATGTCACCAAAGCTCTTCTTGATGTTCTTGAGTTCGAGGTAGGCCATTCACGACTCCTTGATGTTTTGTGAGCGGGCAAACGAGGTGCCCACAGCGCTTGAGAGCGCGCAGCGCAATCCGGGAGCTGCCGCGGAACCGGCTTTGCCGGGCCGCTGGCGGCGCCCCCGCGAGGGGGTTGGCGAAGCGACACGAAGTGCGCGAAGACTGGGGGTGGTGTTCATTTCACGGCACCGAAGGTCAGGCCTTGGACGAGCTGCTTCTGGCTGAACCAGCCGAACACCACGATGGGCGCGATGGCCATCAGCGAGGCGGCCGACAGCTTGGCCCAGAACAGGCCCTCGGGGCTGGAGTACGAGGCAATCAGCGTGGCCAGCGTGCCGGCCTTGGCCGAGGTGAGGTTGAGCGCCCAGAAGGCTTCGTTCCAGCTCAGCACCAGGCACAGCAGCCCGGTCGATGCGAGCCCGCCCACTGACAGCGGCAGCACCACGTGGCGGAACTCGGTCCACAGGCTGGCGCCGTCCATGCGCGCGGCCTCCAGGATCTCGTTGGGAATGTCCTTGTAGGCGCTGTAGAGCATCCACACCATGATCGGCAGGTTCGACAGCGTGAACACGATGGTCAGCGCGGGCAGCGAGTCGAGCATGCCGGCGGTCTGCGCCAGCACGTAGATCGGCACCAGCGCGCCCACGGCCGGCATCATCTTGGTGGAGAGCATCCACATCAGGATGTCGCGCGTTCTCTTCGTGCGAAAGAACGCCATCGAATACGCCGCCGGCGCCGCGATCAGCAGCCCGATGACGGTCGAGCCCAGGCTGGTGATGAGCGAGTTGCGCGCATACAGCAGGTAGTCGCTGCGGCGCTGCACCTCGCCGAAGTTGTCGAGCGTGGGCTCGAAGATGAAAAGCGGCGGCACGTGGATGGCCTGCAGTTCCGTCTTGAAGGCCGTGAGGAACAGCCAGCCGAGCGGAAAGAACAGCAGCAGCGCGACGGCCCACGCACCCACGGTGCGAATGGCCTGCGGCAGGAAATTGCTGGGGGCTTGTTGTTGTTGCATGACGTGTGCGCCTCAGTCGAGGTTCTTGCCGATGATCCGGATGAGGAACACGGCAACTATGTTCGCCAGCACCACCGCGAACAGGGCGCCGGCCGAAGCCACGCCCACGTCGAAGTTCATGAGCGACTGCTTGAAGATCATGTAGGTCATGTTCGTGCTCGCGTTGCCCGGGCCGCCATTGGTGGTGATGGCGATCTCCGCGAACACGCTGAGCAGGAAGATCATCTCGATCATGATCACCACCGCCATCGGGCGGCCGAGGTGCGGAATGGTGAGATAGAAGAAGCGCTGCACCGGGCTCGCGCCGTCCATGCGCGCGGCCTCCATCTGCTCGCGGTCGAGCGACTGCAGCGAGGTGATGAAGATCAGGCAGGCGAAGGGCAGCCACTGCCAGGCCACCATGATGATCACCGACAGCAGCGGGAAGTCGGTGAGCCAGTCCACCGGCTGCGCACCGAAGAAGCGCCACAGGTCGGCCAGCACGCCGTAGATGGGGTTCATCATCATGTGCTTCCACAGCAGCGCGTTGACCGCGGGCATGACGAAGAACGGCGAGATCAGCAGCACCCGCACGATGCCGCGCCCGGGGAAGGGCTCGTTCACCAGCAGCGCGAGCAATACGCCCAGCACCACGGTGATGACGATCACGCTGCCGATCAGCAGCAGCGTGTTCCATGTGGCGGGCCAGAAGTCGGGGTCGGTGACGAAGTAGTGAAAGTTCTCGATGCCCGCGAACGTGCGCTCGCCGGGCTGCATGAGGTTGTAGTTGACGAACGAGAAGTACAACGTCATCAGCAGCGGCACGATCATCCAGAGGAAGAGCGTGAGCACCGCGGGCGCCATGAGGGCGCGGGGCAGGAGTCTTTTCATGGGCAAGTCCCTTCTTGTTGTCTCTGGCTCCTTCCCCCTTTGGGGGAAGGCTGGGATGGGGGCTGCCCCTGTTCAGGCGCGGCGTTGTCGCGAGCGCCGCGTGCCCCCACCCCGACCCTCCCCCAGCGGGGGAGGGAGCAAGCCCGGCTTGGCTTACTTGTAGTAGCCCGCCTTCTTCATCTCGCGTTCCGCCGCCGTCTGCGAGGTCTTCAGCGCCTGGTCCACCGTGACCTTGCCCGACAGCGCCGCGCTCATCTGCTGCCCCACCGCCACGCCGATGGCCTGGAACTCGGGAATCGCCGCGTACTGCACGCCGACGTACGGCGACTTGGGCAGCGTGCTGTCGGTCAGGTTGGCGCTGTCGATGGCCTTCTTCTCGGCTTCGGCGAACTTCGCGACCTTCTGGAACTCGGGGTTCGCGTAGGTCGACTTGCGCGTGCCGGTCGGCACCGAGGCCCAGCCGGTTTCCTTGGCCACCAGGTTGATGTAGTCCTTGGAAGTGGCCCACTTGATGAACTTCTGCGCCGCGTCGTCCTTGGTCGAGCTGGCGGGAATCGCGAGGTTCCACGACCACAGCCAGTTGGCGCCCTTGGGCGTGACGGCGGTCGGTGCCTGCGCGAAGGCCACCTTGTCGGCCACCTTCGACTGCTTCGGGTCGCTGATGAACGAAGCCGCGATGGTGGCGTCCACCCAGGCCGCGCACTTGCCTTCATTGAAGAGCGCCAAGTTCTCGTTGAAGCTGTTGGCCGAGGCGCCCGGAGGGCCGTCCTTCTTCATCATGTCGACGTAGAAGGTGATCGCATCCTTCCAGGGCTTGGTGTCGACCTGCGGCTTCCACTGCATGTCGAACCACTGGCCGCCGTTGGTGTTGACCAGCGTGGTCAGGAAGGCCATGTTGTCGCCCCAGCCCGGCTTGCCGCGCAGGCACATGCCGTACACGCCGTTCTTGGGGTCGTTGGCCTTGTCGGCGAACTCCTTGACCTGCGCCCAGGTCGGCTGGTCGGCGAACTTCACGCCCACCTTGTCGGCCAGGTCCTTGCGGTACATGAGCATGGAGCTCTCGCCGTAGAACGGGGCCGCGTAGAGCTTGCCCTCGTAGGACAGGCCGTTGCGGATGGCCGGCAGCAGGTCGTCGATGTCGTAGGCGGCATCGGTGGCGATGGGCTTGAGCCAGCCCTTCTTCGACCAGATCGGCGCCTCGTACAGGCCGATGGTCATCACGTCGAACTGGCCGCCCTTGGTGGCGATGTCGGTGGTCACGCGCTGGCGCAGCGTGCCTTCTTCCAGCGTGACCCACTTGAGCTTGATGTCGGGGTTGGCCTTCTCGAAGAAGGGCGTGAGCTTCTGCATCTCGATCATGTGGCCGTTGTTGACGGTCGCGATCACGAGTTCGGTGGCGGCCTGGGAAACGACGCCCGTGCCGATGAGTGCGAGGACGAAGCCCGCTTTCAGAAAACGCTTCATGTTGTCTCCTAGAGGTGAGCGACGCCCTGTTGTTGTCGGGTCGCCGTGCCGGGAATTCTGGAGAAGCGCGCCTGCGGCTTTGGTACTTCGAATGTCGGCACTGGTACTTTCATGCACCAGTTGACTGGGAGATTCCCTAGTCAGCGCAATACAGCATGCATACGGGGCGGTCCAAAGGCCTCAAACACACCGCCTCACACGCCGCCGAGCAGCTGGCGCCGGAACTGCACCGCCGCCGGCGACAGCGGCCGGCCCTCGCGGGTGATGAGGCAGATGGGCGGCACGCGCACCGGCAGCTCGATCGGCACGGTGCGCAGCACGCCCAGCCGGGCGTAGTGGCCGGCCTGCGAGGCGGGCATCACGGCCGCCATGTCGGAGTTCTCGAGCAGCGCCGTGATGGCGATCGGCGATGCCGTTTCGATGATGTCCAGCCGCGCCCGGATGCCGGCCTCGCGCATCGCCGCCTCGAAGCGCCCGCGCTGCGGCGAACCCGGCGGCTGCAGCACCCACGACCAGTGCGCCATGTCCGCCAGCGTGAGGTTGGCGCGCTCGAACACCGGATGCCCGGCGCGCACCACCACCACCTGCGACTCGCCCAGCAGCGGCACGCTCGCGTACCTGGCCTCGTCGTGCCCGTCGGTGAGCCGGCCCAGCACGAGGTCGACGTCGCCCTGCTCCAGCTGCGCCTGGATCACGTCGCTGGTCTCGACCACCACCGACACGGCCACCTGCGGATGGCGCCGGTGGTACTCCACCAGCGCCGGCGCCAGCAGCTCGGGCACCGCGCCCGGCACGCTGCCCACGCGCAGCGCGCCGCTCAGGCCGGAGCGCAGCGCCAGCATCTCCTCGCGGGCGGTGCCGAAGTCGCTGAGCACGCGGTGGGCATAGCGGATCAGGATCTGGCCGTAGGGCGTCGGCTCCATGCCGCGCGCAAGGCGCTCGAAGAGCCGTTCGCCGAGCGAGTCTTCCAGCTGCTGCAGCAGCTTGGTGGCCGCCGGCTGGCTGATGTTCATGGCCTCCGCCGCGCGGCCGAGGTGCCTGTGGGTGTCGAGCCGGGCCAGCAGGAGCAGCTGGCGTGGCCGCACATGGAGCATCAGCGAAGCGTCTGTGAGGCCGGGAGTCATGCACAAAAGTATATGGATTCCCCGGCTTTTTCGATTGGATCGCAAACCCGAAGCTCCGTACGCTCGGCGCCATAACATGCTGGAGACAACCCGATGAAGCTTTCTTTGCTGGCCCGCGCGGCGGGGCTCGCGGCGGCCCTGCTGGCCCCGATGGCGCCGCTCACGGCCGTTGCGCAGGCGCCCTACCCCGACAAGCCGATGCGCATCATGGTCGGCGCCTCGCCCGGTGGCGGCACCGACATCCTGGCGCGCGTGCTGGCCGACAAGTTCTCGCAGACCCTCAAGCAGACGGTGGTGGTCGAGAACCGCCCCGGCGCCTCGAACACCATCGCGGGCGAACTCACGGCCCGCGCGCCGGCCGACGGCGCCACCCTGCTGCTGGCCACCAACACCGCACAGGCGGTGGCGCCCCACATCCTCAAGCTCAAGTACGACCCGCTCAAGGACCTGCAACCCATCGGGCTGGTGGCGGTGATGCCCAACGTGCTGGTGGTGTCGGCCAGCTCGCCCTACAGGTCGGTGAAGGATCTCGTGGCGGCCATGGCTGCCAAGCCGGGCGGCTTCAAGTACGCCTCTTCAGGCATCGGCAGCACGCAGCACGTGGGCGGCGAGGCCTTCAACCTGTCCACCGGCATGAAGTCGATCCACGTGCCCTACAAGGGCAGCTCGCAGGCGCACGTCGACATCATCGCGGGCGAGGTCGACATGATGTTCGACAGCACCTCCTCGGCCATGGGCCAGATCAAGGCCGGCAAGTTCCGCGCGCTGGCCGTGAGCGCGCCCCAGCGCTCGCCCGAGTTGCCCGACGTGCCCACGCTGGCCGAGCAGGGCATCAAGGGCGCCGACGTGTCCACCTGGTACGGCCTGTACGTGACGGCCGGTACGCCGCGTCCCGCGGTCGAGCGGCTGAGCGCCGAACTCGGCCGCACGCTGAAGCTGGCCGACGTGCAGGCGCGCATCAAGGCGCTGGGCGGCGAACCCGGCGGCCTGACGGGCGAGCCCTTCGCGGCCATGAACCGGCAGGAGTTCGAGCACTACGGCCAGCTCGTGCGCGAAGCCAACATCAAGGCCGAGTGAGCCGGCCGCTACCTTTTTTCCACAACGCATCCGACAACATGCCCACCCCATCCCCAACCCCCGGCGTGACACTCGCCAAGCCCCGCATCGCCGTGCTGCTCGGCGACCCGAGCGGCATCGGCCCCGAAATGGCCGTGAAGCTGCTGGCGCGCCAGCGCAACCTGGATGCGGCCCGCGTGCTGCTGATCGCCGACCCGGTCGTGCTCGCGGCCGGCGAGCGGGTGGCGGGCGCGAAGCTCGATGTGCTGACGGCCGACAGCCTCGACACGCTGCGCTTCGAGGACGGCCGGCCCACCCTGCTCGCGAAGGACTGGATGCAGGGGCAGGAGCCGGTGCTGGGCGAATCGAACGAGCCATCGGGCCGGGCGTCGTTCGAGGCGCTGGAGCTGGCCACCGCCGCCGTGCGGCGCGGCCAGGCCGACGCGATCCTGTTCGCGCCGCTCAACAAGCATTCGCTGCGCCTGGGCGGCCTGGTGCACGAGGACGAGCTGCGCTACATGCAGGAGCGCTTCGCCGTCACCGGCTTCGTCTGCGAGTTCAACCTCACCGGCTCGCTCTGGACCTCGCGCGTGACCTCGCACATTCCGCTGAAGGACGTGGCGAGCCACATCACCGTGCAGGGCGTGAGCGACGCGGTGAAGATCATCGCCGCCGCGTTGCGCCGCTCGGGCGTGGCGCATCCGCGCATCGCGGTGACGGGGCTCAACCCGCACGCGGGCGACGGCGGCTCGATCGGCATGGAAGAAATCGAAATCATCGCGCCAGCCATCGAGCGACTGCGCGCCGAAGGCTTCGACGCGCGCGGCCCGTTCTCTCCCGACACGGTGTTCATCGGCGCGCGGCGCGGCGACGTCGACGCAGTGGTGTCGATGTACCACGACCAGGGCCAGATCGCGATGAAGCTCATGGGCTTCGAGCAGGGCGTGACCCTGCACGGCGGCCTGCCGGTGCCGGTGGCCACGTCGGCCAGCGGCAGCGCCTTCGACATCGCGGGCCGGGGCATCGCGCAGATCGAGGGGCTGCAGCAGGCCTTCGACCTGTGCGTGCGCATGGCCAGCGGCGCGCCGGTGCGCGTGCCGGCCGGCTGAGGCAAACAAAAAGGGCCGCTTGCGCGGCCCTCGGAAACCATGGCGCCTAACGGCGCCGCTTCAATGTTCAGGCGGCCGGCGGCGCACCGTGGGCGTTGGGCTCCGGCTGCGTCGGCTGCACGTAGAAATAGATCAGCACGAGGTTGATGACCGGGATCAGCATCAGCAGCTGGAGCCAGCCGCTCTTGCCAATGTCGTGCAGGCGGCGCGCGCCCACCGCCAGCGCGGGCAGCAGGAAGGCCAGCGCGGCGATCACGTACACGTATTGGTGGATAAGGCTCGCCACGATGAGAACGACCACCTCGGCAAGCACGAACCACCAGTACTCCGAGCGCGTGGCCCGGCCGGTGAAGTCGGCGTACTTGTTGAAGCAGGTCTTGACCGCTGTTTGAAAATCCATTTATCGGCTCCTCTTGATTGATCCCAGGGAAATTTCCCTGGGCCGATCATATCGGCGCATCTTTCAACCACAAATACAGCCAAAAACAGCCATCTGCTCGCAAACAAACGGCTTATTCAGTGCATTCCGGGCGGTCGATTCAGCTGCCGAGGCGCTTGAGGAGGCCGGCCGTGGAGGCGTCGAGGCCGGTGATGTCGCCCGAAGCCAGGCGCGGTTCGATGTCCCTGGCGAGCACCTTGCCCAGCTCCACGCCCCACTGGTCGAAGCTGTTGATGCCCCACAGCGCGCCGCTGGTGAACACGCGGTGCTCGTACATCGCGAGGAAAGCGCCCAGCGATTCGGGCGTGAGCTTCTCGAACACGAAGAAGGTGCTGGGCCGGTTGCCCGGGAAGTTCTTGTGGCCGCCCTCGTCGAGCTTGCCGACCATCAGCGCCTGCGCCTGCGCGAGCGCGTTGGCCAGCAGCTTGGGGTGATGGCCTTCGAGGTCGTGCGCGGCGTCGCGCACCGCCACGAATTCGAGCGGGATCACGTCCGTGCCCTGGTGCAGCATCTGGAAGTAGGCGTGCTGACCGTTGGTGCCCGGCTCGCCCCAAAGCACCGGCGAGGTGCCGAATGCCACCGGCTTGCCGTCCGCATCGACCTGCTTGCCGTTGCTTTCCATCTCGAGCTGCTGCAGGTAGGCCGGCAGGCGCTTCAGGGCGCTGTGGTACGGCGCGATGCCGCGGCTGGCGAACTTGTGGAAGTTGCGATACCAGACGTCGAGCAGGCCCAGGCGCACCGGCAGGTTCTGCGCGAGCGGCGCGGTGCGGAAGTGCTCGTCCATGGCATGCGCGCCTGCCAGCAGCCGGCGGAAACCGTCGGCGCCGATGGCCAGCGCAATCGGCAGGCCGATGGCCGACCAGAGCGAATAGCGCCCGCCCACCCAGTCCCAGAAGCCGAAGGTGGTGTCGATGCCGAACTTCTTCGCCGCTTCCACGTTGGTGGTGAGCGCCGCGAAGTGGCCCGCGATGTCGGTGCCGCCCGATTGCTCGTACCAGCGCTTGGCCGACTGCGCGTTGGTCATCGTCTCGGCCGTGGTGAAGGTCTTCGAGGCAATGAGGAAGAGCGTGTGCTCGGGCGCCAGGCCCTTCAGCACGCCCGCCAGTTCATGGCCGTCGACGTTCGACACGAAGTGGAAGCGCTTGCCCGGCGCGGCGAACTCGGCCAGCGCCAGCACAGCCATCTGCGGTCCGAGGTCGGAGCCGCCGATGCCGATGTTCACCACGTCGGTGATCGTGTGGTCGGCGCGCACCTTCTCGGCATAGGCCAGCATCGCGTCGAGCGTGGCGTGCACTTCGCGCAGCTCGTTCGCGGTCTTCGGGCCGGTGGGCGCATCGGCCGGCGCGCGCAGCAGCGTGTGCAGCACTGCGCGGTCTTCGGTGCTGTTGATGTGCTCGCCGGCGAACATGGCGTCGCGGTGCGCCTCGAGGCCGCATTCGCGGGCCAGCGTGAGCAGAAGCTCTTCCGTGCGCGCGTCGATCAGGTTCTTCGACAGGTCGGCGAACACATATGGCGCCTCCTGGCTGAAGCGCTCGAATCGGCCGGCGTCGTCGACGAAGGCATGGCGCACGTCGAACTGGCGGCCCGCGATATCGAAGGCAGATTGCAGCTGCGCCCAGGCCGGCGCACGGTCGCAGCGAAGTTGCATGGCCATGTCTACTTGCCGCTTTCCTGCATGAGCTTTTCGAGCTTCACCGCGTCGGCCGCGAAGGCGCGGATGCCTTCGGCGAGCTTCTCGGTGGCCATGGCGTCTTCGTTGAGCGCGAAGCGGAAGCCGGCTTCGTCGTAGCTCACCTTGGGCGCGTCGCCCTTGGCCGCGGCCTTGGCGTCGAGCGCGTGTTCGAGCGGCTCGTTGCTGGCGGCCAGCTCGGCCAGCAGCTCGGGGCTGATGGTCAGCAGGTCGCAGCCGGCCAGCGCCTTGATCTGCCCGACGTTGCGGAAGCTCGCGCCCATGACTTCGGTCTTGATGCCGTGCTGCTTGTAGTACTCGAAGATCTGGCGCACCGACTTCACGCCGGGGTCGTTCGCGCCGGCGCTGGCGGCCTCGTCCCACTTGGCGCCTGCCGTCTTCTTGTACCAGTCGTAGATGCGGCCCACGAACGGCGAGATGAGCTGCACGCCGGCCGCACCGCAGGCCACGGCCTGCGCGAACGAGAACAGCAGCGTCAGGTTGGTGCGGATGCCCTTCTGCTCGAGCGCGCGCGCGGCCTCGATGCCTTCCCACGTGGAAGCCACCTTGATGAGCAGGCGCTTCTCGGTGTCGATGCCTTCGGCCTTGTAGAGCGCCACGATGCGCTCGCCGCGCGCGATGGTCGCGGCGGTGTCGAACGACAGGCGGGCGTCGACTTCGGTCGACACGCGGCCCGGGATGATGGAGAGGATTTCGGTGCCGAAGCGCACCAGCAGGCGGTCGATGACCTCGTCGAGCGGCTTGCCCGCGTGCTTCTTCACGGTCTCGTCGAGCAGCGGGCGGTATTCGGGCTTCTGCACGGCCTTGAGGATCAGCGACGGATTGGTGGTCGCGTCCTGCGGCTTGGAAACGCTGAGTTGCTTGAAGTCACCGGTGTCGGCGACGACGGTGGTCCACTGGCGGAGGGCATCGAGTTGGTTCATGAAATCATTATCCTGTGCGGGTTATGACAAGTCCTGCACGCAGTTGCGCGTTGGCCGATGTTTTCATGCGCACCGTAGCACGGGTTTCCACGCGGCTCCATCAGCCTGATGCCCGTGGGGTTGTCCGCTTCTTCATGGGGCGCGTCCGGCCTCCTCGCCCTACAGCGGCTGTGGTCCGCGACTGACGGCCGGGCGCCCGCCCCCCACTTACCCTGAAGCGGATGCTGAACTTTTCCATCCCTTCCAGGAGTGCCCCATGACCCAACGCCCGCGCCCCACGGCGCCCGCCGTCCGACCTTTCGACGACCGCCGCACCAGCCATGCGATCGGCGCCATGGCCACGGCCTTCGTGGTGGGCGGCGTCGCGACCTGGCTGGCGCTGGGGGCGGCTCGCACCGCACGTGCCCAGCCGGCCGGCCCGGCCGACGGCGCTCCGCTGATGCGCGCGCCGCTGCAGGTGGTGGCCCCGGTCGACCTGCAGCGCTATGCCGGCATGTGGCACGAGCAGGCCCGCCTTCCCAATCGATTCCAGAAACAATGCGCCGGCCCCGTCACCGCGGAATACACGCCGCAGCCCGACGGCACCGTGCAGGTCGTCAACCGCTGCGTTCGGGAGGACGGCAACTTCGACGAGGCCGTCGGCACCGCGCGCGTGGTGCCCGTGGCGGGACAGCCCGGCGCGGGCCGCCTCGAAGTGCGTTTTGCGCCGGCATGGCTCAGCTGGTTGCCGCTGGTGTGGGGCGACTACTGGATCCTGAAGCTCGACCGCGAATACCAGGTCTCGCTCGTCGGCACGCCGGACCGGCAGTACCTCTGGGTGCTGTCGCGCGCGCCGCGGCTCGATGCCGCCGTGCTCGAAGCCGAACTCGACTACGCCCGCAGCCTGGGGTTCGACACCGACAAGGTCGTGCTCACCGGCAGGTAACGCTGCAGCTGCGAAGGCAGCATGGCCGGCGAGGTGCAATGGATGGCGTGCCAGCCGAAGGCACGGGCCATTTCCACGTTGGCGGCGGAATCGTCGATGAACACCGTCTGCTCGGGGTCGAGGCCATGGCGCATGGCCAGCACCTCGTAGATCTCGCGCTCCGGCTTGAGGAATTTCACGTCGCCAGAGAACACACCGCCGTCGAAGCGCCGCATGAAGGCATGCCGGCGCTCGATGGCCCTGGCGTAGGGCGCGGGCATGTTCGACAGGTAGTACAGCCGCAGCGGCTGGCCGGCTTCGCGGTGTTCCATGAGCTGCTCGAGCATGGCCACCGTCACCGGGATCGGCTCCAGCCGCTCGCCCAGACCCTGCAGCATCGCGTGCAACGGCTCCGGCGGCAGTGCCAGCCGGGCCGACATGCGGGCGATGGCGTCATCCAGCGTGCGGGTGCCGCAGTCGAAGCCTGTCCAGTCGTCGTGATGGAAAAGCGCCCGCCCCATCGCGGCCGCGGCGGCCTCGGTGGGTGCATGGGACGCCAGGTGAGCCTGTACCAGGCGGGCGGGCTCCCATGCGAACAGCACGGCGCCCAGATCGAAAACCACGTTCATGGCGCCATTGTTTCATGCGCCGGGCACCACGCTCACGCCGTGGGCTCCCAGGGACAGCGTCGCCTGGGCGCCGGCCGCCAGCGGCCGTGACAGGTCGGTCGACACCACGAAGACCGGCCCCAGGGTGGTGTCGAAGCCATATTCATAGAAGCTGCCCAGGTAGGCCGACTTGCGCAACGTGGCCGGCAGGCCGTCGGCCGCGCCGTGGGCGCCGATCTGCCAGGCCTCGGGCCGCACCGCCACCTTCACCGTGCCGGGCGCCACCGCGTAGCGCGGCTGCAGGCGCAGCGGGCCCAGCGCCACGCTTCCGTCTGACTGCGCCGTGGCGGGAAACACCATCGCCTCGCCCATGAAGCCGGCGACGAACTCGCTCTCGGGCCGGCCGTAGAGCTGCTCGGGCGTGCCGCGCTGGGCGATCACGCCGTGGTCCATGACGATGATCTGGTCGCTAACCGCCAGCGCCTCGCTCTGGTCGTGCGTGACGTAGGCCACCGTGAGCTTCAGCCGCTGCTGCAGCGCGCGGATCTCTTCGCGCATCTCGCGCCGCAGGCGGGCGTCGAGGTTGGACAGCGGCTCGTCGAACAGCAGCACCGCCGGCTCCAGCACCAGCGCGCGCGCCAGGGCCACGCGCTGCTGCTGGCCGCCCGAAAGCTCGCTGGGCAGGCGCTCGTCGAAACCGACCAGGCCCACGCCGCGCAGCGCCTCGCGCGCCCGCGCAGTGGCCTCGTCCTTCTTCACGCCGCTCATGCGCAGGCCGTAGCCCACGTTCTCGATCACGTTCATGTGCGGGAACAGCGCATAGCTCTGGAACATCATGCTGACGTTGCGCTCGGCCGGGCCCAGCGTGGTCACGTCGCGGCCGCCCATGAAGATCGAGCCCGAGGTCGGCGACTCCAGCCCCGCGATCATGCGCAGCGTGGTCGTCTTGCCGCAGCCCGAGGGGCCGAGGATGGTGGTGAGCGTGCCCACGGGCACCTCGAAGCTGATGCCCTTGACGGCCAGCGGCGCGTTCCTGTCGGTGCCGTAGCGCTTGGTGACGTTGCGGAATTCGATGCCGTTGCTCATGTGTTGTTCTCCCGTTTCAATGCACCGGCGCGGCCACCACGGGTGCCGCCCCCGCCTTGCGCCGCCCCAGCTTGCGCTCCCCCACCACCCACTGCACCAGCGCAATCGCCAGCGACATCAGGATCATGAGCACCGTGCAGTAGGCCAGCGCAATGCCGTAGTCGCCGTTGCCGACGCGGCCGATGATGTAGGTGGTGGCCAGTTCGTTCTCGGCCGTGACCAGGAAGATCACCGCGCTCACCGTGGTCATGGCGCGCACGAAGCTGTAGACCAGCGCGGCCACCAGGGCGGGCTTGAGCAGCGGCAGCACCACCTTGAAGAGCGTCTGCGAGGTCGATGCGCGCAGCATCAGCGAGGCTTCGTCGAGCGAGCGGTCGAGCTGCTTGAATGCCGCGGTGCCGGCGCGCACGCCCACCGGCAGATTGCGGAACATGAAGCACAGCACGATGATCAGCCCCGTGCCCGTGAGCTCGAAGGGCGGTACGTTGAACGCCAGGATGTAGCTCACGCCCAGCACCGTGCCCGGAATCGCGAAGGCCAGCAGCGCGCCGAACTCGAAGAGCCCCTGCCCCTTGAACTCGTTGCGCGCCAGCAGCCAGGCAATGAGCAGGCCCAGCGCGGCGGTGATCGGCGCCGAGATGCCCGCGAGCTTGAGCGTGGTGATCAGCGAGTTCCACGCCGTGCCCGCCCACACCAGCCCGAACTGCCCCCACTCCAGCGCGAAGGCGCTCTTGAAGTGGTTCAGCGTGAAGCTGTAGTCGCGCCCCCAGGTCTGCACGAAGCCGCCCGCGAAGGCGAACAGGTAGACCACCGCGGTGAACGCGATCCACGGCATGGCGATGCAGTAGATGGCGCGGCGCACGCCGTCGGGCAGCGCCATCGCGATGCCGGCGTCGCCCTTGCCGCTCACGGTGGTGTAGTTCTGCTTGCCCAGCAGGCCGCGCTGCAGCGCGAACACGCCGAGCGCGAACAGCGTGAGCACCCAGGCCAGCGAGGCCGCGCGGCCCTGGTCGTACTGCGCGCCGACGATGGCGAAGAAGATGTCGGTCGACAGCACCGAGAACTGCCCGCCCACCACCACCGGGTTGCCGAAGTCGGCAATGCTTTCGATGAAGCCGACCAGGAAGGCATTGGCCAGCCCGGGCTTCAGCAGCGGCAGCGTGATGGTGAAGAAGGTGCGGCGGCGGTCGGCGCGCAGCATCTGCGCCGCCTCTTCCAGGCTGGGCGCGATGCCCTGCACCACGCCGCGCATGATCATGAAGGCGATGGGCGTGAAGGCGAACAGCTGCGCCACCAGCACGCCCGGCATGCCGTAGAACCAGCGTGTGGGCTCGATGCCGAACACGCTCTCCAGCACCTGGTTGACGATGCCGGCGCGGCCGAACAGCAAGATGAGCCCGAGCCCCACCACGAAGGGCGGCGTGATGATCGGCAGCAGCGCCAGCACCCGCAGCGCGCCCTGCCCGCGCTTGCTGCCGCGCTCGGCCATCAGCGCCATCAGCGTGCCCAGGAAGGTGGTGCCGGCGGCCGTGAGCAGCGCCAGCACCAGCGTGTTCCAGGCCACGCCGCAGCGCACGCCGCCGCTCAGGCAGCCCAGGCCCCAGATGCGTTCGGTGAACACGCGGGCGACGAAGGCCGTGATCGACCACTGCCCGTCTTCATTGAAGAAGGCGCCCGACAGCGCCTTGCTTACCGGGTAGGCGATGAACAGCGCCATCAGCACGCCGCAGCCGACGACGGCAGCCGCCACGAACAGGTCGCCCTTGAACAGGCCCAGCCGCGCGATGCCGAAGGCCATCAGCAGCACCAGGGCCGTGAGCGCCACGAAGCCGCCCGCGCCGATGCCGAACTGGTTGACCGCCAGCTCGCCGAACTGCGCGTTGAGCGCGGCAAAGCTCCAGCCGCGCGCACCGATGGTGAAGCCCGCCACCGCCAGCCCGAGCGCGCCTGTCAGCCCACCCGCCAGCAGCCATCGCCCTTGCGCCTTGCCGGCCGGCAGCCAAGCGCCCACGGCGCACAGCAGCAGCCCCGCCAGCCCGATGAAGAGCCAGCCGCGCCCCTGCGTGGCCGCCTGCATCAGTCCGTTGGCGCCCTCCGCCTGGCTGAACACCTGCGGAACGGCTTCGTACCAGGTCGAATCCTGGATCGCATACCAGGGCAGCAGCAGGTAGGCCGCCAGGCCCAGCGCGACCCATGCCCAGATCCAGCGCTGCGAACGCCGGGCGGCGGCCAGCGACGCCGGATTGACCGGCGCGCCTTCGATAGCGCGCGCTTCCACTTAGCGGGGCAGCGAATTGACGTCTTTTTCCCAGCGCGCGATCAGGCGGCGGCGCTCGGCGCTGGCGCCGTACTTGGCGTAGTCGTAGTTGATGAACTTGATCTTCTTGAAGTCGGGAATGCGCGGGTCGAGCTTGGCGTTCACGTTGCTCGGCAGCTGGAACTGCTTGTTCGCGGCGCCCAGTTCCTGCGCGGCGGGCGTCAGCGCCCATTCATAGAACTTCTTGGCGGCGTCGAGGTTGCGTGCTCCCTTGATGATGCTCATGGAGCCGATCTCGGCGCCGGTGCCGTCGCTCGGCGTGATGGTCTCGACCGGGAAGCCCTGCATCTTCTCGCCGGGGCCGTCATGCACGAAGCTGATGGAGATGGCGGTTTCGCCGCGCGCCACCGCCTTGATCGGGCCGGTGCCCGAGCGGGTGTACTGGCCCACGTTCTTGTGCAGCGCCTTCAGGTACTCGAATGCCTTGTCCTCGCCCATCATCTGCACCAGCGTGGCGATCATGGTGTAGGCGGTGCCGCTCGACGCGGGGTTGGCCACCTGGATGTCGCCCTTGTATTCGGGCTTGAGCAGGTCGGCCCAGGTCTTGGGCACCGGCAGCTTCTTCTTGGCCAGCAGCTCGGGGTTGTAGCCGAAGCCCAGCGGGCCCGAGTAGATGCCGACAGTCTTGTAGCCCGACTGCTTGGCCTGCTGCTGCGCCCAGGGGTGCAGCTGCGACAGCGTGGGCGACTTGTATTCGAGCGTCAGGCCCTGTTCGGCCGCCTGCAGGTGCGGGTCGCCGGTGCCGCCGAACCAGACGTCGGTCTTGGGGTTGTCCTTCTCGGCGATCAGCTGGGCCAGCGCCTCGCCGGAACCCTTGAGCGCCATGTTGATGCGCACGCCGGTGGTACGCGCGTAGACGGTGGAAATCACGTTGCACCACTCGGCCTGGACCGAGCAGATGACATTGACGGTCTGCGCCGACGCCGCGGCCGACAGACCCAGCAGCGCGGCTGCGGTAAAAAGCTTGCTCTTCATTCGAAATCTCCACCTCGGCATAAAAAAATGGCCTTGCGGCCGTGGTGCAGCGTAGCTTTAGTACAGGTCTCGCGAATCGGTACAAGTACCATCGCGACTGGCACATCGGCCTGCTCGGCACTCAGACAAAGGAAAGTTTTCTCATGAGCTTCGATCTCGTTCTGTTCGGCGGTACTGGCGACCTCGCATGGCGCAAGCTCATGCCCGCGCTGTTCCAGGCATTCCGGCACGGCAGCCTGCCGCAAGACGGGCGAATCATCGGGGTGGCTCGCGACGATCACTCCGACGACCAGTACCGCGAGCTCATCCAGTCGCGCTTCAATGCGGTCGAAGGCGCCAAGCGGCCCTCGCCCGACGAGTTCAAGAAGTTCGCGTCGATGCTGCACTACCTGCGCATGGACCTGTCCAAGACCGAAGACTACGCGCGCCTCTCCGAACTGCTCAAGCAGCGCGACGCCGACACGGTGGTGATGTACGTGGCCACCGCGCCCGCGCTCTTCACGCAGGTGGTCGAGCAGATCGCCGCCGCCGGCATGAACGGCCCCAGGACGCGCATCGTGCTGGAAAAGCCGCTGGGCCACGACCTGGCTTCCAACCGCGCCATCAACGCGGCCGTGGGCAAGGTGCTCGAGGAAAAGCAGGTCTTCCGCATCGACCACTACCTGGGCAAGCCCTCGGTTCAGAACCTGTTTGCCATGCGCTTCGGCAATGCGCTGTTCGAGCCCATCTGGCGCCGCGAGCACATCGCCAACATCCAGATCACCATCGCCGAAGACCTGGGCGTGGAAAAGCGCGGCGCCTTCTACGACCAGACCGGCGCGCTGCGCGACATGGTGCAGAACCACGCGCTGCAGCTGCTGTGCGCCATCGGCATGGAGCCGCCGATCAACTCGCACGCCGACGCCATCCGCGACGAAAAGCTCAAGGTGCTGCGCGCGCTGAAGCCCTGGACGCCCGAGAGCCTGAGCCTGCACGCGGTGCGCGGCCAGTACACGGCCGGCACGGCCTACGGCGAGCGGGTGCAGGGCTACCGCGACGAGCCGGGCGTGAATCCCGACAGCCGCACCGAGACCTTCGTGGCGCTGCGCACCGAAATCGCCAACTGGCGCTGGGCCGGCGTGCCCTTCTACATCCGCACCGGCAAGCGGCTGGCCTCGCGCGACGCGCGCATCGAAGTCAATTTCAGGCCCACGCCGCACGCCATCTACCGCGCGCCGGCCGGCAACGTGAACAAGTTCGTCATCAACCTGCAGCCCAAGGACGGGCTGGAGCTGCACATGCTCGCGCAGGCCCAGGACAACCGCCAGCGCAGCAACGGCAACCAGAGCTCGGCCAACCAGCTGGCGCCGGTGCAGCTGGACCTGGACTTCGACAAGCGCTTCGGCGCCGAGCGCGTGGGCGCCTACGAGCGCCTGCTGCTGGACGTGATCGACGGCCGGCTCAACCTGTTCGTGCGCAGCGACGAGCAGGAAGAAGCCTGGCGCTGGGTCGAGCCGCTGATCGACAGCTGGGAATCGGACGGCGGCCCGCGCCCCTATGCGGCCGGCACCTGGGGCCCGAGCGCGTCGAGCGCGATGATCGCGCGCGACGGCTTCTCCTGGGGCGAGGAGCAGTAAGGCCAGCTCGGGCCCGGGCCGCGCTCAACCGAACTGCAGGCAACGCATGCTGAGCGTGCCCGACTGGAACCCCTCGTAGACCGTCTTCGCGCGCTCGCCGCTGCTGGCCGCGCCAAGGGCGTAGAGAAACGGGTAGTAGTGGTCGGGCGTGGCCACCGCGGTCGACGCGCCTTCGAGCTTGGCGTAGTCGACCAGCGCGCGGTCGTCGCGGCCGGCCAGCGCGGACTTCACCGCATCGTCGAAAGACTGCGCCCACGGGCGGCTGGCGCTCGGGCCGTCCGGCGTTCCGCGGTCGGTGGCGCGCAGGTTGTGCACCACGTTGCCGCTGCCCATCACCAGCACGCCCTTGTCGCGCAAGGCCGCCAGATCCCGCCCCACCGCATAGTGGAAGGCCGCCGGCTTGTCGTAGTCGATGCTGAGCTGGAACACGGGCACGTCGGCCTTCGGGTACAGGTGCTTCAGCACCGTCCAGGTGCCGTGGTCCAGGCCCCACTGGTCGGTGCCGATCACCGGCGCCTGTTTCACCGCGCCGACGGTTTCCCGCGCGAGCGCCGGGTGGCCGGGCGCGGGGTATTCGACGTCGAACAGCGCCTGCGGGAAGCCGCCGAAGTCGTGGATGGTCTTCGGCCGCTCCTGCATGCCGACGCCCGTGGCGCCCCGGCTCAGCCAGTGCGCCGACACGCTGAGGATGGCCGACGGCCGCGGCAGCTCCCGCCCCCACGCCGACAGGCGCCGCGTGAAGGCGTTGTCGGTGATGGCGTTCATGGGCGAGCCGTGCCCGATGAAGACGACCGGCATGCGCCGCGTGGCCGCGCCGGCGGCCTGCACGCTGCAGGCCAGGGAAGCCAGCACGGCGGTTGCGCCAAGGGCGGTGCCCATGAGGAAGCCGCGGCGGCCCAGTTCGGAGCTTGCAAGAGTGGTCGTGATCGGCATGGCGGCACTCTGCAACAGTTTTCTGCGCAAGGCGGTGCCTTTGCGCACACTTTTTCGAAGATGGGCGGCCGCCGCGCTAGATGCGCCCCTCTTCGACCGCGTGGCAAGCCACCTGCACGCCCTTGATGCCCAGCAGCTTCGGCCGCTCCGCCGAACAGCGCGCATTGGCATGCGGGCAGCGCGGATGGAAGGCGCAGCCCGTGGGCGGGTTCAGCGGATTCGGCACCTCGCCCTGCACCGGTGTGCGGGAGCGGCCGGTGTGCTTCATCTGCGGAATGGCGTCCAGCAGCATGCGCGTGTACGGATGCTGTGGCGCGGCAAACAGTTTCTGCTTGTCGGCCACCTCGACCAGCCGGCCCAGGTACATCACGCCGACCTGGTCGGCCACGTGGCGCACCACCGCGAGGTTGTGCGAGATGAAGAGGTAAGTCAGGCCCTGCTCGCGCTGCAGGTCCTTCATGATGTTGAGCACCTGCGCCTGCACGCTCACGTCGAGCGCCGAGGTGGGCTCGTCGCACACCAGGAACTCGGGCTGCGTGGCGAGCGCGCGGGCAATGGAAATGCGCTGGCGCTGGCCGCCCGAGAACTGGTGCGGATACTTGCTCATGTCCAGCGGCGACAGGCCGACCGACTTCAGCAGTTCGCCCACGCGTTCGCGCAGTGCGGCCTTGTCGCTGATGATGCCGTGCTCGCGCAGCGGCTCGCCGATGATGTCCTCCACGATCCAGCGCGGGTTCAGGCTCGCGTAGGGGTCCTGGAAGATCATCTGGATGCGGCGGCGCAGCTTGCGGCCTTCGGGGGTCTTGAACGCGGCGTGCGCGTCCTGCCCGTCGAACTGCAGGCCGCCGCGCGTGGGCGCATACAGGCCCACCAGCAGGCGGGCCACCGTGCTCTTGCCGCAGCCCGACTCGCCCACCAGCGCCAGCGTCTTGCCGCGCTCTATGGAGAAGCTCACGCCGTCCACCGCATGCAGCAGCACGCGCGGCTTGCGTTCGAGCACGCGGTTGAGCCAGGGCGGCGAAACGTCGAAGGTGCGGGCCAGGTCGTGGGCCACCACCAGCGGTTCGCCTGCCGCGGCGGGTGCGGTTGCGTTGCCGCGGGGTTCGATCACTGCTGCGCTCATCGCGTCACCTCGCTCAGGGGTTCTGCCGCTTCGGGCGTGGCGCGTTCGCCGGCCGCCAGGGCGTCGTGGTGCCGCGCGGCCAGTTCGGCCTGGCCGGTGTGCGGGTCGGTGGCGTCGTGCAGCCAGCAGGCGGCGCGGGTGGCGCCGGCGTGCATGAGTTCCGGCCGATCGGTCAGGCAGCGTGCAAAGGTGCGCGGACAGCGCGGGTTGTAGGCGCAGCCCGTCGGAATGGCGTTGAGCCGCGGCATGGCGCCGTCGATCTGGTTGAGCCGCTCGCGGTCGCTCGCCATGTCGGGAATCGATGCCATCAGGCCCGAGGTGTAGGGGTGCGCGGGCTGGTGGATCACCTCGTGCACCGGGCCGATCTCGGCGATGCGCCCGGCATACATCACGGCCACGCGGTCGCAGGTCTCGGCGATCACGCCCATGTCGTGGGTGATGAGCATCACCGCCGCGCCGCGCTCCTTGCAGATGCGCTTGAGCAGCTGAATGATCTGCGCCTGGATCGACACGTCCAGCGCGGTGGTCGGCTCGTCGGCCACGATGAGCTTGGGCTCGGCCGCCAGCGCCAGCGCGATCACCACGCGTTGCCGCATGCCGCCGGAAAACTGGTGCGGAAAGTGGTCGATGCGCTGCTCGGCGGCGGGAATGCCGGTGTCCTGCAGCAGGCCGATGGCACGCTTGCGGGCTTCGGCGTCGGTCACCGGCAGGTGCGCGCGGATGGTCTCGACCAGCTGCCGGCCCACGGTGTAGAGCGGGTTCAGCGAAGTCAGCGGGTCCTGGAAGATCGCGCCGATCTTGCGCCCGCGGATGGGCCGCATCGCATCGAAGCCGAGGTTGTCGATGCGCTGGCCATCGAGGCGGATTTCACCGCCCGCCACGCGGCCCGGCGCTTCGAGCAGGCCGATGATGGCCGCGCCCGTGAGCGACTTGCCGGCGCCCGACTCGCCCACCACGCCGAGGATTTCCCCGGGCGCGATGTCGAAGGAAATCCGGTCGAGCGCGCGCAGCGTGCCTCGGCGGTGCGGAAACTCGACGACGAGGTCTTTGACCTGGAGCAGCGTCATGGTGGCGTTCTCCTTCTTGTCTTCAGCGCAGGCGTGGGTTCAGCGCGTCGCGCAGCCAGTCGCCGAGCAGGTTCACGCTGAGCGCGATGAGCACCAGCATCAGGCCCGGAAACACCGTGATCCACCATTCGCCCGAGAACAGGTACTGGTTGCCGATGCTGATGAGCGTGCCCAGCGACGGCGAAGTCGGCGGCACGCCGACGCCCAGGAACGACAGCGTGGCCTCGGTGATGATGGCCGTGGCCACCTGGATCGTGGCCAGCACCATCACCGGCCCCATCACGTTGGGCAGCACGTGGCGCAGCATGATGCGCAGCGGCGCCACGCCGGTGACGCGCGCGGCCTGCACGTATTCCTTGTTGCGCTCCACCAGCGTGGAGCCGCGCACCGTGCGCGCGTACTGCACCCAGCCGGTCAGCGAGATGGAAATGATCAGCACGCCGAAGGCCAGCGACTCCTGCGCGTTGGGAAAGAGCGCGCGGCCGACACCGGCAATGAGCAGTGCCACCAGGATGGGCGGAAACGACAGCATCACGTCGCACACGCGCATGAGGAACGAATCGAGCCAGCCGCCGAAGAATCCGGCAACCAGGCCCAGCACCACGCCCACCACGACCGACAGCACCACCGACACGAGGCCGACGATCAGCGAGATGCGCGCGCCATAGATGACGGCCGAGAGAATGTCGCGCCCCTGGTCGTCGGTGCCCAGCAGGTACTTGGACGAGCCTTCGGCGCTCCAGGCGGGCGGCAGCCGCGCGTCGCCGAGTTCGAGGGCGGCCAGGTCGAAGGGGTTGTGCGGCGACACCCAGCCGGCGAACACCGCGCAGACCACGCAGACCAGCGCGATGAGCGCGGCGGCAATGGCGACCGGCGAGGTGCGAAAGCTGTAGCCGACATCGCTGTCGAGCCAACGGGCAAATGTTTTTTTCATCGTGAAGCAAATCCGCGTAAGGCCGCCGCCGGGCCGCCCCAGGGCGGCCGTGCCACCCCCTTTGGAGGGGGGTGGCGAAGTCACATGCAGCGCAGCGGAGTCAAAGCCGGGAGGCAGGCATCCTTACGGCTTGATGCTCATCCACTTGAAGTACATGAAGTTGTCAGCCAGCTGCACCAGCTCGACCTTCTTGCTCACGCCCCAGGCCAGCGACTGCTGATGCAGCGGCAGGTGGCCCACGTCGTCGGCGTGCATCTTGAAGGCTTCCTTGATCAGCTCGTTGCGCTTGGCCTTGTCGGTCTCCGACTGGATCTGCTTGGTCAGCTCGTCCAGCTTGGGATTGCAGTAGGCGCCCAGGTTGAACTGCCCGGTGCCCTTGTCGTCCGGGCAGGAGGTGAGCGAGCTCAGCGCGTTGTGCGCGTCGTAGGTGGTCGGGGTCCAGCCCAGCATGTAGAAGCTGGTGTCGCGGCGCAGCACCTTGGGGAAGTAGGTGCCCTTGGTCTCGGCCACCAGGTTGATCTTGACGCCGATCTTCGCGAGGCTGGACGCCACGCTCTGGCAGATCTGGCCGTCGTTCACGTAGCGGTCGTTCGGGCAGTTCAGCGACACCTCGAAGCCGTTGGGGTAGCCGGCTTCGGTCAGCAGCTTCTTGGCGGCTTCGACGTCATAGGGCAGGCGCTTGTCCTGCTCTGCGGTCCAGCCGTTGATGCCGGGGCCGACCAGCAAGGCGGTGGGGCGCGAGGCGCCGCGCATCACGGTGCGCTGGATGCCGGCGATGTCGATGGCCTGGTAGAAGGCCTGGCGGACGCGCTTGTCCTTGAACGGGTTCTTGCCCTTGATGTTCGAGTACTGCAGCTCGTCGCGCTTCTGGTCCATGCCCAGGAAGATGGTGCGCAGCTCGGGGCCGGTGATGACGCGGGCGTTGGGCGCGGCATTGATGCGGGCGATGTCCTGCACCGGCACGGGTTCCATCACGTCCACTTCGCCGGAGACCAGCGCGGCCACGCGGGTGGCGGGGTTGGCGATGGGCGTGAAGATGATCTCCTGCGCGTTGCCGTCGATCTTGCCCCAGTAGGTGCCGTTGCGCGTGAACACGGTGCGCACGTTGGGCTGGCGCTCGCGCACGCGGAACGGACCGGTGCCGTTGGCCTTGAACGAGGCAGTGTTCTCGATGCCCTTGCGGCGGTCGACCGGCTTGGTGGCCTGGTTTTCCTCGCACCACTTCTTGCTCATGATCATCGTCAGCGAGATCACGTCGGGCAGGATGGGGAACGGGCCGTTGGTCTCGATCTCGACCGCGAGGTCGCCGACCTTGCGCACGGCCTTGATGTCGCTCAGCGTGGCGCGCATGTCGGAGCCGTCGCCCTGGGCGCGCGCGAAGCTGAACACCACGTCGTCGGCGGTGAAAGGCGTGCCGTCATGGAACACCACGCCCTTGCGCAGTTCGAAGCGCCAGACGTTCGGCGAGGTCTGCTTCCAGCTGGTGGCCAGCAGCGGTGCGAGGCTCAGGTCCTTGTTGCGGCCCACGAGGGTTTCATACACGTTGGCGGTGACGCTCAGCTGCAGCGATTCGTTGAGCGAGTGCGGGTCCAGCGATAGCGCGTCCCCCTGGTTCGCGATGCGGATGGTCTGCGCGCCGGCGACCATGCTGACGGCGCTCAGGGCGCACAAAACGGCGGCCGCGGCCACATTCTTCTTGAAACTCATGGGAACACTCCTCGGGTTGGAATCAAACAAATCACGGCGCCGCGGTAGCGGCGGCTTTCCCTGGCTGCGCGCCGCGGGTGGCGGCAAGCGGCATGCCCTGCTCGATCAGGCCCGCGTGCAACGCGGCGCCCAGCGGCAGGATCTCGTCATTGAAGTCGTAGCGGCTGTTGTGCAGGAAGGCGCCGTCGCGCACGTCCTGGCCGATGCGCAGATAGGCGCCCGCCTTCTTCTGCAGCATGAAGGAGAAGTCTTCGGCGCCCATGCTGGGCTCCATGCTGCGGTCGACGTTCTTCGCGCCGACCAGCGACTCGGCCACGTCGGCCGCGAACATGGCCTCGGGCGCGGTGTTGATGGTGGCGGGGTAGATGCGCTCGTACTTGATGGTGGCGGTGGCGCCGAAGCCCGACGCGATGGCCGCGCACAGCTCGTTCAGCCGCTGCTCGACCTGCGCCTGCACCCGCGCGCTGAAGGTGCGCACGGTGCCCACCAGCGTGGCCTCGCCGGGCACCACGCTCATCGCGCCGAGGTCGCCGGCCTGCATCGCGCAGATGCTGATGACGGCGGCATCGATCGGGCGCACGTTGCGCGAGACGATGGTCTGGGCCGCGGTGATGATGTGCGCCGCGACCACGACCGGGTCGACGGTCAGGTAGGCATGCGCACCATGGCCGCCCTTGCCCTTGATGTTGATCGTGATGCGGTCGGCCGCGGCCATCATTGCGCCGCGGTTGATGCCGACGGTGCCGGCCGGCATGGCGGGCCAGTTGTGCATCGCGTAGACGGCGTTCACGGGGAAGCGGTCGAACAGGCCGTCCTCGATCATCACGCGCGCGCCGGCGAAACCCTCTTCGCCGGGCTGGAAGATCAGCACGGCGGTGCCGTCGAAGTCGCGCGTCTCGGCAAGGTAGCGTGCCGCGCCGACCAGCATGGCGGTGTGGCCGTCGTGGCCGCAGCCGTGCATCAGGCCGTCGCTGGCGGAGCGCCAGCCGAAATCGTTGTCCTCGCGCATGGGCAGCGCGTCCATGTCGGCGCGCAGGCCGATCATCCGGCCGCTGGCCGTCGAGCGCCCGCGGATGACGCCGACCACGCCGGTCTTGCCGATGCCCTCGTGGATCTCGTCGACACCGCAGGCGCGCAGGGCCTCGCGCACGCGGCCGGAGGTGTAGACCTCTTCGAAGCCGAGTTCGGGGTGGGCGTGCAGGTCGCGGCGAAAGGCCGTGATCTCGGGGTAGAAGCTGGCGATGTGCGCGAATGCGCGGCCGGATGCCTTCAGGCGCGGAGCTTCTGCTGTCGCTGCGGTCATGTCAGTGCCCTCCCGCCTTGCCGACGCGCAGCCGCGGATCGACCACGAAGTACAGCAGGTCGACCACGAGGTTGATCACCACGAAGATCAAGGCAATCAGGCACAGGTAGGCGGCCATCACCGGAATGTCGGCGAAGGTCACGGCCTGGATGAACAGCAGGCCCATGCCGGGCCACTGGAACACCGACTCGGTGATGATCGCAAAGGCGATGAGGCCGCCGAGCTGCAGGCCGGTGATGGTCATCACGGGCACCAGCGTGTTCTTGAGCGCATGGCCGAAATGTATCGCGCGGTTCGACAGGCCGCGGGCGCGCGCGAACTTGATGTAGTCGGTGCGCAGCACTTCGAGCATCTCGGCGCGCACCAACCGCATGATGAGCGTGAGCTGGAAGATCGCCAGCGTCACCGCCGGCAGCACGATGTGCTGCCAGCCGTCGACGCTGAAGAGACCGCTGCTCCACCAGCCGAACTTGACGGTCTCGCCGCGCCCGAAGCTCGGGAACCAGCCCAGCGTCACGGCAAAGACGAGGATCAGCAGGATGCCGATCAGGAATGTGGGCAGCGACACGCCGAGCAGCGACACCGTCATGAAGAACTGGCTCAGGAAGGTGCCCCGGCGCAGTGCGGTGTAGACACCCATCGGAATGCCGATGAACAGCGCCAGCACGGCAGCCACGAGCGCCAGTTCGAGCGTGGCCGGGAAGCGCTCGCCGATCAGGCGCGACACCTTCGCGCCCTGGCGCAGGCTCAGCCCGAACTCGCCTTGGGCGGCATTGACCAGGAAGTGCCAGAACTGCACGAAGAAGGGCTGGTCGAGCCCCAATGCGGCGCGCAATTCACGGATCTGGTCGGGCTTCGCGTCCTGCCCCAGGAGGAACACGACGGGATCACCGACATATTGGAACAAGAGGAAGGCGATGAACGCGACCGCGACCATCACGATCACGGCCTGGATCAGGCGGCGCAGTACGAAGGCAATCATTCAGTAAACAAAGTGAACTGGCATGCTAGCAGTGCAAGGTGCGTGCCCGCACGGTGGTTCCCCGAGGGTGCAGTCCGTGATTTCCCCAAGGGCAGCATGAAAACCGCAGACGAAAAAAAGCCACTCGACTTTCGCCGAGTGGCTTTTGGCTTTTTCATTCGAAGCTGGCTTGCGCCAGCGTCAAATTAGAAAGCGTGACGGATACCGAAGTCGTAGCCGGTCGAGGTCTTCGGGGTGAAGGTGCCAGCTGCGTTTTGGTAGAAGCCAGGGCCGCCAACGGTCAGGCCAGCGCCGTTCTTGTTGCTGATGCGAGCAACCGTAGCGTACAGAGCCGTGCGCTTCGACAGGTTGTGCACGTAGCCCAGAGCCAGCTTGTTAGCCTTCGGGTCGGCGTTGTTGTTCAGCACGAACGGGTTGTAAGGCTGGTTCGTGTCGTACTTGACTGCCGAGTACGAAGCGCGGATCAGGCCGGCACCGACGGGAACCGTCACGCCGATCAGGTAGCCCTTCAGGTCGATGTCGTTGCGGCCGCCCAGGAAAGGCGTCACTTCGTAGTCGATCTTGTTCTTGGCTTGCGACACTTCACCGAACAGCTTCACGGGACCGAAGTCATACGAAGCGCCCAGGTTCAGGGTGTTGACCTTGGTGGTCGTGCCAGCGTAGTAGTTGTCGCCAACAGTGCTCGAACCGTAGGCCAGAGCCACGTCCAGAGGACCGTTCGCGTAGCCGAAACGGCCACCGACGTAACGACCTTGACGAGCGGCGTTAGCCGTCGTGGGCGTGTAGATGCCGTTGTCGTACTTGGTCTTCTCGCTCATGCCGTACATCACTTGGCCATAGAAGCCGCCGAGGTTCGGGGGCAGGAAGTAGCCAATGGTGTTGCTTGCGCGAACGTAGTTGCTGGAGCCGACGTTGGTGAACGCGCCGGTCGAAGCTGCGGGGGTACCGAAGTTGCCGAACGTGCCATTGGCCGTCGAGATCAGGTTGGTGCCAACGCCGTTGGTGCCGAACGGATCGAACACGGTGTCGTTCCAGAACGTCGGGGTGTAGTCACGACCCAGGCGGATTTCACCGAAACCACCCGACAGGCTCACGGTAGAGCGACGTGCGAACGTAGCGATACCTTGTTGGCCGTCGTCGTTGGAGATCGGGGCTTCGAGCCAGAAGCTGGCTGCCAGGCCACCACCGAGGTCTTCCGTACCACGGAAGCCCAGACGGCTGGAGTTGTAGCCCGAGTTAGCCAGTTGACGGCTGCTGGTCTTGACCGAACCTTGGTTCAGGTAGACGGGAATGCCGAAAGCATTGGGGAACACGGTCGGGTTCAGGTCACGTGCCGTGCTCGAATAGCCGCTGATCGACGCGTCGACCACACCAAACAGAGTGACGGACGACTGAGCCGAGGCAACACCGGCGACAGCCAGGGCAGCCAGAGCAACTAGAGATTTTTTCATTGCAAGTTTCTCCAAGGTTAAACATAGGGCTCCGGTGCGAAGGGCTCACCGTGACTGGCACATTTGTGCTCCCACCGGACCCCGGGCCAACCTCCTTTTGGGAAGTTGATGCTATTGCACCAGAGCCGCTGCGGCAGGGCAAAACAAATCTCCCGAAATGTTGGCTGGTCTGCGCGTTTCGTTGCAGTCCTGCAACAAAGGTCTTAGGGCAGCTTCGCTCCACTATATGAAATGCAATGCCCGTTCGATCCGGGGTTTCCCGTGTGCGGTCAAATAGGAGCATGACTGCTTTGTTTGATCCCGTCCTGACCGCGGCGGACGCGGCATTGCGCACCCTGTTTGCCCGTCCCCATGCAACCCGGGCACTGCCTGCGCCTTCCCAGGCACCGGGCGAAATGAGCGAGGCGGAGCGCCGCGAAGCCGGCGCGTTGATGCGCGTGAACCATGTCGGTGAAGTCTGCGCGCAGGCGCTTTACACGGCCCAGGCCGCCGTGGCACGTGATCCCGCCCTGCGCGCGCATTTCATCGAGGCCGCGCATGAGGAAACGGATCACCTGGCCTGGACACGCCAGCGCCTCGATGATCTGGGGGCGAGGCCGTCCCTCCTGAATCCGATCTGGTATGCCGGGGCATTCGGCCTCGGCCTCGTTGCGGGGCGTCTTGGAGACCCATTGAGCCTGGGCTTCGTCGCGGAGACGGAGCGCCAGGTGGAGGCCCACCTGGACAGCCATCTGGACCGGCTTCCGCCCGCGGACAGCGCCTCTAGAGCCGTGGTCGAGCAGATGAAGGTTGACGAAGCACGCCACGCCGCGCAAGCCGTCGATGCAGGCGCCGCGGAGCTGCCCGCCCCGGCCAAGGCGTTGATGCGCATGGCTTCCCGCGTGATGACCACGCTGGCGCACCGCATCTGAGGGCGGCCGCCAGCTTCAGGTCTCGATCAGGTCGAAGCTGGTCGTGATTTCAGCGGTCTTCGCCAGCATGATGCTGGCCGAGCAGTAGGTTTCGTGGCTCAGCGCAATCGCACGCTCCACAGCGGCGGCCGGAATGCCCTTGCCGGCCACGGTGAAGTGCATGTGGATCTTGGTGAAGACCTTGGGATCCTTTTCAGCGCGCTCGCTGGTGAGCTTGACACTGCATCGCTCCACCTGGTGACGCCCGCGCTTGAGGATCAGCACGACGTCATAGGCCGTGCAGCCACCCGTGCCGGCCAGCACGGTCTCCATCGGCCTGGCGGCCAGGTTCTGGCCGCCGTTCTCGGGTTTTGCGGCGTCAGGGGCGCCATCCATCATCAGGACGTGGCCGCTGCCCGTCTCGGCCACGAAGCCCATGGCCGACCTGGTGCCCGAGTCGCCGGTCCAACTTACTGTGCATTCCATGAAATATTGGGTTTCCATTGAGGGATGTCGGGCAAAAATGCACGCCGACACCCGCTTGTGTGTGGGAAAAGCATCACTCGCTTGTTGCATCGCAACAAACAGCCGATATACTTTATTTCATTGCGCAAACGTATGCGCACCCAGTTGTCTCCTCCACCCTTCCAATTGGTGGATTTAGCCCCGAGCTGCAAAGCTCGGGGCTTTTTTCTTTCCGCGCCACCCTTGCGCCCCCTGAGGCCACTCTAGTTTTCGCGCCGAAAGGGCAGTTGCTCTGGCTGCCCTGGCTGTCGCCGGTGTTGCCTCGGCCCAGTCGTCCGTCACCCTGTTCGGTGTGGTCGACGCATCGATCAGCGGCTATTCGAGCACCTCGCGTGACCTGAAGCCCACCGTTCTGAACAACAACTTCGGCGCTGCCACCTATACGAACCGGGGCAGCGTCAAGGTCAGCCGTACGGCCCTGGCCAACTCTGGCTACAACACCAGCCGCCTGGGCTTCCGTGGCACGGAAGACCTTGGTGGCGGCCTGGCAGCCAGCTTCTGGCTCGAAGCCCCCGTCTCCAACGACGACGGCGCCACTGGCGTTTCGACCTTCTCGCGTCGCTCGACCGTGAGCCTGTCGGGCGGTTTCGGTGAAATCCGCCTGGGTCGTGACTACACCCCGACCTTCTGGAACGACACCGTGTTCGACCCGTTCGGCACCAACGGCGTGGGCTCCAACCTGATCAACACGGCCAGCGGCTACAACTTGAGCACGGGCGGCGCCAAGGACACCGGCGGCTTCGGCGGCAACCAGAACTACTCTCGCGCCAGCAATTCGATCGGCTACTTCCTGCCGCCGAACCTCGGTGGCTTCTATGGTCAAGTGATGTACGCGTTCCACGAGAACGACAAGTACAGCAGCGGCCGATTCACCCCGGAAGACAGCGCCACCTCGAAGAGCCGCGCAGGCCGTTACATCGGCGGTCGCATCGGCTACGCCAACGGTCCCCTGGACGTGGCAATGGCCTATGGCAATAGCACGGTCGGCGATCAGTTCTACGCAGGCACCACCGACTCGGTGAAGACCTTCAACCTGGGCGCCTCGTACGACTTCGGCCCCGCGAAGCTGTTCGGCGAACTGTCGCGCCTCAAGAACTCGCGCGACTACGCAATCAGGCCGATCACCGGTGCGCGTTCCGACGTCGATCTGACCGGTTACCTGATCGGTGTGACCGTGCCGGTGGGCGCTGGCCTGATCCGCGCGTCGTACTCGGCAGTCAAGTACGACCGCAACCTGCCCTTCGACTACTTCAACCCCGCCAACAACCTTGATCCGAAGGCCAACAAGCTGGCTCTTGGCTACGTGCACAACCTGTCGAAGCGCACCGCTCTGTACGCAACGATCGCTCGCGTCAGCAACAAGAACGGTGCCGCCCTGACCGTTGGCGGCCCTGGCTTCTACAAGGTTACGGATCGCGTGTTCACGCCGAAGACCTCGACGGGCTACGACTTCGGCGTCCGCCACGCTTTCTGATCTTCTCGGTCTGATCCCGATGCTGGCTCCTGCCAGTTCGAATCAACAGCAAAGCCTCGAGTCGCCCGGTTCACGCCGGGCGGCTTTTTGGCCTTTCCATCCCACTTTTTCAGCTGCCCCGGCTACGCCGGCTTTGCAGCAACCCCACATTCATTTCTCCGCTCAACACCGATGCGTAGAAACGTTCGACCATGTTGACGCTCGTACGCGCATTGCGCGCCAAGGTCAGCATGTCGATCCCCTGCCCGTACAAGAGCCGCAGCGTGATTGCGGTATGGCGCAAGCAATACAGCGTCCTCGACTGGCCCAACGGCCCTTTCTCGAGACCGGCCTTTTCGAGCACCCAGTGAAAGAAGAAGTTGAGCACCGCCAGCGCATGCTCGCGGTTTTTCAACTGCGGCATGAAGATGTAGTCTTCCGCGCCGCCGTACCCATGCTCGCCGCGATAGGCGAGCAAGCATTCGTACACGCGCACCGCGGGACGAAGACTCACGATGGGCTGGCTGTGCCGCTTGGTCTCCGGCAAGTTCATCCGCAGATACACGTGCTTGCCGCGCACGATCTCGATGTGCTTGTGCTTCATGAGCTTGATGTCGCTCGGACGCACGAAGGTGTTAACCATCCATCGAATCAGCCAGGGCAACTCGTCCGGCATCACAAGCAACTCGCGCGCTATCCAGAAACGTTCGCCGGCAGCAAGTTGATCGAGCACCGGATGCGATTGCCCTCGCAAGCTGCGCGCGGTTTCGATGATCGTCCGGTACTCCGCCACGCTGAAGCTCCCACGCGGCTGGCTGCGCACCTTGACCTTTGGAAAGGCAGGCGCATCGCGAAGCACGCCGATGTGAACGCCGTGCATGACCACCTTGCGCAGCAACACGAGGTACTGGGCAATCGTCGTACTGGTGAAGCCCTGCTCACCCAGGTGATCGATCAAACGTTGCGCGTCCGCAGTTGCAAACGACTGCGCAGGCACATCACCCAACAGCGGAACGATGTGCGCGCGCAATCTGTTGCCCATCACCTGCCAGGTGGCACGCCCGATTTCCTTTCGCTGAACGCGCGCGGCCTCCGCCTGCATCAGCCCTTTCGAAAGATCACTGACAGAAATTGATAACAGATTTTGCTCAATCGTAAATTGATTGGCGGTGGTATGAATCGCGGGATAGGTGCGTCCAAAAAATCCCGAATCATTAGCGGCAGGGGCTTTGTTGAAGAGGTTTATGACATTTGTGTCCATGTCATATCCCGCATGCAATCGCGATGCCTCTTATCATCGACAGTTAACAACTGAAAACTCCCTTGGAAAAAATCGTGCGCAATGCACCTGTTACTCCGGCGCTGACGCCCGCCGACTATCTCAGAAAAATACTCAACGCCCGGGTCTACGACGTGGCCGTCGAGTCCGCGCTCGAGAAGGCGCGTGCGCTCAGCGCGCGACTCGGCAACACGGTGCTGCTCAAGCGCGAAGATCAGCAGCCGGTCTTCAGCTTCAAGCTGCGTGGTGCCTATAACAAGATGGCGCACTTGAGCGCGGCGCAATTGGCGAGCGGCGTGATTTGCGCATCGGCCGGCAATCACGCGCAAGGCGTTGCATTGGGCGCGCGCAAGCTCGGTACGCGCGCCGTCATCGTCATGCCGGTGACGACACCCAAATTGAAGATCGACGCAGTGCGCGGTTTCGGCGGCGAAATCGTCTTGCATGGCGACAGCTATTCAGATGCGTATCTGCACGCACTCGAACTGCAGGCTCAACAAAACCTCACCTTCGTTCATCCGTTCGACGACCCCGATGTCATTGCAGGCCAGGGCACGATCGCAATGGAAATCCTGCGCCAGCACCAGGGCCCGCTCGATGCGGTGTTCGTCGCGATCGGCGGCGGCGGACTGATCTCGGGCGTGGCCAACTACATCAAGGCCGTGCGCCCCGAGATCAAGGTGATCGGCGTGCAGATGAACGACTCCGACGCGATGATGCAATCGGTCGCGGCACACCAGCGCGTGAACCTGCCGGACGTCGGCCTGTTTTCGGACGGCACTGCCGTCAAGCTGGTGGGCGAGGAGACCTTCCGCATCGCCAACGAACTCGTCGACGACTACATCGCAGTGGACACCGACGCCGTGTGCGCAGCCATCAAGGACATCTTCGTCGACACGCGCAGCATCGTCGAGCCCGCCGGAGCGCTGGCCGTGGCCGCGATCAAGGAATACGCGGCGAAGCACGGCCGCCAGGGCGAGACCTACGCGGCGATCCTCTGCGGCGCCAACATGAACTTCGACCGGCTGCGCTTCGTGGCCGAGCGCGCCGAGGTCGGCGAGGAACGCGAGGCATTGTTCGCCGTCACGATGCCCGAAGAGCGCGGCAGCTTCCGCCGCTTCTGCGAGCTGATCAGCGAAATGCCGGCCAGCGATTCCGAGGGCGGTGGCGCGCCGCGCAACGTCACGGAGTTCAACTACCGCATCAGCGATGCCGCCAAGGCGCATGTGTTCGTCGGCCTCACGACCTCGGCGCGCGGCGAGTCGGCCACCATCGCACGAACCTTCAACGACCACGGCTTCGACTCGCTCGACCTCACGCACGACGAGCTTGCGAAAGAGCATCTGCGGCACCTGGTCGGCGGACGCACGGGCCTCGCGCACGACGAGCGCCTGCTGCGCTTCGTGTTCCCGGAACGGCCGGGCGCGCTGCTCAAGTTCCTGAGCCTGATGCAACCGAACTGGAACATCAGCCTGTTCCATTACCGCAACCAGGGCGCCGACTACGGCCGCATCCTCGTCGGGCTGCAGGTTCCGGCCGGCGAGTCGACGGAGTTCACGGCCTTCCTCGAAACGCTGGGCTATCCCTACGTCGAGGAAACGGCAAACCCCGCATACCGGCTCTTCCTGCAAGCCTGAGCGGAAGACCGAAAAACGAAAGCCGGCGCAAGGCCGGCTCGATTCGTCGTTCGCGTGGTGCGCGTGGTTGGCGTTATTGCGCTTGCGCCGGCATCGGCTGCGGCGCCATGGCCGCGGGCGGCGCGGCCTGCGGCAGTCCGACAGGCGACACGACGACCGGCGTGGGAGAAGTCACTGTGGGAAGCACCGGCGACGCGCTCACGCTGATGGGCGCGCGCACCGGCAGTTGCAGGGTGAACGCCGCCGGCCCGTCGACCTGCGCGCCCAGCGTTGCCGAACGCAGGCCCACGGACTGCAGCACGTAGTTGTCGCCCACCTTGGAGCCGACGCGGAACGGGCGCGGCGGCTTGCCGTCGATGGCAATGAGCGCCGCCCCCTGCTTCGACGGGTCCGCGACCACGCCCGACAACGCGAAGCGGCTCGCTGCTTCCGGCGCTACCGGCGCCGCGCTCGACGCGGGCAGCACGCCCAGCAGGCGGGCCACCGCATCGGAATCAGCCGCCACCGAAGGGCGCGGCATCGATGCCGCTGCGGCCACCGCGTCGGCGGGCGAAGCCAGCCGGAGTACCCAGAACACCGCGGCACCGGCGGCCAGCGCCCAAACTCCCGTGGTTGCAAGTGGGGCATGCCAGCGGGCGGCGGAGTAAGGACTTGTCATGGCCGCGGATTATCATGCAGCGCGCTTTCCGAATCATGTCGTCCAACCTATGAACAAATTCCTTCGTGCCGCCACCCGCACCGCCCAACGCGGCTTCACGCTGATCGAGCTGATGGTGGTGCTGGTCATCATCGGTGTGCTGGCCGCACTGATCGTGCCGAACGTGATCGAGCGCGCCGACGACGCCCGCGTGACTGCCGCACGCACCGACATCAACAATCTCATGCAGGCGCTCAAGCTCTACCGCCTGGACAACCAGCGCTACCCCACCGCCGAGCAAGGCCTGCAGGCGCTGCTCACGCGCCCGACCACCGGCCCGGCCGCGCCCAACTGGAAGCCCTACGTGGAGAAGCTGCCCAACGACCCGTGGGGCCACCCTTACCAGTACATGAACCCGGGCATCAAGGGCGAGGTCGATGTGCTTTCGTTCGGCGCCGACGGCCAGAGCGGCGGCGAAGGCAAGAATGCCGACATCGGCAGCTGGCAGTAGCGGCATTGGCGCGCGGCGCCGCAACCAGCCTCCGCGCTGCTCATCCTCCGGCTTCACACTGCTGGAGCTGATCGTCGTGATCGCGATCATCGCGATCGCCACCGCCGCCGTGAGCTTTGCGATGCGCGACACCAACGCCGCCAAGCTCGACCGCGAAGCCGACCGGCTCGCCGCCCTGCTCGAATCGGCCCGCGCGCAGTCGAGGGCCAGCGGTGTCGCCGTACGCTGGCGCCCCGTGGAAGGCAGCTTCGTGTTCGACGGCCTGCCGCCCGACGCACTGCCCAGCGGCTGGGCCGCCGAAGGCATCACGGCCCAGCCCGCGCTTGCCAACGGCACGCCGGTGCCCGTGTTGCAGCTCGGTCCCGACCCGATCATTCCGGCGCAGCAGGTGACGCTCTTTTCCGCCGGCCCACCCGCACGCACGCTGCGCATCGCCACCGACGGGCTGCGCCCGTTCACCGTCTTTGCGGACGCACCATGACCAGCAGCAGGCCCGCCACATTCGCCTCGCGCAAGGCGCGCATCAGCGGCTTCACGCTGATCGAAGTGCTGATCGCGCTGGGCATCGTCGCGATCGCATTGGCCGCCGGCTCGCAGGCCACGATGTCGCTCACGCGCAACGCGCAGCGCCAGTCCGACCTGGTGCTGGCCGACCTGTGCGCCGAGAACGAGCTCGCCAAGGCCCGCCTCGCACGGCAGATGCCGGCCGTGGGCGACTCGGGCTCCATCTGCGCGCAGGCCGGCCTGTCGTTCAACGTGACGACGACGACCACGCCCACGCTCAACCCGAATTTCCGCCGCGTCGACGTGCAGGTGCGCGACGAGGCCAATGCGCCCATCCTGCGCATCTCCACCGTGGTCGGGCGCTACTGATGCACGACGCCCGCCAGGCCCGTCCGGGCACAACTTCACGCGGCTTCACGCTGATCGAGCTGCTGGTGGCCATCGCGGTGATGGCGCTGCTTTCGCTCGTGAGCTGGCGCGGGCTCGACAGCATGTCGCGCGCCACCACCCAGAACAAGCAGCGCGCCGACGCGGTCCTGACCCTGCAGGCCACGCTCGCGCAGTGGGGCGCCGACCTCGACGCCATGACCACGCTGGCGCAGACCCGTCCGATCGACTGGGACGGCCGCGTGCTGCGGCTCACCCGGCGCGGCGGCGACACCACGTCGCCTTCGGTGCTGGTGGTGGCCTGGGCGCTGCGGGCCGGCCCCGACGGCACGCGCTGGCGGCGCTGGCAGTCACTGCCCTTCACCACGCGCGGCGAATGGCAGCAGGCCTGGAACCTTGCGGCCGCGTGGTCGCAGGACGGCGGCACGCAGACCGGCGGCGCTTCCGACACCGCGCTGGTGCCCGTCAACAGCTGGCAACTCTTCTATTTCCGCGACAACAGCTGGGTGCCCGCCAGCCAGCTGGCCAGTGTCGCGCCCAACCCCAACAACCCGGCGGGCCCCGTCATCGCGATGCCCGACGGCGTGCGCCTCGTGCTGAGCCTGCCGCCGGGCGACGGCCTCTCGGGCACGCTCACGCGCGACTGGGTCCGCCCGACCGTGGGATCGCCCAGATCATGAGCACGACGACCCGCCGCAACCAGTCGGGCGCCGCGCTGCTGGCGGCGATGCTGACCGTCATGCTGGTCGCGACCTTCGCGGCCGCCGCGCTGTGGCAGCAGTGGCGCGCTTCGGAGGTCGAAGGCGCCGAGCGCGCGCGCGTGCAGGCGGCATGGGTGCTGATCGGCGCGCTCGACTGGTCGCGCCTGATCCTGTCCGAGGACGGGCGCGCCGGCGGCCCCGACCACCTGGGCGAGCCGTGGGCCGTGCCCCTCGAGGAAGCGCGGCTCACCAGCTTCCTGTCGGCCGAGAAGAACGTGGCCAGCGACAACCTCGAGGGCCTGCCCGACGCGTTCCTCTCGGGCCGCATCGTCGATGCGCAGTCCAAGCTCAACGTGCTGTCGCTGGTCGACGGCGGCAAGCCGGTGCCGGCCAGCGTGGCCACCTTCACCCGCCTGTTCAACCTGCTGGGCCTGCCGCTGTCGGAGCTCAACCGCATGACGGCGGGGCTCGCGGGTGCGCTGGCCAGCGACAGCGGTGCCGACGGCAGCGGCGCGCCGCTGATGCCGCAGGAAGTCTCGCAACTGGTGTGGCTCGGCCTCTCGCCTTCCACCGCCGCGGCACTGGAACCCTACGTGACGATCCTGCCGGTGCGCACCACGCTGAACATCAACACGGCCAGCGCCGAGGCCATCAGCGCGAGCATGGAGTCGCTCAGCATCGCCAATGCGCGCCAGCTCGTCGAGCGGCGCACGCGCGCCTTCTTCAAGGACCTGGCCGCCGCCAATGCCGCGCTGCCCAGCGGCGGCGCTCCATTCAATGCCGCGCAGCATGGCGTGGGCACGCAGTTCTTCGAGGTCTACGGCAAGCTGAGGCTCGACCGCACCTGGGTCGAGGAGCACTCGCTCCTACAACGCAACGGTGTCACGGTGACGACGGTCTGGCGCACGCGCGGCGCCGGCGCAACGAACTCTCCGGTCAAACCCTGATTTCGAGCGCATTTTTGTTAACAAAAGGTCCTCCAACGCCCGTCACGTCAACAAGTTACGCTATCGAAATCAGAGCGCCAGCCTGTAAGACGCCCACCTACAATCACCGGCTTTTCCAACATCGACATGACTCCCCTGCTGCTCATTGCCCCCCTCCCTCCGGCAGATGCCGCGAGCGAGTACGACTGGGCCCAGGCAGGCGACGACGGCATTGCATTGCGCAACCAAGGCCGCGCGCTGCTGGCGCTCCTGCCATCGAGCACTGAAGTCATGCTCGGCATTCCCTCCGCGGCGCTGTCGTGGCACCGCGTCACCCTGCCCAAGGGCAGCACCGGCAGCGCCTCGAAACTGCGCGCCGTGCTGGACGGCCTGCTCGAAGAACACCTGCTCGACGAACCCGAAGCCCTGCACTTCGCGCTCGAGCCCGACGCCAAGGCCGGCGTGCCCGTGTGGGTCGCGGCCTGCAACCGCATCTGGCTGCGCAGCATCGTGCAAGGGCTCGAAGCGGCCGGGCGGCGCGTGGTGCGCATCGTCCCGGAGTTCGCACCGCAGCCGGCCGACGGCCCGCCGCTGCTGCAGATCACAGGCGAGCCCGAAGCACCGCAGCTCACGGTGTGCGACGCCGACGGCGTGGTCTCGCTGCCGCTGGCCGGCGCGGGGATGGCCCTGTCGGACGGCCTTCCGCTGGACACCGCGGTCATCACCACCGAGCCCGCCGTGGCAGAGGCCGCCGAGCACCTGCTGGAGCGCCGCGTGCCGATCGTGCAGACGCCGCAGCGCTGGCTGCAGGCCGCGCGCACGCCGTGGGAACTCGCGCAGTTCGACCTTGCCGCGACCGGCCGCGCGCGCGCCGGCAAGAAGTTCGCGTCGGTGCTGCAGACGCTGCGCTACGCCCCCGAATGGCGCGCCGTGCGCTGGGGCGTGGTCGTGCTGCTGCTGACGCAGCTGATCGGCCTGAACGCCTGGGCCTGGAAGGAGCGCAACGCGCTCGACGCCAAGCGCCAGGCCGCCAGGGCCATGCTGACCCAGACCTTCCCCTCGGTGAAGATCGTGGCCGACGCCCCGCTGCAGATGCAGCGCGAAGTGGCGGCGCTGCAGCAGGCCGTGGGCGACGTGGTCGGCAGCGACTTCGAACCCATGGTCGGCGCCCTCGCCACCAACCTCCCGCCCGGCAAGACCCCGACCGCCGTCGACTACAGCGCCGGCCAGCTGCGCCTGCGCGGGCTCGGTCTGCAGCCCTCCGAGGTCTCGCAGATCACCAACGCACTCACGCCGCGCGGCTACAACGTTCGCACCGAAGGCGACCTGCTGCTGGTCCAGGCCGAGGCCACCCGATGAACTTCAGCGAACAGCTCAAGGCCCGCTGGGCCACTCTTGAAACGCGCGAGCGGCGCATGGTCGCGGTCGCCGTCACGCTCGTGGCGCTGGCCCTGCTCTGGTGGATCGCGCTGGCGCCCGCCCTGCGCACGCTGGCCGCGGCGCCGGCCGAACACGCGCAGCTCGACGCCCAGCTGCAGCAGATGGCAACGCTGCAGAACCGCGCGAAGGCGCTGCAGTCGCAGCCGCGGCTGAACCGCGACGACGCGATGCGCGCCCTCGAAACATCCGTGCGCGAAGGCCTGGGCAACGGCAACGCCCAGCTCATGACGACCGGCGGCGACGGCGCCGCCACCGTCACGCTGCGGTCGGTGCCCGCTAACACTGTCGCCCAGTGGCTCGCGCAGGCACGCGGCAACGCGCATGCAGTGCCGCGCGAGGCGCACCTGACCCGCGCCCCCGTCGCCTCCGCACCCACGCCCACGCCCTCAGCCGGCAACAAGGACGCTTCGTCCGCGCCGCAGGTCCGCTGGGACGGCACCGTCGTCATGGCGCTGCCCGCAGCACGATGAGCCATCCCGCATGGTGACCCGGCCTCCCTCCTCCGGTCCCGCGCCGCGCCGCGGCTGGCGCTGGGCGCTGCTCGGCATCGCGATCGGCGTGGTGCTGACGGTGCTGATGTTCGCGCCGGCGCGCTGGCTGTCGGCGGCGCTGTCGGACTGGAGCCAGGGCCGGCTGGTGCTGGCCAACCCGCGCGGCACCGTCTGGAACGGCACGGCCGCCGTGGTGTTCGCCAGCGGTGCCGGCGGCGCCGAGGCGGTGTCGCTGCCCGGCCTGCTGCACTGGCGCATGCGTCCGGGCTGGGGCGGCATCTCCGCCAGCCTCGACCTGCCCTGCTGCGCGGCCCAGCCGCTGCAGCTGCGCGCCAGCCCGCGCGCCGGCGGCGTGCAGCTCGAATGGCAGGACAGCCGCTCGCGCTGGCCCGCCAGCATGCTCACCGGCCTGGGCGCGCCCTGGAACACGCTCAAGCTCGACGGCGCGCTCGACCTCACCACCAAGGCCTTCGCGATGCAATGGGACGGCCCCGCGCTGCGCATCGCGGGCCAGGCCACGCTCGACGCCACCGACGTTTCCTCCAGCCTGTCGACCTTGCGTCCGATGGGCAGCTACCGGCTCACGCTCGAAGGCGGCAACCGCCCCACGCTGCTGCTCAGCACGCGCGAAGGCAGCCTCGAACTGAACGGCAGCGGCAGCTGGAACGGCACCACCTTCCGCTTCAACGGCGAAGCCAATGCCGCGCCCGGCCGCGAAGACGCACTTTCCAATTTGTTGAACATCATCGGACGGCGCGACAACGCGCGTTCGATCATCACCCTGGGTTGATCCTCATGATGAAGCCACTGTTTTCGACCGGCACCGTCGCGCTCGCCGTGCGCGTGCTGATCGCGGCCACGTTCCTGCAGGCCGCGCCCGCGGCCTTCGCGCAGGCGGGCGACGCGCCGCGCCGCGGCGAGCCGATCACGCTCAACTTCGCCAATGCCGACATCGAGGCCGTGGCCCGCACCATGGCCGTGGTCACGGGCCGCGACGTGGTGGTCGATCCGCGCGTCAAGGGCACCATGAACCTCGTCACCGACCGCGCCATCCAGCCGGCGGCTGCGTTCAACCAGTTCGCCTCGGCGCTGCGCCTGCAGGGCTTCGCGGTGGTGGAGGCCGACGGCCTCTACAAGGTGGTGCCCGAGGCCGACGCCAAGCTTCAGAGCAGCGCCGTCAACACCTCCATCGGCGCCGTCTCGTCCAGCGGCAGCAACCAGATCGTCACGCAGATCTTCCGGCTCAACTACGAGTCGCCGAACAGCCTGCTGCCGGTGCTGCGCCCGCTGATACCGCCGAACAACACCATCAACGTGAATCCGGGCAACAACTCGCTCGTGATCACCGACTACGCCGACAACATGCGCCGGCTGGCCCGCATCATCGCGTCGCTCGACGTGCCCAACGCGTCCGACGTCGAGGTCATCCAGCTCAAGCACTCGGTCGCCACCGACATGGTGCCGCTGCTCACGCGGCTGGTCGACGGCAGCGGCTCGGGCGCACCGGGCGCGGCCGCCGCCCCGGGTGCCGCCGATGCATCGTTCCGCACCACGCTGCTGGCCGATCCGCGCAGCAATGCGCTGATCCTGCGCGCAGCCAACCCGGCGCGCGTGCAGCTGGTGCGCACGCTGGTCGAGAAGCTCGACCGGCCCGCCGCCGAAAGCAGCAACGGCGCGGCCGGCAACATCTACGTGGTCTATCTGAAGAACGCCGATGCGGTGCGCCTCGCGGCCACGCTGCGCGCGGCCATGGCCGCCAACCAGCAGTCCGGCACCCCGGGTCAGCCCGGCGCGACGGGCGGCAGCTCGGTGCCGCAGCAGAGCGCGCCGCAGGCCATGCAGGTGAACCTGAACAGCGGCGGCGGCCAGAACGGCAGCTCGCCCGCCGCCAGCGCACCGCTCAACAACGCCAACCAGCCCTCGACCGGCGGCCAGATCCAGGCCGATCCGTCGACCAATTCGCTCATCATCACCGCGCCCGAGCCGCAGTACCGCCAGATGCGCGCCGTGATCGACCGGCTCGACGGCCGCCGCGCGCAGGTCATGATCGAGGCGCTGATCGTCGAAGTGGGCGACACCGCCGCCGCGAAGTTCGGCGTGCAGTGGCAGAGCGCGCTGGGCAACAACGCCGTGCTCGGCACCAACTCGTCGGTGGCGGGTGCCAACCTGCTGACGCTGACGCAGGCGCTGGCCACCAAGAACCCGGCCAACCTCAACCTGACCTCGGGGCTGAACCTGGGCATTGCCGGCAAGATCGGCGGCCAGTACATCCTGGGCGCGATTGCCAGCTTCTTCGACAGCGACAAGGACTCCAACGTGCTGTCCAAGCCCAACCTGCTGACGCTGGACAACGAAGAGGCCAAGATCGTGATCGGCCAGAACGTGCCCTTCGTCACCGGCCAGTACGCGAGCACCTCGGGCTCCGTGGGCGTCAACCCGTTCACCACCGTCGAGCGCAAGGACGTCGGCCTGACGCTGCGCGTGCGCCCGACCATCAACGAGAACGGCACGGTGAAGCTGACGATCTTCCAGGAGACCTCCACGGTCGACCCGAACACCGTCAACAACCCGAACGGCCCCACCACCAGCAAGCGCTCGATCGAATCGAGCGTGCTGGTGGAAGACGGCGGCCTCGTCATGCTCGGCGGCCTGCTGTCGGACACCTACAACAACACGGTCGAGAAGGTGCCGGTGGCCGGCGACATTCCCGTGCTCGGCAACCTGTTCAAGAGCCAGGCGCGCACGCGCGAGAAGCTCAACCTCATGATGTTCCTGCGCCCGGCGGTGATGCGCGATGCCGTTTCCACCGAGGCCTTCGCCTACGACCGCTACGACGAGATCCGCGGCATGCAGCAGCGCTCGCAGCCCGACACCTCCAACGTGATGCTGCGCGGCGTCGACGGCGCGAACGTGCTGCCCGAGCTTGCCCCGCCGGCGCGCGCGGCGGAGCCGCCCCGGCGCGTCGAGTCGCGCATCGAAGGCACCCAGCTCATTCCGCCGCCGCGCCCGGCTGCGGACAACCGCCGGCTGGCTCCGAGCCCGCTGCGCGGCACGCTGCCGCCCACGGCCGACCCCGCCACGGCGCGCGAACTGCCCTGATGCCTCTACCATTCCCCGTCGCCAAGCCAAGAACGCACACGCCCCGCTGATCCCGCCCATGCGCTATCCCCTGCCCTACGCGTTCGCACGCAGCCAGCAACTCCTGCTCGAGGAGACCGACGACGGCAGCTACACGCTGTGGATGTCGAGCCATCCGGCGCGCAGCGCGGTCGGCGAGGTCTCGCGCAAGTACGGCGTGCGGACCTTCGAGGTGCTGGCCGACGGCCCGCTGGCGCAGCGCATCAGCGCGGCCTATGCGCAGGGCGAGTCGAGCGCGGCCGCGGTGGTGAGCGAGGTGCAGAACGAAGCCGACCTCTCCCGCATGATGCAGGAGCTGCCCGCGGTCGAAGACCTGCTGGCCAGCGCCGGCGACGCGCCCATCATCCGCATGCTGAACGCGCTGCTCACGCAGGCCGCGCGCGACGGCGCCAGCGACATCCACATCGAGCCCTACGAGCGCACGTCGTCCGTGCGCTTTCGCATCGACGGCACGCTGCGCGAGGTGGTGCAGCCCAACCGCGCGCTGCACGCCGCGCTGATCTCGCGCCTGAAGATCATGGCCGACCTCGACATCTCCGAGAAGCGGCTGCCGCAGGACGGGCGCATCAGCTTGCGCATCGGCACGCGCGCGGTCGACGTGCGGGTGTCGACGCTGCCCAGCGCCCACGGCGAACGCGCCGTGCTGCGCCTGCTGGACAAGAGCGAATCGAAGCTCACGCTCGAGTCGGTGGGCATGCAGGGCGACACGCTGGAGCGCTTTGAGAAGCTCATCGCGCAGCCGCACGGCATCATCCTGGTGACCGGGCCCACGGGCTCGGGCAAGACCACCACGCTGTACGCCGCGCTGGCCCGGCTGGACGCGAGCCGCAGCAACATCATGACGGTGGAAGACCCCATCGAATACGAGCTGCCGGGCGTGGGCCAGACGCAGATCAACGCCAAGATCGAACTCACCTTCGCGAAGGCCCTGCGCGCCATCCTGCGGCAGGACCCCGACGTGATCATGATCGGCGAAATCCGCGACTTCGAGACCGCGCAGATCGCCATCCAGGCTTCGCTCACGGGCCACCTGGTGCTGGCCACGCTGCACACGAATGATTCCGTCAGCGCCGTCACGCGCCTGACCGACATGGGCGTGGAGCCCTTCCTGCTGAGTTCGTCGCTGCTGGGCGTGCTCGCGCAGCGCCTCGTTCGCAAGGTGTGCACGGCATGCGCCGGCGCCGGCTGCGAGGTCTGCGGCCAGACCGGCTACCAGGGCCGCACCGGCATCTTCGAGCTGCTGGTGGCGGACGAGACCGTGCAAGGGCTGATCCACGGCAAGGCCGCCGAAAGCGAACTGCTGCAGGCCGGCGCGCGCGGCGGACTGCGCCTGATGCGCGAAGACGGCGAGCGGCTGGTGCAGGCCGGCATCACATCGCGCGCCGAACTGCTGCGCGTCACGCGCGACTGACCAGCGCCCCGGCCGCCCCATGCCCGCCTATTCCTTCGAAGCCATCGATGCCAGCGGCCAGTCGCGCGAAGGCGTGCTGGAAGCCGACACCGCCCGCAGCGCGCGCAGCCTGCTGCGGGCGCAGGCGCTCATTCCGCTGTCGGTCAAGCCGGTCGGCAGCGACCACGTCAACGGCACCGGCCAGCGCAGCGGCATGTCGCGCTGGCTCGGCGGCGGCAAGCGGGTCTTCAACTCCACCGGCCTCGCCGTGTGGACGCGCCAGCTCGCGGGCCTCGTGTCGTCCGGCCTGCCGCTGGAACGCGCGCTCACCGCGCTCACCGATGAAGCCGAATCGGAGCCGCAACGCAACCTCGTCGCCTCGCTGCGCGCGGAAGTCAACGCGGGCTCGCCGTTCGCGCGGGCGCTGTCGGCGCACTCGCGCGAGTTCTCGCCCATCTACACGGCGGTGATCGGCGCCGGCGAGCAAAGCGGCAACCTCGGCCTGGTGCTCGACCGGTTGGCCGACGACCTCGAGGAGCGCCAGGCGCTGCAGCAGAAGCTGATCGGCGCGGCGCTGTACCCGGCCATCGTCACGCTGGTGGCGATCGTGATCGTGATCTTCCTCGTGAGCTACGTGGTGCCGCAGGTGGCGCAGGTGTTCGCGGGCACCAAGCGCTCGCTGCCGTTCCTCACCACGGTGATGCTGTCGCTGAGCGCGGGCGTGCGCAACTACGGCTGGTGGATGCTCGGTGCCGTCGTGCTGGGTGCCGTCGGCATGCGGATGGCGCTGGCGCAGGAAGCCTTCCGCCTCAAGTTCGACGCGGCCTGGCTCAGGCTGCCGCTGGTGGGCAAGCTCGCGCGCGGCTACAACGCGGCGCGCTTCGCGAGCACGCTCGCCATGCTGGCCACGGCCGGCGTGCCCATTCTTCGTGCGCTGCAAGCCGCTTCCGAAACGCTGGGCAACCGCGCGATGCGCGCCGACGCGCTCGACGCGCTGGTGCTGGTGCGCGAAGGCGCGCCGCTGGCCTCGGCGCTGGCGCAGAAAAAGCGCTTTCCGGGCCTCGTGTCGATGTTCGCGCGCCTGGGCGAGCAGACCGGCACGCTGCCGCTGATGCTGCAGCGCGCGGCCAACCAGCTCGGCGCCGAAGTGCAGCGCCGCGCGATGCACCTGGCCACCATCCTCGAGCCGCTCCTGATCGTGGCGATGGGCGGCGTGGTCATGCTGATCGTGCTCGCGGTGATGCTGCCGATCATCCAGCTGAACCAGTTCGTCAAGTGACGGCCACCGCCAGGCAGGACGCAACATGCCCGTAACCCTCGAAGACAAGCTCGTGGTCGCGATCTCCTCGCGCGCCCTGTTCAACCTCGAAGAAGAAAACACGATCTTCGAGTCGGGGGACAACGAGGGCTACATGAAGCTGCAGCTCGACCGCATCGACGTGCCGGCCGCGCCCGGTATCGCGTATTCGCTGATCCGCAAGCTGCTGCGCTTCAACGACGACGGCGTGCAGCGCGTGGAGGTGGTGATCCTCTCGCGCAACGACCCGGTGTCGGGCATGCGCATCTTCAGGTCGAGCGCGGCCGCCGACATCAAGCTGCAGCGCGGCGTGTTCACGCAGGGCCGCCCGCCCTTCGGCTACCTGCGCCCGCTGCGCGCCCACCTGTTCCTGTCGGTCAACGCGCAGGACGTGCGCGAGGCGCTCAATGCCGGCTTTCCGGCCGCGCGCGTGCTGGTCGAATCGGTGAAAGCCAGCGACGCCTGGCCGAACGAAGTGCGCATTGCCTTCGACGGCGACGCCGTGCTGTTCTCCGACGAGGCCGAGCGCGTGTTCCAGGCCGAGGGCCTCGACGCCTTCCAGGCACACGAACTCAGCAAGGCCGACCTGCCGCTGCCCGAAGGCCCGTTCAAGCCGCTGCTGATGGCGCTGCACCGGCTGCAGATGGCCGGCAATGCGCAGATGCGCATCCGTACCGCACTGGTCACCGCACGCAGCGCCCCGGCGCACGAGCGCGCCATCCGCACGCTGATGAAGTGGAACATCCGCGTCGACGAGGCCATGTTCCTCGGCGGCCTGCCCAAGGGCGAGTTCCTGCGCGAGTTCGAGCCCGACTTCTTCTTCGACGACCAGACGGGGCACGTCGACGCGGCCTCGCGACATGTGCCTGCCGGGCACGTGAGCAGCGGCATCAGCAACGAGCCCTGAACCGAGCGCCCGGCCTCGTGCTTGCCCCCGCTGCTGACCGGGGCAAGAATGCCGGCATGCTGATCCTCCGACACGCCGACATCCTGGTCACCATGGACACCGAGCGGCGCGAAATCGCCGACGGCGCCGTGGTGTGCGACGGCCCCGCCATAGCCTGGACGGGTCCCACCGCCGACTTGCCCATCGCGTATCACGAGGCCCTGCGCGACGGCCGCGCCGAGGCCATCGACATGCGCGGCCACGTGGTGATGCCGGGCCTGGTCAACACGCACCATCACATGTACCAGAGCCTCACGCGCGCCGTGCCCGAGGCGCAGGACGCCGAGCTGTTCGGCTGGCTCACCAACCTGTACCTGCTGTGGGCGCGCATCACGCCCGAGATGATCCGCGTGTCGACGCAGACCGCGATGGCCGAGCTGATGCTCTCTGGCTGCACCACCACCAGCGACCATCTCTACCTGTTCCCCAACGGCTCGCGGCTCGACGATTCGATCGAGGCGGCCGACGCCATGGGCATGCGCTTCCACGCGGCGCGCGGCAGCATGAGCGTGGGCCGCAGCGCCGGCGGCCTTCCGCCCGACGAGGTGGTCGAGACCGAGGAAGCCATCCTGCGCGACAGCGAACGCCTCATCGGCCGCTGGCACGACGCCTCGCGCCATTCGATGCGCCGCATCGTGCTGGCGCCCTGCTCGCCGTTCTCGGTGTCGCGCGACCTGATGCGCCTGTCGGCGGAGCTGGCACGCGAGCGCGGCGTGTCGCTGCACACGCATCTGGCCGAGAACGACAACGACGTCGCCTACTCGCGCGAGAAGTTCGGCATGACACCGGCCGAGTACGCCGAAGACCTGGGCTGGGTCGGCCGAGACGTGTGGCATGCGCACTGCGTGAAGCTGGACGAGGCAGGCATCGCGCTGTTCGGCCGCACCGGCACCGGCGTGGCGCACTGCCCCTGCTCCAATATGCGGCTGGCCTCTGGCATCGCGCCCATCGGCGCCATGCGGCGCGCGGGCGTGCCCGTGGGCCTGGGCGTGGACGGCAGCGCGTCGAACGACGGCGCGCACATGCTGGGCGAGGCGCGCCAGGCCATGCTGCTGCAGCGCGTGGGTTACGGCCCGGCGGCGATGACGGCGCGCGAGGCGCTCGAGATCGCCACGCTGGGCGGCGCGCGTGTGCTGGGGCGCGACGACATCGGTGCGATCGCGCCCGGCATGTCGGCGGACATCGTGGCCTTCGACATGCGCGGCGTCGCGCATGCGGGTGCCGGACACGACCCGGTGGCGGCGCTGGTGTTCTGCACGCCGGCATCGGTGTCGCTGAGCGTGATCGGCGGCATGGTCCGCGTCCGCGGCGGCGAATTCACCGGGATCGAACTGGCACCGCTGCTGGCAAGGCACCGCGACCTCGCACGCACGCTGTACGAAGCCGCGCGTCACCCGCACACCGCCTGAGCCGTGCGGCGCTCAGCGCCGCATCGTGTCGAGCTGCGTGACGGGGGCGCTGTCGTTGCCCCATGAACCACGGATGTAGGTGAGCACCGCCGCCACTTCGGCGGCATCGAGCGTCTGGCCGAACGGCGGCATGCCGTAGGGGCGCGGGTTGCCCGCCGTGGTGGGCAGGAAGCCGCCGTGCGCAATGACCTGCATCAGGTTGGTCGGCCGCGCCATGTTCACGGCGCGGTTGCCCGCAAGCGGCGGGTAGGCGCCGATGGCACCCTGGCCCTGGTCGCCGTGGCAGTAGGCGCAACGCTGGTCGTAGATCTTCGCGCCGCGCGCCATCGTGCCGGCATCATGGCGGATGGGCGCCCTGGGGCCTGCGGACGCGGCCGGCGTGGCGGCCGTGTCGGGCAGGTCTTTCAGGTAACTGGCCATTGCGCCCAGGTCCGCATCGCTCAGGTATTGCGTGCTGCGGAACACCACGTCGGCCATCGGGCCCATGACCGAGCCGCGCGGCGCGACACCGGTCTTGAGCAGCGCGACGACGTCGGCGCTCGGCCAGTCGGCCACGCCGGCTTCGTGCGGATCGGTGAGCGACGGGGCGTACCAGTTTTCCACCGCGATCAGCCCGCCCGACAGGCCACGCTTGGTTTCGGTGGCGCCCAGCGAATTGCGGCTGCCGTGGCAGGCGATGCAATGGCCCAGCCCGTCGACCAGGTAGGCGCCGCGGTTCCACTCGGCCGGCTTGCCCGCATTGGCGACGAAGGGCTCGGGCTTGAAAGAGAGCGCACGCCACACGACCAGCGCGGCCTGCGTGTCGTACGGAAAGCGCAGCCGGTGCTCGCGGTTCTGCTCCGACGCCGGCGCCAGGCTGCGCAGGTAGGCGTAGATGGCGTCCGAATCCTCGCGCGTCACCTTGGTGAAGTTCGGATACGGAAATGCCGGGTACAGCAGGCGCCCGTCCTTGCTGCGCCCGTTGTGCATCGCGCGCCAGAAATGCGCACTGCTCCAGCCGCCGATGCCGGTCTGCGCATCGGGCGTCAGGTTGCTCGAATAGATGGTGCCGAAAGGCGTCTCGATGGGCAGGCCGCCCGCATAGGGCCGGCCGCCGCGCGTGGTGTGGCAGCCCGCGCAATTGCCGGCCAATGCGAGGTAGCGGCCGCGCTCGACCAGCTGCGGCGTGGCGTTGAAGCTCTCGGCCTGCGCGGGCAGCGCGTCCTCGCCGCGCAGGTTCATCGCCACCAGGACGCCGGAGACCAGCGCCAGCAGCACGATCAGCGCCAGCACCACCCACACGGTGCGCCGCAGCAGGCTCCTGGGTGCTTCTTTCGTCACTTCGCGGTACCGCCGCAGGCGATCGGCATCGGCGCCGGCAGCGACGCAACAGCCTTGGTGTTGGCCGGCATCGGCTGCGTCGCCAGCCAGCTCGCCACCGCATTGACGTCCGAGGTCCACATGCGGCGGCCGACTTCGGCCATGCAGTCGGGCGCGATGGCATGCCGCTCGTTCGTGAGCCAGGCGCCGAGCTGCGATGCCACATAGAGCCGCGGCAGCCCCAGCAGGCCCGGGGTGGCGGGCTGCACGCCGGTCAGGGCCGCGCCGTGGCACTGCACGCAGGCCGGGAGCCGGCGCTCGGCGTCGCCTTGCAGCGCGAGCACGCGGCCGCGCTCCAGCACTTCGGGCTTGGCGTCGCTGACTGGCGAGATCGGCGGATAGGGCAAATCGAGCCCGGCAAAGTATTCGGCAATCTCGCGCAGGTAGGCGTCGGACATGTGCTGCACCATGTACGCCATGTCGCTGTTGGAGCGCCGCCCGTCGCGGAAGCTCACGAGCTGGTTGAAGAGGTAGCCGGCCGGCTTGCCCGCCAGGCGCGGAAAGTAGCCGGCATTGGTGGTCGCGCCTTCGCGGCCGTGGCAGGCGATGCATGCGGCCACGCGCTGCTCGATGGTGTCGGGCACGGCGGCGGGCGTCGCGGCACCTGCAGTCCCGGCCAGGCCGGACACCACGAGCAGCAGCGCGGTCGCGGCGAATCGGAGGCCGGCCTTCATGCGCCGGCTGCGAAGTGCGCCAGGGCCAGCAGCCCGGCGATCAACAGCAGCACCAGGACCAGCGCCACGCCGATGAGCGGCAGGATGCCGACCTGCGCGGTCCGCTTGTCGGCATCGGCACGGCGGCCGCCCAGCCCGATGAAACTCCAGAGAACGGCGCGCACCGCGCCCAACAGATTCGACATGAGGACTAGTGTGGCCCCGTCGGGCAAAAAAGAACAGATGCAGATTCGCCTCAATTGACCGGTGCAGATGAAGTGCTGCCCCGCAACGGCATGCGCTCAGCGAGCGGGCAATGCAAACACTCGGCCGCCTGATCGCCGAAGCGTCCTGAACAGCAGGAACGACGCGATGCTCACGTTCACCAGGTTCCAGCCGATGCCGTTCAGGAAGGCCGCGTGGTAGCTGCCCGTGAGGTCGAACACCTTGCCCGACATCCAGCCGCCCAGCGCCATGCCGAACAGCGTGAACATCAGCACCGTGCCCACGCGGGCACCCGCTTCCGCCGGCGGAAAGTGCTCGCGCACGATGATCGCGTACGAAGGCACGATGCCGCCCTGGAACAGCCCGAACAGCGCGGAGATCACATAGAGCGGCACCAGCCCGTCGAAAGGCAGGAACAGCAGCAGCGCCACGCACTGCAGCAACCCGCCCAGCAGCAGCGTGCGCAGCCCGCCGATGCGGTCGCAGATGGCGCCCCACACCAGCCGGCTCACGATGCCGAAGCCCAGCATCAGCGACAGCATCATCGCGCCCTGCGCGGGGCCATAGCCGAGGTCGCCGCAGTAGGCCACGATGTGCACCTGTGGCATCGCCATCGCCACGCAGCAGGCCACGCCGGCCACGCACAGCAGGCCCTGCGCCGTGCCCATGCTCAGGCCGAAGGGCCGTGCCGGGTCTCGCGGGAGTGCCGTTCTCGATGCACTGACCTCGGCAGGCGCCTGCGCAAGCGCCGGCGGCCGCGCACGGAAGCAAAGGGCCAGCAGCGCCATCGTGATGCCGCAGAAGACGCCCATGCCGATGTAGGTCTGGCGCCAGCCCACCAGCTCGACGAAATGCTGCGCGATCGGCGGCCACACCGCGCCCGCCAGGTAGTTGCCGCTCGCGCACACCGCGACCGCGATGCCGCGCCGCTTGACGAACCACAGCGAGGTGTCTGCCACCAGCGGCGCAAAGGCCACCGAACTGCCGAGCAGCCCCACCAGCAGTGCCTGCGCGACGGTGAACGAGACGATGCCGCCCGACATGCCGGTCGTGATGTACCCCGCGCCCAGGAACACCGAGCCGAACAGCAGCGGCCACATCACGCCGACGCGGTCGGCCAGCTTGCCCATCAGGACGCCACCGAGGCCGAAGCCCAGCATCAGCAATGTGTAGGGAAGCGAAGCATCGGCGCGGGCGATGCCGAATTCGGCCTGCACCGCGGGCAGCATGACCGACACCACGTACATGCCGCTGCTGCCGACCGTCATGATCAGCAGCGTGAGTCCCAGGCGCAGCATGGCGTAGCGTGAATCCGCCTGGTGGGCGGTTGTCTCTCGGGTCGTCGTCATTGTTCTTCTCCGCGCCGGGAAGGGCCAGCGCATGTCGCGTGGCATTCTCGCGGAAGACAGCCGCAGGCGTTGGTGCTGCACGGCAATGGCTGAAGCGCGCGGCGGCCGCGCCGAAGGCGCCGCAACCGCCTGCCTGCGGGGGTCAGCCTTCGGCCAGCACCGGCACCGCGACACTCACGGAAGCCTTCGGCACCGGCACACCGGGCTTCGGCTTGTCGTCGCAGGCGCCCACGAGCAGGCCCAGACAGAACAGAAGAACAAAGGATGTGCTTCGCATGCAGGCCATGCTATGCCTGCCCCGCGGCGCGTCAAGTCGGACGCCGCCGCGTGCCGGGGCCGCGCGGCTTCGATCAGGCCGTGGGGCGCTCGCCGCGCTGCAGCCGCTGCTCGATGTCCTCGAGCACCTTCGGCAGGTCGGCCACGCTGTCGATCACGTAGTGCGCACCGGCAGCCTCGAGTTCGGCGGTGGCGCGCGTGCGGCGCTCCTGCTGCTGCGCTTCGTCGAGCGCCTGCCACTCGGCCAGCGTGAGACCGTTGGCGTTGCCGCTGATGGCCACGCCCACGGCCCAGGTGCCCGCGTTCAGCCCTTCCTGCAGGCCGACGCCGGTGTCGTCCACCTTCACCACCGTGTGCGGCGGCCACACGCCGAGGTCGGCGAAGCAGCGGTACATCATGAGCGGCGACGGGCGGCCTTCGGCGAGGTCGCCGCCGCACACCAGGTTGTCGGGCGCATAGCCGCCGGCCGCGGCGATGGGCACGACGACTTCCATGATCGGGCGGTTGTAGCCGGTGGTGGATCCGATCTTCAGGCCGCGCTGGCGTGCCACGTTCACCGCTTCGACCGCGCCCGGAATGAAGGTGGCGTGGTCGCGCGCGCTGGCTGCGCTCATCGGCGTGAAGATTTCGTAGAGCCTGTCGACGTCGGCATCGCTGAAAGCGTGGCCCTGCCTGGCTTCCCACTGGGCGGCGATGCGCGGCAGCGTGCCGAGCGCCTTGATGTGGTCCCACTTGGCCACGCCCATCGGGCCGCGCGCCTCGGCGATGGTGATGTCCACGCCGAACTGCTCGAACAGCTTCACGAAGGCGCCCATGGGCGCACAGGAGCCGAAGTCGAGGATGGTGCCGGCCCAATCGAAGACGACGGCCTGGAGCTGGGAATGGTTGTGGGCGTTCATGGCTGCAAGGACAGGAAGAATGGGAACGGGGGCAAGCGCGGCGGGCGCCTCACCATTGCTCGAAGACGTCGTGCGCAATGCCGAAGCCGGTGCTGGCACCGCTGCCGCTGGTGACGATCACCACGCGCGTGGCGTCGTCGGGCGCGTCGATCACGCAGGGCGTGGTCTTCGACGAGGGGTACACGCCGGTCCAGCGCTCGGTGACCCGCGCGGTCTCGAGGTTGAGCGTGCTGCGCAGATGGCGCAGGATGAGCTGGTCGACCTCTTCCATGGCGAAGGGCTCCGGGGCGTCGCCATAGTGATGCGAATCGCCCACCACCAGCGAGCCGTCGGCGCTCTGCACCACGATCAGGTGGATGCCGTGTTCCAGCGAAGCGGCCTCCTCCTGCTGCAGGCGGGCACGCAGCGCGGCGGCTTCGGGCAGCGTGCTGTAGCCCTCGTAGCGCACCAGGCTCAGGTCCGTCATCACCGAGCCCGGCAGCTGGAAGCCCGCTTCGGGCTTCACGCGCAGCATCTGCAGGCGGCACAGCGTGAGTTCGTGCGCGGCCATGCGATCGGCAAAGAGGCCGTGAAGATCGGTGTTGGTGCAGACAGCCACGCGCTCGGCATGCAGCGTGCCGCGCGAGGTGCGCACGCGCGGCGCCTGCACCTCGAGCACCGCTTCGCCGAAGCGGAACGTCACGCCGTGCGCCTCGGCCAGCCACCTTGTGAGCAGGCCGATGGCGGTGCGCGACTCGACACGCAACTCATGCGGGCTGAACAGCACCGAGCATGCGTCCGACAGGTTCAGCGCCGGCGCCTTGGCTTGCGCATCGGCGGCGTCGAGCAGCTCGCAGGCTTCGCCCATCGGCGTGCGCATGAAGGCTTCGAGTACGTCGTGCGCCTCGGGCCGGCAGGCCGCGAGCCAGAGGTTGCGGTGCACGATGTCGATGCCCGCACAGAGCGCGATGCGCTGCCACACGTCGCGTGCGTGCATGGCGCGGCGCCAGGTGTCGCCGGGCGCCTGCCCGGTGATGGTGATGAAGCCGAAGTTGCGGATCGAGGCGCCGATGCAGGCCGCGTCGCGCTCCACCACGCAGACCTTGAGGCCGCGCTGCACCGCGGTGTAGGCATGGGCCAGGCCGACGATGCCGGCGCCGACCACGACGAGGTCGAAATGATCGGGATGATGGGCTTGGGTACCGGGCATTACCGGTGTCTCCAGTTCTGGGTGCGCTTGAGCGCCCAGTGCCCCGCCAGCGCGAACACTCCGCGGCCGACGGCGGCCGTGAGCATGATCAGCGAGGCCATGGCCGCGGCGGGCGCGACGTCGCCGGCATCGTCCATGTTGAGCACGGCAATGGCGGCCAGCGAGGTCTGCGGCGAATAGAGGAACACGACGGCCGACACGGTCGTCATCGCGTTGACGAAGAAATAGCCGCCCACGTTGAGCACGGTGGGCAGCGCCACCGGCAGGTGCACGCGCCACAGCGTGCGCCAGAACGGCACGCCCATCGACTCGGACACCAGCTCGTACTCGCGGTCGAGCTGGCGCAGCGCAGTGAGCGACGTGAGGTGCGCCACCGAGAAGAAGTGCGCCACGGTGCACACCACCAGGATGGTCATGCTGCCGTAGATGGCGCGCAGCGGGTTCGACGGCGAGATGAAGAAGAAGATGTAGCCCACGCCCAGCACCAGCCCGGGCACCGCCAGCGGCAGGTTGGCCAGCAGGTTGAGCAGTTCGCGCAGCAGCCCGAAGTGGCGCGGCTTTTCGACCAGGTAGGCCGAGACGAAGGTGATGAACGCGCCCGCGACGGCGGCGCACACGGCCAGCCGCAGCGAATTGAAGTAGCTGCCCCAGCCGCCGCCGTCCATGTTGCTGAAGTCGTAGTTCTTGAACGAAGGCGCCAGGTTGTAGGGCCAGTAGGTGGCCAGCGACGCGAACACCGCCATGCCGATCATCACCAGGATGCCGCAGGCCGTGAGCACGCAGAAGGCCAGCAGCGCGCGGTCGCGCACCTTCACCGGCTCGGGCTGGTAGGGCGTGGCACGCGCCGACAGCGCCGCCGCCTGCTTGCCGCGCACATGCCGCTCCACCAGGAAAGACAGCACCGCCGGAATCAGCAGCACCAGGCCCACCACCGCGCCCATCTGGAAGTTCTGCTGCCCGACCACCTGCTTGTAGATGTCGGTCGCGAGCACGCCGGTCTGGCCGCCCACCACCTTCGGCACGCCGAAGTCGGTGATGACCAGCACGAACACCACCATTGCGGCCACGATGAGGCCATAGCGCGAGGACGGCAGCGTCACCGTGCGGAAGATGCGCCAGCGCGAGGCGCCCAGCGTCTGCGCGGCCTCGTAGAGCCGTCCGTCGGAGGTGGCCATGGCCGTGGTGAGGATCAGCAGCGCATGCGGCAGCGTCCAGAACACCGAGCCCAGCACGATGCCCAGCGGCCCGTAGATCGACACGTCGCCCATCAGCCCCTTGAACAGGCCCTGGTTGCCGAACAGGTAGACCAGGCTGATGGCCGGCAGCAGCGACGGCGCCAGCAGCGGCACCAGCGCCACCGCCCGCAGCAGGCCCTTGGCCGGCATGCACGACAGCGTGAGGCCGTAGGCGTAGACGTAGGCGATGGCGGTGCAGATCACCGCGCTCAGGGCCGCGAGCCCCAGGCTGTTGAACGCCGATTGCACCAGCGCCGGGTTGTCGAGATAGCGCGCGAAGTTGGCCAGGCCGACGAAGGCCCCCGCGCGGTCGAAGAAGCTCTGGCCGACCAGCGCGCCGACCGGCAGCGCGACGATCACGACCAGCAGCAGCACGACCAGCAGAACGGCCGCGCCGGTGATCCAGCGTTCGCGATCGAACGCGCTTGCGTGCTTTGCCATGGGGGGCACCATGGCGATGGTGTCTGGGGAACTGTTCATGTCGGGTCGCGACGCTGTTGTTCGGGGCGCGCGCACAGGCCGCCGGGTACTCCCCTACGCGAATGTCCCCCGGGGCTGCGCCCCTCCTCCTTTATTTCGCTGCGGGGAGCACCCGACGCCCTGCGCACGGGGCACGCCGCTGGTGCTCGGCCGATCAACGACTGCGCTGTCCAACGATCACGACGATGCGGTGCCTTGCGCAGCGAAACAAAGGAGGAGGCCGAAGGCCGGGGGACATTCGCGGAGCAAGGTACCCCGTCGGCGTGAGCGCGCCCTGAAAGGCGAACGTCAGACACAACACGAAAACCCAAAGGACAACCGCTCATCTCAATGCGCCAGAACGGACAGCGCATTCAACGGCAACTGGATGTGCACCATGCTGCTCGGCACCAGCGGCTCGCCGCCACCGCCGCGCGCGTCGGCCGGCAGCTCGGCTTCGATCTCGATGCCCAGCGGCTCGCAGGCCAGGCGGGCCGAGGTGCGGTTGCCGAAGAATTCGGTGTCGAGCAGGCGCGCCGCGAAGCTGTTGGCGCCGAGTTCGGTGCCGTAGCGCTTCACGACCACGTGCTCGGGGCGGATGCCCACGGTGGCCTGCGCGCCGACGCTCAGGTTGCCGGGGGCGCAAAGCAGCTCGCTGTCGCGCACGCGTACCTTGCCGTCGGCCAGCACCGTGGCGGGAAGCATGTTCATGCGGCCCACGAAACCGGCCACGAAACGGGTGCGCGGCTGGCGGTACAGCTCGTCGGGCGTGCCGGCCTGCTCGATGCGGCCGTTGTGCATCAGCACCACGCGGTCGGCCATCGACAGGGCTTCTTCCTGGTCGTGCGTGACCATGATGGTGACGATGCCCAGGCGCTTCTGGAGCGCGCGGATTTCGCTGCGCAGGCTGGCGCGCACCTGCGCGTCGAGCGCGGAGAGCGGCTCGTCGAGCAGCAGCAGGCGCGGATTGGGCGCCAGCGCGCGTGCCAGCGCCACACGCTGCTGCTGGCCGCCCGAAAGCTGCACCGGGTATTTGTCGGCATGCGCGGCCAGCCCGACCAGGTCGAGCATCTCGCGCGAGCGCTTGGCCATCTCGCGGGCCAGCGCGCCGGTGGGGTGCAGGCCGTAGGCGATGTTTTGCGCGGCCGTGAGGTTGGGGAACAGCGCATACGACTGGAACACCACCCCGAAGCCGCGCGCCGCGGGCGGCAGGCCCGCGATGTCCTGCCCGCCCAGCAGGATCCGGCCGTTGTCGGCACGCTCGATGCCGCAGACGATGCGCAGCAGCGTGGTCTTGCCGCAGCCCGAGGGGCCGAGCAGGCACACGAACTCGCCGGGCTCGATGTCGAGGTCGATGCCGTCGAGCACGCGGGTGGCGCCAAAGGACTTGCCGATGCCGCGAAGGGAAAGAAAGCTGCTGCTCGTCATGGCCGGATACCGCCTGGGGGTTGGATCAGAGGGGCTTCTTTTCCGACTTGGACTCGTAGCGCTTGGACCACTCCGTCAGGATGCGGTCGCGGTTGGCGGCAGCCCAGGCGAAGTCGTTCTTGGCCAGCAGCTTCTCGACGTCGCCCGGCACGAACTCGAGCTTTTCCTGCACGCCCGGCAGCGCCAGTACGGCGAAGTTCTTGGCATACAGCTCGTTGGCCTGCCTGGTGACGGCCCAGTCGGCCAGCGCCTTGGCGGCTTCCTGCTTCTTGCTGGTCTTGATGATGCCGGTGGCTTCCATGTCCCAGCCGAGGCCTTCCTTCGGCAGCACGATGTCGATGGGCGCGCCTTCGCGCTTGGTCTTGTTGGCGCGGTATTCGAAGGACATGCCCAGCGCGAACTCGCCGGCGCCGGCCTGGCGGCAGGGCTTGCTGCCCGACTGGCTGTAGATGCCGATGTTCTGGTGCAGCGCGTCCATGTACTTCCACGCCTTTTCTTCACCCATCATCTGGATCCAGCCCGAAACCATCAGGTAGCCGGTGCCCGACGCGGCGGGGTTGGGCATGGTGATCTGGCCCTTGTAGACCGGGTTGGTCAGGTCGGCCCAGCTGGTGGGCTTGGGCAGGTTCTTCTTCGCGGCTTCGGCGGTGTTGAAGCAGATGGCCGACGACCACACGTCCATGCCGACCCACTTGGGCGGGTTGGCCGCGTCGCGCATGTTGGGCTTGATGGCGTCCAGGCCCTTGGGCGCGTAGGGCTGGAGCATGCCTTCCTTGTCGAGCAGCATCAGCGAGGTGGCGGCCAGGCCCCACACCACGTCGGCCTGCGGGTTGGCCTTTTCGGCCAGCAGCTTGGCGGTGACGATGCCGGTGGAGTCGCGCACGAACTTCAGTTCGATGCTCGGGTTCTCCTTTTCGAAGGCGGCCTTGTAGGCCTGCACCTGGTCGGCCTCGAGCGCGGTGTAGACCAGCAGTTCGGTGCGGCCCTGGGCCGATGCGGCAAATGCCAGCGAGAACAGGACGGCCGGCACGAGGGCGCGGCGGAGTTGACGGTGCAGCATGGTGGAGATTCCCAAGTGGAAAAAGAAGTGAGGCAATTCGGAAGACGCTGCGGGCAGGAGACCGAAAGTACGCAAATCCTGTCCAGCGACGAATGCGGCGATGCTGGCAGCGGCATGTGACAGGGATTTGTCAGATGCCTCAAAAAAACACAAATCCCCAAAATGGCGCCAGGGGCAACCGGCGTCGTCATCCGCATGTCACCGCTGCGCGCCAGACTTCGCGCGCTGTCACCCGCGCTTTCCCTCCGCCCGCTGCGTTCCACTTCCATGACACTCGACCTCGCCGAGATCGCCCGCCTGTTCGCCGAACGGGGCGGGGTTGCCTATGCGGGCGAGCCCGTCACGCAGCTGGAACACGCGCTGCAATGCGCCTGGCTCGCGGAACAGGCCGGCGCCAGCGACTCATTGGTGACGGCCGCATTGCTGCACGACCTGGGCCACCTGCTGATCGCCGAGCACCAGACGCTATCGCACTCTCCTACAGAGCTCGGCATCGACGACCGCCACCAGTACATCGCCCTGCCCCTGCTGCGCGGCGCCTTCGACGCTGCGGTGCGCGAGCCCATACGGCTGCACGTGGACGCCAAGCGCTACCTGTGCGCCACGCGGCCCGGCTATTTCTCGAAACTCTCGCCCGACTCGGTGCGCAGCCTCGCGCTGCAGGGCGGCGTGATGGACGACGAGGCGGCCCGGCGCTTTGCCGAGCACCATTGGGCCGATGACGCCGTGCGGCTGCGCCTGTGGGACGAAGAGGCGAAGACGGAAGGACTGAAGACGCCCCCGCTGGCGCATTTCGTGGCCGTTGCGGCGCGGGTGATGCTGAACTGAGCGGTTCTCCAGGCGGCGGGAGCGATTCAGCCCCATCTAAGAAACATATGTTTTCCTCATGGCGAGCGGCGCACGAGCGCCGAGAGGAAAACCGCATGTCTTCATCCCCCTCCATCACCGCGCGCACGGGCACGCTGGTCCAGGTCCTGCGCCGGGTATTCAAGCTCGCGGCGCCCTACTTCAGCTCCGAGGAAAAGTGGCGCGCCCGCGCGATGCTGCTGACCATCGTCGCGCTGAACCTGTTCTACGTGTACGTGGCCGTGCTCGGCAACGAGTGGTACGGCCGCTTCTACGACGCGCTGCAGAACAAGAACGCGGCGGTCTTCTGGCACGAGGTGGGCGTGTTCGGCTGGATCGCCTTCGCCAACATCGCGGTGCAGGTGCTCAAGTTCTACGTGACCCAGCTGCTGCAGCTGCGCTGGCGCACCTGGATGACGCGCAGCTACCTGTCGCGCTGGATGGCCGACCGCACCTTCTATCACCTGGAACTGGCGCGCTACGCCGGCAAGGACGGGCAGACGCCGGACAACCCGGACCAGCGCATCCAGGAAGACATGCAGATCTTCACCAGCGCCACGATGTCTCTCTCCATGGGCCTGCTGAACGCCGTGGTCACGCTCATGAGCTTCATCGGGCTGCTGTGGGGGCTGTCGGGCAATTTCTCGTTCACGTTCAACGGCACCACGCACCAGATCGTCGGCGCGATGGTCTGGGTGGCGCTGGGATATTCCGTGCTGGGCACCGTCATCACGCATTTCATCGGCCGCCCGCTGATCGGCCTGAATTTCAGGCAGCAGCGCTTCGAGGCCGATTTCCGGCACCACCTGGTGCGGGTGCGCGAATACAGCGAGGCCATTGCGCTGGACCACGGAGAGAAGGTCGAGCGCGACCAGCTCGACCTGCGCTTCAGCAACGTGCTGCGCAACTACCTGCTGCTGATCAAGCAGCAGAAGAACCTGGTCACCTTCACTTCGTTCTTCGGGCAGGCGGCCGTGATCTTTCCTTTTCTGGTGGCGGGGCAGCAGTACTTTGGCGGCGCGTTCCAGCTGGGCCACCTGATGCAGATCGGCTCGGCCTTCGGCAAGGTGCAGGAGTCGCTCAGCTGGTTCGTCGACAACTACGACAGCGTGGCCGTGTGGCGCGCCACCACCGACCGTCTCACCAGCTTCGACGACAGCATGGCCGCCAATGCCGCGAAGGACGATGGCCTGCAGCGCGCGCACGCCGCGGTGCTGCACACCGATGACCTCGGGGTCGCGCTGCCCGACGGCACGCCGCTGCTCGCCGGCGCCGCGCTGGCGGTGAAGCCCGGCGACAGCGTGCTGCTGCAGGGCCCGTCGGGCAGCGGCAAGTCGACGCTGTTCCGCTCGTTCGCGGGCATCTGGCCGTTCTCGAAAGGCCGGCTGCAGGTGCCCGACAACGTCGCCTTCATGCCGCAGCGGCCCTATGTGCCCGACGGCAAGCTGCGCGACGCGCTGACCTATCCCAACCCGGCCACGAACTTCAACGACGACCAGCTGCGCCAGGCCCTGGCCGACGCCCTGCTGCCCGACCTGGTGAACCGCCTCGACGAGAGCGACGCCTGGAGCCAGAAACTTTCCGGCGGCGAGCAGCAGCGCCTGGCCATTGCGCGCGTGCTGCTGAAGAAGCCGGCGTGGCTGTTCGCCGACGAGATCACCAGCGCGCTGGACGCGCAGGCCGAGGGCGTGCTCTACAAGCGCCTCGCGGCCACGGTGCAGGCGGCCGGCGGCGCGATGGTGTCCATCGCGCACCGCGCGGCCGTGGGCGACTTCCACAACCAGCGCTGGACGATGGTGCCGCAGGCGGAGGGCGCGGCCGGCGGCGGGCCGCGCTACCGGCTGGACACCGCGGCCGTTCAGCCGGCGGCGGCGTAGCGCTCCCAGCCCTTCTTGCGCAGGTCGCAGGCGGGGCACTCGCCGCAGCCATAGCCCCAGGCCTGGCGGTGCGTGCGGTCGCCGAGGTAGCAGGTGTGGGTTTCCTCGACGATCAGGTCGACCAGCGGCTCGCCGCCCAGGCGGTGGGCCATCTGCCAGGTCTCGGCCTTGTCGATCCACATGAGCGGCGTCTCGATGACGAGGCGGCGCTCCAGACCGAGCGACAGGGCGAGCTGCATGGCCTTCATGGTGTCGTCGCGGCAGTCGGGGTAGCCGGAGAAGTCGGTCTCGCACACGCCGGTGACGATCACCTGCAGCCCGCGCCGGTACGCCAGCGCGCCGGCCAGGGTGAGGAACAGCAGGTTGCGCCCCGGCACGAAGGTATTGGGCAGGCCGTCGGCCTGCATCGCGAAGGCGACCTCCTCGGTCAGCGAGGAGCCGCCGAGCTGCGCCAGCGCCGCCAGCGTGAGCACGTGGTCTTCGCCCAGGCGGGGCGCCCACTCGGGAAAGCGCTCGCGCATCTTCGCGAGGATGGTGCCGCGCACGTCGAGCTCGACGCGGTGGCGCTGCCCGTAGTCGAAGCCCAGGGTTTCGACGCGCTGGTACTTCGAGAGCGCGTCGGCGAGGCAGGTGGTCGAGTCCTGGCCGCCGGAGAAAAGAACGAGGGCGGTGGTGTGCAGGGGCATATCCGTCAACGGCGGGCCGTTGTAGTCCAAAGGCGCAATTTTCGCAGGCCGCCCAGGCTGCGCGGATACCATGCCGCGAATGAGCACTAAACACTTGGTTGCATGGGCAGTCACCTTCGTGGTGCTGTTGGTGATCGACATGATCTGGCTGGGCGTCGTCGCCAAGGGCATGTACCAGGAGGCCATGGGCGACCTGATGTCGCCGAATCCGCGGCTGGCCTTTGCCGCTGTTTTCTACCTGGTCTACCCGATAGGCCTGCTGCTGTTCGCGATCATGCCCGGCGTCGAGGCGCAGAGCGTGGTTCGCGCGGCCGTGCTGGGCGCGCTGTTCGGCATGTTCTGCTACGCCACCTACGACCTGACCAACCTCGCGGTGATCCGCAACTGGCCGCTGGCCCTGTCGTTCATCGACATCGCCTGGGGCACGGTGGTGAGCGGCGTGGCGGCGGCGGCGGGCGCGGTGGCCTGGCGCTGGATGGCGGCGCGCTGAGCAAGCGTCCTCCCCGCTAGCAAGCGGGCATGACACGCCGGAGTCTTCCGGCGTGTTTCTTTCTTGAAATTCGCTGAACTTTTTCAGCGGACATGCGTCGTCATGGCCGAGTCACGCGACGTCTTTAGATTTCACCTCCGGAACATCTGTGCGCCACGCGCACTACTCAAACAATCCTCCGGAGGAGTCGCATGACCCAACGCTTCATTGCCCCAGCGCTGCTGGGCGCTTCGCTATTGCTGTCCGCCTGCGGCGGCAGCAACCACGGCCCCCAGCTGCTGCCGCTGCCGCAGCAACCGCAGCAGCCCGCCGCACAGCCCCAGAAGAACGTGCTGTTCTTCCTGGGCGACGGCATGGGCATCACCACCATGACCGCCGCGCGCATCTACAAGGTCGGCGAAGACGGCGACCTGACGATGGACACGCTGCCCGAGACGGCCTTCGTCCACACCTATTCGAACGACGCCCAGGTGACTGACAGCGCGCCGTCGATGTCGGCCTACATGACCGGCGTGAAGATGAACAACGAAGTCATCTCCATGAGCCCCGAGACCAAGGCCACCGACGCCTCGGGCAAGGCCTATCACGTCAACTTCGACAGCACCTGCCCCTCGGGCAACGGCCAGGCCGTCGAGACCCTGCTGGAGCAGAGCAAGGCCAAGGGCTATGCGACCGGCGTGGTGACCACCACGCGCATCACGCACGCCACGCCCGCCGCCACGTACTCGCACGTGTGCCACCGCGACGCCGAGAACACCATCGCCGCGGCGCTGGTGCCGGGCGGCGCGGGCTACAACGGCAAGCTGGGCGACGGCGTCGACGTGTTCTTCGGCGGCGGCACGGACTACTTCCTCTCCAAGGAAGCGGGCGGCAAGCGCAACGACAAGCGCGACCTGATCGCCGAACTGAAGACCGCCAAGTACAGCTACGCCGGCAGCAAGACCGAGTTCGACAAGCTGCCAGTCGACGGCACCACCAAGATCGCCGGCCTCTTCACCAAGAGCCACATGGCCTACGACCTGGACCGCGACGCCACCAAGGAGCCGAGCCTGGCCGAAATGACCGGCAAGGCCATCGACGCCCTGGCCGCGCGCAAGAAGGGCTTCTTCCTGATGGTGGAGGGCGGCCGCATCGACCACGCGCTGCACGCCACCAACGCCCGCCGCGCGCTGCAGGACACCGGCGCCTTCGACGACGCCATCAAGCTCGCGCTCGACAAGATGCAGGCCATCGACCCGGGCCTGAAGAACACGCTGGTGGTGGTCACGGCCGACCATGACCACACGCTGCAGCTCAACGGCTATGCCGCGCGCACCGGCAAGACCGAGCCGGGCAAGCCGGGCGTGCTGGGCCTGGTGAAGGACTACGTCGACAACAGCAAGACCAGCAAGGACGTGGACGGCAACCCGTACACCATCATCGGTTTCGGCAACGGCCCCGTCCGCCTGGCCACGCGCGGCCCCATCGACAGCACCGCGCTGGAAAGCAAGGACTACCGGCAGGAAGCCGTGGTTCCCACGGACGCGGCCAGCGACTCCGAAACCCACGGCGGTGCCGACGTGTTCCTCGGCGCGCAAGGCCTGGGCGCCGACAACTTCTCCGGCGTCATCACCAACACCGACGTGTTCGGCCTGATCAAGAAGGCGGTCGGCCTGTGAGGGGCCGCAAGCGCTCATCGACGAACACCAACATGAACACGACCATGAACCGCATCACCCGCAAGACCCGCCTGGCCGCCGCCCTCTTCTGCGCCGCCGCCGGCACCCTGGCCGGCAGCGCACACGCCGCCGGCGAAGCCAAGAACGTCATCTTCTTCCTCGGCGACGGCATGGGCCCGGTCACCGTGACCGCCGCGCGCATCTACAAGGGCGAAAAGCAGCTGGCGGCCAAGCCCGGCTCGCTCGTGAGCCCGGAGCGCGCGAACCTCGTCATGCAGTCGCTGCCGTACGCGGCCCGCGTGAAGACCTATTCGCTCGACGGCCAGACCACCGACAGCGCCCCCTCGATGGCCGCCTACATGACCGGCGTGAAGATGCGCAACGAGGTGATCTCGATGTCGAGCGACACCGTTGCCGTGGACAGCACCGGCAAGCAATACATCAACGGCGAGAACACCACCTGCCCGCCGACCAACGGCAAGGCCGCCGACACGCTGCTCGAGCTGGCCAAGGCCAAGGGCCGTTCGGTGGGCGCCGTTTCGACCACGCGCGTGGGCCATGCCACGCCGGCCACCACCTATGCCCACATCTGCAATCGCAACGGCTACAACACCATTGCCGAGCAGAGCGTGCCGGGCCATGCCAACTACAACCCCAAGCTGCTCGACGGCGTCGATGTGCTGATGGGCGGCGGCCAGCGCAACTACCTGCCGGTGGCGACCAACCCCAGCAGCAAGCGAACCGACGGCGTCGACCTGGTGGCCGCAATGAAGGCCAAGGGCTACACCTACGTCGACACCGGCACCAAGCTCAAGGCCGTCGACACGGCCGCAACCGGCAAGCTGCTGGGCCTGTTCTCCCAAAGCGAGATGGCCTACGAACTCGACCGCACGAAGCAGAGCCTGGACCAGCCCAGCCTGTCGGACATGACCGAGAAGGCCCTCGGCGTGCTCAGCAAGAACGACAAGGGCTTCTTCCTGATGGTGGAAGGCGGCCGCATCGACCACGCACTGCACGGCACCAATGCCAAGCGCGCGCTGGAAGACACGCTGGCCTTCGACGCGGCCATCCAGACCGCGCTCGACTTCATGAACAAGAAGGACCCGGGCCTGAAGAACACGCTGGTGGTGGTCACCGCCGACCATGACCACGCGATCGCCTTCAACGGCTATCCGAAGATCGGCAACCCGATCCTGGGCCTGGTCAACGGCTACGCCGACGGCAAGCCCACGAAGGCGGCGGACGGCAAGCCGTACACCACGCTGGTGTTCGGCAACGGCGGACGCCCCAACGCGACCGCCGGCAGCGACGTCAACGCGGAAGACGGCAACAAGAAGTGGATCGCGCCCGCGCGCGCCGCCTCGCGCGACGACCAGACCGCCATGGACACCACCGACGACAACTTCCTGCAGGAAGTCGGCATCAACCTGGGCTCGCCTGGTGCTGAAACCCACGGCGGCGGAGACGTGATGCTGTTCGCCGGCGGCGCCGGCTCGAAGATCTTCAAGGGCACCATGGAGAACATCAAGGTGTTCAACAAGGTCAAGGAAGCGGCCGGCCTGTGACCGCATCCGTGACGCTCAAGACGCTGCTGGCGGCCACCGCCCTGGTGGCCTTCCCGCTGGCAGCCAGCGCCGCGGGCGATGCCGAGGCGCCGGACCAGAACCTGCGCATCCAGCACCACATGATGTCGATCGGCAAGGACGGCGTTCAACGCGAGAGCCGCTACGCCGACCTGATGTTCCGCCGTGCCGGCTCGGTGTGGGTCGAGCGCGAATTGCCGCCCGCGCTGCGCGAGGACCACGACCACGAAGCCCGCGAGGGCAAGGTGCACATCGGCCACGCGCATGCGGACAACACGGCCGCCCCGCTGTGGGTGCGCCGCGACGCCGCGGGCAAGGTGCAGGTGGGCATGGTGCTGCGCGAGCAGCGCAAGCTGATCGACATCGACGCGGCCAACTACGGCAACGTCGGCTACAGCGGCTCGTGGGCCAACTCCTACTGGCTGGTCGATCCGGCGAGCCTGGCGCGCATGAAAGACCTGGGCGCGGCGGGCAAGGGCGTGCAACGCTACGAACTGAAGCAGGGCGAGGGCACGCTTCGCATCGACTGGGACACGGCCGGCCGCTATGCCCGCAAGATCGAGCAGCGCAACGCGCGCGGTACTTCCGTCAACGTCATGACCGCCTCGGCCATCCCGGCGCCGAAGACCTTGCCGTGGAAGGCCACCGAAGCCTACGAGCGCGGCGACTACTCGGACCTGCTGGACTGACCGGGTTCAGCCCGGCTTGCGCGGTGCGCCGCGCATGGCCCCGAGCCCCTGAAAAGGCTGCGGGGCTTTTTCTTTGGTACTCAGAGAAAACGCTCTAGCAGCTTGCGCGAGGCCCGGTCAAGCGTCTTCACATCGGGAATGCGGAACTGCACGCCGTGCGCGCTCGCAATGAGCAGCGCCCCGCCTTCGAGCCGGCGGATGTCTTCCTCGGCCTTCAGCACAAAGGTGGTGTCGCCACGGTCGGTGCTGATGGTCCAGGTGCTGGGCACGCCGAAGCTCGACACGCCGTGCAGGCGCAGCAGCGTTGGGGCGAAGTCGCGCACCGCGAGTTCTTCCTGCAGCAGCGCCTTGGCCTGCGCCGGCAGTTGATCGACGCTGTCGATCCAGACAAGCTCGCGCCCTTCGCTGCCCACCAGCGACACGCCGTGGTCCGGCGCGCTCAGCGGAAAGGCCCGCACCGGCACGACGCCGGCGTGGCGTTCGCCTTGCGCGTCGGTCAGTACGAGGCGGCCGAAGGCGTCGCGCTCCAGCTGGAAGTCGTTGCTGCTGTGGGTATTCATGCGTCCCCCGCCGGATGGGCTGCGTGGGCGATGGGCAAAGGTGCCTGCGCGCTGGCGCGCTCGTTCGCGGCACCTTCGCTCGCATCGTCATCGGCCTGGCGCAACTGCGCCTGGTAGAGCCGCCAGTAGGCGCCCTGCTTCGCCATCAAGGCGTCGTGCGGCCCGACCTCGACCACTTCGCCGCGGTCCATGACCACGAGCCGGTCGGCCTTGCGCAGCGTCGACAGGCGGTGCGCGATGGCGATGGTGGTGCGGCCCTGCACGAGGTTGTCGAGCGCCTTCTGGATTTCCTTCTCGGTCTCGGTGTCCACCGCCGAGGTGGCCTCGTCGAGGATCAGGATGCGCGGGTCGATCAGCAGCGCCCGCGCGATGCTGATGCGCTGGCGCTCGCCGCCCGACAGGCCCTGCCCGCGCTCGCCCACCAGCGAGTCGTAGCCGTGCTGCAGCCGCAGGATGAAGTCGTGCGCGTGCGCAGCGCGCGCGGCGGCCACGATCTCTTCGCGCGTGGCGTCGGGCTTGCCGTAGGCGATGTTCTGCGCGATGGTGCCGAAGAACAGGAACGGCTCCTGCAGCACCAGCCCTACGTGGCGCCGGTAGTCGGCCACGGCGAAGCGGCGGATGTCGGTGCCGTCGACCTTGATGGCGCCGTCGGTCACGTCGTAGAAGCGGCAGATCAGGTTGACCAGCGTGCTCTTGCCCGAGCCGCTGTGGCCCACCAGGCCGATCATCTCGCCGGGCTCGATCACCAGGTCGAGGTCGTGGATGACGGCGCGCGAGCCGTAGCGGAAACCCAGCCCGCTCATCTCGATGCGCCCCTGCACGCGCTCGACCTTCACCGGGTTGGCCGGCTCGGGCACGTTGCTCACGTGGTCGAGGATGTCGAAGATGCGCTTGGCGCCCGCCGCCGCCTTCTGCGTGACCGAGACGATGCGGCTCATGGAATCGAGACGCGTATAGAAACGGCCGATGTACGCGATGAAGGCGGTGAGCACGCCCACCGTGATGCTGCCGCGCGCCACCTGCCAGATGCCGAAGGCCCAGACCACGAGCAGGCCGATTTCGGTGAGCAGCGACACGGTCGGCGTGAACAGCGACCAGGTGCGGTTGAGCTTGTCGTTGACCTGAAGGTTGTAGGCGTTGGCGACGCGGAAGCGCTCGGCCTCGCGGCGTTCCTGCGCGAAGGCCTTGACCACGCGGATGCCGGGAATGGTGTCGGCCAGCACGTTGGTCACCTCCGACCAGACGCGGTCGATCTTCTCGAAGCCGGTGCGCAGGCGGTCGCGCACGACGTGGATCATCCAGGCGATGAAGGGCAGCGGCACCAGCGTGACCACCGCCAGCAGCGGATTGATGGAGATCAGGATGACGGCGGTCATCACGATCATCAGCACGTCGTTGGCGAAATCCAGTGCGTGCAGCGACAGGAAAACGTTGATGCGGTCGGTTTCCGAGCCGATGCGCGCCATCAGGTCGCCGGTGCGCTTGCCGCCGAAATAGTCGAGCGGCAGGGTCAGCAGGTGCTCGTAGGTGGTGGTGCGCAGGTCGGCGCCGATGCGCTCGGACACCAGCGCCAGCAGGTAGGTGCGAGCCCAGCCCAGCCCCCAGCCAACCAGCGCCGCGACCAGCAGGCCGCCCAGGTACAGGCCGACGCGCATGGTGTCGATCTTCTGCCCGTTCTGGAACGGAATCAGGATGTCGTCCATCAGCGGGATGGTCAGGTACGGCGGCACCAGGGTGGCGGCGGTGGAAATCAGGGTCAGGACAAACCCCAGGATCAGCTGCTTGCGGTACGGCTTGGCGAAACGGCCCAGGCGCAGCAGCACCCAGGTCGAGGGCGGGGTCTGGAGTTCGGTGTCGGCAACGGCGGCATCGTCGCCGTCGGCGGCCTCGGCCGGCTCGGGTGTCGCCTTGGCGACATCGGACATGCGCTGACCGAAAAGCTTGAGCAGGCGCAGCGCCGCCACCTGGTGGGCCAGGGTGTAGCGCCAGCGGCCCAACCGGCCCTCGGAGCCCGTCAAATCAAGGGTTCCGACGCCGGAATGGTCGGAAAGCCGCAGCGCCAGGGAGGCGTCCGTCAGTGGCCACTCACGCCATTCGCCGCCCGGATCGAGCGCGATCAGGCGCCGGTCAGTCAGGGCGACTAGGCCGCAAGCGAAGCGAAGTTGGTCGTCGAGGTCAACCGACAGTATTACCAGAACGTTTTCCGCGACTGCGAGCCGGTTTTTCAGCGCGTCTGAAGCCGCCTCTGTTTCGCCCTCCCGGGTGCCGACTGGATCGTGATGTTGCATTGTGTTTCTTTGACTCTTGCCCGTCGCGGGCCGCATGGACCGCGTCATGGCGCCCTTGGTCGGGCGCCGATTCTGACCGATCGCCATGGGCGCGCTTGAAGGCGCCGCGGTGCTCGGCCAAAGCACATCGAACGTTTGCATGACCCGTTTCGACGACATCCAATTGCTGCGCATCAATTATTTGCGCGGTCCCAATCTCTGGACCTACCGTCCGGTGCTCGAAGTCTGGCTCGATCTGGGTCAACTGGAAGACTACCCCTCCAACAAGATAGACGGCTTCACCGACCGCCTGACCGGGCTGCTGCCGGCGCTCATCGAGCACCACTGCGGCGTCGGCGAGCGCGGCGGCTTCATCCAGCGCCTGACCGAAGGCACATGGTCGGGCCACGTGCTCGAACACGTGGTCATCGAGCTGCTGAACCTGGCCGGCATGCCCACCGGCTTCGGGCAAACCCGCAGTACTTCCGAACACGGCGTGTACCGCATGGTGTTCCGGGCGCGCGACGAGCAGGTCGCCCGCGTGGCGCTCGCCGAGGGCCACCGCCTGCTGATGGCCGCCATCAACAACGACCCGTTCACCGCCGCCGACGTGCAGAAGGCCGTCGACGCGGTCAAGGCCAAGGTCGAGGACTGCTACCTCGGCCCGAGCACCGCCGCCATCGTGGCCGCCGCCACCGACCGTGGCATTCCCCACATGCGGCTGAACAGCGGCAACCTGGTGCAACTGGGCTACGGCGCCAACCAGCAGCGCATCTGGACCGCCGAAACCGACTACACCAGCGCCATCGGCGAATCGATCGCCAGCGACAAGGAACTGACCAAGTCCCTGCTCGCGAGCTGCGGCGTGCCCGTGCCCGAAGGCCAGGTAGTCGCCAACGCCGAAGAAGCCTGGGAAGCCGCCGAGGACATCGGCCTGCCCGTGGTCGTGAAGCCATCCGATGCCAATCACGGCCGGGGCGTCTCGCTCGAACTGACCACCCGCGAGGAAGTCATTGCCGCCTTCGCGGTCGCCGAGCCCGAGGGCAGCGACGTGATGGTCGAGCGCTTCATCCGCGGCCACGAACACCGCCTGCTGGTGGTGGGCGGCGAAGTGGTGGCGGCCGCGCGCGGCGAGATCATCACCGTGACCGGCGACGGCCAGGCCACGGTGCGCGAACTGATCGAGAAACAGCTCAACAGCGACCCGCGCCGCGGCGCCGAGGAAGAGTTCCCGCTCGACGTGATCGTCATCGACACCGACGCCAAGCTGCAGCTCGAACTCAAGCGCCAGGAGCTGGACGCCGACGCCGTGCCGGCCGCCGGCCGCGTGGTCACGATCCAGCGCAACGGCAACATGGCCAACGACTGCACCGACCAGGTCCACCCCGAAGTCGCGCACGCCGCCGTGCTGGCCGCGCGCGTGGTGGGCCTCGACATTGCCGGCATCGACCTCGTGGCGCTGGACATCTCCAAGCCGCTGGGCCCGCAGCGCGGCGCCATCGTCGAAGTCAACGCCGGCCCCGGCCTGCTGATGCACCTGAAGCCGGCCGTCGGTTCGCCGCGCCCGGTGGGCCGCGCCATCTGCGACCACCTGTTCCCCAACGACGCGCCCGGCCGCATCCCCGTGGTCGGCGTGGCCGGCTCGCGCGACACCGCCGTGCTGGCGCGCCTGGTGGCGTGGCTGGTCGGCCTGGGCGGGCGCCACACCGGCCTGGCCTGCCGCGACGGCCTGTTCCTGGAGCGCCGCCGCGTCGACGCGCGCGACAGCGCCAACTGGGACGCCGGCCACCGCCTGCTCGTGAACCGCGCCGTGCAGGCCGTGGTGATCGAGAACGGCGCCGAGACCATCCTGCGCGACGGCCTCTCCTACGACCGCTGCGAAGTCGGCATCGTCACCGACCTCGACGGCTGCGAAGCCCTGGCCGACTACGACATCACCGAGAGCGACCAGATGGTCAAGGTGCTGCGCACGCAGGTCGACGTGGTGCTGTCCGAAGGTACCGCCGTGCTGAATGCCGACGACGCCCGCGTGGCCGGCCTCGCGCCGCTGTGCGACGGCGCCGTCATCCTCTATGCGGCCGACCCGCAGGCCGCCGCGCTCACCGCACACCAGGCCGCCGGCGGCAAGGCCGTGCTGGTGCGGCAGGACCGCGTGGTGCTGGCCAACGGCAGCAGCGAGTCGTTCCTGCCCGGCCTCGGCCGGCTGACCGTGTGGCGCGCCACCCATGCCGGCGTGAGCCTCGAGAGCCTGCTGGCCGCCGTGGCCGCGGCCTGGGCCATGGGCATTCCGCTGAACCTGATCGGCGCCGGCGTGGAGGCCTTCGAGGCCGACCTGCAGGCCGCGCTGGCCTCGCTCCAGCTGTCGCAGACCCAGCCCCTTCAACCCCAGCTGGCCTGAGCCCCCGCGCCAGCCCGCAAGCAGTCCCACGCCGACCATGAAAGTCACCCGCATCCGGGCCCTCCGCGGGCCCAACCTCTGGAGCCGCCACACCGCCATCGAGGCCGTCGTGGCCTGCCACGGCGACGAGAACGCCGTCAGCCGGCTCGCCGGCTTCGAGGACCGCCTGCGCGCCCGCTTCCCCACCATCGGCGAGCTGCACCCGATGGTGCTGGGCCAGCCGCTGGCGCTGGCCCACGTGCTCGAGAACGCCGCCGTCGCGCTGCAGGCCCAGGCCGGCTGCGCCGTCAACTTCGGCCACACCTCGCCCACGGTGGAAGAAGGCGTCTACCAGGTCGTGTTCCAGTACACCGAGGAGGCCGTGGGCCGCCGCGCCGCCGAACTGGCCGAACAGCTCATCGCCGCCGCCCAGGCCGACACCCCCTTCGACGCCGAAGCCGCCATCACCGAGCTGCGCGACCTCGACGAATCCGAGCGCCTGGGCCCGAGCACCGGCTCCATCGTCGACGCCGCAGTGGCGCGCGGCATTCCGTACCGCCGCCTCACGAGCGGCAGCCTGGTGCAGTTCGGCTGGGGCTCCAAGCAGCGCCGCATCCAGGCCGCCGAGGTCGACAGCACCAGCGGCGTGGCCGAATCGATCGCGCAGGACAAGGAACTGACCAAGCAGCTGCTCAATGCCGCCGGCGTGCCGGTGCCGCTGGGCCGCCCCGTGCGCGACGCCGAAGACGGCTGGGCCGCCGCGCTCGAAATCGGCCTGCCCGTGGTGGTGAAGCCGCAGGACGGCAACCAGGGCAAGGGCGTCACGGTCAACATCAACACGCGCGAAGAGCTTTTCTCGGCCTACGACTCGGCCGCCGCCTACGGCGAGGTGATGGTCGAGAAGTTTCTCCCGGGCTTCGACTTCCGCCTGCTGGTGGTGGGCGACCGCCTGGTGGCCGCCGCGCGCCGCGATCCGCCGCAGGTCATCGGCGACGGCGTGCTCACCGTGCGCCAGCTGGTCGACACCGTGAACCTCGACCCGCGCCGCGGCGAGGGGCATGCCACCTCGCTCACCAAGATCCGACTGGACGACATCGCCATCGGCCGGCTCGAATCGCAGGGCCTCACGCCCGACAGCGTGCCCGCGCGCGGCCAGCGCGTGGTGCTGCGCAACAACGCCAACCTGTCCACCGGCGGCACCGCCACCGACGTGACCGACACCGTGCACCCCGAAGTCGCGGCGCGCGCCGTCGACGCGGCGCAGATGGTCGGCCTGCACATCTGCGGCGTCGACATGGTCTGCGAGAACGTGCTGCGCCCGCTCGAGGAGCAGCACGGCGGCGTGGTCGAAGTCAACGCCGCGCCCGGCCTGCGCATGCACATCTCGCCTTCGTTCGGCCGCGGCCGCGCGGTGGGCGAAGCGGTGATGGACACGCTCTTCGCCCACGGCGACGACGGCCGCATCCCGGTGGTCGCCGTCACCGGCACCAACGGCAAGACCACCACCGCGCGCCTCATCAACCACCTGCTGGCTTCCAGCGGCCTGCGCACCGGCATGACCAACACCGACGGCGTGTACGTCGACGGACGCCAGACCGACAGCGGCGACTGCAGCGGCCCCAAGAGCGCGCGCAACGTGCTCATGCACCCCGACGTGGACGCGGCGGTGTTCGAAGTGGCCCGCGGCGGCGTGCTGCGCGAGGGCCTGGGCTTCGACCGCTGCCAGGTGGCCGTGGTCACCAACATCGGCAGCGGCGACCACCTGGGCCTGAACTACATCACCACGGTGGAAGACCTCGCGGTGCTCAAGCGCGTGATCGTGCGCAACGTGGCCGCCGACGGCTACGCCGTGCTCAACGCCGCCGACCCGAACGTCGCGGCCATGGCCGCGGGCTGCCCGGGCCACGTGATCTTCTTCACCGCCGACCGCATGCACCCGGTCATGGCAACGCACCGCGCGCAAGGCAAGCGCACCGTGTACGTCGACCAGGACACGCTGGTGGCCGCCGAAGGCTCGTGGCGCGAACGCATCGCGCTGCGCGACGTGCCCATCACCCGCGGCGGCACCATCGGCTTCCAGGTGGACAACGTGATGGCCTCGGTGGCCGCCGCATGGGCCGTGGGCCTGGACTGGGACACCATCCGCAGCGGCCTCGCGAGCTTCATGAACGACGCCGCCGGCGTGCCCGGGCGTTTCAACGTCATGGACTATCGCGGCGCCACCGTGATCGCCGACTACGGCCACAACACCGACGCCATGCGCGCGCTGGTGTCGGCCGTGGACACCATGCCCGCGAAGAAGCGCTCGGTGGTCATCAGCGGCGCGGGCGACCGCCGCGATTCCGACATCCGCGACCAGACCGCCATCCTCGGCCAGGCCTTCGACGACGTGATCCTCTACCAGGACGCGGCGCAGCGCGGCCGTGCCGACGGCGAAGTCATGGCGCTGCTGCGCCAGGGCCTGCAGGGCGCCGCGCGCACGCGCTACATCGACGAGATCCGCGGCGAGTTCGTCGCCATCGACACCGCGCTGGCCCGCCTGCAGCCCGGCGATCTTTCGCTGATCCTCGTCGACCAGGTCGAGGAAGCGCTCGCTCACCTCGCGCAGCGCATCGCAGCGGGCTGACGCCCGCCTTGCCGGACACGTCCCACACCGATGGGCGCGTCCGGCCCGGCCGTGCGGTGCGGCCTGTCCCACAGACGCGCACCCCACGCCGACACCACACTGTGGCTCCGGTCACGCACCTCCTTTCGCGGATGGCGTGGCCCAACCAAGGAGCCCGCATGACAAAAACAGTTCGTTCACTTCTCTCCGCCACGGCACTCTTCGCCGCCAGCGGCTTCATCGTTTTCGGCGCCCAGACGGCCAGCGCACAGGCACCGGGCTCCGATGCACGGATGCAGAAGGAACGCGCCACTTGCGACGGCGTTCAGCAAGACCGCGCCGCGTGCCTGCGCGAAGCCGGCGCCGCACGCCAGGAAGCCAGGCGCGACGGCCTGACCACGCCGAGCGCCCCGCGCGAGCAGGTCAACGCACTCGCCCGCTGCAGCGAGCAGCCCGGCCCCGACCAGGCCGAATGCGAAGCCCGCATCAAGGGCGGCGCGCGCACCACCACCGAAGGCAGCGTGATGGGCGGCGGCGTGATCCGCGAGACCGTGACGCCGCTGCCGGCACAGCCCGCACGTTGAACCCGGCACATCCACGCCGGTCCAACATTTCCCGGTTTTCTTTTAGCTGACTCCAAGGAGCCGTCCATGAAAAGCAATACGCGTTCGATCATCCTGGCCCTGCTCGCCGCAGGCGGCCTGACCGCCACCACCGTCGCCTCGGCCGCAGGCGAATCCTCCAGCACGTACCAGCGGGAACTGGCCGTCTGCGGCCACAACCAGCAGGACCGTGCGGCCTGCATCCGCGAAGCGGGCGCGGCGCGCCAGGCAGCCGCCCGCGGCGGCCTGACCAGCGCCCCGGACTACCGTGCCAATGCCCTGGCACGCTGCGGCCTGCAACCGCCTACCGAACGCTCGGCCTGCGAAGCCCGCGTGCTCGGCAGCATGGGCGACACCCGCGCCATGGTTGACGGCAGCGTGATGGGCGGTGGCGTGATCCGCGAATCGGTGACCACCACCCTGGTGCCTGTCGTGCCGGCGCCGCCGCCGGAACCGATGCCCATGCCGATGCGTCCCATGCGCTGATAGGCGACCCGGGGCTGGCCCGCCGCACGAGGCAGGGCCGGCCCTTGTGTGCAATCGAGGGGAAACCCCAATGGATACCCTCCGTTGTCACACGACTGTCATAAAAGGCAAAGGAGTGCTAGCTATAGTTCTCGGTCCCTGCCTACCGAGGAACCACTCCCCATGAATGCCATCAAGGTCGCTCGCCGATTCATAGAAACGGACCCGGCCAACGAATCGGCCAAGATTCTGGCCCAGCTCGTGTTGGCGCTCGAGTCCGAACGCAGCTTCGAACTGATCACGCTCTACAACCTCGACTACAAGAGCTTCCAGCTTGCCATGGACATCCTGAAGGAATGGCGGCTCGACCGCTATTACGCCAGCAAGTCCAAGCTGTTCGACCTGTCCCTGCAGGTCAGCGAACTCGAAAAAGCCAGCGCTACGCCCACGCCCGAAGCCTGAACGGCCCCTGAGGCCCGTTCGCGTTTTCTCCTTCTCCCCGCTTCTTCACTTCCCCCAGCGCAGCACCATCGGATCGAGCCGCCTCGCGGTCTCGATCAGTCCGGTGCGCGTGTCGGGGTGCATCGGCGGCAGCGGATGACGCGGCGCTTCGCATGCGATCACGCCGCCCTCCTTCATCAGCGACTTGCAGGCCAGCAGGCCGGCTTGCCGGTTCTCGTAGTTGATCAGCGGCAGCCACTGCTGGTAGAGCGCGAAAGCCTTGTCGCGGTCGCCTGAACGGTGCGCCTCGATGATCGGCCTGATGCCGTCCGGATAGCCGCCACCGGTCATCGAACCGGTCGCTCCCGCGTCGAGGTCGGGCATCAGCGTGATGGCTTCTTCGCCGTCCCACGGCCCTTCGATGGCGTCGCCGCCAAGGCGGATCAGCTCGCGCAGCTTCGACGCCGCGCCGGCCGTCTCGATCTTGAAGTACGCGACCTGCTCGATCTCCTTCGCCATGCGCGCCAGGAACGGCGCCGACAGCACCGTGCCGCTGGCCGGCGCGTCCTGGATCATGATCGGAATGCCCACCGCGTCCGACAGCCGCGCATAGAACTCGAAGATCTGCGGCTCGGGCACGCGGAAAGTCGCGCCGTGGTAGGGCGGCATCACCATCAGCATTGCAGCGCCCATGTCCTGCGCGCGGCGGCTGCGCTCGGCGCATACCTTGGTGCTGTAGTGCGTGGTGGTCACGATCACAGGAACGCGGCCCTTCACATGTTCGAGGATCGCGCGCGTGAGCACCTCGCGCTCCTCGTCGGACAGCACGAACTGCTCCGAGAAATTCGCGAGGATGCACAGGCCGTCCGAGCCCGCGTCGATCATGAAGTCGACACAGCGCTTCTGGCTCTCGATGTCGAGCGCGCCCTGTTCGGTGAAGGTGGTGGGCACCACCGGGAAAATGCCGCGGTATCTGGGGGTCATGCTGGTGTGTGAGTCAGTGTGAATGGCGGGGAACGGCGGCGCCGCGGCAGCCGACCAGGAAATCGAAGTCGCAGCCCTCGTCGGCCTGCAGCACGTGGTTGACGTAGAGCTTCTGGTAGCCGCCACCGCGCGTGCTCATCGGCTGCGCGTCCGAAGCGGACAACGAAGCCAGGCGCGACGCCAGCTCCTCGTCGCTGATGTCCAGATGCAGCCGCCCCGCGTCGCAGTCGAGCTCGATCCAGTCGCCGTCGCGCACCGCCGCCAGCGGGCCGCCATCGGCCGCCTCGGGCGCCACATGCAGCACCACCGTGCCGTACGCCGTGCCGCTCATGCGCGCATCCGAGATGCGCACCATGTCCTTCACGCCCTGGCGCAGCAGCTTGGGCGGCAGGCCCATGTTGCCCACCTCGGCCATGCCGGGATAGCCCTTGGGCCCGCAGTTCTTCAGCACCATCACCGAGCTCGCGTCGATGTCCAGGTCTTCGTCGACGATGCGCGCCTTGTAGTGCTCCAGGTTCTCGAACACCACCGCCTTGCCGCGATGCTTCAGCAGCTCGGGCGTGGCGGCCGATGGCTTCAGCACCGCGCCGCGCGGCGACAGATTGCCGCGCAGTATGCGGATGCCGCCATCGGCGATGAGCGGCTTGTCGAGCGGGCGGATCACCTCGTCGTCGAGGCTCGGTGCCTCGCGCACGTTGTCCCAGATCGACTGGCCGTTGACGGTGAGCGCATCCGGATGCGGCAGCAGGCCGGCTTCGCCAAGCCTGCGCAGCACGGCGGGGAGCCCGCCGGCGTAATAGAACTCCTCCATCAGGAAGCGCCCCGAAGGCATCAGGTCGACGATGGTCGGCGTGTGGCTGCCGATGCGCGTCCAGTCTTCCAGCTCCAGCTCGACGCCGATGCGACCCGCGATCGCCTTCAGGTGGATCACCGCATTGGTCGACCCGCCGATGGCCGCGTTCACGCGGATGGCGTTCTCGAAGGCCTCGCGCGTGAGGATCTTCGACAGCGTGAGCCCCTCCTTCGCCATCTCGACCGCGCGCATGCCCGACATCTGCGCGAGCACGTAGCGCCGCGCATCCACCGCCGGAATGGCCGCGTTGTGCGGCAGCGAGGTGCCCAGCGCCTCGGCCATGCAGGCCATGGTCGAGGCCGTGCCCATGGTGTTGCAGGTGCCCGCCGAGCGCGACATGCCACCTTCGGCCGAGAGGAACTGGTGCAGGTTGATCTCGCCCGCCTTCAGCGATTCGTGCAGCTGCCATACGGCCGTGCCCGAGCCGATGTTCTTGCCGTCGAGCTTGCCGTTGAGCATCGGCCCGCCCGTGACCACGATGGCCGGTATGTCGCAGCTCGCCGCGCCCATCAGCAGCGCGGGCGTGGTCTTGTCGCAGCCCGTGAGCAGCACCACCGCATCGACCGGGTTGCCGCGGATGGCCTCTTCCACGTCCATGCTCGCGAGGTTGCGCGTGAGCATGGCGGTGGGCCGCAGGTTCGATTCGCCGTTGGAGAACACCGGAAACTCCACCGGAAAACCACCCGCCTCGGAGATGCCGCGCTTCACGTGCTCGGCGATCTTGCGGAAGTGCGCGTTGCACGGCGTGAGCTCCGACCACGTGTTGCAGATGCCGATGATCGGCCGGCCGTCGAACTCGTGGTCGGGAATGCCCTGGTTCTTCATCCAGCTTCGGTACATGAAGCCGTTCTTGTCGGCCGAGCCGAACCATTCGGTCGAACGAAGTTTCTTTGTCATGGGTTGAATCAGCGCCGTGGAGCGCGCGAGGTAAAGAAGCGTTGCAGCAAACAGAAGACGAACAGCAGCGCGCCGACCACGATGCGGGTCCACCACGAGCTCAGCGTGCCGTCGAAGGAAATCAGCGTCTGGATGATCCCGAGCATCAGCACGCCGAACAGCGTGCCCGCCACGTAGCCCACGCCGCCCGTGAGCAGCGTGCCGCCGATCACCACCGCCGCGATGGCATCGAGCTCCAGCCCCACCGCATGCAGGCCGTAGCCCGAGAGCATGTAGAACGTGAAGATCACGCCCGCCAGCGCCGAGCAGAAACCCGAGAGCGTGTACACGCCGATGAGCGTGCGGCGCACCGGCAGGCCCATCAGCATGGCCGAATGCTCGCTGCCGCCGATGGCGTACACCGCGCGGCCGAAGGGCGTGCAATGCGCGATGAAGATCGCCGCCAGCAGCACCGCCACCGCGATCACCGCGCTGATCGACACCGAGGCCTCGCCCCAGACCGGAATGCGGATCTGCGAGACCTCCGAATAGAAAGCGTTGGTGATGCTGATCGAGTCGATGCTGATGAGGTAGCACAGCCCGCGCGCCAGGAACATGCCCGCCAGCGTGACGATGAAGGGCTGCAGCCGGTAGCGTTCGATCAGCAGCCCCATGAAGGCGCCGAAGGCCGTGCCCATCACCAGCACCAGCGGAATCACCACGCCGGGGCTCCAGCCGTGTTTTTCTACCAGCGAGGCCGACACCATGGTGGTCAACGCGATCACCGAGCCCACCGACAGGTCGATGCCGCCCGAGAGGATCACGAAGGTCATGCCCACCGCCACGACGATGAGGAAGGCGTTGTCGATCAGCAGGTTGAGGAACACCTGCGCCGAAAAGAACCCGTCGTAGAAGACCGAACCCAGCGTGGCCACCAGCACGAACAGCGAGATGGTCGCCGCCAGCGGCAGGTACTTGGGGTTGAGCCCCTTCCTGCTTCCTTTCCCGCGCGCGGGAGAAGCGGGAGAAGGTTGCGGCGAGGGGGTCACGTCGATCACCGCGCTCATGACCGCGCTCCTTCATGCGCGGGCCGCTGCACCAGCGACCGCACTTGCGCCCTGAACTCCGGCGACTGCAGCAGCATCACCGCGAACACCACGCCCGCCTTCACCACCAGGTTGATCTCCGGCGGCACGCCCAGCGAATAGATCGCATAAGTCAGCGTCTGGATGATCAGCGCGCCGATCACGCTGCCCACGAGGCTGAAGCGCCCGCCGGTCAGCGCCGTGCCGCCCAGCGTCACCGCCAGGATCGCATCGAGCTCGATCAGCTGCCCCGCGTTGTTGCCGTCCGCGCTCTTCACGTTGGAGCTGATCAGCAGGCCCGCCACGCCGGCGCAGGCACCGCAGAACGCATAGGCCCCGACGATCAGGCGCCGCGCCTGCACGCCCGCCACCCGCGCCGCCGTCGGGTTGATGCCCACCGCCTGGATGAACAGCCCGAGCGCGGTGCGCGTGATGGCCAGGTACAGCAGCACGAACACCGCAGCCGCGATGAACAGCGAGAACGGCAGCCCCAGCAGGTAGCCGCTGCCCAGGAAGAAGAAGGGCTTGTAGTAGATCGTGATGATCTGTCCGTCGGCAATGAGCTGCGCGATGCCGCGCCCCGCCACCATGAGGATCAGCGTCGCGATGATCGGCTGCATGCCGACCTTGGCGACCAGCAGGCCGTTCCACAGCCCGCACAACAGCGCGATGCCGATGGCCGCGACGATGGCGAGCGACATGGGAAAGCGGCTCAGGTCGCTGGCCACCGAGCCGCCGATCATCCAGGCCGCGAGCGCCGCGGCGATGGCCACCACCGCGCCCACCGAGATGTCGATGCCGCGCGTGGCGATGACCAGCGTCATGCCGAGCGACACCAGCACCAGCGGCGCCGCGCGGTTCAGGATGTCGATCAGGCTGCCGTACAGGTGCCCATCGCGCCATTCGAGGTGCAGGAAGCTGGCATTGAAAGCCGTGTTCACCGCGAGCAGGAGCACGAGGGTGACGATGGGCCAGGCCAGGCGATGGCTCATGAGAGATGAAAGGCGGTTCATGTGTTCTGCCTTGCTCCTTCCCCTTGCGGGGGAAGGCTGGGATGGGGGCATGCGGCGTCGAACGCCGCGCGAAGGTGGAGGCCGCCTGCCCCCACCCCTGCCCTCTGCCGGAAGGGGAGGGAGAAAGAAAGGAGATGCATCATGCGGCGGCAATCATTTCGTAGACCTCGTCCTCGGTCGCCCCACCCGGCAGCTCCCCCACCTTCTTGCGGTCCCGCAGCACCATGATGCGATGCGCCACGCGCACCACCTCGCTCATCTCCGACGAAATGAAGATCACCGCCATGCCCGCCTTCGCGAGCCGCAGGATCTCTTCCATGATCTCCTGCTTGGCCGCCACGTCGATGCCGCGTGTCGGCTCGTCGAGTATCAGGAGCCGCGGCTCGGTCGCGAGCCAGCGCGCGATCATGGCCTTCTGCTGGTTGCCGCCCGAGAGCAGCCCGATGGGCGTCTCCACGCTCGCCGTCTTGATGCCCAGCGACTTGACGAAACGCTGCGCCATCTCGGTCTGCTCCGCATGCGACAGGAAGCGCCGCGTGCCCAGCCGTGCCTGCAGGGCGAGCGCGATGTTCTCGCGCACCGACAGCTCCGCAACGATGCCGTCGGTCTTGCGCTCCTCGGGGCACAGGGCGAGGCCTTCGCGGATCGCATCGGCCGGGTTCGAGAAACTGACGGAACGGCCATCGACCTTCAGCACGCCACGGTCGGGCGACTCCAGCCCGAACAGCAGCCGCGCGAGCTCCGTGCGGCCCGCGCCCAGCAGGCCGGCGATGCCGACGACCTCGCCTGCACGCACGCGCAAGTCCGTCGCCTGCAGTTGACCGGCCTGGCCCAGCCCCTCGGCCTGCAGCAATGCAGGCGCGGCTTCGTCGAACGCGGGCAACGCCGCGGGCCGTGCCGACTGCGCCGCCAGTTCGCGCCCCAGCATCGCGGCAATCAGCGCCTGCGGCCCCAGGTCGGCCGCCTTCCACTCGCCGATCCAGCTGCCGTTGCGCAGCACCGTGATGCGGTCGGACACCGCATACATCTGGTTGAGGAAGTGCGTGACGAAGACGATCGCCAGCCCCTCGCCGCGCAAGCGCCGCAGCACCTCGAACAGCTTCTCGACCTCGTCGTCGTCCAGGCTCGAGGTCGGCTCGTCGAGGATCAGCACCTTCGACGACACGCCCAGCGCCCGCGCAATGGCCACCATCTGCTGCACCGCCACCGAGTAGCTCGACAGCAGCCGCGTCACGTCGATGTCCAGGCCGATGCGCGCCAGCAGTTCTTCGGCGCGCCGGTTGACGCTGGCCCAGTCGATGCGAAAGCCCTGCGCCACGCCGCAGCGCGGATAGCGACCGGCGAACACGTTCTCCGCCACCGACAGGTTCGGGCACAGGTTCACCTCCTGGTAGACCGTGCTGATGCCCAGCTTCTGCGCCTCCAGCGGCGAATGCGGGTGAATCGGCTGGCCGTCGAGGAATATCTGGCCGCCGCTCGATGGCAGCACACCCGTCAGCACCTTGATCAGCGTCGACTTGCCCGCGCCGTTCTGTCCCATCAGCGCATGGATCTCGCCCGGGTACAAGCGCAGCTGCACGTCGCGCAGCACCGGGATGCCGCCGAACTGCTTGTGGATGCCCTTGAGCTCCAGCACGGGCGAGGGAGTGTCGTCGTCAGCCATGCGAAGCCGTCACTTGTTCTTGTTGTAGACGTCGATGAACACCGCCGCCAGCAGCACCAGGCCCTTGATGACCTGCTGGTAGTCGATGCCGATGCCCAGGATCGACATGCCGTTGTTCATCACGCCCATGATGAAGGCGCCGATCACCGCGCCCATCACCCGGCCCACGCCGCCCGAAGCCGAGGCGCCGCCGATGAAGCAGGCCGCGATCACGTCCAGCTCGAAGCCCAGGCCCGCCTTGGGCGTGGCCGTGTTGAGCCGCGCCGCGAACACCAGGCCCGCCAGCGCCGCCAGCGCGCCCATGTTCACGAAGGTGAGGAACGCGAGCCGCTGCGTCTTGACGCCCGACAGCCGCGCCGCCTTCTCGTTGCCGCCCAGCGCATAGATGCGCCGGCCGATGGTGGTGCGGTTGGTGACGAAGTCGTACACCACGATCAGCACCGCCATCACGATCAGCACGTTCGGCAGGCCCTTGTAAGTGGAGAGCAGGTAGCTGAAGAACAGGATGATGGCCGCGAAGAACAGGTTCTTCACCAGGAAGAAGGCATACGGCTCCTGCTCCATGCCATGCGCCGCCAGCTTTGCGCGGCCCCGCAGCTTGAAGAACACCAGTGCCACGGCGGCCAGCGCGCCCACGATGAGCGACGTGAGGCGCAGCGTGTCGCCGCCCAGCGGATCGGGAATGAAGCCCGAGCTGAGCCGCTGGAACGCCACCGGAAACGGCCCCACCGACTGCCCCGCCAGCAGGGCCAGCGTGAGCCCCTTGAACACCAGCATGCCCGCCAGCGTGACGATGAACGACGGGATCTTGCGGAACGCGACGAACCAGCCCTGCGCCGCGCCGATGACGGCGCCCGCGAGAATGCTCACGATGGCCGTCGGCACGAAGTGCCATTCGTATTCCACCATCAGCACCGCCGCCAGCGCGCCGATGAAGCCGCACACGGAGCCCACCGAAAGATCGATGTGCCCCGCCACGATCACCAGCAGCATGCCCAGCGCCATGATGACCACGTAGCTGTTCTGCAGCAGCAGGTTGGTGAGGTTGAGCGGGCGCAGCAAGGTGCCGTCGGTCAGCACCTGGAACAGCACCATGATCGCGACCAGCGAGATCAGCATGCCGTATTCGCGCAGGTTGTTCTTCAGGAAGCCTGCATGCAGCCTGGCCGCCCCTTCCTGCACCGGCACCGCCGGCTTCATCGCGTTGACTTCAGGCTGCGACATGGACGGAACTCCCCGCGCTGACGATGGCATGCATAATGCGTTCCTGCGAAGCCTCGGCCGCGGTGAACTCGGCCACGAAGCGGCCCTCGTTCATCACGTAGATGCGGTCGCACATGCCGAGCAGTTCCGGCAGTTCAGAAGAAATCATGAGAATGCCTTTGCCCTCGCTCGCGAGCTGGTCGATGATGGTGTAGATCTCGTACTTGGCGCCCACGTCGATGCCGCGCGTGGGTTCGTCCAGGATCAGCAGTTCGGGTTTGGTGAAGAGCCACTTGCTCAAGACCACCTTCTGCTGGTTGCCGCCCGACAGGTTGACCACCAGCTGCTCCACGCCGGAGCAGCGGATGTTGAGTGCCTTGCGGTATTCGTTGGCCACCTTGAATTCGCGGCCGGTGTCTATCACCGCCGAATCGGCCACCGCCTCCAGGTTGGCCAGGCTGATGTTCCTGCGGATGTCTTCCTCCAGCACCAGCCCCAGCCCCTTGCGGTCTTCGGTGACGTAGGCGATGCCGTGGTCGATGGCCTTGCGCACCGTGCTCACGTCCACCGGCTTGCCGTGCATGAACACCAAGCCGCTGATGCGCTGGCCGTAGGACTTGCCGAACACGCTCATGGCCAGCTCGGTGCGGCCCGCGCCCATGAGGCCCGCGATGCCGACGATCTCGCCCTGTCGCACGTTCAGGCTCACGCCCTTGATCTGTTCGCGGTCGGCGTGCAGCGCATGGTGCACGCGCCAGTCGCGCACCTCGAACACGGTCTCGCCGATCTTCGGCGCGCGCTGCGGATAGCGATGCGCCATGTCGCGCCCCACCATGCCGCGGATGATGCGGTCCTCGCTGATCGGCTGCGCGCGGCAGTCCATGGTCTCGACCGTCGCGCCGTCGCGCAGCACGGTGATCGAGTCGGCCACCTTGGCGATCTCGTTGAGCTTGTGCGAGATCAGGATCGACGCGATGCCCTGGCGCTTGAGTTCCAGCAGCAGCATCAGCAGCGCGTCGCTGTCGCGCTCGTTGAGGCTGGCGGTGGGCTCGTCGAGGATCAGCAGCTTCACTTCCTTGGCCAGCGCCTTGGCAATTTCCACCAGCTGCTGCTTGCCCACGCCCAAGTCGGTCACCAGCGTGGTCGGCGGCTCCTGCAGGCCCACCTTGGCGAGCAGCTCGCGCGTCTTCGCATAGGCGGCGAACCAGTCGATCACGCCGCCGCGCGTGATCTCGTTGCCCAGGAAGATGTTCTCGGCAATCGACAGCAGCGGCACCAGCGCCAGTTCCTGGTGGATGATGATGATGCCGAGCTTCTCGCTGTCGGCAATGCCCCGGAAGCGGCGCACCTCGCCCTCGAAGCGGATCTCGCCCTCGTAGGAGTCGCACGGGTAGACGCCGCTGAGCACCTTCATGAGCGTCGACTTGCCCGCGCCGTTCTCTCCCACCACGGCATGGATCTCCCCGGCGCGCACGCCGAGGTTGACGTTGCTCAGCGCCTTCACGCCGGGAAACGTCTTGGTGATGCCGCGCATCTCCAGGATGGCGCCGGCATCGGCGAGGCTGCCTTCGGTGCTCACTTGATCTGGCTTTCCTTGTAGTAGCCGCTGTCGACCAGCACCTGCTTCCAGTTCGACGCATCCACGCTCACCGGCTTGAGCAGGTAGGAGGGCACCACCTTGATGCCGTTGTTGTAGGTCTTGGTGTCGTTCACCTCGGGCGTCTTGCCCGAGAGCATCGCGTCCACCATCGACACCGTCACCTTGGCCAGCTCGCGCGTGTCCTTGAACACGGTCGAGGTCTGTTCCTTGCGCAGGATCGACTTGATGGAAGGCACCTCGGCGTCCTGCCCCGACACGACGGGCATCGGCTGCGAGCCCGAGCCGTAGCCCACGCCCTTGAGCGACGACAGGATGCCGATGGAAAGGCCGTCGTACGGCGACAGCACCGCATCCACCCGGTCCTTGGTGTAGTAGGCCGACAGCAGGTTGTCCATGCGCGCCTGCGCCACCGCGCCGTCCCAGCGCAGCGTGCCGACCTTGTCCATGCCCATCTGCTTGCTGCGCACCACCAGCTTGCCGCTCTTGATGTACGGGTCGAGCACCGACATCGCGCCGTTGTAGAAGAAGAAGGCGTTGTTGTCGTCGGGCGAGCCGCCGAACAGCTCGATGTTGAACGGCCCCTTGCCGCTCTTCAGGCCCAGCGCCGCCTCGATCGACTGCGCCTGCAGCACGCCGACCTGGAAGTTGTCGAAGGTGGCGTAGTAGTCGACGTTCTTCGAGCCCTTGATGAGCCGGTCGTACGCAATGACCTTCACGCCCTTGTCGGCCGCCTTCTGCAGCACGTCGGACAGCGTGGTGCCGTCGATGGCCGCGATGACCAGCACCTTGGAGCCCTTGGTCACCATGTTCTCGATCTGCGCGAGCTGGTTGGGAATGTCGTCGTCGGCGTACTGCAGGTCGGTCTTGTAGCCCTTGTCCTTGAAGTACTTGACCATGTTGGCGCCGTCGGCGATCCAGCGCGCCGACGACTTGGTGGGCATCGAGATCGCGATCAGGCCCTTGTCCTGCGCGCTGGCCAGCGGCGAGAAGCCGACGATGGCGAACGCGATGCCCGCGAGCGATGCCTTGAGGAATTTTCGTTTCATGTCGGGGTGTCCTCAGTACTTGCGGTTGGGGAATTCTTTGGCGGCGACTTCCATGGGGAAGATGCTTTCGACGGTCACGATGCGCTTGGGCAGCGTCTTGCCGTCCTTGATGTCCTTCACCGCCTGCATGAGCTGCGGGCCGAGCAGCGGGCTGCACTCCACCGACACGTTGAGCTTGCCGGCGATCATGGCCTCGAAGGCGCCCTTCACCCCGTCGATGGAAATGATGACGATGTCCTTCGCGGGCTTCAGGCCTGCCTCTTCGATGGCCTGGATCGCACCGATGGCCATGTCGTCGTTGTGCGCGAACAGCACATTGATCTTCTTGCCGTCGGCCTTCAGGAAGGCTTCCATCACCTCCTTGCCCTTGGCGCGGGTGAAGTCGCCGGTCTGCGAGCGGATGATCTTGAACTTCGGGTCGGCCTTGATGATTTCCTCGAAGCCCTTCTTGCGGTCGATGGCCGGGGCCGAGCCCACGGTACCCTGAAGCTCGACGATGTTCACGTCGCCCTTCTGGTCCTTCATCTTATCGACCAGCCAGCGGCCGGCCTTGCGGCCTTCCTCGACGAAGTCGGAACCCATGAAGGTCACGTAGAACGAGTCGTCCTTGGTGTTGACGGAGCGGTCGGTCAGCACCACCGGAATCTTGGCGGCCTTGGCCTCGCGCAGCACGGTTTCCCAGCCCGACTCGACCACCGGCGAAAAGGCGATCACGTCGACCTTCTGCGCAATGTAGGAGCGGATGGCCTTGATCTGGTTCTCCTGCTTCTGCTGCGCGTCGGAGAACTTCAGCTCGATGCCGGCGTCCTTGGCGGACGACTTGATCGACTCGGTGTTGGCGGTGCGCCATTCGCTTTCGGCGCCCACCTGCGCGAAGCCCAGCACGAGCTTCTTCTGCGCGAAGACGGACACGGGCAGCATGCTGCCCAGGGCTGCGGCGGCGAGCGCGGTGTTGAGGGTGCGGCGATTCATGGTCATGGGATGTCTCCTTCTCGATGTCGTGAGGACTTGCAGTTGACTGTTGGTAGTAGTGATGAACGAAACCCCGTCAGGTCAGGCCAGCATGTAGCCGGTCTTCACCGTCGTGTAGAACTCCGCGGCGTGGCGCCCTTGTTCGCGCGGCCCGTAGCCCGACCCCTTGCGGCCGCCGAAGGGCACGTGGAAGTCCACCCCCGCGGTCGGCAAATTGACCATCGTCATGCCGACCACGGCATGGCGCCTGAAATGCATGGCGTGCTTCAGCGAATTGGTGCAGATGCCCGCGCACAGGCCGAAGGGCGTGTCGTTGCACAGCGCCAGCGCCTCGTCGTAGTCGTCGGCGCGCAGCACGCAGGCCAGCGGCCCGAAGACTTCCTCGCGCGCGATCCGGTGCGAAGGCTTCGCCAGGAACAGCGCGGGGCTCATGTAGTGGCCGCGGGTGGCACGCTCCAGCGCCTCGCCGCCCCACACATGCTCGGCGCCTTCCTCGCGCGCGATGCCGACCCACGCGAGGTTCTGCGCCAGGCGCTCCTCGTCGGCCACCGGGCCGATGTCGATGCCGCGTTCCAGCGCATGGCCGATCTTCAGCGCCTTGAGGCGCTGCCGCAGCTTTGCCACGAAGGCGTCGTGCACCGGGGCTTCGACGATGAGCCGGCTCGACGCGGTGCAGCGCTGGCCGGCGGAAAAATACGCGCCCTGCACCGCGCAGTCGACGGCGCGGTCGAGGTCGGCATCGGCCAGCACCACCAGCGCGTTCTTGCCGCCGGTTTCCAGCTGCACCTTCGCGCGCCTCGCGGCGGCGGTCTGCAGGATGCGCTCGCCGTTGGCCACCGAGCCGGTGAAGCTCAGCGCATCGACCAGCGCGCTGTCGACCAGCGCCTGCCCCACCTCGCGGCCGCTGCCCATCACAAGATTGAATGCGCCGGCCGGCAGGGCGGCGCGGCTGATGATCTCGGCCAGCACCCAGCCGCAGGCCGGCACCAGCTCGGCCGGCTTGAACACCACGCTGTTGCCATGGGCCAGCGCGGGCGCGATCTTCCAGGCGGGAATGACGAAGGGCGAGTTCCACGGCGTGATGAGCCCGACCACGCCCACCGGTTCGCGCGTGACGTCGACCTGCACGCCCGCGCGCACAGAGGCCACGTTCTCTCCGCCGCCGCCGCCCGCACCGCCACGGATGGCCTCGCCGGCGAAGAACTTGAAGATCTGGCCGGCGCGGGCCACTTCGGCCACGGCCTCGGGCAGCGTCTTGCCTTCCTCGCGCGCCAGCAGCAGGCCCAGTTCGTCCTTGCGCGCCAGCAGCTCGGCGCCGATGCGGTCGAGCACGTCGGCGCGCCGCTGCGGCGTGCTGTGGCTCCAGTGCGGAAGGGCCTCGGTGGCGGCGCGAATGGCCGCTTCGGCCTGGCGGCGGTCGGCACGTGCGTACTCGGCCACCACTTCGCTGGTGTCCGACGGATTGGCGCTCACACCGGTGGTCGCGCTGGTTTCCCAGCGGCCATTGATGTATTGCCGCACGTGCAGATGAATCTCGCCGTGAATCACCGTGGCGTCGACCTTGTCTCTGTTGTTCTTGAATTGGAGGGCAGTCTAAGAACAGAATCGATATCGATCCAATCGTTTTTTACGCAAAATGCATATCAATCGCTGGATTCTGGAAAACCCGATCAGTCCTTGGTCTTAAGAAAATGACGAACTACAACCACTGGTTCATCCGCGCCCGGCTCAAGACGCGGCAACTGCTGCTGCTCGTGGCGCTGGCCGAGGAAGGCAACATCCACCGCGCGGCGCAGGTGCTCAACATGACGCAGCCGGCCGCCTCCAAGCTGCTGAAGGACCTGGAAGACGTGCTGGAGGTGCCGCTGTTCGACCGCCTGCCGCGCGGCATGCGCCCGACCTGGTACGGCGAGACCATGATCCGCCACGCCCGCGTCGCGCTCGCCAGCCTGAACCAGGCGCACGACGAACTCACCGCGCTGAAGGCCGGGCGCTTCGGCCAGGTGAGCGTGGGCGCCATCACCGCGCCGGGGCTCACGCTGCTGCCGCCGGCCGTGGCCATGGTCAAGCGCGAGCAGCCCGACCTGCGGGTGTCGCTGGAGATAGAAACCAGCCCGGTGCTGATCGAGCGGCTCGAGCAGGGCAAGCTCGACATCCTGGTGGCGCGCCTGTTCGCCGAGCACGACAAGGCCCAGCTGCGCTACGAGGCCTTGAGCGAAGAACCGGTGTGCGCGCTGGTGCGGCCGGGCCATCCGCTGCTGGGCGTGAGCGGCCTCACGCTGCGCGACGTGGTGAGCGCCGGCTGGATCGTGCCGCCCGCTGGCAGCGTGCTGCGCCACCGCTTCGAGCTGATGTTCCAGGAAGAAGGCCTGGCGCCGCCGACCAACACCATCGAGAGCCCCGCCCTGCTCTTCATCACGCGCATGCTGCAGCAGAGCGACATGGTGGCGGTGCTGGCGACCGACGTGGCGCGCTACTACGCGTCGCACGGCATCGTGTCGCTGCTGCCGCTGAACATGCCCTGCCACATGGACGCCTTCGGCATCATCACGCGCACCGACCGGCTGCTGTCGCCGGCAGCCAGGGTGATGATGAAGGCGCTGAAGACCGCGAGCCTCAGCGTGTACGGCCGCAAATTCGAGATCGACTGACGGCCGATGGCCGCCGCGGCTTCAGGTCCAGCCGGCGTCCACGGTGAACTCTTGCGCAGTGCACATCTTCGCGTCATCGGATGCGAGGAACAGCACCATGCGCGCGATGTCTTCCGGCATCAGCTTGTCGGGCAGGCACTGGTTGCGGTGCAAGGCCTTCTCGCCTTCCTCGTCGAGCCACAGCTTCACCTGCCGCTCGGTCATCACCCAGCCGGGCGACACGGTGTTGATGCGGATGCGGTCGCGGCCCAGGTCCACCGCCAGCCCGCGCGTGAGGCCGTTCACCGACGACTTGGCGATCGCATAGCAGGGGTAGCCCGAGCCCTTGGTCTGCCAGCCGGTGGAGCCCAGGTTCACCACCGAGCCGAAGCCCAGCCGCTTCATGCCCGGCACCACCGACTGGATCGCGAACAGCGCCGGCCGCTCGTTGATGGCCATACGGTTGTCGTAGTAGTCGGGCGTGACCGATTCGAGCGTGTGGCGGTCGTCGCTCGCCACGTTGTTGACCAGCACCGCGAAGTCGCCGAGTTCGCCCGCCGCATCGGCAATGGCCTGCTGCAGCGCGGCGATGTCGCGCACGTCGCAGGTGCGCCACCACGGCGCCGCATGGCCGGCCGCCACGATCTGCCGCGCGAGTTCCGCGCTGGCGCTCTCGGCGATGTCGACGAAGGCCACGCGCGCGCCCTGCGCCGCGAACGCAGAGACGATGGCCGCGCCGATGCCGCTGCCGCCGCCGGTGACGAACACCGTGCGGTCCTTCAGGCTCGGATGAATGGAAAGCTGAGGGGAATTCAAGAAATGGTCTCCAGATGCCCGGCAACTGACATTGCAATATGAATATCAATCGATGCCAGTATTTTTGATTTCAGTTATCAATATGCCTTGATACGATCCGCCGCGTCAAGAAGACATGACACCGAGCAACGGAAACAACAAATGAACAAGCACGAGACAAACACCTCTTCCTCCTACTCCCCGCCGGTCGTCGAAGGCCCGCCCGAATGCATCTGGCCCGCGGGCGCCAACCTCGGCGAAGGCACGATGTGGTCGCAGCGCGAGCAGGCGCTCTACTGGATCGACATCCTCACGCCGCGGCTTTTTCGCCTGGACCCCGCCACCGGCGCGCAACGCACCTGGACCTTCGACGAGGAGATCACCGCCATCGCCGAGCGCGCCTCGGCGCCGGGCCTCTTCATCACGCTGCGGCGCGGCTTCGCGCTGTTCGACACCACCGTGCCCGGCGAAGAGGCGAAGCCGCGCTACCTGCACCAGCCCGAGACCGAGCGCACCGGCAACCGCTTCAACGACGGCAAGTGCGACGCGCGCGGCCGCTTCTGGGCCGGCAGCATGGACTTCGACTGCAAGGCACCCACCGGCGCGCTCTACCGCTACGACGCCGACGGCCGCTGCACCCGGCACGACGACGGCTTCGAGGTGACCAACGGGCCGACATGGTCGGGCGACGGCCGCACCATGTACTTCAACAACACGGTGCTCAACAAGCTCTACGCCTACGACTTCGACATGGAAGCCGGCAGCGTGTCGAACCGTCGCGAGTGGCACCGCTTCCCCAAGCCCGACGGCCTGCCGGACGGCATGACCACCGACGCCGCCGGGCGCCTGTGGATCGCGCACTGGGGCGGCGCCTGCGTCACCTGCCACGACCCGGTGAGCGCGGCCGAGTTGTGCCGCATCGCCATACCCGCGAGCCACGTCACCGACTGCGCCTTCGGCGACGCCGACCTGCGCACGCTCTACATCACGACCGCGCGCAACAGCCTCACGCCCGAGCAGCAGGCCGCCGAGCCGCTGGCCGGAGGCCTTTTCAAGGTGCGCATCGGCAGCCCCGGCGTGCCGGCGGCGCTTTTCGCGGGCTGAGCCTCGCTGCTTCAGCCGATGCCGAACCGGTGCTCGGTCGCGCTGCGGAACACCTCGGACGGTCGCATCACCGTGGACGGAAAGTCCGGCCGGTTCGGCGAATCCGGGAAGTGCTGCGTTTCCAGGCACAGCCCGTCGCCCTGCCGCAGGCTCGCGCCGCCGCTGCCCAGCAGGGTGCCGTCGAGGAAGTTGCCCGAATAGAACTGCACGCCGGGCTCGCTGGTGTGCACTTCCATCACGCGGCCCGACGCCTCGTGCGCGAGCCGCGCCGCCAGCGCCAGCCCCTGGTGCGCGGGGCTCCGGTCCAGCACCCAGTTGTGGTCGTAGCCGTGCGCCAGCAGCAGCTGCTCATGGCCCTGGCGGATGCGCTCGCCGATGAGCGTGCCGGCGCGAAAGTCGAACGGCGTGCCGGCCACGTCGGCCAGGCCGGTCGGTATGAGCGTGGCATCGACCGGGCAATAGCGGCTCGCCGGCAGCGTGAGCCGGTGGTCCATGACCGAGCCGCCGGCATTTCCTGCAAGGTTGAAGTAGTCGTGATGGCTCAGGTTCAGCACCGTGGGCCGGTCGGCCAGCGCGCTGTAGTCGATGCGCCAGGTGTTCGCCGTCGCGCTCAAGGTGTAGCGCACCGTGGCGCGCAGTTCGCCGGGGTAGCCCTCTTCGCCGTCTGGGCTGGTGTAGCGCAGCTCGATGGCGATGTCGCCGCCGGCTTCTTGCGCCGTCAGCGGCACGATGTCCCAGAAGCGCGTGCCGAAGCCCTTCGCGCCGCCGTGCAGCGAGTTGGGGCCGTCGTTCAGCACGAGTTGCCGAGCCACGCCGTCGAGCGTGAAGCGCCCCGCCGCGATGCGGTTCGCGAAGCGGCCGACGATGGTGCCGAAGTGCGGATGCGGCTTCAGGTATTCCTCTAGCGACGGCAGCCCCAGCACGATGTTCGCGGCCTGCCCGTGCCGGTCGGGCACGCGCAGCGCGGTGACGATGCCGCCGAGGTTGATGGCACTCAGGCTCAGGCCCCGGCCGTTGTCGAGCGTGTATTCGGTCACGGCGCGGCCGTCGGGCATGCGGCCGTAGGCGCGCGAGGTGATGGAGCTGCTCATGGAGGTGTGCGTTCTGGAAGCTGGGGAAACAGCGCCTCGCGCGCGCACAGCGAGGCGGTGCGCAGTCCGATGCGGTCGGTGAGGTCGTGATATTCGGGCGGCTCGGCCGCGTGCGTGCGAATTTCCACGCGGTGCCCGGCCTTGCCCACCGCGTCGGCAAAGCGCTGCTGCAGCGCGAAGGGCGTGTTGCGGTCGTCGCGGTTGCCGATCAGCACGATGCGCCGCGCCGGGTCGCGCGCGATGCCGCCCACATGGTCGAGCGGGTCGTAGAACTGCGCGCTGCCGGTGGTGTCGGTGCGCCCGCCGTTCGAGCGGCCCAGCAGCGTCGCGCGCTCCAGCAGCCCGAAGGCGCCCGATGTCAGCACCGCACAGGCCACGCGCGTGCGCCCCAGCGTGAGCAGCGCGGCGCCCGCAGTGGCGCCGCCGCTGTGGCCGAGGATGACGATGCGCTGCAGCTTGTGGCGCTGCATCAGCGCGTCGAGCGCGGCGTCCAGCGCATGGAACTCCACCAGCTCGCGGCGCTTGCGGTGGTCGCCCGACGAGCCGTAGGTGCCCGGCCGCGCGACGAAGACCCAGGGCACGCCGGCGCGGTCGCGGCTGCGCTGCGCGTCGAGCGTGCGCAGCGGCTCGGTGTTGCCGGGAATGCGCGTGGGCGCCTGGTCCATCACGCTGTCGCGGTCGCCCGAGAACTGCACGATGGCGATGCGCGCGCCGTCGATGTCGTCGCTCGCGAAGTAGCGGATGCACGCCGGCCCCTCCACCGGCTGCACCCACAGGTAGCCGGCACGGTCGGGGCAGCTCGCGCGGTCGGCGGGCTGGTTCCAGTGCAGCACCTCGTCGTTGCCGGCGGCAAAGGGGCGCGGCACGTCGGGGCCGGTGCGCTGCGCACAGGCAGCCTGCGCCAGCGCGCACAGCACGACGAAGGCGCCGCGGGCGTGCCGCCGCATGAAGCCGAGCATGCTCATAGCTTGCGCAGCAGCACGGGCACCTCGCCGAAGTCGGACCCGATGCGGTCGCCCTTCACCAGCACCAGGTCGCCGTCGCGCAGGAAGGCGCCCAGGTAGCCCGCGAGCTGCGCCGCGTCGTCGAAGTGCGGGCCGAGCAGTTCGGCCGGCACTTCCTCGCGCAGCCAGCGCATCTCGTCGCCGTGCGTCACCACATGCGCGATGCCCGACTGCAGCAGCGGCGCGGCCAGGCTGCGGTGCATGGCCTCGGCGTCCTTGTCGAGGTTGATGATGCGGCCCAGCACGCCGATCTTGCGCACGACCGGGCCCTGCGCTGCGTGCTGGAAGCCGCGCACGAACTCCATGGCATTGCGCATCGACAGGACCTCGGCATTCCAGCTGTCGTCGATCAGCGTGGCCTGCACGCCGGCCTGCGTGCGCAGCGGATGCACCTGCATCACCGAGGCCGGCAGGCGTACATGCGGCATGCGCGCGCAGGCGGCTTCGGCGTCGAAGCCCATGGCCACCAGGGCCGCGAAGGCCAGCGCCGAATTGCGCACCAGCCCCGCGCTGTGCAGCGGGAACGAATACGCCACGGTGCGCCCCGCCATCGCGATGCGCACGCGGCAGCCGCCGCCGGGCTCGGGCTGCGTGTCGATGATGCGGATGTTGGCGTCGGGCCCCGGGCCCACCACCCAGATCGCGCCGGCCGTTCGCGCCGCCGCCTGCACCACCTGCTGCAGGCAGGCGATGTGGTCGGGCACGATGGCCACGCCGCCGGGCTCCAGGCCCAGGAAGATGCGCGACTTGTATTCGGCCGTGAGCTCCAGCGTCGAGGCCTGCCGGGTCTGCGACAGCCCGATCTCGGTGATGACGGCCACGTGCGGCCGCGCCACCAGCGATATGGGGCCGCGCTCCATCCACAGGCCGCTCTGCGCCATTTCGAGGATGCACACGTCGGCGTCTGCCGCCAGGTTGGCCAGCATGGCCGGCACGCCGACGCGCGAGTTGTAGTTGTCGATGGTGGTGTGCACGCGCGCGCGTTCGGGCAGCAGGTCGCGCAGCATGGCGATGGTGGACGACTTGCCCACCGTGCCGGTCACGCCCACCAGCAGGCCCTTGTAGCGCGCCCGCGCGGCGGCGCCCAGCGCGAGCATCGCGGCAATCGGGTCGTCCACCTTCAGCAGCGGGAAGGCCGCGTCCAGCCCCTCGACCTCGTGCGCGACCACGGCGCCGGCCAGCGCGTGCTGCAGCCTGGGGAGTTCGAGGTGGCGGTCCCAGTTGTCGGTACGCGGCTTGCTGTAGCTCTCGTGCACTGCGAGCGTGCGGTAATCGGAAGCCACGAAGAGCGACGGCGCCGGCAGCATCGACATGTGAGTGGGCCCGCGCACCACCGAGTTCACGAACCAGCCCGGCGGCGGTTCCACCAGCCAGCGGCCGCCCGTGACCTGCTGCAGCTGCGCGGCGGTCCACACCGGCGCGGGCTCGTTGCCCTCGCCCAGGCGGTCTGCAGCCAGCACGGGCGCGGGGCGCTCGGGCAGCGGCACAGGAAGTTCCGGCACGCGCAGGCCGCACCACACAGGCAGGCGCCGTGCGCTCGAGATTTCTGGCGGCAGGCCGGGCAGGCTGCCGCGCAGGCGCACCTCGATCTGCAGCACGTCGCTTTCGAGCAGTCCGGCGCGCGGCGGGCGCAGGCCGTAGCGGTCGCGGTAGATGCGCCCGGGCTCCCAGCGGCTGGTGGGCCACATCCAGTCGCAGGGGTCGTGGTCCATGCCCTCGCCCCAAGGCGGCATCGTGCGGCTGCGCATCGGCAGCGCGCGGAACTGCAGCCGCAGGTCGGCCGCCACGGGCTCGTCGGCGCACCAGAAAGACTCGACCCACAGCATGCGCCGCCCGGCGATCTGCCGGGGCGCGATGCGCAGCCCCAGCAGGCGCAGCGGGCCGAACTGCAGCGGCTTGATGTGTGCGTCGAACGGCACCGCATCGACCAGCCATTCGGGGCGCGGCGCGCGCACCGGGCCGACGACCGGCGCGGGCCGCGCGGGCCGCGAGGGCGGCGCCTCGGCCGCGGCCGGGTCGGCCTGGAACACTGGGCGCTGCGGCGGCGACAGCCGCAGCGTGCAGCGGCCATCCCGCGCCACCGCCAGTTCCGTGCCGAGCGCGCGGCATTGCGCCGCGAAGCGCGCGCCGAGCGCCTCGGCCTCCGCGCCCGCCAGTTGGCGCGAGAAGCCGTAGCCGACGCCGACCGGCGTGAACACCACCGCCTCCACGCCGTGCAGGCCCAGCGCCAGCGTGAACACGCCCGAATCGCCGAGGTCGTTGCGCACGGAGTCGAACAGCAGGTCGCCCGCGTCATGCAGGATCGGCCGGCCGCGATAGACCTCGATGCCCTGCAGCACATGCGCCGAAGTGCCGAGCACCGCGTCGGCGCCCGCATCGACGATGGCATGGCCGACGGCGATCTCGGCCGCCGAAGGCTCGGTCTCCAGGTTGGCGCCCCAGTGCACCGCCACCAGCACCACGTCGGACTCGCGGCGCGCGGCTTCGATGCGCGGTGCGAGCTCGGCGGTCCATGCGGCGGGGTCGTCGAGCGGCAGCCAGGCGGCGCCCGCGCGTTCGGCGGTGGCGGCAAAGCGCGGCTGCGTGGCGTCGAGTGAGAACAGCGCCACGCGCACGCCGCCCGCACTGCGGAACGCGGGGCGCAACGCGGCCTCCAGCGTGCGGCCGGTGCCGGCATGGGCGATGCCGGCGGCGTCGAGGTGCGCCCGCTGCTCCAGCAGCGCCTCGGCGCCGTAGTCGCCGCTGTGGTTGTTGGCGGTGGCGACCATGCCGATGCCGGCCTCGGTCAGCACCGCGAGCATCTCGGGCCGCGCGCGGTAGTAGTACGGCCCGGCCTCGCCCTTGTCCACGCCCTGCTCTCCCGTGGTGGCGACCACGCATTCGAGGTTGACGATGCGCAGGTCGGCATCGCGCAGCGCGGCGATGTCGCCGAGCATCCTGCGCGCGCCGCCCAGCTCGTGCATGCGGAAATGCTGGCGCCGCCCCAGGTTCACGTCACCGCTCCATGCAACCGTGCCGGCGCGCCGCCCTTGCTGCAGGCCCTCGCTCGCCTTCAGCATGCGGTGATAGGCCACGTAGCCCGACAGGTAGTGCTCCACGTCGTCGATGCGCACCCGGAAGCTGTGGTGCTTGATGAAGAACGAGCCCGCGATGCGGTCGGGGTTGCGGAAGAACATCGCCAGCTCGGGCCAGAAGTGGCCGTTGGCGAGGTAGCGCGCGCGGTAGGCCAGCGCGCGGTCGAACTTGTCGCGGTCGAGTTCGGCCAGCAGCGGGCGCAGGGCCGGGTCGGCTTCGAGCCGCAGCACCATGTCGCGCGCGGCCATCATCAGCTCGAGCAGCGTGGGGAAGGTGGTGATGCGCTCGAGCACGAAGTCCAGGTAGCCCGCCACGTTGCGCAGGCCGAACTGGTAGTAGCGCGTCTCGGGCCGGTAGCGGGTGAGCTCGTTGACGCAGTAGCTCAGCCAGTGGTCGTGCGCGCGCCAGTGCTCGGCCGCGATGAAATGCTCGAAGGCTTTCTCGACCACCGCGAGCCAGCGCGCGTCGCGCGTGAGGCCGTACAGCCGCATGAGGCCGAACGCGGCCTCGCCGTCGTAGTAGATGACGCGAAACTTGTCCTTCACGTCGAGCGCGGGCGCATTCAGCACGTGCACGAAGCTGCCGGTCTCCGCGTCCTGCATGTGGCGGATGCCGAGCGCGAGCTGCTCCAGCAGCGGCAGGAACTGCCTGTCGCCCGTGAGCTCCGTGTACTTGACCAGCGCGAGCAGGCACACGGCGCTGCCGCCGAGCTTGATCTCGTTGCCGATGTCCAGCAGGTAGGCGGCGCGCGTGCCGTCGGGGAGCACAGCCGGGCGGATCAGCGTGCCCGTGAGGAAGCCGATCGAGCGGTCGATGGACGCTTTCAGCATGTCGTCGCGCGTGAGCTCCCAGGCCTCGAGCATGGCGTAGGTCGAGCTTGCGTGGCGCAGCGTGTTGTAGGTGGGAATGAGGCGGTCGAAGCAGGGAAACCAGCCGTAGTCGAACTCGCCCGTGGGCTTGACCTGGGCGGCGAGGTAGGTGCTGGCGTCTTCGATGAGCGTGCGGATCTGCGGCGCGTTCCAGTCGGTGAGGGTGCGAAAGCCCGCCGCCTGCCCTTCGGCGGTGATGGGCCATGCGCCCTTGGCGTCGACGTACACGGCGCGGGTGGTGAAGCACCAGACGGGCGCTTCGTCGTCCGCCGGAAAGTCGATCTCGCGGCCGAAGCGGCGTTTGCTGAGCAGGTGCAGGTTGCCGGGGTTGGGCTCGGCATGGTCGACGTCGCCGTTGTAGAGCACCGCGCCGCCGTGCATTTCCTGCGCGAGCAGGGCAATCTCGAAGCGTGCGTCGAAGGCGATGCCTTCGTTGAAGTAGTTGCGCTTGGTTTGCGCCAACTTCGCCTTGAGCTCGCGCCAGCGCATGGGGGCGACTTTGTCGACGACTTCGGCGCGCAGGCGTTGCGGCGGGTTTTCGCCGCGGGCGGCCTGCACTGCGATGGCTTCGGCGGCGGCTTGCCATGCGGCCTCGACGTCGGCGCCACGGCCGGATGCCACGCGGGCGCGGCTGCTGCCTTCGCCGGTGGCGAAGAACACGACGCATCCGGCCTCCGGGGTGGCGGGGTTCGCTACGGGCAGCATGCCCGCCGGGTCCGCCAGGGCTTGCCTGGCTCGGTTCAACAGATCGGCGAGGGGATTCGGATCGATGTTCATGCAGCGGCGAATGATGACAGGGCGTCGCGCGGCTTGCCATCCCGTCAATCCATGGGATTGGTCTTGTCGACGGCCAATCAATAGCTGACGCTCACAGGAAGCGTGGCTTGCCCAAGACCACCGCGAGGACGAGCCGACGAGCGGGACCGGTCAACGCGAGCGAAACACGATCTCTTGCATCCTCCGGAGCTTTGGCGTCACCGCGGGCACGGTGAGCATGGTGCTCGCAACTGCCATGACGAGAAGCGCTGTAAAGGTCTCGTTGGTGATGATCGCCTTGTCCAGCAGGACGTTGGCGAAGATGATCATGATGAGGGCTTTGGTCTGGAGCAGCCAACCGATCAGAGAGCCCTCGCCCGGCTGCCATTTCAACAGCCGGCCGGCCATGCCGAGTCCGATGAGCTTGCCGGCCACCGAGGCCACCAGCAGTACCGCCGCAACCAGGAAGACCGCCGTGCCGCCCACCTGCCAGTTGGTGCGCAGGCCGGTGCTCAGGAAAAAGACCGGCATCACCACCAACAGGACGTTGTGGCGCAGCCAGTCCATTTGCTCCTGATCGAACCACTCCCCATCCATCACCGCGCCGGCAATGAATGCGCCGACCATGTAGTGCAGGCCGCACCAGTCGGCGCCCAGACCGCAGGCCGCAAGCCAGATAAGACCCGCATACCACCGGTCGCGCTCGGGCACGCGCACCATCAGCCAGCGAAACGCGGCCGCGGAGACTGCGAAGACCACGAGGAAGCCAGCCTGCTTGCCCACCCGCTCCCAGTCCATGAGAATCAGCGCCAGCACACCCCAGATGGCGATGTCGTCCAGGCTCGCGTAGCGCAGGATGCGCTGGCCGATTGGTTGGCGAAGAATCTGCAGCTTCTCCATCAGCAGAATCAGGATCGGCAACGCGGTCACGGCGCACGACATGCCGATGCCCAGCACGAACTGCCAATGCGTCGCCTTCGCCCCTATCCAGCCTGGATAGGAAAGCAGCGCCAGTGCCGCCGCCGCGCCAAAGACAAGAGGCACGCCAAGCGCAAGGCCAGCCGTGATCCCGCTCTCGCGACGATGCTCCCAAGCCTTGCGCAGATCCAGCTCGATGCCTGCGATCCAGACGAACATCATCACGGCCCACTGCGCGACTCCATTGAGCGACTGGATCACCGGCCCGTTGAAGACGAACTTGTAGTAGTCGGGGAACATCGCCCCCAGCACGCCCGGGCCAAGCACGATGCCCGTGATGATCTGCACCACGACAAGCGGCGCGAAATAATCGGTTCGACCAAGACGCCACACCAGATATGGGAGCGAAAAGATGATCAGCATCGCGATCAGGAAAATCTCAGAAGTGCTCACTTGACCGCCGTCAGCCTGAAGTTGAATCGCGGCGAGTCTGCCATACGCCGAGCGGCCCCGAAGGGGCTTTTGCGATGGCTGACACAGGCTACAGTCGGCCAAGTCCGGACTCTCATCACGGCGACCTGGTCTCCGATCACGGCGAGCTGGCAAACGACACGACGGCTACAAAAGCATGCGTACCGAATTCCGATGAAATTCAATGATCTTGCTCGCAAGGCCGCCAAGGGCCCCGGACCGCTGTCCTATGGTGGCTCGGTTCATCCAGAAGATTTGATTCGGTTTTCTCTGGCGTATGGCACTGACGGCGCCGATGAGATTGAGCGGCTGTCCAAGCAGCACGAATGGCACGAAGACGGTCTGCTTGAGGACGGCTCGAGGGTGGCGCCGCTCGCGCGCTGGGCCGTGGCCTGCGTCGCGTACGGCCGCGGCGGCGTTGCGTCGCTGCAGCACTTGCTGAACGATCGGACGCTCGCGACGTTTGCCATTGCGGTTCTTGAGCAAGTTCGCACCGCGTCTTGCGTCACGGCTCTGTTGGACTACTGCATGTCGACCACTGCGCTTTCAGACGAGCCAAGCGATCCATTCTGGCAAGCGCTCGGCGCGCTGAATACGTTGACGAGTTTCGACGACGGTCTGGTACTGCCGCAAGATCAGCAGGAGAAGTTGAGAGACCTGGTGATCGAGACATTCGCCAGTGCCACCACATCACATCAGCAGACACTTTGCCTATGTGCCTTGAGAGGGGCTCCAATAGAGGGAGCGCTGGAGTGGGCAGAGGCGCAGACGGTGACCGATCCGACCGTGAGGCGCGCAAAAGCCGCCGCGTTGAAGTCGCTCCGACGCCGTCTTTCCGGCGCCTACAAGCCACCCAGTGCCGAGCAGAAACGTCAGATCCGCAGGCAGCGAGCCCTCGATGTCTAGAGTGCTTCCGGCCACAACCGGACCTTCGCCATGAAGCCAGAAAATTGCCCAGTACCTGCAACAGTGGACTATGTCAAAGTAGGTCGTGAGTCGCACGAGCTGGCGATTCGCCACGGACGAGATGCACACAGGTATGCGCTGCGCCTGTCTGAGAAAGCCAAGGACGCTGGCGATGCGGGGCAGCCGCATTCTGGTACGCGGTCAACCGGGCGCTAGAGCCGAGGACATAGCGAGTCACTTGTAAGGCCTGCTTTGAGCCTTCGCGACGGCAGAGCGACCGGCTACAGTCGGCCAGAACCGGCCGTTCGATGACTGCTCAGAATTTTCACGGAGAAGGGACTATGTGGCAGCGTGGCGATGTCGCTGAAGGTCAGGACTATCAGCTGGTGTTGGTCCAACGGCGCGACGGTACTCGCACATACGTGCTGTGTGAAGTCGGCCAATGCGAGGGCGTCGAGGAGCGAGTGTTCGTCACAGCCGTCGTACCCCGGGAGCTTTTAGTGAAAGTTGACCTCTTCGGCATCGCCAAGGCAGTGAAATTGGCAGACGGCTCCTCCTTCGGCGTCGAGGCCCATGGCGTGTGGTTGACACCAGAGGAGTGCGCCGCTTTTGAACGCCACGTGACTTGGTACGAAATGCCTTGGCTGAACGGGTTGGCTCCTGTTCTCCCCCCAAAATAGGCGGTGACTCGCGACAGCCGTACATGGCCAGAAGCAGAGGTTGAGGAAACGGAATGATTGAATTGCAAGTGCGCGACGAGTTGCTCCAGGCGGAGCATGTTCTCGATACGAAGTTTTCTTTCGATCAGGCTGAGCCGTTCTACCGCCGCTGCCTTGCGCACATCGAATCTGCACCACAAGACCGCGAGGCCATTGAGCAGCTGCTGATCCGTCTGTTCCGCGACCGGCAGATCAGCAGCGAGCCGTTGGCATACCTCATGCACGTCCTCCGCTGGGAAGGTGTGCGCCATGCAATCGAGGCAGACTTGCGAAGCCAAGCTTCGCCCATCATCACTGGTGTCGAGCACGGGAAGGTGCTGGATGGCTTCGATACGGAATGGGGCAACAAGGTTTTCTACCGATTCTCGTGACGGCCTATGCTCGGCACTAAGAGTCACATGACCGTTCTAGGCATCTAGCTGTCTCGCCCCTGTGGCAGGATCCGGCGGCGGATTCAACCGGTCATTCGTTGGCATCGTTTGATTTGCGATCCAAAACGGACCGACTTACCGCCTCACTGTTCGCCGCTTTAGATCCTGAAACCTGAAAGCACGTCTACTAAGACTGTCCCTCGCGCGGGATGCCTGTGACGGTGACAGGATACGGAGCGCGCGTGGCCCGCTTGAAGATCGACGGCGAGATGCCGGTGTGTTCCTTGAAGAAGCGCGAGAAATTGCCCGGCGCCGAGAAGCCCAGGTCGAGCGCGACGTCGGTCAACTCGCCGCCTTCGCTGACGCGGCGCATGGCTTCCTCGACGCGCACGCCGCTCCAGAACACCTGCGGCGTCGTGTGCAACTGATCGCGGAACAGCGCGAAGAAATGCGCGCGCGACAGCCCGACCTTTGCGGCGATCTCGTCGATGCTCGTTTTCTCGGAGACATGCGTGCGCATGTGAGCGATGGCGGCGCGCAGGCGATGGTCCAGCGTCACGCCGATGCCCCCGGGCACCGGAGCGGCATCCGCGCCCGTCGTGGATGCCGCGATGGCGGCCTCCAGTAAGCGCTCCACCTCCTTGTCCACCTGCTCGCGCCCTGCACCGGCGGAGATCATCAGGTCCAGCACCCGCCAGCATGAGCGCCGCAACGCGTCGCTGATGAGAACTCGCGGAGACGGGAACCGAAAGCTCCGATCCTTTGCCTGGCTGAGGTCGTCGAGCCAGTCCTTTTTGATCATGAAGACGATGAAGAGGCTTGATCCGCTGTCTTCCAGCCGCACCATGTCATGCGCCTCGAAAGCGTTCACACCCAAAGCCACGCCTTCGCCGTAAGGCACGACCTCAGAGCCCACATGGGCACAGGCGCGCGCACCGCCCAGCCATAGGGCGAGCTGTGTTTCCGAATGAGCATGCGACACCAGGTTGGCGCTCGCCTCCAGGACGATTGCCGTGCCGAACGCGCCTTCATGGAGTGCATAGGCTTCCTGCATCTGTCTCTCATCGAAGTCGTTTGCGGCGATTGTTCCCTCGCACGCATCGGGCCAACACAGCGCCCCGGGTAAGTCCTTAGAACGACACCAGACGATTCGATACGTCGCCGGATCGGTCGATAAGCGCTCCTGGGCCACAATTTTTAAAGTCGGCGCATCGCAAAAACACAGGAGCAAACCTCATGCGAATCGCCACTTTCACGAGCGAGGGACACCGCAAGGTCGGCCTCGTTTCCGCCGACGGCACGACCGTCACCCCGCTGAAGCTCACACAGGCCCAGGCGGACACCGGCGTGCTGACGCTGATCGAAACCCTGGCCGAGGGCGGCCCGCTTCCGGAGCCAGCCGGTCCCGCAGTCAACCTGGGCGACGTGGTGCTTGATGCGCCGCTGCCCAAGCCGCGACGCAACCTCTGGTGCGTGGGGCGCAACTACCATGCGCACGCCAAAGAACTGTCTGCTTCGGTGTTCAAGGACAACGCGACCAGGACCGACGAATGGCCCATCGTCTTCACCAAGGTGCCCGAGTGCGTCGTCGGCCCGCACGACGACGTGCTCGTGCCTTCCGAGGTGTCGACGCAGATCGACTACGAAGCCGAACTGGCCGTCGTCATCGGCAAGGGCGGCAAGAACATCACGCGCGCAGCTGCGATGACGCACGTTTTCGGCTACACAGTCGTCAACGACGTGACCGCGCGCGATGTGCAGATGCGCCACGGGCAGTGGGACATGGGAAAGTCCTTCGACACCTTCTGCCCTATGGGCCCATGGATCGTCACGGCCGACGAGTTCGACGGCACGAAGACGCGGGTGCGCTGCTGGGTCAACGGCGAGCTGCGCCAGGACGGGCCGACCGAGAACATGATCTTCGACATCCCGACGCTGATCGAGACCATCTCGCGCGGCATCACGCTCTACCCCGGTGACGTGATCGCGACCGGCACACCGGCAGGCGTGGGCATGGGCATGAGCCCGCCGCGCTACCTGCGTGCAGGTGACGTGGTGCGAGTCGAGATCGGCCGGCTCGGCGCCATCGAAAACAAGTTCGTCTGAAAGGCTGCGCATGACGACTCATATTCTGAACAGCCTGACTGTCGAGATCGACGGTGAAGGCGAGGCGCTGCTGTGCATCCACGGACTCGGCGGCTCATCGAACAACTGGACCCCACTGTTGCCGGCGCTTGGCGGTTTTCGCCGTATCAGGCCCGACCTGCCAGGCAGCGCGAGATCGCCACTGCCGGCTGACGGAAAGGCTTTGTCAATCAAGGGCTACGTGGATGCAATGTCGCAGCTGCTTGCGGAGCTCGGCATCGGGTCGGTGCATGTGATGGCGCACTCGATGGGCACGATCGTCGCTCAACACTTGGCACTGCGCGATCCCGGTACAGTGAAATCGCTGGCACTCTTCGGCCCGCTGGCTGCGCCTCCCGATGCCGCGCGCCCCAACATCGCGGCCCGGGCCAACGCGGCGCGGGGCGGTGTGTCGGCCATGCAGGAGATCGCCGACGCCATCGTGAAGGGCGCGACGAGCACGCGAACGAAGGAGCAGCAACCGGCGGTGCTCGCGCTGGTGCGTGAGAGCGTGATGCGCCAGTCGCCCGAGGGTTACGCGCAGAGCTGTGCGGCGCTCGCCGATGCGCAGTCGGCCGCGCTCGAACGCCTTGATGTGCCGACGCTCTTGGTCACCGGCGACCAAGACGGAGTAGCCCCGGCGGCAAACGTCCGCGCCATGCAGGAACGCATCGCCGGCAGCCGCCTCGTCATCCTCGACGGGTGCGGTCACTGGACGACTTTCGAGCAGCCGCAGCGCTGCATACAAGAACTCGAAGCCTTCTACGCGGCACTCCGCTGAGACGTCGCGAGACTCCATTTCGACAACCCATTGCCGGCACCGCATGCCGGAGGAGACAACGATGACCCGTATTGCATTCACCAATGTCCGCATCTTCGACGGCACGGGCGAAGACCCTTATACCGGTGACCTTCTCGTCGAAGGAAAGCGCATCGTAGAAGTCGCTCGCTTTCCGAAGCGCGTGAGCACCGATGACGCGCGCGTGATCGACGGAAAGGGGCGCTTCCTCATGCCCGGCATGACCGAGGCCCACACGCACTTTTCGTGGAATGACCAACCCTCGCTCGCGGCCATCCAGTTCATGCCGCCCGAAGAACACATGCTCTGGTGCGTGCGCGTCGCCAAGCGCTACCTGGACATGGGCTGGACCTCGGCGATTGGCGCAGCCGCAGCCAAGCCGCGCCTGGACGTGGTGCTGCGCAATGCCATTGAAGCAGGCGAGTTCCCAGGCCCGCGCTACTTGGCCGGCAGCCAGGAGATCACCACCATCGGCGCGTTGGGCGACAACACGCTGCCACACATGAAGTTCGAAGAACTCAGCTTCGGCAGCGTGTGCAGCGGCCCCGAAGAGATCCGCAAGTCGGCGCGCACCTTCATCAAGTACGGTGTCGATCACCTGAAAATCAATCTGTCCGGCGAGTACATTGCTGGCCTGCCCGCCGAGATGTCACCTTTCGCGGAAGACGAGGTGGCCATGCTCGCGCTAGAGGCCAAGCGCTACGGCAAACGCATGGCTGCGCACGCGCGCTCGAGCGAGTCGGTCAAGCAGTGCGTGCGCCACGGCATCGAGATGGTCTATCACGCCAGCTTCGCAGATGCCGAAGCACTTGACATGCTCGAAGAGGCAAAAGACCGGCATTTCGTGGCGCCCGGCATAGGCTGGCTCATTCGCACGACTTACAACGCGGCCGAATACGGTATCACCGAAGCCGTGGCGACGCAGATGGGCTACAAGCGCGAGCTGGAGGTGGCATCGGCTTCACTGCGCGAAATGCACAAGCGCGGCATCCGCATCCTGCCCGGCGGTGACTACGGCTTTGCCTGGATGCCGCACGGCACCAACGCCAACGACCTGCAATATTTCGTCGACTACATCGGCATGACGCCGAAGGAAGCGCTGATGGCGGCTACACGGCTGGGCGGCCAGATCATGCTCCGGCCCGACGAGCTGGGGCAGTTGAAGGCGGGCTTCCTGGCGGACATCGTGCTGGTCGACGGCGATCCGCTGCAAGATCTTTCGTTGCTCACCGATCCGGCCAAGGTGCAGCTCGTGATGAAAGACGGCGTGATTCACAAGGATTGTGCGACGCCCGTACCTTCGGATGCCGCTCTGCACTTGGAAGGCGGCGATACACCGCTGCGGGAACAGGGGGTCAAGGAGGCATTGGCGGAGATGCACTGAAAGCAGTCCTTACCAACGATGGCTTTGCCAAACGCGGAGCCATCGCTTCGGGGCCGTCAAAATTCGAGGCGCGAACGGCAGCTTTCGAGCGCTGCGCACTTCCGCAATGGCCCCACCGCGGTCTTCCCACATTGTCCAAAGCTGCCGGTCCCGCCAAAGCCAAAAGACATCTCCCTCCATGCACTGTCTAGCTAGGCACGCTGAATAAACTCCAGCCATGTCCGCCGCTCTAGCCCCACGCCCCAAGTGCACCGCTTGCCTGCGTCCGCTGAGCGGCTGCATTTGCCGCTGGGTCGCGCCCACCGCCCATGCCGTGGAGGTACTGGTGCTGCAGCACCCGCTGGAGGTGCACCAAGCCAAAGGCAGTGCCCGCCTGCTGCACCTCAGCTTGGCGCGCTGCCGCCTGGTGGTGGGTGAGGCATTCGCCGTGCCGGTCTGGCCGGTGGACGGGAAGCACACGCTGCTGCTGTACCCGGACAGTCTGCAAGATGCCGCCCCGGACTTGCGGGTCTCACCCCAGCTACCGCCCGAGTGGCTGCAAGCCCAGTCGCGCCTGCGTCTGGTCGTGCTGGACGGCACCTGGCGCAAAAGCCGAAAAATGCTCTACCAAAGCCCGCCACTGCAACAGTTGCCCCGCTTGGCCCTGCGCAACCTGCCGCCTTCGCACTACCGTATCCGCAAAGCCCATGGACCCGACCAACTGTCCACGCTGGAGGCGACCTGCTACGCCTTGAGCCAACTGGAAGGAGACGCGGAGCGGTTCCAGCCCTTGTTGAATGCCTTCGACGGGTTTGTCGAGTACTTGGAGCAAGCTGGCGGGCAGCGAGACGCGCAAACCGGCAAGTCCCGCCCTCCAAAGCTTACGGGGTTCATCTAAGTGACCAACTGAATGTCTGGTTGGGCCGCGGACCCACAAGCCACCTCAATCAAGCCGAATTTCCTCCATCACGGAAGCTTCAGCTGTCGCAGCTGAATCTGCGGCCTGCAGATCGACCGCTGTCAGCCGGGCGCGGGCGCTCCGCGTCGCGCCTTCTCGCTCACCTGAAACAGCTCTCCCGCCTTGCGAGCCATATCAGCCGCAAGCCAGAGCAGATTGCCCAGTGCCGAGCCGCTTCACCGTTGTGCCAGTCGATGCCTTCGCCGTGGCATACCTTCCACAGCAGCACCGAACGCTCACGCCGATGAGGTGGCCTGCGCAGCGAAATAAAGGAGGGGCGGAGGACATTCGCTGCGGGGAGCACCCGGCGTCCTGCGCACGGTGAGTGCGGCTGTGGCGTTGGGGGTTCGAACGCTGGGACGAGTTGCAGATGGATATGCGCGGGTGCGCCGCTGAGCTTTTTACGAACGGCGAGCGCCGATGAACCAAAAATAGTCGGCAACATGGACATTGAAATGGCGCAGACTGCGCTTCCCTATGCGACCAGGACCGGTCGCATTCTTTGAAAGAAAGGAAGCATGTCATGGTCACAGTCGCGTTGTTCGTTCGCCTGGAAGCGAAGCCCGGTAAAGAGAAAGAGGTCGAGAGTTTTCTCAAGGGGGGTCTTCCTCTCGTCATGGAAGAGCCAGCCACTACCGCCTGGTTCGGCATTCGCCTTGGGCCGTCGACCTTCGGAATCTTCGATGCCTTTCCGGATGACGCAGGCCGCCAAGCGCATCTGTCGGGCAAGGTTGCGGCGGCTTTGATGGCACAGGCGGGGGAGTTGTTCTCCGAGTCGCCATCCATTCAAAGTGTCGACGTGCTTGCGGCAAAGCTACCCGGCTAGGCAACCCGTCAGAGCGCGCCAGCCGCTAGCCGCCGGGCTCGGGCGCTGCGCGTCGCGCCGTCTCGCTCACCTGAAACAGCTCCCCCGCCTTGCGAGCCATATCAGCCGCAAGCCAGAGCAGGTTGTCCAGTTGCCGAGGCCCTTCACCGTTGTGCCAGTCGATGCCTTCGCCATGGCAGACCCACAGCAGGGCTTCGAGTTGCGAGAGGGTGTTTTCGAGAAGATCCGCCGGGTCTTGGGCGTTGTCTTCGGAAGCTACCGGCGTAGTTGGCCGGGCTATAGTCTTGCTAGCCATTTTTGTGCGGTTCCTTCCAAGGTGGTTGCACGAACCTGGTTAGACGGTCGGGGTGCTCGATACACCTCGGCCGTCGCCTTTTGATACCTCGCATTTGCATCGCTGCTTTCGCACCGACGACCTGCCGCGAGGCAAGCAGCCTTCGAACATTTCGGTGTTGGGTGTGCCGATGGGGTGCCTTGCGCAGCGAAATAAAGGAGGAGCCCGAAAGGCGGGGGACATTCGCGGAGCAAGGCACCCCGTCGGCGTGAGCACGCCCTGAAGGCATCCGACACACACGCATTCGATACCGCATCGAGCCGCAAGGCTTCTGCGCCGTCCGGCATGCGAATCGCGCCCGCGCCGCAGAATTGCCGCTCCTCTGGAGCCGCACCGTCATGAGTCAACCAACATTCCCGCCCCGCCTGTTCGAGCCCCTGAAGCTCGGCCAGCTTGAGATAGACAACCGCATCATCATCGCGCCCATGTGCCAGTACTCCGCCACGGAGGGCACGCCGGGCGACTGGCATCTGATCCACCTCGGCCACCTGGCGCTTTCCGGCGCGGGGCTGCTGATCATCGAGGCAACGGCTGTGGAGGCCGAAGGGCGCATCTCCCCCGGCGACCTCGGCCTTTACTCCGATGCCAATGAAGAAGGCCTGGCGCGGGTGCTGCATGCCACGCGCGCTTTTTCGCCGATCAAGATCGCCATGCAACTGGGGCACGCGGGGCGCAAGGCGTCTAGCCGCGCGCCCTGGGAAGGCGGCAAGCAGATCCGCCCCGGCGAGCCCGGCGGATGGAAGGCATATGCGCCCTCGCCCGTTCCGCATTCGCCCACCGAAGACCCGCCCATCGCCCTCGACGCCGCCGGCCTGCGGCGCGTGCGCGATGCCTTCGTGGCGGCGGCACGGCGCGCGGCGCGGCTGGGCATCGACGGCATCGAGATCCACGCGGCGCACGGCTATCTGCTGCACCAGTTCCTGTCGCCCATCGCCAACCACCGCGACGACGAATACGGCGGCAGCCTGGAGAACCGCATGCGCTTTCCGCTCGAAGTGTTCGACGCGGTGCGCGAAGCCTTCCCGGCCGAGCGGCCGGTGTGGGTGCGCGTGTCGGCCAGCGACTGGGTGCCCGGCGGCTGGGACCTCGACGGCACGGTCGCGTTCTCGCAAGCGCTGAAGGCACGCGGCTGCGCGGCCATCCATGTGTCGAGCGGCGGCGTGTCGCCTCAGCAGGCCATCACGCTGGGCGCGGGCTACCAGGTGCCGTTCGCGCAACGCATCAAGGCCGCGGTCGGGCTGCCGACCATTGCCGTGGGGCTCATCACCGAGCCGGCCCATGCCGAGGCCATCATTGCCGACGGGCAGGCCGACGCGGTGTCGCTGGCCCGCGCGATGCTGTACGACCCGCGCTGGCCTTGGCACGCGGCGGCCGAGCTGGGCGCGCAGGTGAAGGCGCCGCACCAGTACTGGCGCTCGCAGCCGCGCGAGTTCAAGGACCTGTTCGAGAACGCGGCGTTCGGCGCGCGCTAGGCCCCGGCCAGGTCCAGATAGAAAAAGGTGGTGGCGCACGGCTCGCCCCGCGGCAGCAGCGCGAAGCCGGGAACGCTGCCCACCCGCGTCCAACCCGTGCGGGCGTAGAGCCGCTCGGCCTCGGGGCTGGAGGTGTCGAGCACCAGCAGCGTCTTGCCGCGCTCGCGCGCCTGCTGCTCGGCGGCCCGCATCAGCAGCTCGCCGATGCCCCGGCGCCGCGCCCTGCGGTGCACCAGCATCTTGGAAACCTCGCCGCGGTGCGGCTGGTTCTCGGGCTGCGCCAGCACCAACTGCACGGTGCCGACGATGCCTTCGGCGTCTTCGGCCACCAGCAAGTCGCGCTCGCCGGCGGCCACGCCCGCGGCCACGTTGCGCCAGAAAGCCTGTGCGCGCTCGGGCGTGAGCGGATGCATGAAGCTGACCGACGCGCCGCCCTCGACGCAGTCGATCAGCAGGTCGGCCAGCGCCTGCAGCTGGTCATTCTCCACCGCCGAAAGAAGACGGATGCGCGGCGCGTCGAATTTGGTCATGTCGCTCATTTCCAGGAAAAAGGCAGGGTCGCGATCACCACGGCGTAGCGCGTGGTCTCGTGCGAGGGGTTGTAGTAGCTCATGGGGCGGTCCAGCACCATCGCCAGGCAGTCGCCGGTGGAAAGCCGGTGGCTGTCTTCGCCCAGCGTGAGCTCGATGACGCCGTCGAGCACCCACACCTGCTGGTGGATGAGCGGCTCGCGCGCCGAGCTTTCGTAGGCCACGCGGGCCTTGGGCGGGAACAGCACCTCGACGATCTGTATGGGCGATGCGAAGCCGCTGGGCGACACGTTGCGCCGCACGTAGCCGGAGTGCGGGTCGCGCCACTGCAGCTGGCCGGCCAGCCGCGACACCGGATCGGCGGCGGGCGCGGGCGCCTCGAACAACGAGGCCAGTGACACGCCGAGGCCGGTCGCGAGTTTTTCGAGCAGCACGGCGGTGGGACTGCTTTCGCCGCGCTCGATCAGCGAGATCATGGAACGGCTCACGCCGCAGTGCGTGGCCAGCGCGTCGAGCGAAAGGCCGCGCTGCGCGCGCAGGTCGCGTACGCGCTGCGCGATGCGGTCGTTCAGCCCGGATGAGCCTTCTTCGACTTCCTTCATATTGGATGAAATATCCACTATGACGGAATATACGTCAAGCCTCCCGGCAGTTCGCCCTCACCGGGAAGGGCCGATCAATGCGGCACGCGCGGCTTCCGAAGGAAAGACGCACGCCACGTCGTGCGCGCAGCCCGGCACGACCACGACCTGGCGCTGCTTCTCGGGCGCGAGCACCGCGCGGTCGTACTGCGCATAGGCCAGGCCGCGCTGCAGGCGGAAGGTGCCTTGCGCGAGCGCCGCGCAGGAGCGGTCGAGAACGCGGTAGGCCGTGCCCTTGGCATCGTTGCTGTCGAGCGCGCCTTCGAGGTAGCTGATGTCGGCTTCCGCGTACTGCCGGCGGGCCTGTTCGGCGCTGCGCCCGAGGTGCGCGGGCAGGTCGTCGGTGCCGTACTTCCAGCGGTTCGTTTCGGGGCATGCGGCGGCGTCGGGCACCGCGAATCCCGCGACCGACGCGCCGTCGGGTGCGAACCGAGGGCGCACCGGGTCGAAATAGAGCCACGTACTCGGGTCGGCGACCACGTAGCGGATGGCGACCTTGCCCGCCGTGCCCGCCGTCCCGCCGGTCCGCGCGAAGGCGGCATAGCGCTGCACGAACTGTCCGCCGGCCGAAAAGCCCGCGATGGTGATGGTGCGCAGGCCCGGCCAGCGCTGCACCAGCTCGGCCACGAGCGCGTCCATGACCGCGAACGAGCCGATGCGGCTGCCCGATGCCGAACGGCCGCCTTCGAGCCAGGAGCCGCAGGTCCACAGCAGGTAGCCAGGCTGCGGCGCGGGCAGGCCCGGCGTGTTGCAGCGGCCTGCCGCGGCTTTGTCGGCGGGCACCTGGAACAGCGGCGCGATGACCAGCGTGTCGTCCAGCGTGCCGGCGTTGCGAACGGTGCGCAGCGTTGCCTCGAATGTCTTGTTGGCGTCGCGCGAATGGCCGTGCATGGCGATGAGCGCCTTGGTCGGGCCGGCTGCGGGATCGAGCGAGGCGTAGTAGTGCACCGCACCTGCGGCACCGTCCGGCGTGAAGCTGCGCAGGCATTCCGCGGCCGCCGAGGCCGTGCAGGCGGAGGGGTCGGCTGCCGCCGCATAGGCCGGCCAACACACCGGCAGGCACGCGGCCGCGAGGAAAAGAAGGAGCCTTCTGCAGCTGGGCATGTTCGCGAAATTCCAAAAAAGGGATGGATGGCGGATTCTCTGCCTGCCGCCATCTGCGAACCTGACTGCGCCAGCCGCTATGAACCTAGAGATTTACTCTGTCAAACAGCAAATCTTCGAACACAAATTTGGCGATCAGGCGCAGATCATCCAACATATCTCCAGCACGATCCGCCCATGAGCACCACCAACGACTCCGACCCCCTGCCCTCCTCGTTCGCGGCATTCGCCGACGGCCTGCCGCCCGGCCCTTCGCCGCTGCGCGAGCAGATCACCGCGACCTGGCGCCGCGCCGAACCCGAGGCATTGCCGCCGCTTCTCGAACAGGCCCGCCTGCCGCGCGGGCAGGCCGAAGAGGCGCATGCGCTGGCGCATCGCATCGCGCGGCAACTGCGCTCGCGCAAGAACGCGAGCGGCCGCGCCGGCCTCGTGCAGGGGCTGTTGCAGGAGTACGCGCTGTCGTCCCAGGAAGGCGTCGCGCTGATGTGCCTGGCCGAAGCGCTGCTGCGCATTCCCGATGCCGAGACGCGCAACGCGCTGATCCGCGACAAGATCGCCCACGGCCAGTGGCAGACGCATGCGGGCCGCAGCCCGTCGGTGTTCGTCAACGCCGCCACCTGGGGCCTGCTGCTGACCGGCAAACTGGTGGCCACGCACAGCGAGACCGGCCTGTCGGCCGTGCTCACGCGCCTGATCGGCAAGGGCGGCGAGCCGCTGATCCGCAAGGGCGTTGACATGGCGATGCGCATGATGGGCGAGCAGTTCGTCACCGGAGAAACCATCGCGCAGGCGCTGGGCAACGCGCGCGAGCTGGAGGCGCAGGGCTTTCGCTATTCGTACGACATGCTGGGCGAAGCCGCGCTCACCATGGAAGACGCCAGGCGCTACAAGCTCGCCTATGAAGAGGCGATTCACGCGATCGGCAGGGCCTCGGATGCGCGCGGCGTGTATGAGGGCCCGGGCATCTCCATCAAGCTCTCGGCGCTGCACCCGCGCTACAGCCGCGCGCAGCACGCGCGCGTGATGGCGGAGCTGTACCCGGTGCTGCGCGAACTGACGCTGCTGGCGCAGCGCTACGACATCGGCCTGAACATCGACGCCGAGGAAGCCGACCGGCTGGAGCTGTCGCTCGACCTGCTGGAGCGCCTGTGCTTCGAGCCGGCGCTCGCGGGCTGGAACGGCATCGGCTTCGTCATCCAGGCCTACCAGAAGCGCTGCCCCTTCGTGATCGACTACGTGATCGACCTCGCGCGCCGCAGCCGCCACCGGCTGATGGTGCGGCTGGTGAAGGGCGCCTACTGGGACAGCGAGATCAAGCGCGCGCAGATCGACGGGCTCGACGGCTACCCGGTCTACACGCGCAAGGCCTACACCGACGTGTCTTACCTCGCCTGCGCGCGCAGGCTGCTCGCCGCGCCGGAGGCGGTGTACCCGCAGTTCGCCACGCACAACGCGCACACGCTGGCCGCCATCTACACCATGGCCGATCCGTCGCGCTACGAGCCGGGGCAGTACGAGTTCCAGTGCCTGCACGGCATGGGCGAGCCGCTGTACGAGCAGGTGGTCGGCCCGCTCGGGCGGCCGTGCCGCATCTATGCGCCCGTGGGCACGCACGAAACGCTGCTGGCCTACCTGGTGCGCCGCCTGCTGGAGAACGGCGCGAACACCTCGTTCGTGAACCGCATCGCCGACCCGACGATTTCGCTGGAGGCGCTGGTGGAAGACCCGGTGGCAACGGTGGAACACATGGCCGCGCAGGAAGGCACGGTGGGGCTGCCGCATCCGGCCATCGCGCTGCCTGCGGCGCTGTACCGCACGCAGCGCCGAAACTCGCGCGGGCTCGATCTTGCGAACGACGACAGCCTGCGCCTGCTGGGCCAGAGCCTGCAGGCCACCGCGCATGAGGGCTGGCATGCCGGGCCGATGCTGGCGGTGGGCGCCGACACGCAAAGCGAACCGGCCGATGTGCTGAACCCCGCCGACCATCGCGATGTGGTCGGGCAGGTGCGGGAGGCCACGCCGGCCGATGTCGAATCCGCCGTTTCGCAAGCCGCGGGCACTGCCGGCGCCTGGGCCGCCACGCCGCCCGCCGAGCGTGCCGCCATGCTCGAGCGCGCCGCCGATCTGCTCGAAGAACAGATGCCGCGCCTGCTCGGGCTGCTGGCGCGCGAGGCCGGGAAGACCTATGCCAACGCCATTGCCGAAGTGCGCGAGGCGGTGGACTTCCTGCGCTTCTATGCGGCGCAGGCGCGCAGCGACTTCTCGAACGACACGCACCGCGCGCTCGGCACGATGGTGTGCATCAGCCCGTGGAATTTTCCGCTCGCGATCTTCACCGGCCAGGTGGCGGCCGCGCTCGCGGCCGGCAACCCGGTGCTCGCCAAGCCGGCCGAGCAGACGCCGCTGGTCGCCGCCGAGGCGGTGCGCCTGCTGTGGCAGGCCGGCGTGCCGCGCGCCGCGGTGCAGCTGCTGCCGGGACGCGGCGAGACGGTGGGCGCCAGCCTGGTCGCCGACGCGCGTGTGCAGGGCGTGATGTTCACCGGCTCGACCGAGGTCGCGCGCATCCTGCAGAAGACGCTGTCGCAGCGCCTCGGTGCCCACGGCGCGCCGGTGCCGCTGATCGCGGAGACGGGCGGGCAGAACGCGATGATCGTGGACTCCTCCGCGCTGGTGGAGCAGGTCGTCACCGACGTGATGGCCTCGGCCTTCGACAGCGCCGGCCAGCGCTGCTCGGCCCTGCGCGTGCTGTGCGTGCAGGAAGAAGCGGCCGACCGGCTGGTCGAGATGCTCGAAGGCGCGATGGCCGAGGCCTGCATCGGCAATCCCGCGCGGCTGGCCGTGGACGTGGGTCCGGTGATCGACGCCGAGGCGCGCGACGGCATCGAGCGCCACATCGCAGCCATGCGCGCGCGCGGCCACAAGGTCTACCGCCAGGGCCGCGAGCATGGGCAGGACACGCGCCACGGCACCTTCGTGATGCCCACGCTGATCGAGCTGGACAGCATTTCGGAACTGCAGCGCGAAGTGTTCGGCCCGGTGCTGCACCTGGTGCGCTACCGCCGGCGCGACCTTGGCGCGCTGGTCGGGCAGATCAACGGCACGGGCTACGGCCTGACGCTGGGCGTGCACACGCGCATCGACGAGACCATCGCGCAGATCGTGCAGCACGCGAAGGCGGGCAACGTGTACGTCAACCGCAACATCGTGGGCGCGGTGGTGGGCGTGCAGCCCTTCGGCGGCGAAGGGCTGTCGGGCACCGGGCCGAAGGCGGGCGGGCCGCTGTACATGCTGCGCATGCTGTCGAAGCGGCCCGACGATGCGATGGCGCGGGCGATGGGTGGCGAAGGCGCTTGCGAGGCGGTGCCGAACGCAGGCCTGTCGGCGCTGGCCCGCTGGGCCCGGAAGACCGGGCGCGACGCGCTGGCCGCGCAATGCGCGCGCTTCGCATCGCTGTCGCGCGCCGGCGATTCACGCACGCTGGCCGGCCCGACCGGCGAGCGAAACGTCTACACGCTGCTGCCGCGCGAGGCGGTGCTCTGCCTGGCCGGCACCGAGGCCGACCGGCTGGCGCAACTGGCGGCCGTGCTGTCGGTGGGCAGCACCGCCATCTGGCCGGCCGATGCCGACACGCAGGCCCTGCGTGCGTCGCTGCCGGCCGAGGTGCAGCAGAGCGTGGCCATCGCCAGCGACTGGCGCTCGCCGACCGTGGCCTTCGACGCCGCGCTGCACCACGGCGACGAGAGCACCCTGGCCGACGCGATGCAGCGCATTGCCGCGCGGCCCGGCCCCATCGTCGGCGTGCGGGCCTTCGCGCCGGGCGACGCGGACATTCCGCTCGAAAGCCTGGTGGTGGAACGCGCGCTCAGCGTCAACACCGCGGCTGCGGGCGGCAACGCAAGCCTGATGACGATCGGCTGATCCGGCCTTCTACTTGTCGAACGCCGGATCGATCGGCACGCGGTAGCCGTTGACCAGCCGGTTGGTCTCGTTGGCCATGCCGACCACGGCCATCAGCTCGGCGAACATCTCCGGCGTCATGCCGGCCTTGGCCGCGCCCGCATGATGGCTCGCGATGCAGTAGCCGCAGTTGTTGGTGACGCTCACCGCGAGGTAGACCATTTCCTTGACCACCGGATCGAGCGCGCCGGGCGCCATCACCTCCTTGAGGCTGCCCCAGGTGCGCTTGAGCGTGGCGGGATCGTTGGCGAGGTACTTCCAGAAGTTGTTGACGTCGGGCACGTTGCGCGAGGTCTTGATGTCGTCGAACACGGCCTTGACGTCGTCGGAGGCGGCGGCGTACTCGATGGGTTGTGGCTTCACTATTCAATCTCCTGGGACGAAGGCCGCATTGTGGAGCGGCCATCGCCATCAGTCAGGCACCGCCGGCTCCGGCCGCCGCCAGAGCCACGCGAGCACGACGGCCATCGAGCCGATGCCGAGGCCCGCGAGCCAGGCCTTGTGCGCGGTGAGCGCGATGACGACGGCGCAGAACGCCATCGCCGCGGTGGCGCTCCACTTGGCGCGGCGGCTCACTGTGCGCCCGTTCTCCCAGTTGCGCAGGATGGGGCCGAACAGCCGGTGCTCCAGTAGCCACCGATGCAGCCGCGGCGAGCTGCGCGCCGCGGCCCACGCGGCCATCAGCACGAACACCGTCGTCGGCATGCCCGGCACGATCACGCCGATGACGGCCAGCACCAGGCACAGCGCGGCAAAGGCCAGCAGCAGCCAGCGGGCGGCCAATGGCAACGGGCGCGGCACGGCGACGGCGGCATCCGCGGCGGGCGGGTTCTTTTCTTCGGCGGGGATCACGAGCCGATTGTCTTTCAGCGCACGACGCGCAGCGCCACCGGCCGTTGCAGTTGCCGACCAAGGCGTCTTGATAACAGGAATTCACAAATGAGATTCATTATCATCACGACCCTTCGCGGCGTTGTTTCGACGTCGCGATCCGGGCATCTCCTGTCGCCCGGCCATCGGCCCTCTCACAGCGCAACTTCCCCGTGATTTTTCCAACCTCTTCTTCTCCTCTTCCTTTCGCGCGTGCTTTTGCCGCCCTGCTGGCGCTGTCCCCTGTGACCGAACTGCTCGCGCAGCAGGCGCCGGATGCCGGCTCCGCCAACACGCTCAAGACGACCGAGATCCACGACCAGTCGGAGGGCGCGGCTTCCGGCTACGCAGGCCCGCGCGGCGGGACCGCGGCAACGCGCACCGAGACCCCGCTGATCGAGGTGCCGCAGGCGGTGCGGGTGGTGCCGCGCCAGTTGATCGAAGACCTGGGCGCGACGCGGCTGGGCGACACCATCGACTACGTCAGCGGCATCGCGCGGCTCAACGACTTCGGCGGCACCTGGGACAACTTCGCGATCCGGGGCTTCAGCAACACGGAAGGCGGCTCGCTGCTCAATGGCTTTCCCTCGGGCCGGGGCTATGGACCGCAGCGCGACGTGGCGAGCGTCGAACGCGTCGAATTCCTCAAGGGCCCGGCCGCGGCGCTCTACGGCAGCAGCGAGCCCGGCGGAACCATCAACATCGTGACCAAGAAGCCGCAATTCACCGCCGCGCACAACGTCGGCGTGGAGTTCGGCACGCTGGGCTTCCGGCGCACGACGCTGGACACCACCGGCCCGCTGGGCAGCAGCTTCGCCTATCGGCTCAATGCGGTGGCCGAGGACGGCGCCAGCCGCAGCGGCTTGATCGACAGCCGCAAGCAGGTACTGGCACCGGCGCTCACCTGGACTCCCGACAGCCGCACGGTGGTGCAGTACGAAGCCGAACTCGTCCGCATCCGCGCGCCGCTCGACCGCGGCCTGATCCAGATCAACGGCAATGTCGGCGTTCTTCCGCGCGACCGCTTCCTCGGCGAGCCCGACCGGGACAACATGCACATCGAGGGCGACACCCATCAACTGACGGTGGACCGCGAGCTGGGCCAGGGCTGGCGCGCCCGGGTCGGCGCCTCCTACCGCGAGACCCGCTACTTCGGCGATGCGGTCGATCTCAACAGCACGCTGCGCGCCGACGCCCGCACCCTCAATCGACGGGACAGCTGGCGCAGCCTGCCGTCGCGCGACACGTCGGTGCAGGCCGAAGTCGAGGGCAAGTTCAGCACGGGCGGCATCGGCCACACGCTGCTGGCGGGCGTGGAGTCCTGGCGGCTCTTCATGGGTCAGTACGGCGAGTATTCGAGCGTGGCCAGGGCGCCGTATGCGATCGATATCTACCAGCCGCTCTACGGCCAGGCCCGCACGGCGCCGCTCTCGCCCCTGTTCAACACACGCGACGACCAGCGCGCCACCGGCGTCTTCGTGCAGGATCAGATCGACCTGTCGCCGCAATGGAAGCTGCTGGCCGGCGTGCGCTTCGACCGCTTCCACCAGGACTACGACGACCTGCTGGCACGCAAGTCCACCGCCCAGAGCCATTCGGCCACTTCGCCGCGCGTGGGCATCACGTATCTCGTGAGCGACCGGCTGTCCTTCTATGCCAGCGCCGGCAAGTCCTTCAAGCCCAATTCGGGCGGAGACGAGAACGGCAACGCGTTCGCGCCGCAATCGGGCCGCGCGCTGGAAGCCGGCGCCAAATGGCTGTCGGCCGACGAGCGGCTGACCGCCACGATGGCGGTGTTCGACATCCGCAAGAGCAACGTGCTCACCCGCAGCCCGACCAACGCCAACTTCAACGTGGCCGCCGGCCAGGCGCGCAGCCGCGGCATCGAGGCCGACGTGGCCGGCCAGCTGGACGCGCACTGGCGCCTCACCGGGAACCTGGCCTATACCGACACCGAAGTCACCCGCGACAACAACCCGGCCATGCTCGGGCGCAGGCTGGCCAACATCCCGCGCGTCAGCGGCGGCCTGTTCGCCATCCGCGAGGACAGGCTCTTCGACGGCCGCTACGGCATCGGCGGCGGCGTGGTGCATGTGGGCGAGCGCACCGGCAACGCCACCGACACCTACCGGCTGCCTGCCTACACCACCGTGCGCCTGACGGCCTACTGGCAGATCAATCCGCGCGTTCGGGTCACCCTCGATGTCAACAACCTGTTCGACAAGACCTTCTACGTCGCTTCGTGGAACAACCTCACGGTGCTGCCCGGCCTGGGCCGGCAAGTGGTGGCGGGGCTGCAGGCGAAGTTCTGACGGCCCGCCGCGACGGCACCGCGGCCCGCAGCCTCACTCCACCGTCACGCTCTTCGCCAGGTTGCGCGGCTTGTCCACGTCGGTGCCCCGCGCACCCGCCGTGTGATACGCCAGCAGCTGCAGCGGCACCACGTGCAGGATCGGCGAGAGCGCGCCGTAGTGCTCGGGCATGCGGATCACGTGCAGCCCTTCGCTGCTGGTGATCTTCGTGTCGCCGTCGGCCAGCACGTAGAGCACGCCGCCGCGCGCGCGCACTTCCTGCAGGTTGCTCTTGAGCTTTTCGAGCAGCGCGTCGTTGGGCGCCACGGCCACCACGGGCATTTCGCTCGTGACCAGCGCGAGCGGGCCGTGCTTGAGTTCGCCGGCGGCGTAGGCCTCGGCGTGGATGTAGGTCACTTCCTTGAGCTTGAGCGCGCCTTCGAGCGCGATCGGATAGTGCAGCCCGCGGCCCAGAAACAGCGCGTGGTCCTTGCGCGCGAAGTCTTCGGCCCAGCCGATGATCTGCGGCTCCAGCGCCAGCACCGACTGCAGCGCGACGGGCAGGTGGCGCATTTCCTTGAGGTAGCGCGCCTCGTCGGCTTCGCTCAGGTGGCCCTTGCTTTGCGCGATGGCGAGCGTCAGCAGGAACAGGCCCGCGAGTTGCGTGGTGAAGGCCTTGGTCGACGCCACGCCGATTTCCACCCCGGCGCGCGTGATGTACGCCAGCTTGCACTCGCGCACCATCGCGCTGGTGGCGACGTTGCAGATGGTCAGCGTCTGCTCCATGCCCAGCGAGCGCGCATGCTTCAGCGCGGCCAGCGTGTCGGCCGTTTCGCCCGACTGGCTGATGGTGACGACCAGCGTCCTGGGGTCGGGCACGGAGTCGCGGTAGCGGTACTCGCTCGCGATCTCGACCTGCGTGGAGATCTTCGCGATGCTCTCGAGCCAGTACTTGGCGGTGCAGCCGCTGTAGTAGCTGGTGCCGCAGGCGAGGATGAGGATCTTGTCGATGTCCTGGAACACGCGGTGCGCGCTGGCTCCGGTGGCGCCGTCCTGCCCGATGCCGTCGAACAGCTCGGGCACGATGCCTTCCACGCCCTCGAGCGTGTCGCCGATGGCGCGCGGCTGCTCGAAGATTTCCTTCTGCATGTAGTGGCGGTAGGGGCCCAGTTCGGCCGCGCCGCTGTGGGCGAGCACGGTGCGCACCTGGCGCGTCACCGGCTTGTGGTTCCTGTCGACGATCCAGTACTTGCCGGGCTGCAAGTCGACCACGTCGCCTTCTTCCAGGTACACGATCTGGTCGGTCACGCCGGCCAGGGCCATCGCGTCGCTCGCGAGGAAGTTCTCCGCGCCGTCCTTGCCGGCGCCCAGGATCAGCGGCGAGCCTGCGCGTGCGCCGACCACGCGATGCGGCTCGTCGCGGCAGATCACGGCAATGGCGTAGGCGCCGTGCAGTTGCAGCACCGTGGCCTTGACGGCTTCGAACAGGTCGCCGTCGTAGAGGCTGTCGACCAGGTGGGCGATGACTTCGGTGTCGGTCTGGCTCTCGAACACATAGCCCTTGGCTTCGAGCGCGGCGCGCAGCGGCTCGTGGTTCTCGATGATGCCGTTGTGCACCAGCGCGATGCGGCCCGGGCGCGCGCCCTGCGCACCGGCGCCGGGGCCGTGGCTGAAGTGCGGATGGGCGTTGTGCACGACCGGCGCGCCGTGGGTGGCCCAGCGCGTGTGGGCGATGCCGGTGAGGCCTTCGACCTTGTCGTCGCGCACCTGCGCCACGAGGTCGGCCACGCGCGAGGTGGTGCGCGCCCGCGTCAGGCCGCCGGCATGCACCGCCACGCCGCACGAGTCATAGCCGCGGTACTCGAGCCGCTGGAGGCCCTGTACCAGGACCGGAACGATGTTGCGATGGGACGCTGCCCCGACGATGCCGCACATGGTGATCTGCCTTTGTATGAAGAAGAGGCTCGATGGTAGGAAGACAGCCAAGAAATATGTATTCGAAATTAATCTGGTTTCGGACTTTTATTTCTCTCTTTCGGCCATTTGAATATTTATTCCATAATTCTATTTAATATGGAATCAATCACCCTCGATTCAACCGACCTGCGCCTGCTCGACGCCCTGCAGCGCGACGCCTCGCAGACCAACCAGCGCCTGGCCGCGGATGTCGGCATCTCCCCGCCCACCTGCCTGCGCCGCGTGCAGCGGCTGCGAGAAGAAGGCCTCATCGAGCGCCAGGTCGCGCTGCTGTCGCCCGACCGGCTGGCCACGGTGCTCGGTCACGGCCTGCAGGCGGTGGTGGAGATTTCACTCGACAGGCAGGACGCCGGCTCGCTCGACGCCTTCGAGGCGCGCGTGATCGCCGACGACGCGGTGCAGCAGTGCTGGCGCGTGTCGCCCGGCCCCGACTTCGTGCTGATCGTCGCGGCGCGCGACATGCCGGACTACGGCGCGCTCGCGCAGCGCCTGTTCACGGCCGATGCGAACGTGCGCAACGTCAAGGCTTTCTTCAGCCTCAAGCGCGCCAAGTTCGAGCCCCGGCTGCCGCTGTCGGCACCCGGGGCCTGAAGGCCGCCCTCAGGCCTTCGGCTTCTTCTGCGGACGCTTCCAGTTGGGAAAGCTGACCTGCTTGGCGCGCGAGACGGTCAGCGCCCCGGGCTCGGTCGACTTGTTGATGGTCGAGCCGCCGCCGATGGTGCCGCCCGCGCCCAGGGTGATGGGCGCGACCAGCACGCAGTTGCTGCCCACGTGCACGTCGTCGCCGATCACGGTGCGGTGCTTGTTGGCGCCGTCGTAGTTGGCCGTGATGGAACCCGCCCCGTAATTGACGCGCTCGCCCACGGTGGCGTCGCCCAGGTAGGCCAGGTGGTTGGCCTTGGCGCCGGCGGCCAGCGTGGAGTTCTTGACCTCGACGAAGTTGCCGATGTGCACCTCCGCGCCCAGTTGCGCGCCGGGCCGCAGCCGCGCGAACGGGCCGATGAGCGCGCCCGCGCCCACGGTCACGCCGGCCTTCTCGCCTTCGATGTGCGTGAACGGGTGGATCACCGCGCCGGCCTCGATGCGCGCATTGGCAATGACGCAGTTGGCACCGATGCGCACGCCCTCGCCCAGCGACACGGCACCCTCGAAGATGCAGTTGACGTCGATCTCCACGTCGCCGGCGCACTCGAGCGTGCCGCGCAGGTCGAAGCGCGCCGGGTCGGCCAGGCGCACGCCCTGCTCCATCAGCGCTTGGGCCTGGCGCAGCTGCCAGGCGCGCTCCAGCGCGGCGAGCTGGGCCGGGCTGTTGATGCCGGCCACCTGCAGCGCGTCGGTGGTGATGTGCGCGACAACGGGCACGCCGTCGGCGGCCGCGAGCTTCACGACGTCGGTCAGGTAGTACTCGCCCTGGGCGTTCCTGTTGTCCAGCCGCGCGAGCCAGCCCTTGAGCAGCCGTGCCGGCACGGCCATCACGCCGCTGTAGATCTCGCGCACCGCGCGCTGGGCCTCGGTGGCGTCCTTGTGCTCGACCACGGCGGTCACGTCGCGGGCGGCGGCCGAGCGGATCACACGGCCGTAGCCGGTGGGGTCGTCGAATTCGATGGTCAGCAGCGCCAGCTTGTCGCCCGCGCTGGCCGCCACCAGCGCGCGCAGCGTGTCTTCGCCGATGAGCGGCACGTCGCCCGACAGCACGACCACCGTGCCGTCGTCGGGCAGCAGCGGCGCCGCCTGCAGCACCGCGTGGCCCGTGCCCAGCTGCGGCTCCTGGCGCGCGAAGCGCAGCGTGGCGCCGGCAATGCCGCCGGCCATGGCCGCCTCGACCTCGGCGGCGCCGTGGCCCGTGACCACCACCACATCGCGCGCGCCGATGCGCCCGGCGGTGCCCGTCACATGCGCCAGCAGTGCGCGGCCGGCCAATCGATGCAACACTTTGGGCAGCCTGCTCTTCATGCGCGTGCCCTTGCCGGCAGCCATGATGACGATGTCCACCGGTCCCGGCGTGTGTTGTTGCGGAGTCTGATTCATGCGTTTTTCTTCCCGATTTCGTTGCGCGGCAATGGCGCGGATTATCGGCGTGCTGCTCCTGGCCGCCGCGCTGGGGGCCTGCAGCGCGATCCGGCTGGCCTACAACAACCTGCCCACCGTGAGCTACTGGTGGCTGGACGGCTACCTCGATTTCGACAGCGAGCAGGCCCCGAAGGTGCGCGACGAACTCGCCCAGCTTCTGGACTGGCACCGGCAGAACGAGCTGCCGCGCATCGCCTCGCTGCTGCAGGAAGCACAGGCGCTGGCGCCCGGCGAGGTGACGCCGGCGCAGGTCTGCACCATGGCCGACCGCATCCGCGAGCGCCTGCTGGCCGTGACCGACCATGCGGAAACCGCCGGCGCCCAGCTCGCGCTGAGCCTGACGGCCGCCCAGCTGCAGCAGCTGGAACGCAAATACGCCAAGAACAACGCCACCTATCGCAAGGAATGGCTCGACCGCACGCCGGCCCAGGTGCAGGAAAAGCGCTACGACCAGTTCCTCGACCGCACCGAGGACTTCTACGGCCGCCTGAGCACCGAGCAGCGCGAGTTGCTCAGGCAGCAGGTCGCGCAGTCGGTGTTCGACCCGAAGCTGGCGGACGCCGAACGCCGCCAGCGCCAGCAGGAAGCGCTGGCGCTGCTGCGCGGCTTCGTCGCCGACAAGCCCACGCCGGCCGAGGCGCGCGCCGCGCTTCACGCCTACATCCAGCGCGTCGCCGAGCCGCCGCCCGGCCGCTGGCGCGACCAGCAGCAGGCGCTGCTGGAAGAAGGCTGCCGCAACACCGCCGCACTGCACAACGGCACGACCGCCAGCCAGCGCGCACAGGCGGTGCGCCGGCTGCAGGCCTACCAGGAGGATCTGCGCCAACTGGTGGCGGCGCGCTGAAGGCGCCGGGCGGCCCCTAGGGAGCGACCGGGTCCGCCACCGTCGGATCGCGCTGCGGTCCAGCCACGAGGCGTGCGTCGTGCAGCCGCCCGATGGCTGCGCCGCTCAGGCCCAGTACTTCATGCAGCACCTCGTCGGTATGGGTACCGAGCAGCGCGGCCGGCGACGTGGCTTCGCGTTCCATGCAAGTTGCACGCACCGCCGCACCCGCCGCGAGGTGGGCGCCGATGCCGGGGGTGTCGATGCGCTCGAACACCGGGTTGGCCAGGCTCGCGCGTGCATCTCCCGCCAGCGCTTCGCACACCGTGCCGTAGCGGCCCCAACAGACCTTGTACTGTTCGAGCGCCGCTTCCGCCGCCTGCTGCGTACGAGCGGCGAACCAGGGCTCGACCAGTTCCGCGATGGCGTCGCGCGCCTCGAAGCGCTGCGCCTCGTCTGCAAAGTCGAGGCCAAGACGTTGCTGCAGCGCGTCGACGGGTTCCGCGATGCCGCAGCACGCCACCAGCGCCTTCCATTGGCCGGCGGAGATTGCCGCCACCATGATGCGGCCGCCGTCCGCGGTTCCGAAGTCGCGCCCGAAGGCACCGTAGAGATGGTTGCCGATGGAAGGCCGCTCCTGCCCCAGCAGCTCCGCTTCGGCCAGCACGCCGAGGTGCGACAGCATGCCGAAGGCCATGTCCGAGAGTGCCAGCTTGAGTTCGGCGCCCTGCCCGCCGCGGCGCCGATGGTCGACCGCGGCAAGCACCGCGAAGGCCGCCTGGTACGCGCACGCGATGTCCCAGGCGGGCAGCACATGATTGACCGGATGCTCGCGCGAGCCGCCGCCCGTGACGGCGGGATAGCCGGTGGCGCAGTTCACCGTGTAGTCGACCGCCGTGCTGCCGTCGCCATTGCCCTGGATGGTGCAGCTGATCAGGTCGGGGCGCCGCGCGGCCAGCATCTCGTGGGCCAGCCAGGGCGTGCCGATGTTGGTCAGCAGCACGCCGGCATCCGGGCCCGGCGCGGTGGCCAGCGCCTGGATCAGCTCGCGGCCTTCCGGCCGGCGCAGATCGACCGCCACCGAGCGCTTGCCCTTGTTGAGCCCGGTCCAGTAGAGGCTGCGGCCCTGGCCACGCGGGTGCGGCATGCGGGGCATGCGCGCGTAGTCGATGCCGCCGCCGATCATGTCGACACGGATCACGTCGGCGCCGAACTGCGCGAGCGTCAGGCCCGCCAGCGGCGCAGCGATGAAGGCCGAACTCTCGATGACCCGGAGCCGGCCGAGAAAGGGATAGGTCATGCGCGCGGCTCCGGCTCAGGCGCGCTCGAACACCGCGGCCAGGCCCTGGCCGCCGCCGATGCACATGGTCTCCAGGCCATAGCGCACGCCGCGCCGTTGCATCTCGTGCAGCAGCGAGGTCATGATGCGCACGCCGGTCGCGCCCACCGGATGACCGAGCGAAATGCCCGAGCCGTTGACGTTGAATCGCTCCGGGTCGTTCCAGCCCCAGCCCTTGGCGCAGGCCAGTGCCTGGCAGGCGAAGGCCTCGTTCAGCTCGACCAGGCCCATGTCGTCGAAACCCAGGCCGTTGCGGCCGAACAGCTTCTTCACGGCGGGCACAGGCCCGATGCCCATGTGCGAAGGCTCGCAGCCTGCGGCGGCCCAGCTGTGCAGGTATCCGATCGGCGCGAGCCCGAGTTCCTCGAGCCGGTCCTCGGCCACGATCAGGCAGGCGGCGGCGGCGTCGTTCTGCTGGCAGGCGTTGCCCGCGGTGACGATGCCGTCCTTGACCAGCGGCTTGAGCCCGGCCAGTTGCTCCAGCCTCAGGTCGGCGCGGATGCCCTCGTCGCGGTCGACCACCAGCGCCTCGCCCTTGCGTTGCGGCACGCTCACCGGCACCACCTCGTCGGCGAACTTGCCCGACGCCCATGCCGCCGCCGCGCGCCGATGGCTGCGCAGCGCAAAGGCGTCGGCCTCCTCGCGCGTGATGGCGTAGTCGCGCGCCAGGTTCTCGGCGGTCTCGATCATTCCGGAGATGCGGCCGAAGCGCGACTCGGGCTGCGAGCGCTCGCGCCCGCGTTCGAGCCGGTCGTGAAACTTGACCGTTCCCGCGCGCTTGCCCCAGCGCATGTCGGTGGTGTAGTACTCGACATTGCTCATGCTCTCGACGCCGCCGGCCATCACCACGTCGGCGGCGCCGGTCTGCACCATCATCGCGGCGGTGGCGATGGCCTGCAGGCCGCTGCCGCAGCGGCGGTCGAGCTGCATGCCGGCCACCTCGACGGGAAAGCCAGCCTGAAGCGCCACCCAGCGGCCGGTGCACGGCACCTCGCCGTTGGCGTAGGAATGGGCGAAGACCACGTCTTCGATGCGCGCGGGGTCGAGCCCGGTGCGGGCGATCACGGCGCGCGCGACCGTGGCGCCGAGTTCTTCCACGGGCACGCCGCGCAGCGAACCGCCGAAGGCGCCGATGGGGGTGCGGAGGGGGGAGACGATGGCAGCGCGTTTCATGGTGTCACTCTTTCTCGGAATGCAGTGCGTTGGGAAAATCCGGCGCCTCCTTGGCAAGGAAGGCGCGCACGCCTTCCCTCGATTCGGCCGAAGTGAAGACGCGTTCGGACAGCGGCAGCGCGGCCGCTATTGCCGCGTCGCGCGGCATGTCGAAGCTGAAGCCGATGGCCTGCTTGCACAGCGCCAGTGCCAGCGGCGGCCGGCCGGCGAGCGTGGCGGCGAGCGCCAGAGCGGCCTCGAGCGCCGTGCCCTGCGGCACCACGCGGTCGACGAGGCCCCAGGCCATCGCCGTGGCCGCGTCGACGGGTTCGCCGAGAAACATCATCTCCTTGGCCCGGCCCTGGCCCACGCGGCGGGTGACGCGCACCGGCCCGCCGCTGCCGGGAAACACCCCCAGCTTGATCTCGGGCAGCGCGAAGCGCGCGCGCTCGTCGCTCACGATGAGGTCGCAGCACACCGCGATCTCCAGCCCGCCGCCGAAGGCCAGGCCATTGACGGCCGCCACGGTGGGCTTGGGAAAGTCGTCGAGCCGGGCGAACACCGCCTGCTGCAACGCGAGCTTTTCCGGACCGATGCGCCCGGGCTGCATCAACGGCTGGAACTCGGCGATGTCCGAGCCTGCGCAGAAGGCGCGCGTGCCGGCACCGGTCAGGACCACGGCGCGCACGTCGGCGTCACGCGCCAGGGCATCGAGCGCACTGCCCAACGCCTCGGTGAGGCCGCGGAACACGACGTTGAGCGGCGGGTTGTCCAGCGTCAGGACGGCCACGCCGCCCTGCATGCGGCAGCGCACCGGGCCGCACTCGATCTCAACCATAGCGCCCGCCCGTCACGTGAAGCACCTCGCCGGTGATGAAGCCGGCGCGCTCCGAAGCCAGGAAGGCCACCGCGTCCGCGATGTCGGCGGGCTTGCCCACGCGCTTGATCGGCTGCATGGCCACCGCGCGCTCCTTGATGGTTTCGTAGGTGGCCAGCGCCTGCACCATCTCGGTTTCCATGAAGCCCGGCGCAACGCAATTCACAGTGATGCCGTAGCGCCCCTCCTCGATGGCCAGCGCCTTGGCCATGCCGATCAGGCCGGCCTTCGCGGCCGAATAGTTGGCCTGCGTCGGATTGCCGAAATGCGCGCGCGAGCTGATGTTGATGACACGGCCCCAGCCCTGTTCGATGAAGCGCGGCATGACGGCCTTGCTGGCGAGGAAGGCGCCCTTGAGCATCACCTCCATCACCAGGTCCCAGTCGTCCTCGCTCATCTTCACCAGGTAGCGGTCGCGCGGGAAGCCGGCGTTGTTGACCAGGATGTGCAAGCCGCCGAAGTGCGCGACGGCCTCGTCCACCAGGCCCTGCACCTCGGCGCCCTTGGTGATGTCGGCGACGATGCAATGCGCCTGCAGGCCGTCGTCGCGCAGCGCGGCGGCGGTGGCTTCGGCCTGCTCGCGCAGGATGTCGGTGATGACGACCTTCGCGCCCTCCTCGGCCAGGCGGCGCGCGGTGGCGGCGCCCAGGCCCCGCGCCGAGCCGGTGACGATGGCGACTTTGTCCTTGATCTGCAGGTCCATGCTTGTTTCTTTCCTTCGATGCTTGGGGGGTGTTGGTTCAGGCCAGGTCCACGCGGCCCGCGTTCAGCACCAGGGTGTTGCGCTCCAGTGCCGTGGTTCGCAGCGACACCAGGCTGCCGTCGCGCCAGAGTTCGGTGCGCAGCGTCTCGCCCGGCAGCACCGGCGCCGTGAAGCGCACGCGCATGCCGCGCACGGCCGAGGCGTCGTAGCCCAGCAGCGCGCGGAGCACCGCGTGCAACGCGATGCCCATCGTGGCAAGGCCGTGCAGGATCGGCCTTGGAAAACCGGCGGCGAGCGCGACGCCAGGGTCGGCGTGCAGGGGATTGAAGTCGCCGCTCAGGCGGTAGAGCAGCGCGGCTTGCGGCAAGGTCGGCAAGTCGCAGACGGCGTCGGGTGGCCGGGGCGGCATGGCGTGCGGCGCCGCCAACGGCGCGCCATGCGCTCCGCCGAAGCCGCCGTCGGCGCGCAGCATGCTGGTCTGGCTGACGCTGGCCAGCAACTCGCCGCTGGCTGCGTCCGTGACGCGGCGCTCCTGCAGCATCAGCGCGCCCTTGCCGGCGCCCTTGTCGTGCAGCGCGGCGACGCGGTTCGTGCCCAGCACGCGGCCTTCGGCCGGCAGCGGACGCTGCAGCACGAAGGCCTGCTCGGCATGCACGAGCTGGCGCCAGTTGATGCCGGTGTCGGGCTGGTCGGCCCAGAAGCCGCCGTAGCCGAGCACGTTGACCAGCGTGGGCAGCGCCCGAAGCCCGCCTTCGGCGCGTTCGTAGACATAGCGCAGCTGCCCGGCATCGAGCGGGTCGGCGCCCAGGCCGACGCCGAGCGCATAGAGCTGCGTGTCGCGCATGCCATAGGCGTGCTCGACCGGTGCGAATTCACGCGCGAGCAGGTGCTGCACATCGAGAGCCATGCGACGCTCCCGTCAACCCGGCACCGGGTCGGACGCGGACGAAAGCACGACCACGGCATCGGCGGCGAAAGCGCCCTGCCCCTGCGGCAAGGCCAGCACGGGGTTCAGGTCGATCGACTGCAGGCGCGGGCCGGCCTGGTGCGCGAACACAGAAAGGCGCGAGAGCATCGCGGCCAGCGCCTTCACGTCCGCCACCGGCTTGCCGCGCGCGCCCAGCAGCAGCGGCGCGCCCTGAATGCCGCGGATCATCTGCTCTGCCACGTCCTCGCCAAAGGGGCAGCGGCGCAGCACCACGTCCTTCATCACCTCGACGAAGATGCCGCCCAGGCCGAACATGGCCACTGGGCCGAACACCGGGTCGCGCTGGATGCCCAGGATGCATTCGACACCGCCGCTCAGCTGCTTCGCGACCAGAACGCCTTCGATGCGCGCATCGGGCATGGCCAGGGTGGCGCGTTCCATCAGCAGGGCGAAGCCCTCCCGCACGGCGCCCGCGTTCGCCACGTTCAGCAGCACGCCACCCATTTCAGACTTGTGCACGATGTCGGGCGACAGAATCTTCAGCACGACCGGAAAGCCGAGCGCTTCGGCCGCGGCCACCGCGTCCCGTGCGTTCGCGCAGGCCCGCTCCGGCGCCACGGCAATGCCGGCTTCGGCCAGCACACGCTTGGCCTCGGCTTCGCTGGGGGTGGCGCCCGGCAATGCCACCGCAGGCACCCGCGGGGGCTCCTGCGCGGGCTGGCGCGCGAAAGCCCGGCCGAAACGGCCCATGGCCTCGATGGCGACCACGGCGCGCGCCGGGTCCTCGAACACGGTGAAGCCGTCGGCCTCGTACTGCTGCACACGTTCCCTGGACGCCAGGATCGAAAGCACGAAGAGCCGGTCCGGATGCTTGTCGCGCACGGCCTTGAGCTGCGCGCGCAGGCCATCGGCAATGGACTCGGCACCCACCGTGTAGGTGAAGAAGCCCAGCACCGACCGGTAGCCGCCCTCGGCCACCACCGCCTCGGCAAAGCGCCCGGCAATGCTCAGGTCGTTCATGAACTGCGCGGTGCAATCCACGGGGTTGCGCGGCGCGGCGAAGGGGATCAGCGCCTTCAGGTGCTGCTGCGCGGCGGCGGGCATCTCCGGCATCGGCAGGCCCGCGAGCTCGGCCGCGTCGGACACGATCACGCCCGCGCCGCCACTAACGGTAATCACGCCCAGCGAGTTGTCGGCCGGGTAGATGCGGCGCGTGGCCAGGCGAGCGACGTCGAGCATGTGCTCGGTGGAGCGCGCCCGCACCACGCCGAACTCGGCCAGCACGGCATCGGTCACCGCGTCGTTGCCCGCGATGGACGCGGTGTGCGACTGCGCCGCGGCGCTGCCCACGGCGCTGGTGCCGACCTTCATCATCACGACCGGCTTGCGGGCGAGCCGGGCCGCCTCGAGCGCTTCCAGCAGGCGCGCGCCGTCGCGAATGCCTTCCGAGTACACCGCGATCACGTCGGTGTCGCCGTCGTCCACGAAGGCCTGGACGATGTCGCCCAGGCTGATGTCGCATTCGTTGCCGCTCATGACGCAGGACGACACGCCGATGCCGAACTCGCGCGCAATGCCCAGGATGTGGCTGCCATAGGCGCCCGACTGGCTGGCGATGCCCACGCGCCCCGGCTTCGGAAAGCCCATTTCCACGACCGAGCTGAAGCTGCCGTAGAAGCCGATGCGCGGGTTGAGCACTCCCAGCGAATTGGGGCCGAGCAGCCGAACACCGTGGGCGCGCGCCGCCTCCACCATGCGCCGCTGCAGCCGCTCGCCGTCTTCGCCCATCTCGGCAAAGCCGGCCGAGAACACGATGGCCGCGGGCGTGCCGCGCGCGCCGAGGTCGGCCACCACCTGTGGCGCGAGGTGCGCCGCCACGGCCACGATGGCCACGTCGGGCGTCTCGGGCAGTGCGGCCACGCTGGCGAAGGCGGGCAGGCCCTGTATCTGCGTGCGGTTCGGGTTCACCGGCATCAGCCGGCCCGAAAAGCCCTGCGACCGCATGTAGGCGATGGGCCTGCCCCCGATGCGCAACGCATCGTCGGAGGCGCCGATCACGGCCACGGAACGGGGGTTCAGCAGGCGGCCGAGCGCGAGATCGGCGTGCATGTCCGCAAGGGATCCGGGCATCTGGTCGGCGGCGCTCATTCGGCCTTGGCACCCGAGGTCTTGACCACCTTCGACCAGCGTTCGATGTCGGCAGCGATGAGTTTGCCGAACTGCTCGGGCGTGTTTCCCGCGGGCTCGTAGCCCTGCGCGGCCAGGCGTTCCTTGAAATCGGCGCTGTCGAGTTCGTGGCGGATCTCGGTGTTGAGCCTGGCGATCACGTCTTTGGGCGTGCCGGCCGGCGCCATCAGGCCGTTCCACACGGTCACCTCGAAGCCCGGCAAGCCGGCCTCGGCCACGGTGGGCACGTCCGGCAAGGCGGGCGAGCGCTTCGCGCCGGTCTGCGCAATGGCCTTGAGCTTGCCGCCCTTCACCTGGGGCATGGCCGAATACATCATGTCCATGACGACCTGCGAGTTGCCGGCGATCACGTCCATCATGGCCGGCGCGCTGCCGTTGAACGGGATATGCGTCATCTTGATGCCGGCCTGCGAATCGAAGTACTCGGTCGCCAGATGGGTCGATGAGCCGTTGCCCGCCGACGTGAAGTTCAGCTCGCCGGGCCTGGCCTTGGCGCGTGCGATCAGGTCCTTCACGCTGTTGATGCCGAGAGCGGGATTCACCATCAGCAGCGCCGGCCCGCTGGTGAGTTCGGTGATGGGCGCCAGGTCGGTGCGGATGTCGTAGCGCAGGTTCTTGTAGAGCGACGGGTGGATGGTGTGCCCCATGGTCACCAGGACCAGCGTGTAGCCGTCGGCCGGCGAGCGCGCCACCAGCTCGGCGCCCAGGTTGCCCGACGCGCCGGGCTTGTTCTCGACGATGAAGGGCTGGCCCATGCGTTCGCCCAGGCGCTGCGCGAGCAGGCGCGCCACGCTGTCGTTGGTACCGCCCGGCGGGTAGGGCACGACGATCTTCACGGACTTGCTGGGGTAAGCGCCCTGCGCCAGAACGGCGGGGGAAATGCCGGCGAGGGCCAGCCATGCGATGCAGCAGCCCACGGCGGCGCGGCGTGTGATGGTGTTCATTTGTCTTGTCTCCTGATGGCCGGTGTGCCGCTGACCGCTCAGCGCCACCGTGATGGAGACCGAATCGTAGGGACCACGCTATATTCAATCCAATACTTTTGATGGACTCTCCTATATACGGGGTGTATGGATGGACCTGAGACAACTGCGCCAATTCCTGGCACTCGCCGAAACCGGCAGCTTCAGCGTCGCGGCCGAACGGTTGCACATGGCGCAGCCGCCGCTGTCGGTGGCCATCCGCAAGCTGGAAGAAGAACTGGGCACGCTGCTCTTCGTGCGCAGCTCGCGCGGCGTGAAGCTCACGGCCGCGGGCGACGCGGCGTTGAAGGCGGCGCGCGAATGCCTCGATGCGGCCACGCACATCAAGGCCGCGGTGCAGCTCGCGGTAGCGGGCGAGTCGGGCAAGCTGGCCATCGGATTCAGCGGTTCGGTCACGCTGCGCCTGCTGCCACGGCTGGTGCAGGCGTTCCGGCTGCGCCACCCCGCGGTTCACCTCGACCTGAAGGAAGGCACGAATCTGGAGCTGCTCTCCCGCGTGGAGGCGGGCACGCTCGACCTCGGCTTCGTGCGCGTTCCCACCAACCGGCCGCCCGAGCTACGCTTTCAGATGGTCGAGGAAGACCGCTTCTGCCTGGCGCTGCCGCGCGGCCATGCGCTCGCGCGCAAGCCTGCCGTGGCCCTGGCGGCGCTGGAGGGGCAACCCTTCATCGGCTACGCCCCCTCGCCCGTCGGCGGGCTGCATGCGGCGGTAAGCCTGGTGTTCCAGCGCGCGGGCGTGGCGCCGCGCATCACGCAGGAGGCCATTCAAGTGCAGACGGCGCTGGGACTGGTGGCCAGCGGCCTGGGAATGGCCCTGGTGCCGGCTGCCAACACGCCTTACCAGCGGTCTCTGGGAGCGGTGTTCAGGCCGATCCTCGACCTGCCGGACGACGCGCGCATCGGCATTGCGCTGGCCTACCGGGCCAACACCGAAAACCCGGCGCTGAAGCGCTTTCTGGAAATCACCGTCGAGAAGAACGAAGGAATGGCGACGCCTGTCGCCGGACCCGCGGGTACCGCCGCTAGATCAGCGGCGTAGGCCGCATCGGCCGCTCGAAGTAGTCGCCCAGCGTCTCCAGCGCATGCGGCTCCATGATGCGCAGCCAGCCGGTGTCGATCTTGTAGAACCCGAGCCGCTGCAGCCGCCGCATCGTCTTGTTGGTGTGCACCAGCGAAAGCCCCAGCGCGTCGGCGATGTGCTGCTGGTTGAACGGAAACTCGACCCAGCCGTCGCGCACCATGCCCACGCGCTCGGCGCGGCGGTACAGGTGCATCAGCAGCATCGCCACCCGCTCGCCGGCGTTGCGCCGGCCGGTGGTGACAAGGTTGTCGTCCACCATCTTTTCCTCGCGCGCGGCGAGCCAGGTGATGTCGTAGCCGAGCTTGGGCTGGGCGTGGAACAGGCCCCAGAGCCGGTCGCGCGAGAAGGCGCACAGCGTGACGTCGGTGACGGCCTCGACGCCGTGCGTCTGGCCGTCGGCGAACTCGTCCTGCAGGCCGATGAAGTCACCGGGCAGGAGAAAGCTCAGGATCTGCCGCCGGCCATCGCTCAGCGTCTTGTAGCGAAAGGCCCAGCCCGAATAGAGAGTGAAGAGCTGCGAACTGGGCCGATGCTCCTCGATGATCGAGCTTCCGGCCTCCACGCGCCGGGCCCCGACCCGGAACGACTGGATGGTCTTGAGTTCTTCGTCGGTGGCAGGAAGGAAGGCGTCGAGCTGGCGCAACGCGCACTGGTCGCACGGATTGACGCCTTGAGGCGGCGCTGCGGCGGCGGGGTAGTCCTCGAATTTCACGCTTAACTATAGGCCGTCCGGCTGTGTCTTTTGACATTTCAGGGTGTCTTTTGCGTCACTAGACTGCGCAGCGCCCTCCCTTGACAAGACGCATGACGCAAGACCAGACGCTTTACGAAATCCTTTACTGCAGCACCCTCGTGCAGGACCTGTCACCCCGAACGGTGGGCGCGATCGTCAGCCAGGCGCGTGGGCGCAACGCCGAGCATGGCATCACGGGACTGCTGGTTTTCGACGGCTTGCGGTTCTGCCAGCACCTGGAAGGGCCGCGCGAGGAGGTTCAGGCGCTGATGCAGCGGATCGAACGCGACCCGCGCCATGTCGATGTACGCATCGCCTATGAAGGCGCACTGAGCAACCGGCGCTACACCGGTTTCGGGCTGGGCCTGGCCGAAAGCGAGGGGCCGCACCTGATGTCGGGCGTGCACGCACTGGAAGGCGAAACCGCCCTGCTGCATTTCCTGGCGCTGCGGCCCAGCTTCGACATCAACGGCTGAGGAACGCCCAAGCAAAGAAAAAGGCGGCCGAAGCCGCCTCTCTCGAGCGCAGGGTTGGCGGAGGATCAGGCGTTGTCCCAGCTGTAGGTCGCGCCGTAGCCGTCCCACGCTTCCATGACGATGCGCTGGCCCGCCGCCACCGTGAGCGATTCCCCGGGTGCGAGCACCAGGTCTTCGCTGGGATTGGCGAGCGTGGCGTCGGGGGTGACCCACACGCGGCCCTGCTTGACCCGCAGCACGCTGGTCGAACGCGCCTTCAGGCTCATCGCCTCGCCGGGGGCGATCTGCCAGGCGCCGCGGCGCACGGCTGGCGGCACTGCGGCAGTGGCGGTGCGGGCGGGAACGGACAGGGACGAGAGCGATTCGGTGGTGCAGACGGCGGTGGACATGATGAGGACTCCTGGGCTTGCCGAAGCGCTTGACAGACAGAAGGCAATTGCGCAGTTCGGGAATGAATGATCGTTTCTGGCCCGTTGGCAGTCCAATGAAAAGGAGGTAGCCTACTGATGCCCGTTTCGCATCAATGCATCCGGCCGCCGGATTGCCGCCCGAAGTCATACCCATGCAACATTCGCAAACCCATTTGCGCTCCCGCCCGATCTCGGCCGGGCATCTGCGCGCCTTCGAGGCCGTCGCCCGCCACCTGAATTTCCGCGCCGCCGCCGAGGAAATGGCGCTCACCCAGTCGGCTGTCAGCCGGCAGATCCAGTCGCTGGAAGAAGAAGTGGGCGTGGCGCTGTTCCTGCGCCACACGCGGGCGGTGGAGCTCACCAGCGCCGGCGCGCAGCTGCTGCTGGCGGTGCAGCAGTCGCTGCCGCGCATCGACACGGCGGTGCGACAGATCAGGCAGAGCGCGGGGCGCAAGAGCGTGTCGCTGACCACCTTCGCCTCATTTGCGTCGATGTGGCTGATTCCCCGGCTGGAAGCCTTCCAGCGCGACAACCCCGAGATCGACATCCGCATCGACGCCAGCGACGTGGCGGTCGACCTCGAAGTGGCCGACGTCGACATCGCGCTGCGCTACGGCCCGCGCGAGGTCATGCCGGCCGGCGCGGTGCGCCTGTTCGGCGAAACGCTGACGCCGGTGGCCAGCCCCTGGCTGCTGAAGAGCAGCCCGCCCATCAGGACGCCGGCCGACATCACCCGCTTCACGCTGATCGAGGCCGGCGACGCCCACCGCACCCACCTCGAGTGGCTGACCTGGCGCCGCTGGTTCGAAGTGAACGGCCAGGAACGCGCGCAGCCCAAGCGCTGGCTCTATTTCAACTACGCCTACCAGATGGTGCAGGCCGCCCTCACGGGCCAGGGCGTGACGCTCGCGCGCAGCTCGCTGATTGCCGAGAGCCTGGCCAACGGCGACCTGGTCGAGGTGCTGCCGCAGCACCGCATGGACTCGCCGATGGCCTACTGGCTCATCGCCGGTCCGCGCAACGCGCTGCGGCCCGAGATCAAGGCCTTCTGGGACTGGCTGCAGACGCAGGCCATCACCACGCGCGAGACCATCGGCGAGGTGCCCGACCCGGACACGGTGGACAACCTCGACTGAGCCGGGGGCTCAGCTGGTCGGCCAGACCACGCCGTTGTCGTTCAGGATGGCGTCCAGCGGCAGGTCGTGCGCCTCGGGCTCGAAGTCGTCCAGGAAGCCGTGGGTGAACCCCAGCCCCACCGTGAACGGCCGCGGCTCCAGCGCCGCCAGCGTGCGGTCGTAGAAGCCGCCGCCGTAGCCCAGCCGGTACCCGCCCGCGCTGTAGCCCACGCAGGGCACGAACAGCAGGGTCGGCACGATCAGCTCGGTGTCCTTGGGCTTGGGGATGCCGTAGGCGTCTTCTTCCATCTGGCAGCCCGGATACCAGGCATGGAAGGTCAGGGTCTTGTGAACTTTGTCGATCACCGGCAGTCCGATGCGGCGGCGCTGCGGCTCTTCCATGAGCTCGCCGTCCTCCTTCCAGCGGTGCAGAGCGGGCAGCGGATCGAACTCGCCCTTGATCGGCCAGTACGCGCCGATCACGGTGTCGGGCCGGCCGACCAGCCAGATCCGCATCACGCGCTGCAGGAGATCGGCGCGCGCCAGGCGGTCGGGCATTGCCAGTCGCTGCTCGATCAGTGCTTTTCGCAGCTGATCCTTAAGAAAACTCGCGGTCGCCGAGGTGTCGGCATCCTTTGACTTGTCCATAATCCCCCGATGCAGTTCCCAAGCATTTTGGCATCCAAGCGCCGCCGCCCGCGCGGCGCAACTCCCGCACTCGTTTTTTCCGCTGTCCTGGCGCTCGCCGCGTTGCTCTCCCAGCAACCCGCCGCGGCCCAGAACAACACCAACGACGACGTGCTCATCCAGATGAAGCAGGCCTTCCAGCGCGGCGACAAGGCCCGCCTGTCGGCCCTGCTGCCGCAGGCCCGCGGGCATGCACTGGAACCTTGGGCCGCCTACTGGGAACTCAAGGCGCGCCTGCAGGAAGCCTCGCCCACCGAGGTGCAGGACTTCTTCGCGCGCTATGCCGGCACCTACCAGGAAGACCGCCTGCGCAACGACTGGCTGCTGCTCACCGGCCAGCGCCGCGACTGGGACAACTTCTCCGCCGCCATCGCCGGCTTCCGCATGGGCGACGACGCGCAGGTGCGCTGCTACGCCACGCTGGTCGACACGCTGCGCAGCGGCACCGCCACCCAGGCGCAGGCCGACGAGGTGCGCCGCAACTGGTTCGCACAGAAAGACGCCGACGACGGCTGCCTCACCGCAGCCGACCGCATGGTCGCCGCCCGCCTCATGACGCCGGCAGACGCCTGGAAGAAGGCGCGCCTGGCCATGGAGGCCAACCGCCCGCAGGCCGCGCGCGGCGCGGTCACCATCGCCGCGCCCGACGCGCTGCCGCTGTTCGAGGAGGTGAACGCCAGCGCCGCCAAGTTCCTGGCCGGGCGCGCCTTCGTGGCCGCCAAGTCGCGCAAGGAGCTGGTGGTGCTCGCGCTCATCAAGGTGGCCATCGCCGACCCCGACATGGCCGCGTCGCAGCTCGACGGCAAATGGGGCCCGATGCTCTCGGCCGAGGAGCGCAACTGGCTCTGGGGCACCATCGGCCGCCAGGCAGCGAACAAGCTGTCGCCGCAGGCCGGCACCTACTTCGCCAACGTCACCAAGAACAGCGACCTGTCGGACGACATGCTCGGCTGGCGCGTGCGCGCCGCCTTGCGCGCCGGCCAATGGAAAGAGGTGGCGCCCGCCATCAACGCCATGAGCGAAACCGCCCAGCTCGACCCCACCTGGGTCTACTGGAAGGCCCGCGCGCTGGCCAACAGCGGCAGCGAAGAGCGCCGCGCCCAGGCCCGCGAGCTCTACCAGAGCATTGCCGGCTCGCGCGGCTTCTACGAAATGCTGGCGCTCGAGGAGCTGGGCCAGCGCACCGTGGTGCCCACCCGCCCCGCCCCGCTCACGCCCGAAGAAAAAGCCGCCGCCCGCGCCAACCCGTCGCTGGCCCGCGGCCTCTATGCCATCGCGATCGGCCTGCGCCCCGAAGGCACGCGCGAGTGGAACTACGCCACCAACCTGCACGACAAGGGCGGCATGGACGACCGCGCCCTGCTGGCCGCGGCCGACTTCGCCTGCCAGCGCGAGGTGTGGGACCGCTGCATCAACACCAGCGAGCGCACCAAGGGCGTGGTCGACGTCGACCAGCGCTTCCCCATGCCCTTCCACGACACGGTGCTGCGCAAGAGCCAGGACATCGGCCTCGACCCGGCCTACGTCTACGGCCTGATCCGCCAGGAAAGCCGCTTCATCATGGATGCGCGCTCGGGCGTCGGCGCTTCGGGCCTGATGCAGGTCATGCCCGCCACCGCGCGCTGGACGGCCCGCAAGATCGGCCTGACCGACTTCTCGCCCAACCAGATCAACGACCGCGAGACCAACATCACCATCGGCACCAACTACCTGAAGCTGGCGCTCGACGACTTCGACGGCTCCATGGCGCTGGCCGCCGCCGCCTACAACGCCGGCCCGGGCCGGCCGCGCAACTGGCGCAACGGCCCGGTGCTCGACGCCGCCATCTGGGCCGAGAACGTGCCCTTCAGCGAGACGCGCGACTACGTGAAGAAGGTGCTGGCCAACACCACCAACTACGCCGCCATCATCAGCGGCCGGCCGCAGTCGCTGAAGGAGCGCCTGGGCCGCATCGGCCCGCGCGACGCCGCCGAGCCCGAACCCAACAAGGACCTGCCTTGAGGCGCTCGGCATGAGCTGGCGCGACGAGGTCCTGGACACCATCGCGTCCGAGTTCTCGGACGTGACCGACGTCGCGCAGCTCACGCGCATCGTGCTGCGCCTCACGCTGGCCGCCGCGCTGGGCTTCCTGCTCGGCTTCGAGCGCGAGCAGGCGGGCAAGGCGGCCGGCGTGCGCACCCACATGCTGGTGGCCATCGGCTCGGCGATGTTCGTGCTGATACCGCAGCAGACCGGCATCGTGCCGGCAGACATGAGCCGGGTGATCCAGGGGCTGGTGGCGGGCGTGGGCTTTCTTTGCGCCGGCACCATCCTCAAGCAGGGCAAGGACGAAAGCCACGTGCAGGGCCTGACCACCGCCGCCGGACTGTGGATGACGGCCGCCATCGGCATGGCCTGCGGCCTCGGGCGCGAAGCCACCGCGCTGCTGAGCGCACTGCTGGCGCTGGCGGTGCTGTCGCTGGTGCCGCGCCTCGTGGGGCTGATCGAGCGCGTGACCGGCCCTCAGAAGGGCGGCGAAGACGGCACCGCGCCGCGCGTCATCGCCTCGGCCGACGACACGCCCGCGCGCTGAAGGCGCCGGCGCATCAATTCGCGCCGCGTTCGTCATCAATCGGGCCGTGGCGCGCAGCTAGCATTTAGAACTTTGCACCCAACGCCCGGGAGACTCTCATGCGCAAGCTCTACATCGGCAACAAGAACTACTCGTCCTGGTCCATGCGCCCCTGGGTGCTGATGAAGCAGGCCGGCATCCCCTTCGAGGAAGTGATGGTGCGCTTCGATTCCTTCGAAGCGGACTCGAAGTTCAAGAACGCCATCGCCGCCATCAACCCGGTGGCCAAGGTGCCCGTGCTGGTCGACGGCGACCTGGTGGTCTGGGACACGCTGGCCATCGCCGAGTACCTGGCCGAGACCTTCCCTGAAAAGCAGCTCTGGCCCCGCGACGCGGCGGACCGTGCGCGCGCGCGCAGCGTCTGCGCCGAGATGCACTCGGGCTTCGGCGGCCTGCGCGGCCATTGCGGAATGAACCTCGAAGCCTCGCTGCCCGAAGTGGGCGCGCGGCTGATGAAGGAAGAGCCCACGGTCGCCAGCGACCTCGCGCGCATCGTGCAGATGTGGAGCGGCCTGCTCGACGCGCACGGCGGCCCCATGCTGTTCGGCGAGTTCGGCATCGCCGATGCCTACTTCGCGCCCGTGGGCACGCGCATCAAGACCTACGGGCTGCCGGTGCCGCCGCACATCACGGCCTACATCGAACGTGTGCAGGCATTGCCGGGCGTCAAGGCCTGGATCGACGGCGGACTGGCGGAGAAGGATTTCCTGCAGTTCGAGGAGCCCTACCGCACGGGGCGGTAAGGTCCTCGAAGAGGATGGCGGTCAGAACCGGTAGGTTGCCGCCAGGTAGGTGACGATCGGGTTCAGCTTCAGGCTGGCCTGGCTCGTGGCCACCGGCAGGCCGGTGATCGAGGTGGTCGTCAGCTTGGCCGTGGTCTTCAGCGGGATGTACGACACCGAGAACGAGATGCCCCAGTGCTTGTCGAACTGGTAGGCCACGCCGGCGTTCAGCACGGGTGCGAACTTGCTGTCGAGCTTGGCCGTGGTGTTCACGCGGAACGGCGACACGCCGAACTGCTGCGCCAGCGCACCCTGCAGGTTCGACGTGAGCTGCACGTCGCTGTACCAGACATAGGTGGCGCCCAGGCCCACGAAGGGGCGAAACGCCGAGTTGGCGTCGTTGAAGAAATACTTGCCCAGGATGGTCGGGCTCCACTGGCGGGCCTCGCCCAGCTGGCCGACGCGGCCCAGCGTGCCGGTACCGTTGAGCTTGAACTTCGGCGGCACGCCGAACACGCCTTCCACGGCCCAGTTGCTGTCGAGGAAATAGGTGGCATTGAGACCCAGGGTGTCGGAGTCGCTCACGCTGGCGCCCGAGCCGGGCAGCACCGCCGGAATCGGGGAGGTCACGGTCAGCGGCTTGCTCGAGTCCTGCGGCGAAAGATGGAACCAGCCCGTGCCGATGACCCAGTCGCCCCCCTGTTGCGCCATGGCGCTGCCGGACGCCAGGGCGCCCAGAGCGGCCAACGCAAACACTGTTTTCTTCATGATGTGAAAGCTCCTTTGATTGAAAAATCCCTCTGCGCAGCGCAGCCTCGGCTTGTAGCCGCCGCTGACATTCGCCCGCCGGACGAATGGTGGCCCGCTCCGCGCCGGAAATTATCGAACGACCGTTCTATTTTTGAGGTACGGAGTATCCCTACACTGCATTCATGAAAATTTTTCTCGTCGGCGGCGCGGTGCGCGACAGGCTGCTAGGGCGCCCCGTATCCGACCATGACTGGCTGGTGGTCGGCGCCACGCCCGAAGCCATGGTGGCCCGCGGCTACCTGCCCGTGGGGCGCGACTTTCCGGTGTTCCTGCACCCCGAGACGCGCGAGGAGTACGCGCTCGCCCGCACCGAGCGCAAGAGCGCGCCGGGCTACCGCGGCTTCACCGTGCATGCCTCGCCGGACGTCACGCTGGAACAGGACCTCGCACGCCGCGACCTGACCGTCAACGCCATCGCGCTGCCCGCCGAGCTGGTGAATGCCGACGGCAGCTTCGACCCCACGCCCGGCACGCTGGCCGACCCCTTCCACGGCCAACGCGACCTGCGCGACAAGGTGCTGCGCCACGTGACCGACGCCTTCCGCGAAGACCCGGTGCGCATCCTGCGCGTGGCGCGTTTCGCCGCGCGCTTCCACGACTTCGGCGTCGCCCCGGAGACCATGGCGCTGATGCGCGAGATGGTGGCGGCCGGCGAGGCCGACGCGCTGGTGCCCGAGCGCGTGTGGCAGGAGCTGTCGCGCGGCCTCGCCGAAACACGGCCTTCGCGCATGTTCGACGTGCTGCGCGGCTGCGGCGCGCTGGCCGTTCTGCTGCCCGAGGTCGACCGGCTCTGGGGCGTGCCGCAGCGCGCCGAGCACCACCCCGAGGTCGACACCGGCGTGCACCTGATGATGGTGCTCGACACCGCCGCGCGCCTGCAGGCCTCGCTGCCGGTGCGCTTCGCCTGCCTGATGCACGACCTGGGCAAGGGCACACCGCCGGCCGACGTCTTGCCGCGCCACACCGGCCACGAGAAGCGCAGCGCCGAACTGCTGCAGGAGGTGTGCGAACGCTGGCGCGTGCCCGTGGACGTCCGCGAGCTGGCCGAGGTGGTGGCGCGCGAGCACGGCCACATCCACGCCAGCGGCTCGCTCGATGCGGCGGAGCTGGTGCGCCTGCTGGAGCGCTGCGACGCCTTCCGCAAGCCCGCGCGCTTTGCCGAGGCGCTGCTGGCCTGCGAGTGCGACGCGCGCGGGCGGCTCGGCTTCGAGGACACGGCCTATCCGCAACGCCCCCGGCTGCTGGCCGCGCTGGCCACCGCGGCGGCCGTGCCCACCGACGTGGTGGCGCGCGCCGCCCAGCAGGCCGGCGCCACCGGCCCGAAGATCGGCGAGGCGATCCACCAGGCCCGGGTGGAGGCCGTGGCGGCCGTGGCGGCATCGGCGGGCTGAAAGCGCCCAAGGCCCTGCCGCACAGCCGGTTTTGGCCGACACGGGATGCCGGGCGCCCGTGCTATGGTTTTTCCCAATGCCAAAGTCCTCCAGCAACTTGCAGTTGCCTCCTCCGCTGGGCCGGGATTCAGCCCTCTTCCTCGACTTCGACGGGACACTCGTCGGGCTCGCGCCCACGCCTGAAGCCATCGAGATCCCGCCTGCCCTCGTTTCACTCCTGAGCGACCTGCGCGACCAGCTCGGCGGCGCGCTCGCCGTCGTGTCGGGCCGCCAGATCGACTCCATCGACCGCTTCCTGGCGCCACTGCGCCTGCCGGCGGCCGGCGAGCACGGCGTGCAGCGCCGCGACGCCAAGGGCCACATGCAGGAGCAGCGCCCGCCCGACCTTGCCTCCATCCTCGACGTTGCCAACGAGCTCGCGCGCGTACATGAAGGCCTGTTGGTGGAGCGCAAGCATGCCGCCATCGCACTGCACTACCGGCTCGCGCCGCAGCTCGAGGCGGTGTGCCGCGACGCCATGTCGCGCGCCATCGCGCACGACCCGCAGATAGAACTGATGCACGGCAAGTTCGTGTTCGAGGTGAAGCCCGCGGGCATCAACAAGGGCATTGCCATCAATGCCTTCATGGAAGAGGCGCCGTTCACCGGGCGCACGCCCGTCTTCCTTGGCGACGACACCACCGACGAGAGCGGCTTCGCGGTGGTGCAGCCGCGCGGCGGCGTCGGCGTGAAGGTGGGCTCGGGCCCCAGCCTGGCGCTGCACCGGCTCGAATCGCCGCGCGCAGTCTACGAATGGCTGGTGCAGGCACGCGACATTCTGGCGGCGCCCGCGGCACGCAAGACAACAGACACCGAATCCCCGAGGAACCCCGGATGAGCGAACAGCAACTATCGACGGCCCCCGAAGCGCACGCCGGCGCCGCCGGTCCCGACGACCGCGCACCGGTCGACTTCAAGGCTGCCGCCGCCCCTGGACCGCGCGGCTTCGCGCCGCCGGCCGAGCCGTCGCTCGATGTCGGCGTGATCGGCAACTGCGCCTACAGCGCGCTCATCGACGGACGCGGACGCGCCGTGTGGTGCTGCCTGCCGCGCTTCGACGGCGACCCGGTCTTCAATGCGCTACTGCACCCGGGCGAGGAAGCCGGCGCGTGGAGCATCGACATCGAGGACTTCGCCGAAGCCAGGCAGTGGTACGAGCCGAACACCGCCGTGCTGCGCACGCAGCTCTTCGACAGCGCGGGCCAGGGCATCGAGATCACCGACTTCGCGCCGCGCTTCTACAGCCGCTCGCGCTACTTCCGCCCGCTGATGATGGTGCGCCGCGTGCGGCCCATTGCCGGTGCGCCGCGCATCCGCGTGTCGCTCGATCCGCGTTTCCAGTGGGGCGCCTCGGCGCCGGTGGAAGTCACGCGCGGCAGCAACCACATCCGCTACGTGGGACCCGACCTCACGCTTCGGCTGAACACCGACGCATCGATCTCGCACATCCTCTCGCGCCAGCCCTTCGTGATCTCGCGCGAATACAACTTCATGTTCGGCGTGGACGAGACGCTGACGGACGGCATTGCCGACACCGCGCGCAAGTTCGAGCAGGAGACCATCGCCTACTGGCGCACCTGGACCAAGCGCCTGGCGATTCCCTTCGAGTACCAGGACGCGGTGATCCGCGCGGCCATCACGCTGAAGCTCTCGCTGTACGAGGACACCGGCGCCATCGTCGCCGCCATGACCACCAGCATTCCCGAGGCACCCGGCAGCCAGCGCAACTGGGACTACCGCTACTGCTGGCTGCGCGACGCCTTCTTCGTGGTGCGCGCGCTCAATTCGCTGAGCGAAGTGGGCACCATGGAAGACTACCTGCGCTGGCTGGGCAACGTGGTGATCGGCTCGCACGGCGAGCACATCCAGCCGCTGTACGGCATCGGGCTGGAGCGCGAGCTGCCCGAATCCTTCGTCGAAGGCCTGCCGGGCTATCGCGGCATGGGCCCGGTGCGCGTGGGCAACCAGGCGCAGGAGCACTTCCAGCACGACGTGTACGGCAACATCGTGCTCGGCGCGGCGCAGGCCTTCCACGACCACCGGCTGCTCAGCCGCGCGGGGCTGGCGGAGTTTCCGCACCTCGAGGCGGTGGGCGAACAGGCGGTGCGCGTCTACGGCACGCCCGACGCCGGCATGTGGGAGCTGCGCACGCGGGCCCGCGTGCACACCAGCTCGGCGCTGATGAGCTGGGCCGCCTGCGACCGGCTCAGCAAGATCGCCCGCGCGCTGGACCTGCCCGAACGCGCCGCCTACTGGCACGGCCACGCCGCGCGCATGAAGGAAGAGATCCTCACCAAGTCGTGGTGCGAGGAGCGGCAGGCCTTTGCCGAGAGCTTCGGCGGGCACGAGCTCGACGCGAGCATCCTGCTGATGGTGGAGGTGGGCCTGATCGACGCGCGCGACCCGCGCTTCATCTCCACCGTCGACGCCATGGAGAAGTCGCTGTGCGACGGCCCGTACATGCGCCGCTACGAGGCCGCCGACGACTTCGGCAAGCCCGAGACGGCCTTCAACATCTGCACCTTCTGGCGCATCGACGCACTCGCCAAGATCGGCCGCAAGGCCGAGGCGCGCCAGATCTTCGAGACCATGCTGGCCGCGCGCAACCCGCTGGGGCTGCTGTCGGAAGACACGCACCCGGTCACCGGCGAGATGTGGGGCAACTTTCCGCAGACCTATTCGATGGTCGGCATCATCAATGCGGCGGTGCGCCTGTCCGCTCCGTGGGACTCCGCCATATGAGCCGCCTCGTCGTCATTTCGAACCGCGTGGCCGACCCACGCAAGCCCGCGGCCGGCGGCCTGGCCGTGGCACTGGGCGAATCGCTGCAGCAAAGCGGCGGCCTCTGGTTCGGCTGGAGCGGGCAGATCATCGAAGGCGGGCCGACCGGCGAAGGCGAGCTGCACCGGCAGCAGGCCGGCAAGGTCACGCTCGCCACCATCGACCTGAGCCGCGAGGACCACGACAGCTATTACCTCGGCTACAGCAACGACGTGCTCTGGCCGGTGTTCCACAACCGGCTCGACCTGGCGCACTTCGACGCCGGCTTCATCGGCGGCTACCGGCGCGTGAACCAGCTGTTCGCGCGCAAGCTGCTGCCGCTGCTGAAGGAAGACGACATCATCTGGGTGCACGACTACCACCTGATACCGCTGGCGGCCGAGCTGCGCGCGATGGGCTGCAAGCAGCGCATCGGCTTCTTCCTGCATATTCCGCTGCCGCCGCAGATCATCATCGCGGCCATTCCGCAGCACGAGTGGCTGATGCGCTCGCTGTTCGCCTACGACCTGATCGGCTTCCAGGCCCAGCAGGACGTGCAGCACTTCGAGCACTACGTGCGCAACGAGGCGCGCGGCCAGTACCTGGGCGACGACATGTACCGCGCCTACGGGCAGACGGTGCGCTGCAGCGCGTTCCCGATCGGCATCGACGTGGACGAGTTCGCCGCGCTCACGCATGCGAAGGAATCGCGCGACATGTACGAGACCATGAAGCGCGAGTATTCGCAGCGCCGGCTGCTGCTGGGCATCGACCGGCTCGACTACTCCAAGGGCATTCCGCAGCGCGTGCGGGCGTTCCGGGAGTTGCTGGCGCACTACCCCGAGAACCGGCGCAGCGCGACGCTGATACAGATCGCCTCGCCCACGCGAGAGACGGTCGACGCCTACGCCGACATCCGCCGCGAGCTCGAGTCGCTGTGCGGCGCCATCAACGGCGACTACGGCGAACTCGACTGGATGCCGGTGCGCTACATCCACCGCATGGTGGCGCGCAAGCGCGTGCCGGGCCTGTGCCGCGCGGCGGCCGTGGGGCTGGTGACGCCGCTGCGCGACGGCATGAACCTGGTGGCCAAGGAATACATCGCGGCGCAGGACCCGGCCGACCCCGGCGTGCTGGTGCTGTCGCGCTTTGCCGGCGCGGCCGAGCAGCTGAAAGAGGCGCTGCTGGTGAACCCGTACGACACGCACGGCACGGCGGAAACCGTGCAGCAGGCGCTGCACATGCCGCTGGAAGAACGGCGCGAGCGGCACCAGAAGCTGCTGTCGCGCATCCGCGACCAGGACATCCACTGGTGGCGGCGCACCTTCCTGGATGCGCTGCGCGAGGTGGACAGCGAGCGCTGAGCTTCTGCTTTTGTTCGTCGGGCGTTTTTTGGGGCGCGCTCGCGCCGACGGTGTACCTTGCTCCGCGAATGTCCCCCGCGGCTGCGCCGCTCCTCCTTTATTTCGCTGCGCAAGGCACCCCGCCGGCGCGATCGTTCGGAGCACTGCTTGATCGGCCGAGAACCGGCAGCGTGGCCTGTGCACGCGCCATGAAGGACAGTCGCCCCAGCCTCACCAGCCCGTCAGCAGGCGCATCAGCCGCATCACGGGCCGCAGTTCCGGATCGGCCTGCACGGGCACATGCGGCTGGTACGGCGCGTGGATGCGCAGCGACACGGGTGCGTGCAGCGCCGTCACCTCGATCCAGCCGCCGCGGTCCAGCCGGTGGACATCGCCTTCGTCCAGCGCGGCTTCCGTCATGAACAGCGATTCGCCGAACCAGCTCGGGGGAGACACCAACCGCACCCGGCCCTCGGCCACTTGCAGCGACGTGCCGGCATCGACGGCGGTGCGCAGGGACTGGCCCGGCTCGAGGGTGACCAAGGCGGGGGCTGAAGAGAGCGTGGTGATCATGGCGTGCGTTTGAAAAAAGCGGTGGTCGGGCACTGATCGTAGGAATTCGGTTGCCCAAAAAACAGGCACACGCACCGGCTATTGCGGCCATAACAGCCGACGTCCGGGCGCATCTGTTATGGTGGTTTTCCCGAGCAACTGCATCTGTTTTCCAATGCCCGATCGGGGGAACATCTGCCCCATGGACTCGCTACCGCTCTACCGCCAGCTTGCCGCGCACTACGTGGACGCGATCCACACCGGCTCGCTCAAGCAGGGCGACAAGCTGCCGTCGCTGCGCAGCCTCATGCGGCTGCACGACATCAGCCTGTCGACCGCGCTGCAGGTCTGCCGCGCGATGGAAAGCGACGGCTGGGTCGAGGCGCGCGACCGTTCGGGCTACTTCGTGCGGCGGCCGCAGCGCATGGCCATCGCGCCCATGGAAGAGCCGGTGGCCGACGTGCCGCCAGACCCCGCGCGGTTCGTCAGCATGCGCGAGCGCATGGCCAACTTCATGGCGCGCGGGCGGCACACGGGCGTGAAGCTCAACTTCGCCATCGCCCGCGCGGCCCCCGAGCTGTACCCGGCCGAAGCGCTGCGCAATTCGATGACGCGCGCGCTGCGCCAGCGGCCCGAGCTGCTGACCACCGCCTCGTCGCAGAAGGGCCACCTGCAGTTCCGCGAAGCCGTGGCGCAGCGCAACCTGCGCATCGGCATGACGGTGGCGCCCGACGAGGTGCTGGTCACCAACGGCTGCATCGAGGCGCTGAACCTCGCGCTGCGCGCCATCGCCAAACCGGGCGACACGGTGGCCGTGGAGTCGCCCACCTTCTACGGCCTGCTGCAGGTGCTGGAGAGCCTGGGCATGCGCGCGCTCGAGATCCCGACCAGCCCGCAGACCGGCATCTCCATCGAGGCGCTGGAGCTGGCCATCCAGACCTACGACGACATCAAGGCCGTGGTGGTGGTGCCGCACCTGCAGAACCCCATCGGCAGCGTGATGCCCGACGCCCACAAGCAGCGGCTGGTGCACCTTTGCGAGGGCCACGGCATCGCGCTGGTCGAGGACGACACCTACAGCGACCTGGTCGAGAGCGACACGCCGCTGCGCGCGCTGAAATCATGGGACCGCACCGGCAACGTGATCTATTGCGCCTCGCTGCACAAGGTGCTGGCGCCCGGACTGCGGCTGGGCTGGATCACCGCCGGGCGCTGGCATGCGCAGGTGGAAATGCTCAAGTACGCGCAGACCCGCAACAACGAGGCGCTGGCGCAGATAGCGGCGGGCGAGTTCATCGCGGGCGGCGCCTACGACCGCCACCTGCGCCGGCTGCGCGAGCGGCTGCACGTGCAGCGCGACCAGACGGCGGACGCCATCGCCCGGTATTTTCCGCAGGGCACGCGGCTGAACCTGCCGCGCGGCGGGCTGCAGCTGTGGGTGGAACTGCCGCAGCGGCTGTCGTCGGTCTCGGTGTTCGATGCGGCGCTGCGCGAGCACATGCTGGTGGCGCCGGGCGCGCAGTTCTCGAACTCGCCGCGCTTCGACCACTACCTGCGCATCAACTGCGGCTGGCCGTATTCGGACGCGGTCGATGCCGGGCTGCGCCGGCTGGGTGCCATCGTGGCCGAGGGCTGCGGCGTGGCGCCGCCGGCCACGGCCGAGCGGCGCAAGGCGCCTTCTTCCCCGGCTCAGTCTCAGTCGAGCAGCGCCAGGGCCGCGTAGTCGCCGACCTTGTCGCCGAGGCCGGCGGGCACCAGCAGCACGCCGCGCGTGAGCGGCAGCAGCCTGCCGTCGATCTGCGCCTGCAGGCGCGGCAGCACGAAGTCGCTGTTGTGCGAGAACACGCTGCCGCCCAGGCTGATGCGCTGCAGGTCGAGCGTGATGACCATGTTGTAGAGCATGCGCCCGACGATGCGGCACAGCGCCTCGGCCGTTTCGACGGCCTTGGGCTCTCCCGCCGCGGCCGCGCTGAAAAGTTCGGCCGCCGACTGGCCGAAGCGGTGCTCGATCGAGCTGCCACTCACCAGCGCCTCGACGTCGCCGTGGTTGCCGCAGCCGCACAGCGCGCCGCTGGCGTCGTCGACCACGAAGCTGTGGCCCGCGTGGCCGGCGTTGCCGTTCTTGCCGCGCAGCGCCCGGCCGTCCACGCACAGGCCCACGCCCACGCCGGTGCTCCAGGTAGCGTAGGCGCAGTTGTCCAGGCCCTTCAGCGCGCCCCAGTGGCGCTCGGCCTCCAGCGCGGCGACGGCGTCGTTCTCGACGCGCACGCTGCCGAAGCGCTTGACCAGCGGGGCTTCGATGATGGCGGTCATCCAGGAATTGGGCAGCCCGCGCGAGGGGCCGGCGATTCCGCCGCAGATGTTGGGCGTGGCCAGCTCGACCAGGCCGTCGCGCAACTCGAACGGACCGGTGGACGACACGCCCACCCGGTCGACCGTGCCCGGATCGACGCCCTGCTCCGCGCACACCTCTTCGATCATGCGGATGATCTGCACCGCCACCGCGTCGTTGTCGCCGGTCTTGGCGGTCGGCTCGCTGCGGCGGCCGACCAGCGGCTTGTCGCTCGAGGGGGAAAGGCTCACGGCCACCTTGGTGCCACCGATGTCTACGCAGGCTCTCATTGCGGGGGTCTTCTCTCTCTCAGGTCAGGGGCGCCGCTACAGCAGGCGCGCGACCAGCGCCGCGATCATGCTGAGCACCACGGTGCTCGCTATCGGCAGCTGCCACTCGCGGCCGAAGGCGCGAAACTCGAAATCGCCGGGCAGCCGCCCGAACCCGAAGCGGCGCAGCCAGGCGGTCAGGCCGCTCATGAGCACCAGGGCAAGGACGACGACGATCAGCCAGCGGAACATGCCGGACAGTCTAGGCCGAGAGCAGGGCCATCGCTTGTCGGTGAAGTTCGGGCGTTGCGGCGGCAATGACCCTTCCGTCGGACTTCAGGCCCAGCGGCTGGCCCTGCCAGTCGGTGATGACGCCGCCGGCCGCCTCGATCAGCCCGGCCGGGCCGAGGTAGTCGTAGGGCTGCAGGCCGGTCTCGACCACCAGGTCGATGGTGCCGCCCGCCAGCTGGGCGTAGCCGTAGCAGTCGCCGCCGAAGCGGCGCATCGCGCACTGGCGGCTGAGCCTGTCGAAGGCGGCCCAGTCGGCGGGCGCGAAGATGTCGGGCGAGGTGGTGACGATGCGGGCCTTGGCCACCTCGGTGCAGTTGCTCGCGCGCACCGGCTGGCCGTCGCGCGTGGCGCCCTTGCCGCTGCCGTCGTTGCGGCCGATCCAGCGTTCCTTGAGCGCCGGCATGTCGACCATGCCGAGCACCACGCGCCCGCCTTGCAGCACGCCGATCAGCGTGCCCCACAGCGGCGAGCCGGTGATGAAGCTGCGGGTGCCGTCGATCGGGTCGAGCACCCAGACGCGCTCGGCCTCGAGCCGCTCGGGGCCGTGTTCCTCGCCGTAGATGCCGTCGGCCGGCACGCGGGCGCCGAGGATCTGGCGCATCGCCGTCTCGGCGGCGCGGTCGGCCAGCGTGACGGGGCTTTCGTCGGCCTTGGTGATGATGTCCAGCGGGGTGCGGAAGTAATGCATCGACTGGGCGGCGGCGGCATCGGCCAGCGCTTCGGCGATCGGCGAGAGGTCGGAAGAGGAAGAACTCATGGGAGAGGAGGAAACGCGTGCCAAAACCTGCGATTAGACCCGAGCCGGGGCCGCTTTGGCACGCCGGGGGCCGGCGCCTGAATCCGCCGGCTGCTAGCGCTGCTGGCCCCAGCGGCGCACCGTCAGCCGCTCCAGCGTCTTGAAGCCGAGGCTCTCCACCAGCAGCCCGATGAGCACCACCATCGCCAGGCCCGCGAACACGCGGTCGGTATAGAGCTCGTTGCGGTTCTGGAAGATGTACCAGCCCAGGCCGCCCTTGCCCGACGAGGCGCCGAACACCAGCTCGGCCGCGATCAGCGTGCGCCAGGCGAATGCCCAGCCGATCTTCAGCCCCGACAGGATCGACGGCAGCGCGGCCGGCACCAGGATCTGCAGCACGTAGCGCAGGCCCTTCAGCCCGTAGTTGCGCCCCGCCATGCGCAGGGTTTCGGGCACGCCCTGGAAGCCCGCGTAGGTATTGAGGGCCAGCGGCCACAGCACCGAATGGATCAGCACGAACACCAGGCTGCCCCGGCCCAGCCCGAACCACAGCAGCGCCAGCGGCAGCAGCGCGATGGCGGGCAGCGGGTTGAACATGGACGTGAGCGTGTCCAGCAGGTCGCGGCCGACCTGCGTCGACACGGCCAGCGTGGTGAGCGCAAAGGCCAGCAGCACGCCGGCCAGGTAGCCCTGCAGCAGCACCGCGAGCGAGATGCGCACCTTCTCGATCAGCTCGCCGCTGGCCAGCCCCTCGAACAGCGCGCGCGCCGTGGCGGTGAAAGTGGGCAGCAGCAGGTCGTTGTCCTGCCAGCGGGCGGCCAGCTCCCACAGCACGGCGATGGCGACGAGGATCAGCCCCTTGCGCAGCCAGGCCTGCGACCAGATGCGCGTGCCCAGCGGCAGCGTGCGTTCGACCGGCAGTTCGGTGAAGGGCTCGAGCGTGCGCTCGTACTCGGGGCGGATGGGAGGCGTGAGAGTGCTCATGTATTGCTCCTTCCCCCTCCGGGGGAAGGTCGGGATGGGGGCAGGCGGGGCGCGCGATGGATACGCTGCTTGCCCCCACCCCTGCCCTTCCCCGGAAGGGGAGGGAGAAAGGCGGGGCTCATGCAATGACCTCGTGCTCTTCCTCGAAAAGCATGTCGTGGATGCGCTGCGCCGTGCCCTGGAATTCGGCGCTGCCCAGGCTGTCGAGCGAGAAGCCGTGGCTGTTGATCTCCGCGCGCATGCGCCCCGGATGCGGCGACAGCAGCGCGATGCGGTTGCCCACCACCAGCGCCTCCTCGATCGAATGGGTGACGAACAGCAGCGTGAAGCGCACCTCGTCCCACAGTTCGAGCAGCTCCTGCTGCATCCTGCGGCGCGTGAGCGCGTCGAGCGCGGCGAAGGGCTCGTCCATCAGCAGCACGCGCGGCTGCATCGCCAGCGCACGCGCAATCGCCACGCGCTGCTTCATGCCGCCCGACAGCTGGTGCGGGTGCACGTCGGCGAACTTCGACAGGCCCACCTTGTCGAGGTAATGCAGCGCGCGCTCGGACGCTTCCTTCTTGCCGAGCGTGCGCGAGGCGAGCAGCGGGAACATCACGTTCTGCTTGACCGTCTTCCACGGCGGCAGCTGGTCGAACTCCTGGAACACGACGATGCGGTCGGGCCCGGGCTGCGTCACGCGCCGGTCTTCGAGGCGGATCTCGCCTTCGACCGGCGCAATGAAGCCGGCCACGGCCTTCAGCAGCGTGGACTTGCCGCAGCCCGAGGGGCCGAGCAGCACGAAGCGGTCGGCGGCATGGACGTCGAAGCTCACGCGGTGCGTGGCGCGCACCACGCGCTCGGGGGTGCGGTATTCGAGGCTGACGTTGTCGACCTGGAGCAGCGGTGCGTTGGCGTCCTGCTCCCTCCCCCGCTGGGGGAGGGCTGGGGTGGGGGCAGACAGCGCCTGCTTGGCCACCGCCCTGCCCTCCCCCATCCCTGCCTTCCCCCAGAGGGGGAACGAGTCAAACCCCGAACGCACCTTCGCCGTGCCCATCAGTTCCCCGAAACGTTCTGCGCATCGTCGAAGAAGTAGTCCTTCACCGAAGCCGGCTTGTTCCTGATCGCGCCCACCCGGTGCATGAACTCCGCCAGCGGATAGGTGTTCTGCGGCGTGGTCTTGAACTGCACCTCGGGGTTCCTGATGATCTTCAGCAGCAGCTCGCGGTCGAGCTTGGCGTTGCTCACCTTCAGGTAGATGTCCGCCGCCTTCTCCGGATTGGCGGTGACGAACTTCGCGGCCTCGTCGAGCGCATCGACGAAAGCCTTGTAGGTCTTCGGGTTCTCGCTGCGGAATTTCTCCGTCGCATAGAGCACCGTGGCCGACGACGGCCCGCCCAGCACCTGGTACGAGTTGAGCACGATGCGCGCATTCGGATTGCCCGCCAGCTCCTGCTCCTGGAACGGCGGATTGCCGAAGTGGCCCGTGATCTCGGTGCCGCCCTTGATGATGGCCGCGGCCGCGTCGGGGTGCGGCACCGCCACGCTGATCTTGTCGAGCCGGTTGAACTCCTTGTCGCCCCACAGCTTGGCCGAAGCGAACTGCAGCACGCGCGACTGCACCGACACGCCCACCGCGGGCAGCGCGATGCGGTCCTTGTCGGTGAAGTCGGCGATCGACTTCACGTTCGGATTGTTGGTCACCAGGTAGTACGGGAAGTTGCCCAGCGAGGCCACGCCCTTCACGTTCTGCTTGCCCTTGGTGCGGTCCCACAGCGTGAGCAGCGGCCCCACGCCGGCGCCGGCAATCTCGATGTTGCCGGACAGCAGCGCGTCGTTCACCGCCGAGCCGCCCGAGAGCTTGACCCATTCGACCTTGGCGTCCACACCGGCCGCCTTGGCGTGCTTCTCGATGAGCTTCTGCTCCTGCGCCACGTTGAGCAACAGGTAGACGATGCCGAACTGTTCGGCGATGCGGATCTGGCCCTCGGCATGCGCGGCCAGGCTGCCGGCCAGGAGACTGAGGCCGGCGGCGAGCGCGGCGGCTTTGCGGGTGAAGCGGTTCATTGACTGTGGTCCCGGAAGAATCAGAAAGGCGTGTCGCCGACGATGGTGGTGCGGTTGAGGCGGCGGCGCAGGTGGTCGGGCGTGCCGGCTGCGAGGTGCATCAGCGAGCGGTTGTCCCAGAACACGAGGTCGTGCGGAGCCCACTGGTGGCGGTACACGAACTCGGGCTTCACGCTGTGCGCGAAGAGCTCGGCCAGCAGTGCGTCGCTTTCGTCCTGCGGCAGGCCGACGATGCGCGTCGTGAAATGCTCGCTGACGAACAGCGCCTTGCGGCCGGTTTCAGGGTGCGTGCGCACCACGGGCTGCACGGCTGGCGCGACCTGGTCGATCTGTTCTTGCGAGAGCTTGGGCCGCCACGGGTTCTTTGCGCGCAGCTCTTCGTACTTAGCGAGGTAGCTGTGCTCGGCCTTGAGCGGCAGGATGCGCCGCTGCAACTCGGGGCTCAGCGCTTCCCAGGCCAGATGCTGGTCGGCGAACAGCGTGTCGCCGCCCTCGCTGGGCAGCTCCTGCGCATGCAGCAGCGAACCGAGGCTGGGCTTGGGCTTGTACGAGATGTCCGAATGCCAGTAGACCCCCGCGTCGCCCAGGCCGATGGGCTCGCCGTTCTCCTTGATGTTGGAGACGATCAGGATTTCCGGGTGGTTCTTCAGCTGGAACTGATGGAGCACGTGGATTTCGAGCGGGCCGAAGCGGCGGCTGAAATCTATGTGCTGCTGCGGGGTGATCTGCTGGTTGCGGAACACGACCACATGGTGATCCAGGTGCGCGCGGTGGATGCGCGCGAAGTCTTCGGCGTTGATCGGCTTCGAGATGTCGAGGCCGACGATTTCGGCGCCTACGGGGGTGTCGAAGGGGCGCACTTCGAAGTGCTGTGAAACGCCTGCGGCGTTGAAGGGAACGGCATGAGAGGTCATGGACGGCGACGCCTGAATCGATCAAGGCTCTGCGTGGGCAAGCCTGCCACTCTAGGCCTAACCGCCGCCATTGCGAAAGAACGATTCGTTGCTTGCTTATGGCCCCTCGCGCATTTACCCAGCTTCCCCCAAAAAGGCGACAAGCCGCACTGGGTCGCGCTATTTCTTCCAGAACTGCCATTTCCGCTTCACGCGGAACGGCTTGAGCGCAGTGAGGCCGGCGTCGCCCTCCAGCGTTCCGGCAACCTCCCTCAGCCTTGCACGCACGAGCGACAGCGGATGGGAGGGGAACATCGCATCGTAGGCCGCGCTGTCCGAGGGAATGACCCGCAACGGCGTGGCCCGCATCCTCTCAAACAGACTTTCACCCTCCGCCAGCTCGATCGGTTCGGCATCGGGAATGGGCCACTTGTCCCCTTCGAGGGCCATGACCGCGGCCTCGCGAATACCGGTAGTGCCGATTTCCTGTGCCTCGATATTGATCTGGTAGTTGCAATCGCCAAATGGAATCCACAGGATGCCTACGTAGTACATCGCAAGACTGCCTGGTGTCGGTGCTCGGTACTTGAACAGGCCACTCAGCACCTCGAGCCCCATCACCTTCACGACTTCCATCGACAGCATGACGCCTCGGTTGTCGATGCATTGCTGTCGGTAGAAGGCGGCCGCAGCATCGGGCATGGTCAGGTCGAATTGCCAATCGACCGGCACCGCCCTGAAGCGCATCAGATGCGCCACACCCGCTGCACTCATCCAGAAACGATGGTTCTCGCTGCTTTCGCCGAGCGTGCATTCGGCGACATCGAACGTAAGCGACTCCATACTGACCATGACACTTCCTCCCTTTTTTGACAGCGCCGACTGTAGATGGAAACAGCTAGCGCGAGAGGAGCATCCATGGCCGTGTTCACAAGGTGTGGCTGCGATCCCCCTCAACAAACCCCATCGCCTCCCAAGCCTCCCCCACGGCAAACCCGACAACCTTGAACAACTCCCCCATCTCATGCTCATGGATCAGCCGCGCAGCCATAGCCCGCTCGGCAGTGCCCCCAAGTTCCATCCTCCCCAGCAACCCGCAGTTCAGCAGAAACCGCGCCTGGCTCGCATAGCCCAGCACCTCAAGCCCCGCATCCTGACCAGCAAGCGCAATCCCCGTGAAGTCCACATGCGCTGTGATGTCCTTGTAGCCCACGTCGGACAGCGGATCGCCATCGGCCTGGTGCGCGCGGTGGCACATCACCGTGCCCATGTGGCGTTGCGGGTGGTAGTACTCGGCCTCGGGGAAGCCGTAGTCGATCAGGAAGGCCGCGCCTTTCTTCAGACGGTCCGCCAGCGTCGCGATGAAGGCCCTGGCCTGGGGATGGATCTCGGTGAGGTAGTCGTGCTCGCCGGGCACGTCGACCGGCGGCCGCAGCTCGGTCGGGCGGTCCGCCCAGGCCCAGCCGTCGTCCTGCGCGTTGCGCACCACGCCGCGCTCGAACCACTGGCCCCCCACGCGCGCCAGCAGTTGCACCGGCATCGCGTCGAGCACTTCGTTGCCGACGACCACGCCCTCCATCGACTCGGGCAGTTCATTGAGCCACTCGACGCGGTCCGCATAGCGCACCAGCGCCTGCTGCTGCCGCTCGCGCAGAGTGCCCGACAGGTCGACGATGCGGTAGCGCACGTCGGTGCGCCCCATTTCGTCGAGCGCATGCAGCAGTTGCACGGCCAGCGCGCCGGAGCCCGCGCCGAATTCCCACACCGTGGAGGTGCCGGTCTTCTCCAGCGCCTCGGCCACCTGCGCGGCCAGCGTCTGGCCGAACATCGGCGTGAGTTCGGGCGCGGTCACGAAGTCGCTGCCAGAAGACGGCATGTGGCCGAACTTGGCGGAGCTGTTGGCGTAGTAGCCGAGGCCGGGTGCGTACAGGGCCAGCGCCATGAAGCGGTCGAACCCGATCCAGCCGCCCGCGCGTTCGACGGAACGCGCGATGAGGTGATCGAGGGCGGTGGGTAAACTGCTGGGGGTTGTCGTTGTCGTCACGGCGCCATTGTCTCTCTCCTCCCATTTCCCCTCCGCATGAGCACCGCATCCTCCTCCCCCGCCCGCCGAACCGTTCTCGTCACGGGTGCCGGCCGCAGGCTGGGCCGCGACATCGCACTGGCGCTCGCCGCCAGCGGCTGGCAGGTGGCGGTGCACTACCGCAACTCGCGCGCCGAAGCCGAGCAGACGGTGGCCGACTGCGCCGCGCTTTCGGGCGACTCGGCCCTCTTCGCCGCCGACCTCGAGGACGAGGCCGCCACGCGCGCCCTGCTGCCCCGCGTGGTCGCGCGCTTTCGCAGCGTCGACGCGGTGGTGCACAGCGCCGCGCTGTTCGAGCACGACGAGGCCGCCACCTTCAGCTACGCGCTCATGGAGCGCCATGCGCGCAGCAACACCGGGGCGGCCATCCTGCTGGCGCAGGCGCTGAACGAACACGTGAGCGCGCGCGATGCGCAAGGCGCGGTGGTCCACCTGCTCGACCAGAAACTCTGGAACCCGAACCCCGACTTCCTGAGCTACACGCTCTCGAAGGCCGCGCTGGAAGCCGCCACGCCGATGCTGGCGCTGGCGCTGGCGCCGCGCGTGCGCGTGGTGGGCGTGGCGCCCGGCCTCACGCTGGCGAGCCACATGCTCGACGACGACAAGTTCGCGCAGCTGCACAAGCTGTCGCCGCTGGGCCGCTCCTCCACCCCGGCCGACGTGAGCGCCACGGTGAAGTTCGCGCTGGAAAACAGCTCCATCACCGGCACCACCCTGCTGGTGGACGGCGGCCAGCACCTGATGAAATTCGAGCGCGATTTCTCGCTCATGTGAGCACCACCACCATGTCCACCGCATCTTCCCAGCCCGCGGCCGCGCCCACGCAGGGCCGCCAGACACTCACCCTCCAGGGCCTGCGCTTCGACGCCAACCTGGGCATCCTCGACCACGAGAAGACGGCACCGCAGCCGATCCAGGTCGATGCCGAACTCAGCCTCGGCCCGCAGCCGCTGCTGCCGCAGGACGACGACATCTTCCATGTGCTCGACTACCGCAAGGTGCGCCGCATCATCATCGACGAGTGCACCGCCGAGCACGTCAACCTGCTCGAAAGCCTGATCGGCAAGCTGGTGCAGCGGCTGCTGCAGCTGCCCGGCGTGGTGGGCGTGCGCGTGAAGATCGCCAAGCTCGAAATCTTCGACGACTGCGAAGTGGCGATCCGCATGGAAGCCGGCCAGTGGTAGCGGGAAGAACCACGGCTTTTCCCGCCGCGTAGCGCGTGGCATGGGGATCGGGGACAATCACCTCCTCCCCCGACTCCCCGAAGTAGCCTGCCCATGAACGCCGTCTGGATCGACGAGGCGCCCGCCGCCGCCGACGCCACTGCCAATTCCCTCAAGATCGAACGCGAGACGCACAAGCTCGAAAAGCGCCTGTGCCGCCAGGTCGGGCAGGCCATCGTCGACTACAACATGATCGAGGAGGGCGACAAGGTCATGGTGTGCGTCTCGGGCGGAAAGGACAGCTACGCGCTGCTCGACATCCTGCTCAAGCTGAAGGCGCGCGCGCCCATTCACTTCGACATCGTGGCGGTCAACCTCGACCAGAAGCAGCCCGGCTTTCCCGAAGAAGTGCTGCCCAGGTACCTGAGCGAACTGGGCGTGGACTTCCACATCGAGAACCAGGACACCTACAGCATCGTCAAGCGCGTCATTCCCGAGGGCAAGACCACCTGCGGCCTGTGCAGCCGGCTGCGCCGCGGCATCCTGTACCGCGTGGCCGACGAGCTGGGCGCCACCAAGGTCGCGCTGGGCCACCACCGCGACGACATGCTGCAGACCTTCTTCCTCAACATGTTCTTTGCCGGCAAGCTCAAGAGCATGCCGCCCAAGCTGGTGAGCGACGACGGCAAGCACGTCGTGATCCGCCCGCTGGCCTACGTGGCCGAGAAAGACACCGTGCGCTGGGCCCAGCACCGCGAGTTCCCGATCATTCCGTGCACCCTGTGCGGCAGCCAGGAAAACCTGCAGCGCAAGCAGGTCGGCGAAATGCTGCGCGAGTGGGACAAGAAGTACCCCGGCCGCGTCGAGAACATGTTCACCGCGCTGCAGAACGTGGTGCCTTCGCACCTGCTCGACGGAACACGGCACGATTTCAAGGGTCTCAAGGCGACCGGCGTGGCGGATGACGACGGCGACAAGGCCTTCGACACGCCTTCCTTCGACTTGCTCTCCCAGGCACCCTCAGCACTGCGCATCGTCCAGGGCTGATTCGGGCAACCCAGGGGAATTTTGGGCAGCCTTGCCCGGAGACCCTCATGAAACGTGCGCTTTCAGCTCTTCTTCTCATAGCAAGCCTGACCGGCTGCGCCACCTCCTGGGTGGTCGACAGCGATGTGAAGAGCTTCTCTTCCCTCGGCCCGGTGCCACCCGGCGCCACTTACCGCTTCGACCGCCTGCCCTCGCAGCAGGCCGACGGCGCCCGGCAGGATTCGCTCGAAGCCATGGCAGCCGCGGCGCTCGACAAGGTCGGCCTGCGCCGCGACGACGCCCATCCCCAGTACAACGCGCAGATCGGCGCCCGCGTGACGGCCGGCCTCTCGCCCTGGGCCGACCCCTGGCTCTACGACGGCCCCTGGGGCTACGGATGGGGCGGCGGCTACGGCTACTACGGGCGCCGCTGGTACGGCGGCGGCTGGTACGGCGGGCCGGTGTTCGCCCAGCCGTCGAACCCCTGGTACGAGCGCGAAGTCAGCATCGTGCTGCGCGAGGCCGGCTCCAACCGCGTGGTCTACGAGACCCGCGCGCGCAACGACGGCCCCTACAGCTCGAGCGCGGCCGTGCTGCCCGTGATGTTCCAGGCCGCGCTGCAGGGCTTCCCGAACCCGCCGCAGGGCGAGCGCCGGGTGAACATCGAACTGCCGACGGCTCTAAAGTAGCGCCTTCTAGAATCCCGCGGATGGAAGAAGCCACCCGTCTGATCGCCGTTCGCCACGGCGAAACCGCCTGGAACGTCGACACCCGCATCCAGGGCCACATCGACATCGGGCTCAACGCCACGGGCCTCTGGCAGGCGCAGCGTGCAGGCGCGGCGCTGGCCGACGAGCCCATCGGCGTCGTCTACGCCAGCGACCTGTCGCGCGCCTGGCAGACCGCCCAGGCCATCGCCGAGCCCCACGGCCTGGCCGTGCAGCCCGAGCCGCGCCTGCGCGAGCGGGCCTTCGGGAACATGGAAGGCCTGAGCTTTGCCGAGATCGAGGCCACGCTGCCCGCGCAGGCCAAGCGCTGGCGCGAGCGCGACCCCGAATTCGAGCCCGAGGGCGGCGAGAGCCTGCTGACATTCCGCGACCGCGTGACCGGCGTGGCCGCCGAGCTTGCGGCACGCCATCCGGGCGAACTGGTCGTGCTGGTGGCGCACGGCGGCGTGATGGACGTGCTCTACCGCGCCGCCACCCGCCAGGGGCTGCAGGCGCCGCGCACCTGGCAGCTGGGCAACGCCGCCATCAACCGCATGCTGTGGACGCCGGAGGGCTTCAGCCTCGTGGGCTGGAGCGACACCACCCACCTCGCGGTGGGCGACACGCTCGACGAAACCACGACCTGAGCGGGCGCGCGCCTCAGGCGTGCGAGGCCGCCGAATGGCCTGGCGCGCCGCCGGCTTCGACCTTGGCCTCGCCCGGCAGATCGACCATCGGCCCGGTGCCGCTGTAGCGGTCCAGCGCCAGGTAGATGGCCGGCGTGATGTACAGCGTGATCACCTGCGAGAAGATCAGCCCGCCCACCACCGCCACGCCCAGCGGCTGGCGCAGTTCGGCGCCGGCGCCCAGGCCCAGCGCGAGCGGCAGCGCGCCCATCAGCGCGGCCAGCGTGGTCATCAGGATCGGGCGGAAGCGCAGCCGGCAGGCTTCGCGGATCGCCTCCACCGGGCTCAGGCCTTCGGTGCGCTGCGCGTCGAGCGCGAAGTCGATCAGCATGATGGCGTTCTTCTTCACGATGCCGATCAGCAGCAGGATGCCGATGGTGGCGATCAGCGTCAGGTCGAAGCCGAAGATCTTCAGCGAAATCAGCGCGCCCACCGCCGCCGAGGGCAGCCCCGCCAGGATGGTGATCGGGTGGATGTAGCTCTCGTACAGCACGCCCAGCAGCACGTAGATGACCAGCACCGCCAGCACCAGCAGCACCGCCTGGCTCGACTGCGAGCTCTGGAACACCGCCGCGTCGCCGCCGTAGGTGGTGATGATCGACTGCGGCATCTTCAGCTCGTCCTTGAACTGGTCGATCTTGGCGGTCGCGTTGCCCAGCGGAACGTCGGGGCCGAGGTTGAACGACACCGTCACCGCCTGCAGCTGCCCCTGGTGGTTGACCGAGGTCGGCCCCACGGTGCGCTTCACGGTCGAGAAGGCAGAAAGCGGCACCAGCTTGCCGGTGGTGCTGCGCACCGACAGGCGCGCCACGTCTTCCTCGAACTGGCGGTCGCTGTCGGCGGCCGAAAGAATCACCTGGTAGGTGTTGCTGGCGCCGTAGATGCTGCCGATCTGGCGGTCGCCGTACGCGTTGTAGAGGGCGGTGCGCAGGTCGCCCACCGCCACGCCCAGCACGCCGGCCTTGTCGCGGTCGATGTCGAGCGTGGCCTGCAGGCCGCGGTTCTGCGAGTCGCTGGTGACGTCGCGGAAAGCCGGGTCGGCGCGCATGCGCTCCATGAGCCTGGTGGCCCAGGGCACCATCTCGCCCGCGTTCACGCTCTGCAGCGTGTACTGGAAGCGCGCCTTGCTCTGGCGGCCGCCCAGGCGCAGGTTCTGCACCGGCTGCATGTAGACGGCGATGCCCGGGATCTCGCGGAAGCGCTGGCGCAGCGACTCGAGCACCTTGCCCATGGCCGGACGCTCGCCGCGCGCCTTGAGCACGGCGAACAGGCGGCCCGAGTTCTGCGTGGCCGTGGGGCCGCCCACGCCGACGAAGGAGCTGACGTAGTCGACGCTCGGGTCGGCCTGCAGCGCCTCGGCCACGCGGTCCTGCAGTGCCTTCATGGCGGTGAACGAAATGTCCTCGGCCGCCTCGGTCGTGATCTGGATCTGGCCGATGTCTTCTTCCGGGAAGAAGCCCTTGGGGATGGTCGCGAACAGCCAGCCGGTGACGACGAAGGTCAGCCCCGCCATCAGCAGCATCAGCTTGCGGTGGCCCAGCGTCCAGTCGAGCGAGCGCATGTAGCTGCCGTGCACCGAGCGGTAGCCGCGCTCGAAGGCACGGCCGATGGCGGTGCCGGGCTCGGGGTGCTCTTCCTCGTGGTCGATCGCGCCTTCCTTGCGCGGCACCTGCTTGAGCAGCCGGCTCGCGAGCATCGGCACCAGCGTGAGCGACACCACGGCGGACACCAGCACCGCCAGCGCCACCACCACCGCGAACTCGTGGAACAGCAGGCCGATGACGCCGGGCATGAAAAAGATCGGGATGAACACGGCCACCAGCGAGATCGAGATCGACACGATAGTGAAGCCCACCTCGCGCGCGCCGCGCAGCGCCGCGGCGAACGGGTCCATGCCCTTTTCGACGTAGCGCATGATGTTCTCGAGCACCACGATGGCGTCGTCCACCACCAGGCCCACGGCCAGCGTGATGCCCAGCAGCGAGATGTTGTCCAGGCTGTAGCCGAAGGCGTAGAGCAGCGCCACCGCGCCGATCAGCGAGATGGGAATGGTGGCCGCCGGAATCAGCGTGGCCACAAGCCGGTGCAGGAACAGGAAGATCACCAGCACCACCAGCGCGATGGTGCCCAGCAGCGTGAGCTGCACGTCGTGCACGGCTTCGCGGATCGACAGCGAGCGGTCGTTCACCATCTGGATCTCGACCGACTGCGGCAGCTCGGCCTTGAAGCGCGGAATGAGCGCGCGCACCGCGTCCACCACCTGCACCGTGTTGGCATTGGGCTGGCGCTGCACGGCGAGCGAAATCGAGTCTTGCCCGTTGAAGCTGCTGGCGGTCTTGACCGACTCGAAGCTGTCTTCGATGGTCGCCACTTCATCGAGCCGCACCGGCGAGCCGTTGCGCTGGCCGACGATGAGCTTGGCGAAGTCGGCCGCCTTCATGAGCTGGCGGTTGGCCTGGATGGTGAGCGTTTGGCGCGGGCCGTCGAGGGTGCCGACCGGCGTGTTGGCGTTGGCGGAGTTCACCGCCTTGGCCAGCTCGTCGAGCGTGATGCCGCGCGCGTTGAGCAGGTCGGCATTGGCCTTGATGCGCACGGCAAAGGCCTTGCGCCCGTACACGCCCACCTGCGCCACGCCGTCGATGGTCGAGAGCGTGGGCGAGATCAGGTTCTCGGCGTAGTCGTTGAGCTCCGACGGGTTCATCGACGGCGAGATCAGCGCGATGAACAGCACCGGCGCGTCCGCCGGGTTGACCTTGCGGTACGAGGGCAGCTGCGTCAGTTCCTGCGGCAACTGGCGCTGCGCGCGCAGCAGTGCGGCCTGCACGTCGACGGCGGCGGCATCGATGTCGCGGCTGCTGACGAATTCGAGCGTGAGCGATGTCACGCCCTGCGTGTTCACCGAGCTGATGGTCTGCAGGCCCGGGATGGTCGAGAACTGCTTTTCCAGCGGCAGCGCGACCGACGACGCCATGGTGTCCGGACTCGCGCCCGGCAGTTGCGCATTGACGTTGATGACCGGCGTGTTGTAGCTGGGCAGCGCGGCAACGGGGATGCTGAAGTACGCAAAGATGCCGATGACCACCACGGCGGCGGACAGCAGCACCGTCATCGCGGGACGACGGATGCAGAGCTCCGAGATGTTCATTTGGCAACCTCCGCGCTTCGCGCTGCGGTATTCGCCTTGGGAGCGGCCCGGCGGCTCATGCCCGTCCCTGCTTCGGCGGCTTGATGTCGGTGCCGTCCGAAGACGCGGCGCTGCCGGGCGTGACGCCCGTGGTGCCCTTGGCCGGAGACTCGGGAGCCCCGGGCGCAGCGGCCGGCGGCTTCACGTCGACGCGGACCTTGCCGCCTGGGCGCACGTTCTGGCTGCCCTCGATCACCACCTGCTCGCCGGGCTCCACGCCGCTGACGGCCACCTTCGTGCCGAAGGTGTGCAGCGCCTTCACCTTGCGGCGCGTGGCGGTCTTGGCTTCATCCACCACGTAGAGCGACGTGCCGTCGGCCAGCATCATCAGCGCCGCGGCGGGCACCACCGTGACGCCGTTGAGCGTGCGCACCGTGATGCGCGTGCCGACGAACTGCCCGGGCCACAGGCCCTGGTCGGCGTTGGCGAACACCGCCTTGGCGCGCACCGTGCCGATCAGCGGATCGACCGTGTTGTCGACGAAATCGAGCGTGCCGGCCAGCGGCTCCTTGCGGCCGGTGACGACCGCCTCGACTTTCGAGCGCGAGCGCGCGGCCTCCAGCAGGTCCTGCAGGTTGCCTTCGGGCACCGGGAAGCTCACCGCGATCGGGTCGAGCTGCGTGACCGTGACCAGCGACAGCGTCGGCTGCACCAGCGTGCCCGGATAGATGTTGACGGCGCCGATGCGCCCGGCAATGGGCGCGCGCAAGGTGGCGTAGCCCAGCGCCACCTGGGCCGACTGCACGGCGGCGCGGTCGGCGGCCACGGCGGCGCGCTGCGCCTCGAGCTGCGACAGCGTGGCGTCGGCGGCGCTCTTGGCGATGAAGTTCTGCGCCACCAGGTCCTGGCTGCGCTTGTACTGGCGTTCGAGGTCGGCCAGCGTGGCCTCGTCCTTCTGCTGCTGGGCCCTGGCGCGCGCCAGGTTGGCCTGGTCGTTGCGGTCGTCGAGCGTGAAGAGCAGTTGTCCCGCCTTGACGAACTGGCCTTCCTTCACGTGCACCGCGCTCACCGTGTTCGTTACCTGCGGGCGCAGGTCGACGCTGTTGAGCGAGACCACGCTGCCGTTGACCTGCACCGTCACCGGCACGTCCTGCTTCTGCGCGGTGGCCAGCGTCACGAGCGCCGGTGCACCGTTCCCGCCGCTGCCGCCGGGCGCGCCGCCGGCACCCGGGGCCTTGGCGCTCTTCGCGGCCGGCTTGTCTGCGGACATGCTCCACCAGCCGCCCGCGACGGCTACGATCAACACGCCCGCAAGGGCGACAGCGACATTTTTTTTCATGGGGTTCTTGTGCACTTTGGGCTGACAGCGACTATTGGATCAGCGGTCGTGCCACGGTGGTCACGGGCACCGTAAAGAAATGTAAAGCAAGTCAACCCGAAGCCCGAACACCCACCTGCCGTCGACCGGTCGGACGAACACCCCCTCGTTAAAATCCCCGGTCCACAGCCTCTGGATAAACCCCATGAACCGCTGCAAGAACCCCACGAATGCTCTCACTTTCATAGCGCTCTGCGCACTCGTCGCAGGCGCTGCCGGCGTTTTCCCGCTCGCGGCCAGCGCCCAGGACGAAGTCCCCCGGCCGCAGACGCAGAACGAATCGCTGGTCGGCGGCCGCAACTTCCCCATCGGCACGCTGCGCGGCAAGTTCATGGTCACCAATGCGCCCGACGTCGAACTCGACGGCAGGCCCGACCGCCTGGGCGCCGGCGCGCGCATCCGCAGCGCGCAGAACATGCTGGTCATGCCCGGCGCCATCATTGGCCAGAAGTACCTGGTCAACTACACGCGCGACGCCGCCGGGCTGCTGCGCGAGGTCTGGATCCTCACGCCCGACGAAGCCTCGGCCAGCCGCGAATCCCTGAACAAGCCGTTCCTGAACATCTGGCCGTTCACCTCGAACGACACCGTCAACACGCAATAAGCCCGGGCGGCGCGACGCCTTTTTTCTTCTTCGCGCGCCCGCACCGCCCCGCCCCGCCCTGCGCAAGAAGCGCGCAGGGCCACGAGAGATTTCCCATGAAAAAAGTATTCATCAAGACCTTCGGCTGCCAGATGAACGAGTACGACTCGGACAAGATGGCCGACGTGCTCAACGCCGCGCAGGGCTACGAGCCCACGCAGAACGTGGATGAGGCCGACCTCATCCTGTTCAATACCTGCTCGGTGCGCGAGAAGGCCCAGGAGAAGGTGTTCTCCGACCTCGGCCGCGTGAAGCACCTGAAGGCCAAGGGCGTGAAGATCGGCGTGGGCGGCTGCGTGGCCAGCCAGGAGGGCCAGGCCATCATCGCGCGCGCGCCGTATGTCGACATCGTGTTCGGCCCGCAGACGCTGCACCGCCTGCCCGAGATGCTGAACGACCGCGAGCGCCTGGACCGCCCGCAGGTGGACATCAGCTTCCCCGAGATCGAGAAGTTCGACCACCTGCCGCCCGCGCGCGTGGAAGGCGCCACCGCCTTCGTGTCGATCATGGAAGGCTGCTCCAAGTACTGCAGCTACTGCGTGGTGCCCTACACCCGCGGCGAGGAAGTGAACCGCCCGCTCGACGACGTGCTCGTCGAGATCGCCGGCCTGGCCGACCAGGGCGTGCGCGAGATCACACTGCTGGGCCAGAACGTGAATGCCTACCGCGGCAGGATGGGCGACACCGCCGAAATTGCCGACTTCGCGCTGCTGATCGAATACGTCGCCGAGATCCCCGGCATCGAGCGCATCCGCTACACCACCAGCCACCCCAACGAGTTCACGCCCCGCCTGATCGAGGCCTACGCCAAGGTGCCGCAGCTCGTGAGCCACCTGCACCTGCCGGTGCAGCACGGCAGCGACCGCATCCTGATGGCCATGAAGCGCGGCTACACCGCCATGGAATACAAGAGCACGATACGCAAGCTGCGCGCCATCCGGCCCGAACTTACCCTGAGCAGCGACTTCATCGTCGGCTTCCCCGGCGAGACCGACGACGACTTCAACAAGATGATGAAGCTGATCGACGACTGCCAGTTCGATGCCAGCTTCAGCTTCATCTTCAGCCCGCGCCCCGGCACGCCGGCCGCCGCGCTGCACGACGACACGCCGCATGAAGTGAAGCTCGCGCGCCTGCACACGCTGCAGTCGGTCATCGATGCCAACGTCAAGCGCTTCGGCCAGGCGCTGGTCGGCACCACGCAGCGCGTGCTGGTGGAAGGCGCGTCGCGCAAGGACGCGAACGAACTCATGGGCCGCACCGCCTGCAACCGCGTCGTCAACTTCGAGGGCGACGCGCGCCTGGTCGGCCAGATGACCGACCTGCGCATCACCCGCTCGCTGGCCTACACGCTGCGCGGCGAGGTGCTGACGAGCGAGTCGCCCATGTCCCCAGCCCCCACGGCGCTCGCCCACTGATGGCGAAGCGGCCATCCATCCGGGGTTCGTTCCAGCAGCTGCTGCTGTTCGCGTTCCTGCTGATCACCGCGCTGCTGGTCGGCGTGGCGCTGCGCTCGGTGCTGCAGTACGACGCGCTGATGACGCAAAGCCGGGACGCCGCCGCCCGCGCGCTGCGCCTGTCGGGCGCGTCGCAGTCGCTGGCGGAGCGCAGCGCGGCCATGGAGCGCGCCGGGCGCCAGTCGCTGGTGCTGAACGATGCGGTGCTGCGCCGGCGCTTCGACGACGCGGCGCGCGAGGCGCACCAGGTGCTCGAGCGGCTCGAGAAGAACGGACTGCCGCCCGCCGGCATCGAGATGTGGCGCACCCAGCTCGGCGTGATCGAGGGCCTGATGAGCGGCAGCGCCGACAGCGCCCTCGCCCGCGAAAGCACGATGGCGATGCAGTTCCGCGAGCTCGACGCGCTCAACACCAACATCGCGCAGCAGGCGCAGTTCCTGATCGAAACGCAGAACGACGCGCTGGCCCAGCGCATCGAGAACGCCCGCCGCCGGCTGATGCGCGAGGTGGTGGCCGCCAGCGTGCTGGCGGTGTCGCTGGCGCTGGCCTTCGGCATCTGGCTGGCGCGGCCTTTCAAGCGGCTGGAGCACGCCATCGTCGGCCTCGGGCAGAACCGGCTCGACGAACCCATCGACATCCGCGGCCCGGCCGACATACGGCGCGTGTCGCAGCAGCTCGAATGGCTGCGGCTGCGCCTGACCGAGCTCGACGCCGACAAGGCGCGCTTCCTGCGGCACGTGTCGCACGAGCTGAAGACGCCGCTGGCGGCGCTGCGAGAAGGCGTGTCGCTGCTGGAAGACGGCGTGACCGGGCCGCTGAACCCGGCGCAGCTCGAGGTGGCGCAGATCCTGCAGCAGAACACGGTGGCGCTGCAGGGGCAGATCGAGGCGCTGCTGCGCTTCAACGCCGCCGCCTTCGAGGCGCGCGAACTGCGCCGCGAGCGCACCGAGCTGCTGCCGCTGATCGAGGAACAGATCGAGGCGCAGCGGCTGCAATGGCAGTCGCACGGCCTGCGCGTGCGCGCCGAGGGCGAGCCGATCGCCATCACGGTGGACCGCACCAAGCTCGGCACGGCCATCGCCAACCTGCTGTCCAACGCGATCCGCTTCTCGCTGCCCGGCGGCGTGATCACGCTGGCGGTGTCGGGCACGCCGGAGGCGGTGCACATCGACGTGAACGACGCCGGCCCGGGCATCGCCGAGGGCGACCGCGACCGGATCTTCGAGCCCTTCTTCCGCGGCGAACGCCAGCCGGAGCACACGGTGAAAGGCACCGGCATCGGACTTTCCATCGTGCAGGAGTACATTGCAGCCCACGGGGGCCGCATCACCCTGCAGCCCGGCGGTCCCGGTGCTCGCTTTCGCATCGAACTGCCGCGCACGGCTTGACACCGCGGGCCCCACTCCAACACTGCCTGACCGCCCCGCGTCCTCTTTTTCGACCCATGTCTTTTTCGTTCGTCCGCAGTTCCATCTTCGCCGGGGCCATGGCCGTGCCATTCGCCCTGCTGCTGACCGCCTGCTCCACGCAACCCAAGCCGCCGCCGGAAGCCGATGCGCTGCCGCCGCCCGTGGTCCTGCCGCGCGTGATGCCGGTCGAGGCCGAACCCAAGGCGCCCGCCACGCAGCCGGCCTCGCTCTTCACGCTGATGACGCAGGGGCCCGTGGCCGCCATGCTGTCGTATGCCGACAAGGTGCGCCCGCTGAACGGCGCCGACCTGAGCGCCGAGATCGCGCGCATCGGCGACCCCGGCGATTCGCCCACCACCCAGATGCAGCTGGCGCTGCTGCTTTCGCAGACGCGAACGCCGGCCGACCTGGCGCGCGCCCTGGGCCTGCTGCAGCGCGTGAACGCCAACCCGTCGCCCGAGGCGCAGGCCCTGCAGCCGCTGTCGCGCGCCCTGGCCGCGCGCTACGTGGAACAGCGCCGCGTCGAGGACGACCGCGACAAGCAGGCGCAGCAGCTGCGCGACAGCCAGCGCCGCATCGACCAGTTGAACGACCGCATCGAGGCGCTGCGCGCCATCGAACGCAGCTTCGCCCGGCCCAACACGCTGCCGGCCAACCCACCTCCCAACGGAAGCAGATCCAGCCAATGAGCACTACCGGCGCCCGCCTCCTCGTGGTCGACGACGACCCGGACATGCTGCGGCTGCTCTCGATGCGGCTGAGCTCGGCGGGTTACCAGGTCACGGCCGTGACCTCGGCCGAAACCGCGCTCACCCAGCTCGAGATCGAGCATCCGCAACTGGTGCTGAGCGACGTGCGCCTGCCCGGGCGCGACGGCCTCCAGCTGTTCGACGAGATCCGCAAGCGCCATCCGTCGCTGCCCGTCATCCTGCTGACCGCGCACGGCACCATCCCCGACGCGGTCGAGGCCACGGCGCGCGGCGTGTTCACCTACCTCACCAAGCCCTACGACGGCCGCGAGCTGCTCGACAAGATCTCCCAGGCGCTGGCCCTCGGCGCGCCGACCACCACGCCGAGCAAGACCGGCGACGACAGCTGGCGCTCCGAGATCGTGAGCCGCAGCAACCGCATGGCCGAGCTGCTGGCCGAGGCGCGCATGGTGGCCAAGTCGGATGCTTCGGTGCTGCTGCGCGGCGACTCCGGCGCCGGCAAGGAACTGCTGGCGCGTGCCATCCACAAGGCCAGCGCGCGCGCCGACAAGCCTTTCGTGGCGGTCAATTGCGGCGCCATCCCCGAGGCGCTGCTCGAGTCGGAGCTGTTCGGCCACATGAAGGGCGCCTTCACCGACGCCCATGCCAACCACAAGGGCCTGTTCCAGCAGGCCGACGGCGGCACGCTGCTGCTCGACGAAATCGGGGACATGCCGCCCGCCCTGCAGGTCAAGCTGCTGCGCGTGCTGCAGGAGCGCGCGGTGCGCCCGCTGGGCGCGAGCCAGTCGATCCAGGTCGACGTGCGCATCGTCTCGGCCACCCATCGCGACCTCGACGCCGCGATGGAAGCCGGGCAGTTCCGCGAAGACCTCTATTACCGCCTGAACGTGGTGACGCTCACGCTGCCGCCGCTGTCGGCGCGGCGCGAAGACATCCCGCTGCTGGCCAACCACTTCCTGCAGCGGCTGTCGACCAAGTACGGCAAGCGGCTGTCGGGTTTCGCGCCCGAGGCGCTGAAGGCGCTGACCACGGCCGCCTGGCCGGGCAACGTGCGCCAGCTGTTCAACGTGGTGGAGCAGGTGTGCGCGCTGTCGAGCTCGCCGCTGATCCCGCTGGCGCTGGTGCAGCGCGCGCTGCGCGTGCCCAGCGTCGAGGTCCAGACCTATGCCGAGGCCAAGCAGCGCTTCGAGCGCGACTACCTTGTCGGCCTGCTCAAGCTGACGGACGGCAACGTGGCCGACGCAGCCCGCCTGGCCGACCGGAATCGCACGGAGTTCTACCGGCTGTTGCAGAAGCACGAGCTCACGCCCGGGCACTTCAAGGCCGACGCTGTCGCTGGGGGTAGCGACCCTGTCGCCGAGTAGCGACGCAGCTAAGTCGTTGATTTGTATAGCCAAACCGCACGAGCCCGGCAGGCTTGTCGGGATTCAGCGACAAATTCGGGGGTTTTGGGGGCCGCCAGCCCGCCTCCACCGTCAAAACGGCATCCAGATCGGCCCAAGTCGTTGATCTGAAAGCGTTTTTCCAGCCTGGCACAGGGTTTGCCCCTGTACAGGCATGACAGCACTCACCAGCCCATCTTTCGCACTGCGCCAGCAGCGCGACGGCCTGCGTCAAAAGCAGTTTTCCCCCTCGCGGCCCCGCGCCGCGGGTCATTCGCTGGCCGCGCTCGCAAGCGCAGGCGGCGCCGCTACCGATTGCGTCTTCAAGCGCCTTCCGGCCATTGGCGACACCCCTTCCCTCGACAAGCAACGTTGGTAAATCACATGAAGCCAAACGACTTTTCGCATCTGAATGTTCTGGCGGAGACCGACTTCGCACACCGCAGCCCGGTGCGCGAGGAACGCCACCCCAACGCCGTCACCGCGCCCCCCATCAACCGCGGCTCGATGGTGCCCCGCCCCTGGCGCGGTTTCTGGAACAGCCTCGGCACCGCCGCGCTCGTGAAGCTGGGCGCCGGCCGCGACGCCGAAACCCAGGCCGCCACTGAAACCAAGCAACCCTGGCAACGTGCCGCCGCCCGGCGCCGCCTCGCCTTCATGATGCTCATCCTGCTGAGCACCGTGATCGCGTCGTCGCTGTTCGCCAGCGTGCAACCCGACTACGACAACGTCTGGCTCGAATACGGCCAGATCGGCCTCTACGGCCTGCTGTCCGGCTGGGTCGTCACCGGCTTCGTGACCGCCCTCATGGGCTTCTACGTTTCGGTGCGCGGTGACAAGCACGCGCTGTCGGCCAAGCAGGTCGCCAACCATCCGATGAACCCCGAGGCACGCACGGCGATCATCATGCCGATCTGCAACGAGGACGTGGCCACCGTATTCGCCGGCCTGCGCGCCACCTGCGAATCCGTCGCTGCCACCGGCCACGCCAAGCAGTTCGACGTGTTCGTGCTGTCCGACAGCTACAACCCCGAGACCGCCGCCGCCGAACGCGCCGCCTGGGAAGACCTACGCGCCGCGCTGGCCGAAAGCCCGAACCAGCCGCAGGTCGAGGTGTACTACCGCCTGCGCACCCGCCGCACGCACCGCAAGGCCGGCAACGTGGCCGACTTCTGCCGCCGCTGGGGCAAGGACTACCGCTACATGGTCGTGCTCGACGCCGACTCGGTGATGAGCGGCGACTGCCTGACCTCGATGGTCAAGCTGATGGAAGCCAACCCGAGCGCCGGCATCATCCAGACCGCGACGCAGGCCATCGGCCACGTCACGCTGCACGCCCGCGCACAGCAATTCGCTTCCCGTGTGACGGGCCGCCTGTTCACGCTGGGCATGCAGTTCTGGCAACTGGGCGAATCGCACTACTGGGGCCACAACGCCATCATCCGCGTCGAGCCCTTCATGAAGCATTGCGCGCTGGCCCCGATCAAGGGCACCGGCGGCATGTCGGGCGGCATCATGTCGCACGACTTCGTGGAAGCCGCGCTGATGCGCCGTGCCGGCTACAACGTGTGGCTGGTGTCCGACCTGGTCGGCAGCTACGAGCAGCAACCGCCGGACCTGCTGGCCGAGCTGCAACGCGACCGCCGCTGGTGCCAGGGCAACCTGCAGAACGCCCGCCTGATGGCCGAACCCGGCATCCACTCGGTGCACCGCGCAATGTTCGTGACCGGCACCATGGCTTATGTCTCGGCTCCGCTGTGGCTTGCCTTCCTGACGCTGGGCACCGCCCTGTGGCTGAGCGGTTCGAGCATCGTGTCGAGCTGGAACGTGCTGCCCGCCGAACTGGCCGGCCTGTGGGTCTGGACCCTGTGCCTGCTGTTCCTGCCGCGCGTGCTGGGCATCGCCGCCGTGCTGATGCGCGGTGAACAACGCCAGTACGGCGGTGTGTGGGGCCTGGTGAAGAGCTCCGCGCTCGAAAGCTTCCTGGCCATCGTGCAGGCTCCGGTCCGCATGCTCGCGCACTCGCTGTTCGTGGTGGTGGCCCTCACCGGCATCAAGCTCGACTGGAAGTCGCCCCCGCGTGAAGCCGCCGCCGTGCCGTGGAAGATCGCCGCCTCGCAGCTGGCTCCCATGACGCTGGTGATCGCCGCCCTGGCCGTCGGCGTCGCCCTGATCGACCCGAGCGCGCTGATCTGGCTCATGCCGGTCGGCCTGCCGCTGCTGCTGGCGATTCCGCTGACCGTGCTGACCAGCCAGATCGCGCTGGGTACCACGCTGCGCGACCGCGGCTTCCTGCTGATTCCCGAGGAATCGCGCTCGCCGGCCGTGCTGCGCCGCGCCTGGATGCACGCGGTGCGCCTGGCCCGTCCGGCCGCACTGGCGACCGCATGATGCGCTGAAGCATCCAAGCCTCCCCCCAAGAAGCCGGCCATTGCGCCGGCTTTTTTCATGGCAGACTGGAACGTCAGGCCAGCACAAGGGGTTCGGTTCCATGGAACAAAGACGAAGGCCGCTCGCGGTGTCGATCGGGCTGATCGCGCTCGGTGCGCTCACGATGCTGATGGGCGCCTTCCTCGCGGTCGGCGGCGCCTACCTCGCGGCCCTGGGCGGCAGTTGGTACTTCGTGCTGGCCGGCCTTGCGCTGCTGGTTTCGGGCCTGCTCGTTGCCAGGCACCGGCCGACCGGCGCCTGGCTCTTCGCATTGACGCTGGTGGGCACTGCGGTGTGGGCCGTGCGGGATGCGGGTTGGAATTTCTGGCCGCTGGTGTCGCGGCTGGTGGCGTTCGGCGTGCTGGGCGTGCTGGTGGCGCTGGCCTACCCGGCGCTGGTGCGCGTGCCAGGCGCCAGGGTCGTGCGCGGGGCGCGCGTCGTTGCGGCGCTGCTGGCTGTTGCCCTGGTGCTGGTCGGCGGCTATGCCTTCGTGCCGGCCGCGGTGGTCGTCGCGCAAGGCCCCGTGCCTGCGGTCGTGCCGGTCAAGCCCGAAGCCGCGCAGAAGGAATGGCGCCACTGGGGCAACACCACGGCGGGCGACCGCTTCGCGGCGCTCGACCAGATCACCAGGGACAACGTCGACCAGTTGAAGGTCGCATGGACCGCCCACACCGGCGACGTGCCGCAGAGCAACGGCTCGGGCGCGGAAGACCAGAACACGCCACTGCAGATCGGCACCACCGTGTACGTGTGCACGGCCTACAGCAAGATCGTCGCGCTCGACGCGGACACCGGCGCCGAACTCTGGCGCTACGACCCCAAGGCCGCCGCCCCCAACTGGCAGCGCTGCCGCGGGCTCGGCTATCACGACCAGGACGGGCTCGCGGCAGGCGCGACGCCCACGCCCGGCAGCACGCCGGGTGCCTGCCGCCAGCGCCTGCTGCTGCCCACCATCGACGCCCGCCTGATCGCCGTCGATGCCGTCACCGGCAAGCCCTGCGCCGATTTCGGCAGACAGGGCGTCGTCGATCTCAAGGCCGGCATGGGCGAAGTGAAGGACGGCTACTACCAGCAGACATCGACACCGCTGGTCGCTGGCGACCTGGTGGTGGTGGGCGGCCGCGTGGCCGACAACTTCTCGACCGACGAGCCGCCCGGCGTGGTGCGGGCCTACAACGCCGTCAGCGGCGAACTCGCCTGGGCCTGGGACCCGGGCAACCCGGCGGTCACGCGCCTGCCTCCGCCGGGCCAGACCTACACGCGCGGCACGCCCAATGTGTGGTCGGCCATGTCGTACGACCCGAAGCTCGGGCTCGTCTACCTGCCCACCGGCAACGCCACGCCCGACTTCTGGGCCGGCGAGCGCACGCCGTTCGACGACAAGTACAGCTCGTCGGTGGTCGCGCTCGACGCGAAGACGGGCAAGGTGCGCTGGAGCTTCCAGACCACCCACCACGACCTCTGGGACTTCGACCTGCCCGCGCAGCCGTTGCTCTACGACATTCCCGACGGCAAGGGCGGCACGCAGCCCGCGCTCGTGCAGGTCACCAAGCAGGGCGAGATCTTCATGCTCGACCGCGAGACCGGAAAGCCCATCGCCGAAGTGCAGGAGCGCCCCGTGCCGCAGGGCAACGTGCCCGGCGAGCGCTATTCGCCGACGCAGCCCTATTCGGTGGGCATGCCCTCGATCGGCAACAAGACACTGGCCGAATCCGATATGTGGGGCGCCACGCCCTTCGACCAGCTGCTGTGCCGCATCGCCTTCAAGGGCATGCGCCACGAAGGCGTCTACACGCCGCCCGGCCTCGACCACGCGCTGCAGTTCCCGGGTTCGCTGGGCGGCATGAACTGGGGCAGCGTGTCGGTCGACCCGACCAGCAGCTACATGTTCGTGAACGACATGCGCCTCGGCCTCGCCAACTACCTGGTGCCGCGCGCGCAGATTCCGGCCGGCGCCAGCGGCATCGAGATGGGCGTGGTGCCGCAGGAAGGCACGCCCTTCGGCGCGATGCGCGAACGCTTCCTGTCGCAGCTGGGCATACCATGCCAGGCACCGCCCTTCGGCACGATGTCGGCCATCGACCTGAAGACACGCAAGCTGGTGTGGCAGGTGCCGGTGGGCACCGTGCGCGACACCGGCCCGCTCGGCATCCGCATGCACCTGCTGATACCGATCGGCATGCCGACGCTGGGCGCGTCGCTGGCCACGCAGTCGGGCCTGCTGTTCTTCGCGGGAACGCAGGACTTCTACCTGCGCGCATTCGACACCGCGACCGGCAAGGAAATCTGGAAGGCTCGCCTGCCGGTGGGCAGCCAGTCGGGGCCGATGACCTATGTGTCGCCCAAGACCGGCCGGCAGTATGTCGTGGTGGGCGCGGGCGGCGCGCGGCAGTCGCCGGACCGCGGCGACTATGTCATCGCCTACGCGCTGCCGGAAAAGAGCAAGGGCAAGTAAACAACAGGCCGCTTCACCGGCGGCGCTGTGTGCTTATAGAATCCGCGCCTTCCTTCAACCTCAGCCTTCACTGGAGCGCCAAGTGCCCCGATTCGCCGTCATCACCCTCTGACGCCGACAACACCACTTCATTGCTGGTCATGTCGGGCGCCAAGCTGCGTACCCGCTGACCAGACACGGCATCTTCACCGCCGTGGAAGTCGCTCCCGATCCCCCGGTCTCTTCCAGCTTCGCTCCCGCACGTTGTCGGTCCTTCCTGATTCGCATCCGGAGAACCAACGTGTTTACTCTCTCTTCCCTTTCATCGATCCCACTGCTCAAGTACCCGCGTACTGCGCACCTGGAAGGCTCCCGCCTGCAGGCGGGCGACACCGACGACGGCCAGACGCCGCTGTCCGGACTGCACGGCATGCACGTCGTCATCGAGGAAAAACTCGATGGCGCCAATGCCGCCGTGTCGTTCACCCCGGCGGGCGAACTGCTGCTGCAGTCGCGCGGCCACTACCTCGCGGGCGGCGCCGGCGAGCGCCAGTTCAACCTGTTCAAGCACTGGGCCGCGGCGCATGAAGCCGCATTGCTCGAGCGGCTCGAAGACCGCTACGTGATGTACGGCGAATGGTGCTTTGCCAAGCACAGCTGCTGGTACGACCGGCTGCCGGCGTTCTTCCTGGAGTTCGACCTCTACGACCGGCAGGCGCAGTGCTTTCTGTCGACGCCGGCACGGCATGCGCTGCTCGATGGCAGTCCGGTACTGCCGGTTCCTGTGCTCTACGAAGGCGAGATGCCGCGCCATGCAAAGGCACTGCAAGCGCTCGTGCGGCCTTCGCTGGCGCGCAGCGCACACTGGAAGACGGCATTCGAACAGGCAGTGGCGCATGAAGGCCAGCCGCTCGATCTCGTGCGCCAGCAGACCGACCTGTCCGAGCTCGCAGAGGGCCTGTATCTCAAGACGGAATCGGACGGCCGGGTGACGGGCCGCTACAAGTGGGTCCGCCCGGACTTCGTGCAGACCATCCTGGACTCGGGCTCGCACCACAGCCGCAGGCCGGTGCTGCCGAACAAACTGGCGCCGGGCGCCGACCTCTACGCGCCGACGCCGCAAATGACGTGGCAAGACCTGGGCCTGCGCACCTTGCGCGACCCCGCCGAACTCGCAACCGCAAGGAGGACGCGATGACTCACGACGACCTGCGCGCCCTGGTGCCCGCGCCCGGCAACGGCGCCGACTGGGCGCAATGCTGCGAACTGCTGCCGGCCTTGCTGCGCCTCGAAGAGACGCCGCAAGACCCGTACTACCACGCCGAAGGCAACGTCGGCATCCACACGCGCATGGTGCTCGACGCCCTGATGCAGGACGCGCACTACCGGCGCGCCGATGCCGACGGCCGCTTCGTGCTGTTCATGGCCTGCCTGCTGCACGACATTGCCAAGCCCGACACCACGGTGATCGACGAAGCCAGCGGCCGCATCGGCCAGCCGGGCCATTCGCGGCGCGGCTCGGTCGATGTGCGCGTGCTGATGTGGAAGGCCCGCGTGCCGTTCGCGTTGCGCGAAGCCGTCTGCCGGATCATCGCCGTGCACCAGCTGCCGTTCCATGCCTTCGCCTCGCGCAAGGGCGTGCGGCCTGAATGGCTGGTCCACAAGCTTTCGTGGGAGCTGAGCCTGCCCGACCTGTGCTGCGTGGCGCGCTGCGACATGCTGGGGCGCCACTATGAAAAGCGTGCCGACAGCATGGCCGACATCGCGCTGTTCGAAGAACTCGCGCAGGAAGAAGGCTGCTGGAAAGGCCCGCGCCAGATGGCCGACGCCCACACGCGCCTGGCCTACTTCCGCGGCGCCGACACCAGCCCCGACTACCCGCTGTTCCAGAACCCGGGCTCCCGGGTGACGGTGATGTGCGGCCTGCCGGCCAGCGGCAAGAACCACTGGGTGGCGCAGCACCGCAAGGGATGGCCGGTGGTTTCCTTCGACGATGCGCGGACCGAACTGGGCCTCAGGCACGGCGAGAACGACGGCATGGCGGCGCACCATGCGGTCGACCAGGCCAAGGCGCTGCTGCGCAGGCACGAGCGCTTCGTCTGGAACGCCACGCACCTGAGCCAGCAGATGCGCACCAAGACGCTCGATCTGCTGTGGGCCTACCACGCGCAGATCGAGCTGGTGTACCTGGAGGTGCCGCACGCCGAGCTGATGCGCCGCAACCGAGAGCGCGACACGACGCTGTCGAACGCGGGCATCGAGCGCATGCTGCACCGCTGGGAGCTGCCGGCCCCGGTGGAAACGCACGAGACGGTCTACGAGGTACAGACCTGAAATGCAGACCTGAAAGACAGAGGGCCCGCCGGTGCGAACCGGCGGGCCCTCTTATATATATGTGCGTGCGTGGAGTGCGCCGCTCAGAACGGCAGCTTCGGCCCGCCGGGACCACCCATCCCGCCCATGCCCTTCATGCCGCCCATGCGCTTCATCATCTTCATGAGGCCGCCGCCCTTCATCTTCTTCATCATTCCCTGCATCTGCTCGAACTCGTTGAGCAGGCGGTTCACTTCCTGGACCTGCACGCCGGCACCGGCGGCGATGCGGCGCTTGCGTGTGGCCTTCAGCAGCTCGGGCTTGCGGCGCTCCAGCGGCGTCATGCTGTTGATGATGCCTTCCTTGCGGCGGATGTCGCGCTCGGCGCGGGTCATGTCGGCTTCGGTGGCCTTGGCGGCCATCTGCGCGGGCAGCTTGTCCATCAGGCTGGAGAGGCCGCCCATCTGCTTCATCTGCTGCAGCTGGCCGAGGAAGTCGTTCAGGTCGAAGCCCGCGCCGCTCTTGACCTTGGCCGCGAGCTTCTGCGCCGCCGCCACGTCCACGCCGGCCGTGACCTGCTCGACCAGCGCGACGATGTCGCCCATGCCCAGGATGCGGCCCGCGTGGCGCTCGGCGTCGAACACTTCCAGGCCGTCGATCTTCTCGCTCACGCCGGCGAACTTGATCGGCACGCCCGTGACCTGGCGCACCGACAGCGCCGCACCGCCGCGCGAATCGCCGTCGGTCTTGGTCAGGATGATGCCGGTGAGCGGCAGCGCCTCCTTGAAGGCCTTGGCGGTGTTGATCGCGTCCTGGCCCTGCATGGCGTCAACCACGAACAGGGTTTCGACCGGGTCGAGCGCCGCGTGCAGCTGCTTGATTTCGGCCATCAGCACTTCGTCGATGGCCAGGCGGCCGGCCGTGTCGACCAGCAGCACGTCGAAATAGTGGCGCTTGGCGTGGTCGAGCGCGGCGCGCGCGATGTCCAGCGGCTTCTGGTCGGGCGTGCTCGGGAACCACTCGGCGCCGGCCTGCTTGGTCACGGTCTTGAGCTGCTCGATGGCGGCGGGGCGATACACGTCGCCCGACACGGTGAGCACCTTCTTCTTGCGCTTCTCGATCAGGTGCTTGGCCAGCTTGGCGGTGGTGGTCGTCTTGCCGGCGCCCTGCAGGCCGGCCATGAGGATCACCGCCGGCGGCTGGGCCGCGAGGTTGATGTCGGACACGCCCTCGCCCATGGTGGCGGCAAGCTCGCGGTTGACGATGCCGACCAGCGCCTGGCCCGGCTTGAGCGAACCCAGCACTTCCTGGCCGAGCGCCTTTTCCTTCACGCGGGCGACGAAGTCGCGCACCACGGGCAGCGCCACGTCGGCTTCCAGCAGCGCCATGCGCACTTCGCGCAGCATGTCCTGCACGTTGCTTTCGGTGATGCGCGCCTGGCCGCTCATCGTCTTGACGAGGCGGGAGAACTTTTCTGTGAGGGCGGTGGCCATGAAAGAAATACCTTGTTGTCCGCTAGCGCGAACCGATGAAAAGTCGGGGAATCTGAAGCCGGTCGCGGGCGCTGCCCATTCGCGAAACACCGCAGAACCGGCTTCGCCGGGCCGCTGGTGTTGCCCCCGGTAGGGGGAGGCGCAGCAACGCGAAGCCTGGGGGCGAGCCATTACACTTCACCGATGATTTTAGCGATCCCCTCTCCACTCGGCGTGGCGCTGGGCATCGCCACCGCCGTGGCCTACGGATTTGTCGCCGCCGCCGGGGCCCGGATGAGCCGCCAGGCGACCCAATGGGCCCTCGGCATTGCGTGGCTTTTACACGCCCTGGCACTGGCTCACGGCCTCATGGGCAGCGAGCCGCGCTTCGGTTTCGCGCCCGCGCTGTCGGTCACGGCGTGGCTGGTGCTCACCGTCTATGCGATCGAAAGCCGCATGTATCCCCAGCTCAAGGTGCGGCGCGCGCTTGCCTGGCTGGGCGCGGCCGCGGTGCTGCTGGCCATACTGTTCGCGGGCACGCCGCTGCACGTCTCGGCCTCGCCATGGCTGCCGCTGCACCTGGCGCTGGGCATCGCCTCGTACGGCCTGTTCGGCGCCGCGGTCGTGCATGCCTGGCTGATCACCCGCGCCGAAAAGCAGATCCGCCTGGCCACCGCCGAACCCCATCAGGGTGGCGTGCCGCTGCTCACGCTCGAACGCCTCACCTTCCGTTTCGTCACCGCCGGCTTCGTGCTGCTCTCGGCCACGCTGCTGGCCGGCCTGCTGTTCAGCGAGCAGCTCTACGGCACCGCCGGCCGCTTCTGGAAGTGGGACCACAAGACCACCTTCTCGGTGCTCGCCTGGCTCACCTTCGCCGTCCTGCTGATCGGCCGGGTCCGCTTCGGCTGGCGCGGCCGCACCGCGCGCCGCGTGCTGTATGCCGGCTCCGCCCTGCTGCTGCTGGCCTACGTGGGCTCGCGCTTCGTGCTCGAAGTGGTGCTCGCTCGTCCTCCTGTATGAAATACCTCCTCGTCCTCGCGGTGCTCTGGGTCGCGATCTGGCTTTGGCGCAAGAACCGGCGCGAAGAAATGCGCGACGCGATGCGCGAGCGCGCGGCCAAGGCGCAGCAGCGCCCGCCCACCCCGGTCGGACCGCCCCAGGCCATGGTGCGCTGCGCCCATTGCGGACTGCACCTGCCCGCGACCGACGCCATCGCCGGGCCGGGCGGCGCTGTCTACTGCAGCACCGCGCACCGCGACGCCGCCACCGTGAGCCGCTGACCACGCGGCGCCTTCGCCAATGAGTTCTCCCCTCTGGTCGCGCGGCGAGCCTGTCACCGACTGGGACGTGCTCGAGCTCGGCGGCAGCGAAAGCACCGCCCTCATCCGGCTGTGGCGCGGCTTCATGGCCGCGCGTTGCTTCGTCGCGCTGGTGCTGGTGCTGCTTCAGGGCGTGGCCTTTGCGCTCGGGCAGACGATGCAGCCGCTGGCCATCGGGATTTCCGCCGTCTACCTGGTCACTGCCTGGCTGACCATGCGCTACACGCGCCTGCAGCCGCCGATCCGGGGCTTCACCGCGCCGTGGCTGCTCACCGTCGGCGTCGACCTGGCCGCCTTCACCACGCTGCAGGTGATGCAGGGCGGCAACGTCAACTACACGCCGCTGTTCGCGCTGCCGGTGCTCATGAGCGCGGTGCTCGGCACGGTGGTGGTGGGCCTGGGCACCACGTCCACCGTCACGCTGCTGCTGCTGGCCGACGCGGGCTGGCACTGGCTGCAGCAGCCCGTCGACTCGTCGGGCCGCTTCGTGCAGGCGGCGCTCACCGGCACCGGGCTTTTCGTGGTGGCCCTGCTGGCGCACGAACTGGCACGCCGGCTCGCGCGCGAAGAGGCGGTGGCGCAGCGCAACCGCAGCAGCGCGCAGATGCAGGCGCAGGTCAACGACCTGGTGATCGAGACGCTGAGCGAAGGCGTGCTGGTGATCGACGCCGAAGGGCTGGTGCACGCGGCCAACCCGGCGGCCGACGCGATCCTCGGGCAGGGGCTGGCGAAGCTGACGCTGCCTTTCCCCCTGCACGCACAGCCCGCCTGGCATGCGCTGGCCGCGCTGGCGCGCCAGACCTTCGCGCGCCGGGCGCCCCAGTCGGAAGAAATTCCGGTGGCGCAGGCGCGCGGCGCGGCCCGCGAGGTGCGCGTGCGCACCCGGCTCACACCCGCCGACGACAAGCGGCTCGACAGCCTGTGCGTGATGTTCCTGCAGGACTTACGTGAACTCGAGGCCCGCATCCGCACCGAGAAGCTGGCGGCGATGGGCCGCATGTCCGCCGCGGTCGCCCATGAAATCCGCAATCCGCTGGCCGCCATCACGCAGGCCAGCGCGCTGCTCAACGAAGACCTGACCGACCCCGCGCACCGCAAGCTCACGAGCATGGTGCAGCACAACGCGCAGCGGCTCGCGCGCATCGTGGACGACGTGCTCGACGTTTCCCGGGCGCGCCAGCAGCGCGTGCTGTCGCTGGGCGAGCAGGTCGTGCTCGACCCCGCGGTGCAGGTGCTGGCCGAGGAATGGATCCGCCAGACGCAGCGCAAGGGCGTGCAGGTGTCGCTCGATGCGGCTGGCAGCGACGTGCGTTTCGACGCCGAGCACCTGCGCCGGCTGCTGGTGAACCTGCTCGACAACGCATCGCGCTACGCCGGCAAGCGCGAAGGCTCGATCCAGGTGCTGACCAGCCTTCAGCGCGGCACCTCGGGCCGCCCCGCCCTGATGGTGTGGAGCGACGGCGCGCCGCTGGAGCCCGCGGTGCAGCGGCACCTGTTCGAGCCGTTTTTCTCGTCGGAAAGCCGCTCCAGCGGACTCGGCCTGTTCCTGTGCCGCGAGCTGTGCCGGCGCCACGGCGCCACCATCGGCTACGAGCGGCGCGCGATGGTCCAGGGCGGCCCGGAGGGCAACGAATTCTTCGTGAGCTTCGCCGCCAGCGAAAACCGGCTGACACAATAGCGCCGTGAGCATTCCCACCCCTTCCACTCAGCGGCCGGCGCAGATCCTGGTCATCGACGACGAACCCGACCTGCGCACGCTTTACGAGCTGACGCTGCTGCGCGAGGGCTATCGCGTCGAGGCCGCGGGCAGCGTGTCCGAGGCATGGCAGCACCTGGAGGCGGGCCGCTTCGACGCGGTCATCACCGACATGCGGCTGCCCGACGGACAGGGCATGGAAATCATCCACCGCATACAGAAGGAGCAGCGCAGCGAGCGCTGCGTGGTGATGACGGCCTACGGCTCGGCCGAGAATGCGGTCGAGGCGCTGAAGGCAGGCGCCTTCGACTACCTCACGAAGCCCGTCGATCTCAAGCAGTTCCGCGCCGTGGTCGCTTCCGCCGTGCAGGCGCGCAATGCCGCGCAGCAGCCGGCCAGGTCGGCGCCTGCCGCGGCGGCGGGCAACAACAACGATGCGCCGGTGGCCATGTCGGACAGCGGCGCCGCCGCGCTCGAGCGCCTCGTCGGCGATTCGGAGCCCATGCGCCTCGTCAAGTCGCGCATCGCAAAGGTGGCGCGCGGCATGGCGCCGGTGCTGGTGCGCGGCGAGTCCGGCACCGGCAAGGAACTGGTGGCGCGCGCGGTGCACGCCTGCAGCCAGCGCAGCGACGGCCCGTTCGTGGCCGTCAACTGCGGCGCGATTCCCGAGAACCTGCTCGAGGCCGAATTCTTCGGCGCCCGCAAGGGCTCCTACACCGGCTCGGCGCAAGACCGCGACGGCTACTTCCAGGCAGCGCGAGGCGGCACGCTGTTCCTCGACGAAATCGGCGACCTGCCGCTGGCCATGCAGTCGAAGCTGCTGCGCGCGATCCAGGAGCGCAGCGTGCGTTCGATCGGCTCCACGCAGGAAGACGCGGTCGACGTGCGCATCGTCAGCGCCACCCACAAGGACCTTCATTCAGAGGTGCAGGCCGGCCGCTTCCGGCAAGACCTGTTCTACCGGCTCAACGTGATCGAGATCGCGGTGCCCGCGCTGCGTGACCGCCGCGAAGACCTGCCCGCGCTGTGCGCCGCACTGCTGTCGCGCATTGCGCACGAGGCCGGAATGCCGGTGCCGCACCTGTCGGACGACCTGCTGCGCCGGCTCGGCATGCACCCGCTCGACGGCAACGTGCGCGAACTCGAGAACCTGCTGCACCGCGCGGTCGCGCTGAACGACGGCGACGAGCTGCACCTCGACCTGATGGGCGGCTTCACCGCCTCCGCCGAAGCCGCCGCGTCCGCGCCGGCGCCGCTGATGCCGGAGATCACGACGCCCGCCATGCTCATGCCGGCTCCCGCGCCGGTTGCGCCGCCCAAGCCCGCGCCGCCGCCGCTGCCGTCCGACCTGCAGGCCTACCTCGACCAGCAGGAGCGCGAGATTCTCGTGCGCGCGCTGCACGACAGCGGCTTCAACCGCACCGCCGCCGCCGCGCGGCTCGGCATGAGCCTGCGCCAGATCCGCTACCGCATCGCGCGCCTGGGCATCACCACGCCCAACGGCGACGATGGCGCGAGCAGCCATGCCGACGACTGAAGGCACCGCAGGCGGCAACGACGACGGTGCGCTCTGGCAGGCCGGCTGGTACCGCTTCGCGAAGGCGCTGCCCTCTCCGAACTTCGGCCCCCGCCCCGCGGGCGCGAATACCGACCTCGTCGTGATCCATTCGATCAGCCTGCCGCCCGGCGAGTACGGCGGCGACGCTGTGCAGCGGCTCTTCACCAACCGGCTCGACTGGGACGCGCACCCCTACTTCCAGTCGATCCGCGGGCTCGAGGTGTCCTCGCATTTCTACGTGCGCCGCAACGGCGAGCTCTGGCAGTTCGTGAGCTGCGACGACCGCGCCTGGCATGCCGGCGTGTCGTCGTGGCGCGGCCGCGGCAACTGCAACGACGACTCGGTCGGCATCGAGCTCGAAGGCCTCGAGGGCCAGTTGTTCGACGCGCCGCAATACGAGACGCTCGCGAGCCTGTGCGCCGCGATCGCGCAGCACTATCCCATCGCCCACATCGCCGGCCACGAGCACATCGCGCCGGGCCGCAAGCAAGACCCCGGCGCCGGTTTCGACTGGCGCCTGCTGCGCGAGCAATTGGGCTGGAGTCCACAAATGTTTCCTGCACAGGTGGTGCAGCGCTAATTTTTTCAATCGCGCGGCGGCTCGCGATGCGCGGATCGTGCGTCGCGGCAATGCGAAAATGTCTGTCGCTCGATCAAGCAACCATGCGCCTTGCAGGCCCAAATCGGCTCGCAAGCCAAGCCCCATGCGGCTTGCGCGACCATAGCCCAGTATTCACGCGGCATCTCTGCTGTTGTCCTACGCCGAAAGAGATGCCGGCAAGGCTTGTATCGAGACGAAAACGCTACATCTAGTGGGTTGTACACCCCTCGCACCCTAGATATAGTGTCCAACGTCCGGTCATCAACACCGGCGCGACGCCCGGCCCAGGCGTCGCCATCCAACAAGAATTGCCAACCGAGAGGAAGCGAATGCAAACTGCCCTGACCCCCCAATCGACCCCGCGTGCCGTTCCCTCGACGCCACCGCAGCAGCAGCGAGACACTGCCGGCTCCCCCAACGTCCAGAACCTGGCCCACTACCAGATCATCCGCCGCAACGGCGCCGTGGTGCCCTTCGAGCCGAACAAGATCGCCATCGCGATGATGAAGGCCTTCCTCGCCGTGCACGGCACGCAGGGCGCGGCTTCGGCCAGCGTTCGCGAGACGGTCGACGTGCTCACGCAAGGCGTGATCCGCGCGCTGGTGCGCTCGCGTCCGGGCGGCGGCACCTTCCACATCGAAGACGTGCAGGACCAGGTCGAACTCGGCCTGATGCGCGGCGGCCATCATGAAATCGCGCGCGCCTACGTGCTGTACCGCGAGCGCCGCACGCAGGAGCGTTCGAAGCAGGGCGAACAACAAGCGCCGGCCACGCCCGCGCTGCACGTGCTGGACAACGGCGAGCTGGTCGCGCTCGACATCAACGAGCTCAAGGGCCTGATCGAATCCGCCTGCGAGAACCTGGGCGAGAGCATCACCGCCGCGCCAATCGTCGCCGAGACGATGCGCAACCTGTACGACGGCGTGCCGCTCGACGAGGTCTACAAGGCCTCGATCCTGGCCGCCCGCACGCTGATCGAGAAGGACCCCGACTACACCTTCGCCACCGCGCGCCTGCTGCTGCACACGATCTTCAAGGAAATCATCGGCCGCGAAGTGATGCCCGCCGAGCGCGCCACCGCCTATGCCGACTACTTCCCGCAGTTCATCAAGAAGGGCGTGGACAACGACCTGCTCGACGAAAAGCTGCTGCAGTACGACCTGCCCCGCCTGGGCGCCGCCCTGAAGGCCGAACGCGACAACCAGTTCGACTACCTCGGCCTGCAGACCCTGTACGACCGCTACTTCCTGCACGTGCGCAAGACCCGCATCGAGCTGCCGCAGGCCTTCTTCATGCGCGTGGCCATGGGCCTGTCGCTGAACGAAATCGACCGCGAAGCCCGCGCCATCGAGTTCTATGAAGTGCTGTCGTCGTTCGACTTCATGTCGAGCACGCCCACGCTGTTCAACGCCGGCACGCTGCGCTCGCAGCTGTCGAGCTGCTACCTGACCACCGTGCCAGACGACCTGGACGGCATCTACGAGTCGATCAAGGAAAACGCGCTGCTGTCGAAGTTCGCCGGCGGCCTGGGCAACGACTGGACCCGCGTTCGCGCACTCGGCAGCCACATCAAGGGCACCAACGGCGAATCGCAGGGCGTGGTGCCGTTCCTGAAGGTGGTGAACGACACGGCCGTGGCCGTGAACCAGGGCGGCAAGCGCAAGGGCGCCGTCTGCACCTACCTGGAAACCTGGCACCTCGACATCGAGGAGTTCCTGGAGCTGCGCAAGAACACCGGCGACGACCGCCGCCGCACGCACGACATGAACACCGCCAACTGGATCCCCGACCTGTTCATGCGCCGCGTGATGGAAAAGGGCACCTGGACGCTGTTCTCGCCCTCCAACGTGCCCGACCTGCACGACCTGTTCGGCGCCGAATTCGAGAAGGCCTACGTCGCCTACGAAGAGAAGGCTGCCCGTGGCGACATCAAGCCCGCGCGCACCATCCAGGCGACCGACCTGTGGCGCAAGATGCTCACGATGCTGTTCGAGACCGGCCACCCCTGGATCACGTTCAAGGACGCCTGCAACGTGCGCTCGCCCCAGCAGCACGCCGGCGTCGTGCACTCGTCGAACCTGTGCACCGAGATCACGCTGAACACCAGCGACACCGAAACCGCCGTGTGCAACCTCGGCTCGGTGAACCTGCTGCAGCATCTGAAGGACGGCAAGGTCGACCAGGAAAAGCTCAAGAAGACGATCTCCACGGCGATGCGCATGCTCGACAACGTGATCGACATCAACTACTACGCCGTGAAGAAGGCGCGCGACTCGAACCTGCGCCACCGTCCGGTCGGCCTGGGCCTGATGGGCTTCCAGGACGCGCTGTACGAACTGCGCATTCCCTACGCCTCGCAAGAAGCCGTGCAGTTCGCCGACGAGTCGATGGAAGCCATCTGCTACCACGCCTACTGGGCATCGACCGAGCTTGCCCGCGAACGCGGCAAGTACTCGAGCTACAAGGGCTCGCTGTGGGACAAGGGCATCCTGCCGATCGACTCGCTCGACCTGCTGGAAAAGGCACGCGGCGGCTACGTCGAGGTCGACCGCTCGGCCACCCTCGACTGGGACGCGCTGCGCCAGAAGATCAAGGCCGACGGCATGCGCAATTCGAACTGCGTGGCCATCGCTCCGACCGCGACCATCTCGAACATCATCGGCGTGGACGCATCGATCGAACCCTGCTTCGGCAACCTGTCGGTCAAGTCGAACCTGTCGGGCGAATTCACCGTGATCAACCACTACCTGGTGCGCGACCTGAAGCGCCTGGGCCTGTGGGACGACGTGATGGTCATGGACCTGAAGCACTTCGACGGCTCGCTGCGTCCGATCGACCGCGTGCCGCAGGACGTGAAGGCGCTCTACGCCACCGCGTTCGAAGTGGAAACCACGTGGCTGGTGGAAGCCGCCGCGCGTCGCCAGAAGTGGATCGACCAGGCGCAGTCGCTGAACATCTACATGGCCGGCGCATCGGGCAAGAAGCTCGACGACACGTACAAGCTCGCATGGCTGCGCGGCCTGAAGACGACCTACTACCTGCGCACGCAGAGCGCGACGCACGCCGAGAAGTCGACGGTGCAGTCGGGCCGGCTCAACGCAGTGTCGTCGGGCAGCGATGCACCTTCGGGCATGAGCGCGCTCGAAGCCGCTGCAGCAGCGGCGAAGGCGCAGATGAACGCGATTCCCGCCACCGACATCGCGTTCTGCGGCGTGGACGATCCGACCTGCGAAGCCTGCCAGTGATGAGTGAATCGAAGCGCCGTCCGGCGCTTCGTTGAATCAGCGAGGCGCATGCGAAAGTCGTGCGACGGTCACTCGATGAAGCCATTGACTGACATCGCACGATGCATGCGAGCAACATAACAACCACATAAATGGCGTGCGATGTGAACGAGCACTTTGCAACTCACATCGTTACTCCGATAATTTGAGCATTGGATTTTTCTATGTTGACCTGGGACGAAGAAGTCAAGCCCTCCTTACCAAAGGATATGCAACAAGGATTGCAGCAGCACCACGCATCGACCGGCGGTTTTTCCGCGGGCCGTTCGGTGGATGCTCCGACTTCGTCGATTGCACAGCCCGCAGCAGCAACGCCCGCGGCCACCCAGCGCGTCAAGGCCTCCGACAAGCGCATCATCAACGGTCAGACCGACGTCAACCAGCTGGTGCCCTTCAAGTACAAGTGGGCGTGGGAAAAGTACCTCGCCACCTGCGCCAACCACTGGATGCCGCAGGAAGTGAACATGACGCGCGACATCGCGCTCTGGAAAGACCCGAACGGCCTGACCGAAGACGAGCGCCGCATCGTCAAGCGCAACCTTGGCTTCTTCGTGACCGCCGACTCGCTGGCCGCCAACAACATCGTGCTGGGCACCTATCGCCACATCACGGCCCCCGAATGCCGCCAGTTCCTGCTTCGCCAGGCCTTCGAGGAAGCGATCCACACGCACGCGTACCAGTACATCGTCGAGTCGCTCGGCCTGGACGAGAGCGAGATCTTCAACGCCTACAACGAAGTGCCGTCGATCCGTGAGAAGGACCAGTTCCTGATCCCGTTCATCGACGCCATCAGCGACCCCAACTTCAAGACCGGCACCCACGAGACCGACCAGACGCTGCTCAAGTCGCTCATCGTGTTCGCCTGCCTCATGGAAGGGCTGTTCTTCTACGTCGGCTTCACGCAGATCCTCGCGCTGGGCCGCCAGAACAAGATGACCGGCGCCGCCGAGCAGTACCAGTACATCCTGCGCGACGAGTCGATGCACTGCAACTTCGGCATCGACCTGATCAACCAGCTCAAGCTCGAGAACCCCGGCCTCTGGACCCCCGAGTTCAAGGCGGAGATCAAGGCCCTCTTCATGAAGGCCGTCGAGCTCGAATACAAATACGCCGAAGACACCATGCCTCGCGGCGTGCTCGGCATGAATGCCTCCATGTTCAAGGGCTACCTGCGCTACATCGCCAATCGGCGTGCACAGCAGATCGGCCTCGAAACGCTCTTCCCGAACGAGGAAAACCCGTTCCCCTGGATGAGCGAAATGATTGACCTGAAGAAAGAGCGCAACTTTTTCGAAACCCGCGTGATCGAGTACCAGTCGGGTGGTGCGCTCTCCTGGGATTGAATCTTTCGACAAGAATTAATGAATTCAAGAATTGCCCTTGCCACCGATCGCGCCATAGAGCGCGGCATGGACGAGGGCTCAGGTGTTCATGGTGCTGGGGCTCAGATTCCAACGCCATGAATCGCTTCACGCTACCCAACGTGCGTGGAGTGCTTCAATAGGTTGATTTTTTCAACTTGATCAAGGAGAAATAGAAATGGCAACTGCAAAGAAAGCGCCGGCTAAGAAAGCCGCTGCAAAGAAGGCTCCGGCAAAGAAGGTCGTGGCTGCAAAGAAGGCTCCGGCAAAGAAGGTAGCCGCCAAGAAGGCACCGGCCAAGAAGGTCGCTGCCAAGAAGGTAGCCGCCAAGAAGGCGCCGGCGAAGAAGGTAGCGGCCAAGAAGGCAGCACCTGCCAAGAAGGCCGCCGCCAAGAAGGCGCCTGCCAAGAAGGCCGTAGCGAAGAAGGCCCCGGCCAAGAAGGCTGCTGCGAAGAAGGCGCCTGCCAAGAAGGCCGCCGCCAAGAAGGCGCCTGCGAAGAAGGCTGCTGCCAAGAAGGCGCCTGCGAAAAAGGCCGCGGCCAAGAAAGCCGCGAAAAAGCCCGCTGCCAAGCCTGCCGCTGCTGCCAAGAAGCCTGCTGCGAAGAAGGCTGCCAAGGCAGCAGCGCCCGCCAAGGCTGCCGTAGCACCCGCTGCTGCTCCTGCTGCACAGACGACGCTGAATCCTCAAGCTGCATGGCCGTTTCCCACGGCCAGCAAGCCCTGAGTCTTTTCAGCGGCCCTGAAGGCGCAAAAGCCCGACACCTCACGGTGTCGGGCTTTTTTATTGGGCGAATCAGAGGCCCAGGGCCTTGCGATCGACCTGGTAGTTCTGCGGGCCGCGCTGCGCGATCTTGAGCGCGCCGATGCGATTGCCAAGGGCCGCGCACTGCGCCAGCGGCCATTCCTTTTCCAGGCCGAACAGCAGCGCACCGCGCCATGCATCGCCGCAGCCGGTGGGCTCGACCACCTCCGTCGGCACCACGCCGGGCACGTGTTCGCGCACACCGTCGGTCCACACTTCGCAGCCGTCGGCCGCCAGCGTGACCACGAGGCCGCGCACGCGCTGCGAGATCTCGGCCAGGCTCCAGCCGGTGCGTTGCGACAGCATCTTGCCTTCGTAGTCGTTCACCACCACCCAGCTCGCAAGCTCGACGAAGTGGCGCAGCGCCTCGCCGTCGAACATCGGCAGGCCCTGGCCCGGATCGAAGACGAACGGAATGCCGGCGGCGGCAAACTGCTCCGCGTGCTGCAGCATGGCGTCACGGCCGTCCGGCGCGATGATGCCGAGCTTGATGTCCTCGCGCGCCGCCACCTTGGTGACATGCGCCTGCTGCATCGCGCCGGGGTGGAAAGCGGTGATCTGGTTGTTGTCGATGTCGCTCATGATCATCGCCTGAGCGGTGAAGGTGTCGTCGAGCTGGCGCACGAACTCCGTGCTGATGCCCAGCGAGCGCATGCGCTCGAGGTACGTAGCACCGTCGCTGCCCAACGTGGCCATCGGCAGGGCCGTGCCGCCGAGCGCATTGAGGCTGTAGGCGATGTTGCCGGCGCAGCCGCCGAAGTCGCGCCGCAGGGTCGGCACCAGGAACGACACATTCAGGATGTGCAACTGGTCGGGAAGAATCTGGTCGGCGAACCGCCCCTCGAAAGTCATGATCGTGTCGAACGCGAGGGAACCGCAAATTACTGCTGCCATGGGTGAGCCGTTGGTTGAAGGAATGAAAAAAGCAGAGGACGCGTGCGAGCGCCCTGCTCAAGGATAGAAGGCCTCGACGCGGTAGCCCGCGATGGGCGGCAGGGCCGCTGCTTCCGAGGCCGACAGCGTCAGCGGCAGCGAAGCCGCCCTGTCGGACCGCGCAGCCAGCACGGAAGGAGCACCGTAGTCGGCCGGCATGAGCACGCGGCGCACCACGGCACGTTCCTGCGTATCGAGCAGCGACAGCTCCACGGCAGGCATCGCGAGCGGCACCGTCGCGCCGTTGCGCAAGGTGAAGCTCAGGCGGTAGTCGTTGCTGCCGCTCTTCTCGCGCGCGAAGGCGGCGCCCTCGATCACGATGTCGCCGATCTGGCGCAGCGCCGCGAGCTCGCAGCCGGTGTATTGGCACAACGCCGCCAGCGCGGGACGCAGATTGGGTTGGCGCGCGGCGATGCCGTCACGCTCATGGCGGATGACCTGCACCACGAGCAGCAGCACGGCGAGCACCGCCAGCAGCGCAAGCACTGCACGCACGCCCCTGCGCTGCCAGAAGCCCGGCGATGCGTCGTCGGCCGGATCGTCTTCTTCGGACAGCGGATGCCCCGGCGGCGGCTCGAAGGTGGAAGACAAAGAGAAGTCGGGCTCGGTCTCGGTCTCGGTCTCCACGGCCTGCACCACGGCAGCCGAGCTCGCAGCCTTCGCGGCCGCGCGCTCCTCGCGGGCCTTGGCGCTCGCGATCTTGGCCGACTTGATGCGGGCGCGGCGCAGCGCCTTCTGCATCTGTACCTGGTCGTGGTCTTTTTCTTCCTGCTCGCGCTCGCCCTCCCCGTCGTCGCTGGCGCGCTCGACCAGCGTGCGCATCCTGGCCTGCGGCTTCACGGGCAGCGGCGGCGCCGGCGGAGGTGGAGGCGGCGGCGCAGACGCGAGGTTGAGATCGATGCTGGGGAACGGAGGCAGCGTGCTCTGCGGCGGCTTCCACGCGGGCTCGGTGATGTCGAGGTCGGACCAGGGCTCGTCCGCGGCGATGCCGTGTTCGGGAAGCTCCAGGGAAAAGTCGAGCGGCGACGGCAGCGGAGGCATGACGGCCGGCGGCGGGGAACGCTCATGCCGCGACTGGTGCTCGGGCTCGTCGTCGAAGAAATCGGCGTCTTCCGCCGGCTGGACGGGCGCAGGGGCCGGCGGCGGAGGCACCGGCACCGGCACCGGTGACGGCGCAGTCTTCGGCTCGCTCGACGATTCGACCAAGCCAGGCATGTAGCCACCCTGCATCGCAGGCGACGAACCCGCCGATGCGCCATCGGGCGCTTCGTGCAGGTCGAGCGTGGCGTCGAACACATGGCTGCAGCGTCCGCAGCGCACCCAGCCGTCGGAGATGCGAAGCTGGTCGCGCACAACCTTGAAGGTGGTGGTACAGGCGGGGCAGCGCGTGACGAGGCTCATGACGGGGCGATTGTAGGGTCGGGCCCTCGCCGCGTGAGGGGCGCGAAGCGGCGGTTCAGCAGCGCGCGGTCATGAGGATCCAGCCATCCTCGGTGTCGCTGACTTCGAGCGCGGCGTACGGTGCGTAGGCCTCTTTCAATTCGTCCGCCTGGCGCTCGAGGATGCCGGCCAGCACCAGCGATCCACCGGCCTTCACATGGCTGCGCAGCAGCGGCGCGAGCACCTTGAGCGGCGTGGCCAGGATGTTCGCGAGCACGGTGTCGTAGGAGCCCTTGGCTGCATCGGGCAGTCCGGCCTTCAGCTGGACGCCGTTGGCCTCGGCATTGAGCCGGGTCGACGAAACCGCGGCTTCGTCGATGTCGACGGCGTCGATGTCGCTCGCGCCGAACTTCGCCGCACCGATGGCCAGGATGCCGGAGCCGCAGCCGTAGTCGAGCACGCGCTGGCCGCCCAGGCCGCCCTGCCGCGTGGCGATCCAGCGCAGACACATGCGGGTGGTGGGATGCGTACCGGTACCGAAAGCGAGCCCCGGGTCCAGCCGGATCACTTCCCTGGCCTGTTCGGGGGGCTCGTGCCAGGTGGGCACGATCCAGAACTCGGGCGTGATCTCGACCGGCGCGAACTGCGACTGCGTGAGCCGCACCCAGTCCTGCTCGGGAACGACGCCGATGCCGAGCACCTCGCAGCCTTCGAAGAAGTCCTGCAGCGCCAGCACGGAAGCGGCATCCTTCGCGGCCGCCTCGTCGGGAAACAGCGCGATCACGCGCGAACGCTGCCAGCCATCCTTGGGCGGCGGCATGCCGGGTTCGCCGAACAGCGCCTGCTCGGCGTCGGTCTGCGCGTCGGCGTCTTCCACCGACACGCTCAGTGCATCGAGTGCATCGAGCGCATCGCTGAGCGTTTCGACCCGGTCTTCCGGCGCCATCAGGCGGAGTTCAAACATCGCGGTCTTTCCAGTTCAGCGCTTGTGTGCAGCCAGCCACTCTTCCAGGTAGTGGATGTTGGTGCCACCGGTCATGAACTTGGAATCGACCATCAGCTCGCGGTGCAGCGGGATGTTGGTCTGGATGCCTTCGATCACGGTTTCGTTGAGCGCCGTGCGCATGCGGGCCATGGCCTGCTCGCGCGTGTCGCCGTACACGATGATCTTGCCGATCATCGAGTCGTAGTTCGGCGGCACGAAGTAGTTGGTGTACGCATGCGAATCGACGCGCACGCCAGGGCCGCCCGGCGGGTGCCACATGGTGATGCGGCCCGGCGACGGCGTGAACTTCCAGGCGTCTTCGGCGTTGATGCGGCACTCGATGGCGTGGCCGTGCATCTGGATCTGGCGCTGCGTGAACGGCAGCTTCTCGCCGGCGGCGACCATGATCTGCGTCTTGACGATGTCGATGCCCGTGGTGAACTCCGTCACCGGGTGCTCCACCTGCACGCGCGTGTTCATTTCGATGAAATAGAACTCGCCGTTCTCGTACAGGAACTCGAAGGTGCCGGCACCGCGGTAGTTGATCTTCTTGCAGGCGGCCGCGCAGCGTTCGCCGATCTTTTCGATCAGCTTGCGCGGAATGCCAGGCGCGGGCGATTCCTCGATCACCTTCTGGTGGCGGCGCTGCATGGAGCAGTCGCGCTCGCCCAGGTAGACGGCGTTCTTGTGCTTGTCCGCGAGGATCTGGATCTCGATGTGGCGCGGGTTCTGGAGAAACTTCTCCATGTACACGGCCGGATTGTTGAAGGCCGCGCCGGCTTCCGCCTTGGTCATCTGGATCGCGTTGACCAGTGCCGCCTCGGTGTGCACCACGCGCATGCCGCGGCCACCGCCGCCGCCCGCCGCCTTGATGATGACCGGGTAGCCGATGGCACGCGCGATGCGCTTGTTGGTGGCCGCGTCGTCCGACAGCTCGCCTTCGGAGCCGGGCACGCAAGGCACGCCGGCCTTGATCATGGCCTGCTTGGCCGAGACCTTGTCGCCCATCGTGCGGATGTTGTCGGGCGTCGGGCCGATGAACTGGAAACCGCTCTGCTCCACGCGTTCGGCGAAGTTGGCGTTCTCGCTGAGGAAGCCGTAGCCGGGGTGGATGGCCTCGGCGTCGGTCACTTCGGCGGCCGAAATGATCGCCGGCATGTTGAGATAGCTCTGCGCCGACGGGGCCGGGCCGATGCACACCGCTTCTTCGGCCAGCTTGATGTACTTGGCGTCGCGGTCGGCCTCGGAATAAACCATCACGGCCTTGATGCCGAGTTCGCTGCAGGCGCGCTGGATCCGGAGGGCAATCTCCCCCCGGTTTGCAACCAGGATCTTCTTGAACATGGTCACTCGATGATGAACAGCGGCTGGCCGTATTCGACCGCCTGCCCGTTTTCGCCGAGGATCTGGGTGATCGTGCCGGACTTGTCGGCCTCGATTTCGTTGAGGATCTTCATCGCTTCGATGATGCAGACCGTGTCACCCTCGTTCACCTTGCTGCCGACTTCGACGAAAGCCGGTGCGCCGGGGCTGGACGAACGGTAGAAGGTGCCGACCATCGGCGACTTCACCGCGTGGCCTGCACGGGCCGCTTCGGCGGCCGGCGCTGCGGCCGCTGCGGGAGCCGGGGCTGCACCCGCGGCCGGCGCGGCTGCCGCCGCGGCAGGCGCCGCCAGCGTTTGCACGTACTGCACCGGGGCGGCGCCGCCGCCCTTGACGATGCGAACCTTGCCTTCGGTCTCGGTGATTTCCAGTTCGGAAATATTCGATTCGGACACCAGATCGATCAGTGTCTTGAGTTTGCGCAGATCCATGAGACTCCAGTGCCGGCTTTGCCGGTCTTTGGGATATAACTTGTCCGAAAATCGGCGATTTTCGGCGTTTGGCGGCTAACGCCAGCGGAGGGACGGGATTCTAACCACGAACCAGTTCGCGCCGCCAAGTGTCCAGATCGGTGGTTTCCAGCTTGCCCATTTTACGAGCAGCCACCGAACCGCTCGAATTCAGGACCAGCGTGAAGGGCAGCCCGCCGCCCGTATTGCCCAGGTTCTTGACCAGTTCCGTCCCCTGAAGGCCGGCCAGGCCTGTGGGGTAGGTGACAGGCGTCCGCTGCAGGAACTTGCGCACGGCGCTGGGCTGATCGATGGCCAATCCCACCACTTGCCAGCCGTTAGCGCCATGTTCGCGGAAAAAAGCGTCGATCATGGGCATTTCCTCCACACAGGGAGGACACCAGGTCGCCCAGAAGTTCAGCAGCAGCGGCTTGCCGCGCAGGCTCGACAGGACGAGGTCACCGCCCTCCGGCCGCTCGAAGCTTTGCCCCCAGAACGCGGCATCCAGCTGCTCGCCGCCGGCCGAACCGCTGCCTCGCTCCTTCCACCAGGCACCGCCGAGACCGGCGGCTGCCGCGGCAGCCGCCACGCCGGCATAGAGCATGCCGCGTCGGGTGGGCGAAGAAGTCATTCACTTGTCCTTTTCTCGTTCAATCAGCCGTCGCAATGCCGGCAGGTCCCCGCGCGGCGTGCGCCCCTGGGCGTCGGGCTTCAAGGCCCCGCGCAGGTCGTCGAGGTCGTAGACCAGCAGATGCACGCCGATTTCCTCGCCGAGCGCCCGGCTCGGGGCATGCACGCTCAGCGCCTCGACCTGCTCGCCATGAAAGCCGGTCACCATGCGGGGTTCGTAATCCACGTGGTGATCGATCAAGGCGATTTCGGCCGACTTGGAATCATCGCAGAACAATTGAATATAAATGTCTGACAGCCGGGTGGCCGTTCCGTGCCACACGGCGCCACCGACATGCGGGCGGAAAGCGGCCATGCGCTCCATCCATTCGAGCGCCAGCAGGCGCAGCGCGTGCAGCTCTCGCGGCTGGGTGTCGGCGCAGAACAGCTCGATGTACTCGCGCACCTCGGCCTCGACTTCGTCGTTGTTCGGCAGCGGTGTACGCGCCGACAGGCCGAGGTCGCGCAGTGCGCGGCGCTTGGCGGGGCCGTACTCCAGCCCTTCCTCGACGACGAGACGGGCTGCGGAAGCGGCGATTTCACGCTTGGACGTGTCCATTCGGGCATTTTGCCCCCAGTGGGCTGCCCTTGGATGAACATCAGTACGAAGCGCAGGCCAAAGGCACCGCAGCCGGCCAGGCACCGCACCTCGCTTCCCTAGAATCGACCGATGCACATTCATATCCTGGGTATCTGCGGCACGTTCATGGGCGGACTCGCCGCCCTGGCGCGCGAGGCAGGCCACCGGGTCACGGGCTGCGACGCCGGCGTGTACCCGCCCATGAGCGACCAGTTGCGCTCGCTCGGCATCGACCTGATCGAAGGCTTCGGCGCCGACCAGCTTGAACTTTCGCCCGACATGTTCGTGGTCGGCAACGTGGTGTCCCGCGCCAGGCTGCCCGACGGGAGCCCCAAGTTCCCCCTGATGGAAGCGATCCTCGACGCCGGCAGGCCCTACACCAGCGGCCCCCAATGGCTGGCCGAGCACGTGCTGCAGGGCCGCCACGTGCTGGCCGTCGCTGGCACACATGGCAAGACGACGACCACTTCGATGCTGGCCTGGGTGCTCGAAAAAGGCGGCAAGGCGCCAGGCTTCCTGGTGGGCGGTGTGCCGCTGGACTTTGGTGTATCAGCCCGGCTGGGCGACGGCACGGCCTTCGTGATCGAGGCCGATGAATATGACACCGCCTTCTTCGACAAGCGCAGCAAGTTCGTTCACTACAGGCCGCGCACCGCGGTGCTGAACAACCTGGAGTTCGATCACGCGGACATCTTCGATGATCTTGCCGCCATCGAACGGCAATTCCATCACCTTGTGCGCACGGTGCCCGGCACCGGCCGGCTGGTGGTGAACGCCACTGAAGAGAGCCTGCGGCATGTGCTGAGCCAGGGCTGCTGGAGCGAGCTCGCGCGCTTCGGCGCCGGCGGTGAGTGGCAGGCACGCGGCTCGCACGACGCCTTCGACGTGTTGCGCCAAGGCGAAGTGGTCGGGCGGGTCGAGTGGGAGCTCTCCGGACTGCACAACCAGATGAACGCGCTCGCTGCCATCGCCGCGGCCGACCATGTGGGCGTGCCGCCCGCCGAAGCGGCGCGCGCGCTCGGCAGCTTCCGCAACGTGCGCCGGCGCATGGAACTGCGGGGCACCGTCGAACGCGAGGGCGGAGCCATCGCCGTCTACGACGACTTTGCCCATCACCCGACGGCCATCCGCACGACGCTCGACGGCCTGCGCAACAAGCTCGATGCCGCCGGCAAGAAGAGCGAGCGCATCCTCGCGGCCTTCGAACCGCGCAGCAACACGATGAAGCTGGGCGTCATGGCGGCGCAGTTGCCCTGGAGCCTGGAGTCGGCCGACCTGTCGTTCTGCCATACGGCCGGGCTCGACTGGGACGTCGCCGCCGCGCTGGCGCCGATAGGCGAGCGCGCCCGGCTGGCAGGAGCCATCGAACCGCTGGTGAAGCAGATCGTGGCCGAGGCGCGGCCGGGCGATCACATCGTCTGCATGAGCAACGGCGGTTTCGGCGGTGTGCACGACAAACTGCTTGCGGCGCTGAAGGCCGCGGCGGCATCATGAGCCCATGGCCCTCACCGCTCCTCCGTCCCGCGCGCAAGAACTGATCGAGACCCTGAAGCTTCAGCCGCACCCCGAAGGCGGCTGGTACAAGGAAGTGTTCCGCTCGGCGGCGATGGTGTCGCCAGCCGACGGCCGTGCAGCCCGCAATGCGCTGACCAGCATCTACTTCCTGCTGGAAGCCAACCAGCAGTCACGCTGGCACCGGGTGCTGTCGGACGAGGCCTGGGTGTATCTGGAAGGGGTACCGCTGGCGCTCTGGACCTGCGACGCCGAGATGCGGACCGCACCGGCCCACGTGAAGCTGGGCCCGGTCGATGCCCACGGCACGCGGCCGCAGCACGTGGTGCTTGCCGGCCAGTGGCAGGCCGCGCGCCCGATCCAGAGCCACTCGGCGGGCGACTGCACGCTGGTTGCGTGCATGGTCGGACCGGGCTTCGACTTTGCCGATTTCTCGATGGTGCCGCCCGACAGCGACGAGGCTGCGTCGATGCGGCACCACTGGCCCGACCTGGCCGGCATGCTCTAGCAGAGCGCGGCGCCCCTCAGCCCCGGCGCCGCTTGACCGCCTGCGACAGCGTGTCGAGCACCTGCATCGAATCTTCCCAGCCCAGGCACGCATCGGTGATGCTCTTGCCGTATTCGAGGCCCGACAGCTCGTCCTTGCCCGGCGTGAACTTCTGGGCACCGGCCTGCAGGTGGCTTTCGACCATCACGCCGAACACGCGATTCGAACCGCCGGCGATCTGCGCGGCGACTTCCTTCGCCACGTCGATCTGCTTCTGGTGCTGCTTCGAGCTGTTGGCGTGGCTGCAGTCGACCATCAGTGTGGGCGGCAGCTTGGCGGCCTGGAGGTCCTTGCAGGCGGCCTCGACGCTGGCGGCGTCGTAGTTGGGCGCCTTGCCGCCGCGCAGGATGACGTGGCAGTCGGGGTTGCCGTTGGTCTGCACGATCGCGACCTGGCCGTTCTTGTGCACCGACAGGAAGTGATGGCCGCGCGCCGCCGCCTGGATGGCGTCGGTGGCGATGCGGATGTTGCCGTCGGTGCCGTTCTTGAAGCCGATCGGCGCCGACAGGCCCGAGGCCAGCTCGCGGTGCACCTGGCTTTCGGTGGTGCGCGCGCCGATGGCGCCCCAGGCGATCAGGTCGCCGATGTACTGCGGCGAGATCACGTCGAGGAACTCGCTGCCCGCCGGCAGGCCCATGCGGTTGATGTCGATCAGCAGCTGGCGCGCGATGCGCAGGCCTTCGTCGATGCGGAAGCTTTCGTCGAGGTACGGGTCGTTGATCAGGCCCTTCCAGCCGACCGTGGTGCGCGGCTTCTCGAAGTACACGCGCATCACGATTTCCAGCGTGCCGGCGTATTTTTCGCGCTCGACCTTCAGGCGGCGGGCGTATTCGAGCGCCGCGGCCGGGTCGTGGATGGAGCACGGCCCCATGATCACCAGCAGCCGATCGTCCTTGCCCGCCATGATGTTGTGGATGCTGCGGCGGGTGCCTTCGATCAGGGTTTCGACAGGCGTGCCGCGGATCGGGAAGAAGCGGATCAGATGTTCGGGAGGGGGCAGCACGTTGATGTCCTTGATGCGTTCGTCGTCGGTCTTGCTGGTTTTTTCGACGCTCGCATACCAGCTGTCGCTGGCGGGGGCAGTGTTCGTGCTCATGGGTGCTTCCTTGTTGGAGTGGGTTTCGTCAGGCCATAAAAAAACCGCCGGGGGCTTGAGGCCACCGGCGGTTTTGGGAGGGTGTTCGTTTGCTTTACGCGCTCGCCTCTCGTCCGCCGGAAACCGGGAACCAAAAGTAGGCAAAAAAGTAAGCGCGGAGGGCGGACATGTGGGCGAAATGTAGCACGGAAAGCAAAAACCGGGTCAAGCGGGCGGGCCCAGCCTTGCTTACCGGTAGCCCGATTCGTTGGGGTTGTGGATGATCCAGATCAGGTTGCCACTGGAGAAATCGCCCATGCCGCCGCCCGCGAAGATCAGCCGGCCCTGGCCCTTGTAGGTCATCTCGAAGCGATGGCGGTCACTGCCGAAATAGAACGGAATGAAGGCCTTGCCGGTCACGTAGGCGCCCTGGTCGGTCGGCTGGCCGGCAAGGTCGGTGACCTGCCGCGCGCTCATGCCGATCTGCAGCCGCGCGAACTTGCTGTTGCGCGCCGGATTGCCGGTGATCTCGCCTTCGTAGCCGTTCAGGCCCTTGACCGTCTTGCCGCTGCCGGCCTCGACCTTCGACGAGTCGACGACGTTGCCCTGGGCGTCCATGCCGGCCCTGGCGCCGCCGCGTGCCGCAGCGGCTGCGGCCGCGGGCGCTGCCTCGGGCTGGCTGCCCGAACCACCGCGCGATGCGCAACCAGCGCAGGCCAGCGCCACCACGGCGGTCGCGGCCCACAGCACGGCGGATGAATTGATCCTGCTCCCCATCGAGTTGCTCCTTGTGTTCTGTCGTTCGCAAAAGGGACGCAGCTTAGCAACCGGAGGAAGCAGTCCACAAGTGACGAAAGGCCTAAGCCGTTCCACCTACCGTCAGGCCGTCGATGCGCAGGGTGGGCTGGCCCACGCCCACCGGCACGCTCTGGCCTTCCTTGCCGCAGGTGCCCACGCCGGAGTCGAGCGCCATGTCGTTGCCGATCATGGTCACGCGGGTGAGCGCGTCGGGGCCGTTGCCCACGATGGTCGCGCCCTTCACCGGGTATTGGATCTTGCCGTTCTCGACCCAGTAGGCCTCGCTGGCCGAGAACACGAACTTGCCGCTCGTGATGTCGACCTGCCCGCCGCCGAAGTTGGTGGCGTACAGGCCCTTCTTGATGCTCGCGACGATTTCCTTCGGGTCCTTGTCGCCGCCGAGCATGTAGGTGTTGGTCATGCGCGGCATCGGCACGTGGGCGTAGCTCTCGCGGCGGCCGTTGCCGGTGGGCTTGACCTTCATGAGGCGGGCGTTGAGCGAGTCCTGGATGTAGCCCTTGAGGATACCGTCCTCGATCAGCACGTTGCGCTGGCTGGCGTTGCCCTCGTCGTCGACGTTGAGCGAGCCGCGGCGGTCGGCGATGGTGCCGTCGTCGAGCACCGTCACGCCCTTGGCGGCCACGCGCTGGCCGATGCGGCCCGAGAACGCGCTCGAGCCCTTGCGGTTGAAGTCGCCCTCGAGGCCGTGGCCGATGGCTTCGTGCAGCAGGATGCCGGGCCAGCCGGAGCCGAGCACCACGGTCATTTCGCCGGCGGGTGCCGGACGCGCGTCGAGGTTGGTCAGGGCGGCCTTCACGGCGTGGTCCACGTACTCGGCGATCTGCTCGTCGGAGAAGTAGGCCAGGCCGAAGCGCCCGCCGCCGCCGCCGGAGCCGATTTCGCGGCGGCCGTTCTGCTCGGCGATCACCGTGACCGAAAGCCGCACCAGCGGACGTACGTCGGCGGCCAGGGTGCCGTCAGCGCGCGCCACCAGCACCACGTCGTATTCGCTCGCGAGGCCGGCCATGACCTGCGCCACGCGCGGATCGCGCGAACGCGCCAGTTTCTCGACCTTCTCGAGCAGCTTGACCTTGGCGGTGCTGTCGAGCGTGGAGATGGGGTCGATGCCGTCGTAGAGCGAACGGCTCGAAGCGATCTTGCGGGTCGCCGTCTTCACGCGGCCGGTGCGGCCCGCCGAAGAAATCGAGCGCACCGTGCGCGCCGCGTCGAGCAGCGAGGCTTCGGAAATGTCGTCGGAGTAGGCAAAGGCGGTCTTCTCGCCGCTGACCGCGCGCACGCCGACGCCCTGGTCGATGCTGAAGCTGCCGGTCTTGACGATGCCCTCTTCGAGGCTCCAGCCTTCGCTTCGGGTGTACTGGAAGTACAGGTCGGCGTCGTCCACCCGGTGCGCGGTGATCTCGGCCAAGGCCTTGCTCAGGTGCGATTCGTCGAGCCCGAACGGCGTGAGAAGGAGCTGTTGCGCCGTGGCGAGGCGCTCGATGGTGGGTTCGCGAGAGATCATCGTCGGATTCTATGGCTCGCCCCCAGGCTGCGCGCACTTCGTGTCGCTTCGCCTTCCCCCTACCGGGGGCAACACCAGCGGCCCGGCAACGCCGGTTCCGCGGTGTTCCCGGCATCCTCAGTTCTGCGCCAGCTTCCTGGCCCGGGCGATCGACATCAGGATGCCCAGCCCCAGCCCCAGCGTCACCATGGCCGTGCCGCCGTAGCTGATGAACGGCAGCGGCACGCCCACCACCGGCAGGATGCCGCTGACCATGCCCATGTTCACGAAGGCGTAGGTGAAGAAGATCATCGTCACCGCCCCCGCCAGCAGGCGCGAGAACAGCGTGGTGGCGTTGGTCGCGATGGCCAGCCCGCGGAAGATCAGCAGGATGAAGGCCGCAATGAGCGCCAGGTTGCCCATGAGCCCGAATTCCTCGGAATAGGCCGCGAAGATGAAGTCGGTGGTGCGCTCGGGAATGAATTCGAGGTGCGTCTGCGTGCCCTGCATGAAGCCCTTGCCGCCCACGCCGCCGGAGCCGATGGCGATCATGCCCTGGATGATGTGGAAGCCCTTGCCCAGCGGGTCCTTGCTGGGGTCGAGCAGCGTGCACACGCGCTGCTTCTGGTAGTCGTGCAGCACGCGCCAGTCGACGCCGTCGGCGCACAGCCGCGATTCGAAACTCACGATCAGCGTGATGGCCACCGCACCGATCACTACCGGCGGCACGATCAGCTTCCAGGGCAGCCCCGCGAAGAAGATCACCGCCAGGCCGGCCGCCAGCACCAGCAGCGATGTGCCCAGGTCGGGCTGCTTCATGATGAGCCCGACCGGCACCGCCAGCAGCACCGTCGCCACCACGAAATCGAGCGGCCGCAACTGGCCTTCGCGGCGCTGGAACCACCACGCCAGCATCAGCGGCATCGCGATCTTCAAAATTTCGCTGGGCTGGATCACCATGCCCAGGTTGATCCAGCGCTGGGCGCCCTTCTTGGTGATGCCAAAGAGCGCCACCGCCACCAGCAGCGCCACCCCTGTCGCATAGAGCGGCACGGCCGCCAGCATTAGCTTCTGCGGCGGCACCTGCGCCACCACGAACATGATGAAACCGGCGAGCAGCATGTTGCGGCCATGGTCGACGAAACGGGAACCATGGTCGTAACCGGACGAATACATGGTCAGCAATCCGGCGAACGCGAGCAGCAGCACGGCAAAGGCCAGAAAGCCGTCGAAGCCCTGGAAGATGGGCGCGATGCGACGCGCCAGGGAGGGCTGATTGAACACGGCAGACATGGGGGCGGATTATCCCCGCCCCGGCGTCCGCCTCAATCGAAAGCCAGCTGAACGACCGTGCGGCCCGGTCGGCTTTCGACCGCCAGGCGCGCGCCGATGGCCCCGGCGCGCTCCGCCAGCGCCCTCGGCACCTGGGAGGCGTCATAGCCCTTGCCGTTGTCGATCACCCGCACCTGCACCGTCTTGCCGCGCATGTCGGCCTCGAGCCGCAGCACCGTGGCCTGGGCGTGCTGCAGGACGTTCGATATGGCCTCGAACAGCAGGAACTGCAGTTGCCGCATGGTCTGGGCGTCGAGCCGGTCCACGGGGTCCACCTCGTCCACCGCCCATTCGAACTCGATGCCGGCGGCCGCCAGCCGGGGCTCCAGCCGGTAGCGCAGTGCCGCGAGCAAGGCGCCGACGTCGCCAGGCGGCAGGTGGATGGAGTCGATCGACAGCTTGAGCTGGTCGAGCGAATCGCGCAGCGTGCGCAGCAGGTCGCCCGGGCTGGTCTGGCCCGACTGAAGCTGGCGGATCGCCGAGCTGATGTGCGAGCCCACGCCGTCGTGCATGTCGCGCAGGATTCGCTCGCGCTCGTGGGTGCGCGCCTGGTCGCGCGCCGCGGCTTCGAGCTCCGCATAGGTCGCGGCCAGTTCGCGTTCGCGCTGGGCCACCTGCTCGGCCAGCGCCGCCACGGAACCGCGCGCCTGCGCCGTCGCCGCATGGAAGCGCCGCAGCACGATCAGCAGCAGGGCCACGCCGAAGAACACCGACGAATAGCGCACCCACGTGGTCTCGCCGTAGGCGTCGCTCAGCCGTATGACCAGCCAGTCGCGCGCGGCGAACGCCACCGTCACCAGCGCGGCGCCGGCCACCAGCAGTTGCTCGGTGTTCGGGCGGCGCACGGTCGCGATGGCGAAGGCGCTCACCAGCGCGACGACCAGCACGATTTCCACCGCGAGCCAGCCGGTGAGCCACATCGGCTCCTCGCGCTGCAGCGCCAGCGTCGTGAAAATCGCCGTGCCGGCCACGATGGCGGCCATTGGCCAGCGCACCCAGCGGAAGCGGCGGTCGCTGCCCCAGCCGGCGATGTGGCAGCCGAACATCATCACCGAGACCACCCAGCCCGCATAGCAGATGGCCATCAGCACGCCCCAGACGCCCCAGGTCAGCGGCGGCTCGGCGATCACGCCGTCGGCCACCCGGACGGCCCAGCAGAACTCGGCCAGCGCGGCCCAGAAATAAATGCCTTCGCGGCGCGGCCGGCCGTCCGCACCGGTCTCGACCTGCGTGAGCCAGAGCGCCAGCGCGATGCCGCCGACGATCAGGCTGAACGCGGCCAGCAGCACCGAGCCGGTGAAGCGCCAGGCGTAGGCGCTTTCGAACAGCTCCGTGCGCACCTGCGCGGCCGGGCCGATGGTCACGTGCGAGAGGCCCGCGCGCCGGCCGCTGTCGGCGCGAAGGCGGATCTGCAGGTGGTTCTCGCCCGGCTTCAGCAGGCGGCCCGGCACGGGGATGTAGATCGGCGCCTTCGCGTAGTCGGCATCGTTGCCGCGGTCCAGGTCGCCGTAGACCTGCAGCAGCGCGTCGTTGAGCTGCACTTCGAACACATTGCCCACGCGCGGAATGAAGATGCCCCACGGGGTCTGGGGCGCGGCCTCGAGCGTGAACGGCAGGTCGAAGGTCGCGAAGCCAGGGCGTCCGATGTGCTGCCGGTCCCAGTGGTAGGAAAGCTCGACCGGCCCGGTGCGCTTGACGCCGTCCACCGAGGTCGTGACCGAGCCTTGCGTCAGTTCCAGCGGCTGCTCCGGCGCGCTCGCGGCCACCACCGTGGCGATGCCCGACAGGAGCAGCGCCAGGAGAAACGAAAGCAGCGACGACACCAGCTTCGGCACCATCCGCGCTCAGCCCGGATGAGACAGCAGACCGAGGCGCGTCGCTTCGAAGACGGCCTCGCTCTTGGAATGCACCGCAAGCTTTCCGTAGAGGTTCTTGATGTGAGTCTGCACCGTATGGACGCTCAGCCCCTTGAGCCGGGCGATCTCCGCATAAGAGAAGCCGCGCGCGATCAGCGTCAGCACCTCGTGTTCACGTCCCGACAGCAAGCCGCGGTCGGACTCCTCGGCGGGCGCCTCGGGCGCGCCGCCCGGGACCTCGGCGCCGCCGACGGCGCTCGCCGCCGACGACTGCAGGCTGCGGTACTTGGCCAGCACGCGCCGCGCGATCATGGGCGAGATCGGCGACGCGCCGGCCTTCATTTCGACGATGGTCTGCGCGATGTCCTCGGGCGCGGCGTCCTTGTGGATGTAGCCCACAGCACCGGCCTCGATGCTGGCGAGCACGTTCTCCTCGTCGCCGAAGACCGACACCACCAGCGGCTCGCAGCCGGGAAAGCGCGCGACGGCGTCGCGGATCACGTCCAGCCCGGTGCCGTCGGGCATGCCGAGGTCGACCAGCAGCACGTCGGGAATCGTCGCGGTGCGCGCCAGCCAGGCCCGCGCCTCCTGCACGCTACCTGCGCTGCCGAGCCAGAAAAGGCGTGGGCTGCGCTGCACGCTGGCCTCGAAAAAAGCGCGCGCGCGGCTGTCGTCTTCGACGACGAGCACGCCCCACCGGCGTAGCGCCCCGTCGTCCTGAGCCTCGATGTTCATATGTCGAGCATAAGGCTCGGCGCAAACTGTTAATTCAACAACGCCTACCCAGTTCATGGGATGCGCCCGGGCAGCCGCCCCCACGACACTTGCGCCGCTTTTTTGCCCTGGGCGCCGCATGTCGAGTTAACCCGAACGTAGCCATTCGCATCGCGGCAAAGAGCAACATGAATACTTTAAGTATCGATTCGTGCAAGCCCTTGTGCGCAGGGGCGGCCAAGAGGTTTGCACACGTCCGGGCACGACAGGCCGAAGGACTCCGCTGGCGGGGTTTTTTGTATGTTGGAAGCGGCCTCGCAAGAACAGACCTCATGCAAAATTACCCGGTCACGGCAAGCGTGGCGCGCCGCACGCCCCTCCCGAATCTTCATCGCATGGATCCGCAAACCACTCACCTGCTGTATCTGCACGGCTTCCGCTCCTCGCCTCAGTCCACGAAGGCCCGGATCATGGCGGACCGCGTGGCGCGGCGCCACCCGAACCTGCAGTGGTGGTGCCCGCAGCTGCCGCCTTCTCCGCACGATGCGATCGACATGGTGATGAAGGGCATCGCGCACTGGCCGCGCAAGTCGATGGCGGTGGTGGGCTCTTCGCTCGGCGGCTTCTATGCCACGTACGTGGCCGGCATGACGCGCTGCCGCGCCGTGCTGCTCAATCCGGCGGTACACCCCGCGCGCGACCTCACGCGCTACATCGGCGACCAGACTGTCTGGCACGACCCGGCCGAGCACTTCTACTTCCGCCCCGAATACATCCACGAGCTGCGCGCCATGGAAGTCGGCCAGCTCACGCGGCCCGAACGCGTGTTCGCGATCATCGCCAAGGGCGACGAAGCCCTCGACTGGCACGAGATGTCCGCGCGCTACCCGGACAGCAACATCAAGCTGCTCGAGGGCAGCGACCATGCGCTGTCGGACTTCGAGAAGGCGCATCTCGACGACGTGATGGCTTTCATCAATCCGGTCTAGGCACACCCCCAGACTTCGCGCACTTCGTGTCGCTTCGCCAACCCCCTTGCAGGGGGCGATGCATGCGGCCCGGCGAAGCCGGTTCCGCGGCATCCTGGTATTGGATCGCGTCGGTTTTCCGCGTGGGAGAATCGGGGACTATGTTTGTATTGTTTGAAGAAGCCGGCAAGTACCTCGGCGGCCGCGTGCTGTCGGAGGCCGAAGCATCGGCACAGGTCGAGCTCGACACCGGCAAGCGCGTCAAGGTCAAGGGCGCCAACATCGTGCTGCGTTTCGAGAAGCCCGCGCCCGCCGAGCTGATCGCCGAGGCGCGCACGCTCGCCGCCACCATCGACCTCGACCTCGCCTGGGAATTCGCGGCCGAAGGCGAATTCGGCTTCGGCGAACTCGCAGCCGACTATTTCAGCGACAAGCCCTCGCTCGCGCAGCAGGCCGCGGCGCTGTTCGCGCTGTTCGAGGCGCCGCACTACTTCCGCCGCGCCGGCAAGGGCCGCTTCAAGAAGGCGCCCGCCGAAATCGTGCAGCAGGCGCTGGCCGCCATCGAGAAGAAGAAGGCCGTCCAGGCGCAGATCACCGAGTGGGCCGGACAGCTGGCCGAGGGCGTTTGCCCCGCGCCGGTGCGCGAGCAGCTCTACAAGATCCTGTTCAAGCCCGACAAGAACGCACCCGAATACAAGGCCGTGGTCGACGCGGCGCGCGCCACGCAGCGCCCGCCGCTCGACCTGTTGGAGCGTGCCGGCGCCATCGATTCGCCCTACCAGTTCCACTGGCGGCGCTTCCTGTTCGAGAACTTCCCCAAGGGCACCGGCTTTCCCGCACTCGCGGCGCCCGCCATCGTGGACGACCTGCCCGTGGCGTCCGGCGTGCAGGCTTTCTCGATCGACGATTCGCAGACCACCGAAATCGACGATGCGCTCTCGGTGCAGGGCCTGGGCAGCGGCACCGTCACCGTGGGCATCCACATCGCGGCGCCGGCACTCGCACTGACGCCGGGCAGCGCCATCGACAACGTGGCGCGCGCGCGCATGTCGACGGTCTACATGCCCGGCTACAAGATCACGATGCTGCCCGATGACGTGGTCAACACCTACACGCTGCTCGAAGGCGGCGACCGCCCGGCGGTGTCGCTCTATGCGCGCTTCGACGAAGCCACGCTGGAGCTGCAAGGCACCGAGACCAGGCTGGAGCGCGTGCCCATCGTCGCCAACCTGCGCCACGACCAGCTCGACACCGTCGTCACCCATCCCTGGCTCGAAGACGCCTCGTTCCAGAGCGACAACACGCCCGAAGCCGCGGCCACGCTGCGCGCCCCGCTCTCCTTCCTGTTCCGCCTCGCGAAGCAGCTGAAGGCGCAGCGCGAAGTGGTGCGCGGCAAGCCGGAGAACTTCAACCGGCCCGACTACAACTTCCGCCTCGTCGGCAACGAGGGCAACGAGCCCACCGGCAACGAGCAGGTGCAGATCAGCACGCGCCAGCGCGGCGCGCCGCTCGACCTGATCGTGTCCGAAGCCATGATCCTGGCCAACAGCAGCTGGGGCGGCTGGCTCGGCGAACTCGGCGTGCCCGGGCTGTACCGCAGCCAGGCCAGCCTCGCGCCGGGCATCAAGGTGCGCATGGGCACGCGCGCGCTGCCGCACGCGGGCCTGGGCGTGAAGAGCTACGCCTGGAGCACCTCGCCGCTGCGCCGCTACACCGACCTGGTGAACCAGTGGCAGATCATTGCCGCCGCGCGCCACGGCAAGACCGCCGCGCTGGCCGCGCCCTTCAAGCCGAAGGACGCCGACCTGTTCTCCATTCTCTCGGGCTTCGACGCGGCCTATGCCACGTACAACGCCTACCAGGGCGGCATGGAACGCTTCTGGACGCTGAAGTACCTGCAGCAGCAGGGCATCACCGAGCTCGAAGCCACCGTCATCAAGGACCTGCCCAACGGCGCGCTGGTGCGTGCCGAGACGCTGCCGCTGGTGTTCCCCGTGGCCGGCCAGCAGGAGCGCGGGGCGCGCCTGCGCGTGAAGCTCGGCGAAATCGACGAGATCGCGCTCGACGTGACGGGCACCGTGCTCGAGCGCCTCGACACGCCGAAGGCCGATGCGGCCGCCGACGAGGAAAGCGACGAAGAAGAAGTGGTTGCAGGCCCGATCGCCATCGCGGTCGACCTGACGGACAGCGAGGCCGCGCCCGAGAACACGCCCGCATGAGCCACGGGCCGGTCACATGCGCCCCTCTGGAGGAGTTTAGAGAATGAACTTCAAGGACCTCAGCACGCTGCAGATCGCCCTGGGCGTGTCGGTCATCGCGCATGCAGCGCTGCTCGCGGTGCGCTTCGTCGACCCCGAGTCGTTCAACAAGGTCTTCAGCGAAACGCCGCTCGAAGTGATCCTGGTCAACAGCAAGACGCAGGACAAGCCCGACCCGAAGGCCAAGGTCATGGCGCAGACCTCGCTCGCGGGCGGCGGCGACCTGGAGCAGGGCCGCGCCACCAGCCCGCTGCCGCCTTCGAGCTTCACCTCGGTGGGCGACTCCTTCGAGGACTCGCGCCGCCAGGTCGAGGCCATGCAGGCCCAGCAGATGCAGATGCTCGCGCAGCTCAAGCGCGAACTGGCCGCCATGCCGGTGCCGGACCCGCGCAATCCGGGCGACCCGACCGAAGCGGCCGCGCAAGAGGAAAAGCGGCGCCAGATGGTCGAGATCCTCGCCCAGATCGAACGCCGCGTGAACGAAGAAAACGCGCGCCCCAAGAAGCGCTACATCAGCCCGACCACGCGCGAAGCCGCCTTCGCCGTCTACGTCGACAAGATGCTTCGCCGCATCGAGGCGCGCGCCGCCGAGAACTTCCCCCAGATCGCCGGCCAGAAGCTGTACGGCGAACTCAAGATGACCATGACCGTCAACTTCGACGGCAAGGTGCTCGCGGTCGACGTCGACCAGAGTTCGGGCAACATCGCGCTCGACCGCCGGGCGCAGGCCATCGTGCGCAGCGTCGGCAGCTTCGGCAAGTTCACCGACGCCATGCGCCGCGAACAGGCCGACCAGATGGTGATCCAGGGCCTGTTCCGCTTCGCGCGCGACGGCACGATGGAAATCACCTCCCAATAGCCCGGAGACCCGAGACGGCCGCGCCGCCCCACACCATGGACCTGTACTGCGTCATAGGCAACCCCGTCGAGCACAGCCGCTCGCCGCACATCCACGCCCGCTTCGCCGAACTCTGCGGCCAGCGGATGGACTACGGCCGCAGGCTCGTTCCCATCGGCGCCTTTTCCGAGGGCATCGCGGCCTTTCGCGCCGAGGCAGCGGAACGCGGCGACACCGCGCGCGGCTGCAACATCACCGTGCCCTTCAAGTTCGAAGCCGCCGCGCTGGCGCAGCACACCAGCGAACGCGCCACGCTCGCGCAGGCGGTGAACACGCTGCGCTTCGACGCCGACGGCAGCATCCATGCCGACAACACCGACGGCATCGGCCTGGTCAACGACATCGTGCGCAACGCGGGCGTGCCGCTGCAGGGCAAGGCGCTGCTGCTGATCGGCGCGGGCGGTGCGTCGGCCGGCGTGCTGGGCCCGCTGCTCGACGCGGGCGCGTCGCGCGTCGTGGTGGCCAACCGCACCGTCGACAAGGCCATCGAACTGGTGCGCCGCCATGCGGCGATTGCGCTGCGCCACGGGGCCTCGCTCGAAGCCTGGGCGCTCGACAAGGTGCCGGGCACCTTCGACGTGGTGGTCAACGCCACGGCCTCCAGCCTCGCGGGCGATGCGGTGCCGGTGAGCGCCGGCGTGCTGCGCCCCGGGGGCCTCGCGGTCGACATGATGTACGGCCCCGCCGCCGCCGGCTTCATGGCCTGGGCCGAGGCGCACGGCGCGGTCGCGCGCGACGGGCTGGGCATGCTGGTCGAACAGGCGGCGGAGGCGTTCGAGATCTGGCGCGGCGTGCGCCCGCCCTCGGCCCAGGTGCTGGCCGAACTCCGAAGCTCGCTCGCCTCCTCGAAAGCATGAAAGCCGTGCTGCGCCTGATCGCCTGCCTCGTGGTGGCGGGCGTGGCACTCGAGCTCTTCTTCGTCGCGCGCATCGCGGCCATGGCCGTGGTCAACCCCGAAAGCACGGCGTTCCAGCGCTCCGAGGCCTTCCAGATCGCCATTCACAAGGGCAGCGGCGGCGGCTGGCGACAGGAGTGGGTTCCGTATGCGCAGATCAGCGACAACCTCAAGCGCGCCGTCATCGCGAGCGAGGACGCGGGCTTCGTCGACCACAACGGCGTGGAGTGGGAGGCCATCGAACGCGCGCGCCAGCGCAACGCCAAGGCCGAAGAGCTGGCGGCCAAGCGCTCCGCCCGTGCGGTGGCGCGCGGCAAGCCGATGCAGCCCGTGCGGCTGCGCGGCGGCTCGACCATCACGCAGCAACTCGCGAAGAACCTGCTGCTGTCCGGCGAGCGCACCATGCTGCGCAAGGGCCAGGAGCTGGTGCTCGCCACGCTGCTGGAACTGGTGCTCGACAAGCAGCGCATCCTGGAGATCTACCTCAACAACGTCGAATGGGGCGAAGGCGTGTTCGGCGCGGAGGCCGCTTCGCAGTACTACTTCCGCAAGCCGGCTTCGCGCCTGAGCGCCAACGAGGCCGCGCGCCTGGCCGTGATGCTGCCGAGCCCCAAGTTCTTCGAGCGCCGTCCCGGCTCGCCTTACCTGAGCGGCCGGGCCTCGACGGTCATGGCGCGGATGCCCGCGGCCGCGCTGCCCTGAAACCGCTGCGCAGCCGCTCGATGCCGAGCACGCCGAAGAAGCCGAGCACGTAGGCCGCCACGTCCCACCAGTCGGCCGTGCTGCCGAGCACGATGCGCAGGGCCCGGTTCGGAATGCGCAGGTGCCATGCCGACGCGAGGTACTGCCCCAGCTCCACCGCGCAACCCACCGCCAGCGCGGCCAGCGCCAGCGGCAGCACGCGCGCGCTGACGGCCGTCCTGAACACGAAGTACACCCACACCACCGCCAGCACGTCGCCGAAGAAACTGCGCACCCAGCCCCAGCGCGCGCCGACGGTGGCCAGCAGCACGAGGACGAAGAACAGGGCCACCGCCCACGCCATAGAAAGAGGATCGAAACGCCATCGCATGGCCCGTATCATCGCGCCCTATGCTGGCAAAGCTCACGGGTTGGTTGTTGTTGGGAATCGTCCGGTTGCTCACTGGCGCGCAGGCGCGCTGGTACGGCTGTCCGCCGAAGGCCGAGCAGCGCATCTATTTCGCCAACCACCAGAGCCACGCCGACCTCGTGATGATCTGGGCCGCGCTGCCGGAGGAGCTGCGCAGCATCACCCGGCCGATCGCAGCGCGCGACTACTGGGCCAACACGCCGGTCAAGCGCTGGATCACGACCGAGGTGTTCAACGCGGTGTACGTGGAGCGCGCGGCGACGACAGCGCCCGCCCCCGCAGCATCCGTGGAAGTACCGCCGCCAGTGGCCGCCGAACCGGCACCGCCGGCCGAGCGCATCGAGCCTTCGATGGAGCCGCTGCTGCCGATGTCCCTGCCTTTCGCCGATACCTCGGCGGAGGTCTTGCGCGAGGCCCAGGGCCAACTCGATCTCCCGGCCCCGCCACCGCCTCCACCGGCGCCTCCCCCTGCTGCCCCGGAACCCGAGACCTCTGCGGCCGCGCCCGCAACCGATCCGCTGGCCCCGCTCATCGAAGCCCTGCGCAGCGGCGACTCGATCATCATCTTCCCCGAGGGCACGCGCGGCCACACCGGCGAGCCGCAGAAGTTCAAGTCGGGCCTCTACGCGCTCGCCACCATGTTCCCCGAGGTGGTGCTGGTGCCGGCCTGGATCGACAACGTGCAGCGCGTCATGCCCAAGGGCGAGATCGTGCCCGTGCCCATTCTTTGCTCCGTCACCTTCGGCGCGCCGATCCGCGTCGAGGAAGGCGAGGAGCGCCGTCCCTTCCTCGACCGTGCACGCGCCGCGGTGATCGCTTTGCGCGATGTCTGACATGAAGCACTTCTCGATCGGCCTGCACAACAGCCGCGCCCATTGTGTGAAGGGCGCCGGGTGGCTCCCGCAGCGAAATAAAGGAGGAGGCCGCAGGCCGGGGGACATTCGCGGAGGGAGCTACCCGGTGGCCTTCACACACGCCCTGAACAAACCCGAAGCGCAGTAAAAAATGAACCAGTTCCTGCGCAACCTGACCCCGACCCAGCAGGTCGCCGCCCTCTTCCTCATCGTCTTCGGCGTGCTCGCGATCGTGAGCGCCACCGCGTTCTTCCTCACCTTCAGGGAACGCCGCAACCCCGTGCACGACGCCGCCTGGCAGGCCGAGCTGGCCCACTTCCGCGGACTGCTCGGCACCACCTGGTTCATGGCCGTGATCTTCTGGATCGGCTGGGCGCTGGGCGAGACGGTGGCCACCGTGCTCTTCGCGCTGATCGCCTTCTTCTCGCTGCGCGAATTCATCACCCTCTCGCCCACGCGGCGCGGCGACCACCGCAGCCTCATCCTCGCCTTCTTCGTCGTGCTGCCGATCCAGTTCTGGCTCGTCGCCACCGCGCGCTTCGACCTTTTCACCGTCTTCATCCCGGTCTACGTGTTCCTCGCCATTCCGGTGGCGAGCGCGCTGGCCAACGACCCGAGCCAATTCCTCGAACGCAACGCCAAGCTGCAGTGGGGCATCATGGTCTGCGTCTACGGCATGAGCCACGTGCCCGCGCTGCTGCTGCTGAGCTTCCCCGGCTACGAATGCAAGAGCGCCTTCCTCGTGTTCTTCCTAGTGTTCGTGGTGCAGACCTCGGTGCTGGTGCAGCACCTCATCTCGCGCCGCACCCAGCGCGCGCCCTTCGCGCCCAACGTGAGCCGCAGCTTCAACTGGACCAGCTGGGGCATCGGCATCGTGGTGGCGAGCCTGGTGGGCGCGCTGTTCTCCTTCATCACGCCGTTCAAGTTCGCCCAGGCGCTCGCGGTGTCGGTCATCGCATGCATCGCCGGGTCGATGGGGCACCTGGTGATGAAGGCGCTAAAGCGCGACCGCGGCATTCCCAACTGGGGCAAGAAGGGCGTGGGCGTGACCGGGGCCAACGGGCTGCTCGACCGCGTCGACGCGCTGTGCTTCGCGGCGCCGATCTTCTTCCACTCGATCCGCTGGTACTTCAACGCCTGAGGCAGCAAAGGCCTCCTTCCTGTTCATGCGAATTCTCGGCATCGACCCCGGCTTGCAGACCACCGGCTTCGGCGTGGTCGACGCGGACGGCCATGCGCTGCGCTACGTGGCCAGCGGCACCATCAGCACGCGGCACCTGGGCACCGGCAACCTGCCGGCACGGCTCAAGGTGCTGTTCGACGGCATTGCGGAAATCACGGCGCGCTACCAGCCCGATGCGTCGGCGGTGGAAATCATCTTCGTCAACGTCAACCCGCAGTCGACCCTGCTGCTGGGGCAGGCGCGCGGCGCGTGCGTGACCTCGCTGGTCAACAGCAACCTCTCGGTGGCCGAATACACGGCGCTGCAGATGAAGAAGGCCGTGGCCGGGCACGGGCAGGCCGCCAAGGCGCAGGTGCAGGAGATGGTGAAGCGCCTGCTCGACCTGCCGGGCCTGCCCGGCGCCGACGCGGCCGATGCGCTGGGCATCGCCATCACGCATGCGCAGGTGGGGCGTTCGATGGCGCGGCTCGCGCAGGCGGCCGAGCTTTCGAAGACGCATGCCGGCACCTACCGGCAAGGCCGCTCGCGCTGACTCAGCGCACGATGTAACGCAGCTCGCCCAGGCGCTTGCGGCGCTCGCGCACTTCGGCCGCCACCGAGGCGGCGTCGCCTTGCAGGGCGCGCGAGATCCACGACGCCAGCTGCGGCATGTCCTCGGCCGTGAAGCCGAGGCGCACGATCTCCGGCACGCCGAGCCGCAGGCCGTTGATGTCGCCATCGACCGGCGAAATGGGCAGCCCGATGCCGCAGGCCAGCAGGCCGCCTTGCGCGAGCAGCTTCGCGGCGCGCTGCCCGCCGCCCCAGCGCGCGGCCTCGACCGCCAGCTGGTGCGACTGCGTGAAGCCGCGCGCCTTGGCGAACACCGGCAGCCCCTGGGCATCGAGCGCGCGCGCCAGTGCCTGCGCGGTCTCGCGCATCGCAACCGCATAGGCCTTGCCGTGAACCTTCCAGTCGAGCAGCCCGCGGGCCAGCGCGGCGGTGCGGCCCGCGTCCGAATTGGCCGTGAGGCCGGGATAGGCGATGGCGTCGATGCGCTCCATCAGCGCCGCGTCGTTCGACACGATCAGCCCGCCCGCCGGTCCGCCCAGGCTCTTGTAGGTGCTCATGGTGATGGCATGCGCGCCCTCTTCGAGCGGCTGCGGCCATGCCTTGCCGGCCACCATGCCCGACAGGTGCGCGGCGTCGAACAGCAGCTTCGCGCCCACGCTGTCGGCAATCTCGCGGATGGCGGGCACGGGGTGCGGAAAGAGATTGAGGCTGCCGCCGATGGTGATGAGCTTCGGTTTCACCTCGCGCGCCAGCCGGGCCAGCGCGGCCACGTCGACGGTGTAGCCGTCGGCATCGACGGGCGCCGGCACGGTCTTCAGGCCGTAGAGCCCGGCCGCGCCCGCCGCATGGTGCGTGACGTGGCCTCCGATGGTGGCGGGTGGCGCGATGATGGTGTCGCCGGGCTGGCAAGTGGCCATGAACACATAGAGATTCGACAGCGCGCCGGAGCCCACGCGCACCTCAGCGAACTTGGCGCCGAACACCTCGGCCGCCAGCTCGGCGGCGACCACCTCGATGCGCTCGATGGCTTCCAGCCCCATCTCGTATTTGTCGCCGGGATAGCCGAGCGACGGGCGCGAGCCGAGCCCGCGCGACAGCAGGGCCTCGGCCGCCGGGTTCATGACGTTGGTGGCGGGGTTGAGGTTCAGGCCGTCGACATCGTGGATGCGGTGGTTGTCGGCCACCAGCCGCTCGATCTCGGCGGCGACACCGGCCGCATCGCGCACTGCGGCATCGGCGGCGATGGAGAGCACGTGGTCTTCGCTGGCGGCGGGAACCCAGGGGCGGCGTTGCAGGGCGGCTGGCATGCGGCGTATCTCGCTGGAAGTGGTGTGTGGCCGCATCGTCGCGCGCCGCACGGCAGCGGGCAAACCGGATAATCTGTGCCCCAGCCTTAGAAAAACTTGGCCTGATCTTCCTTGTTCTCGATGCCGCTCGCACCGCCCCACCCCCGCCTGCCTCCGCACACCGCCGTGCGTGCCTTCGAAGCGGCCGCGCGCCATGGCAGCTTCGCGCGGGCGGCGGAAGAGCTGTTCGTCACCCCGGCCGCCGTCGCGCAGCAGATCAAGGCGCTGGAGAGCTGGGCCGGCGGCGCGCTGTTCGAACGGCACAGCCAGGGCATACGCCTGAGCGCGCACGGGCGGCGCGCCCTGCCTGCCCTCAGCGCCGCCGTCGACCAGCTCGGCCTCGCGGTGCAGGCGCTGCGCCACGAGACCCAGACCGCCGCTCGCCGCAGCACGCTGCAAGTGGCGGCCCTGCCTGCCGTGGCGCAGCTGTGGCTGTCGCCCCGGCTCTCGCGATTGAAGGCCGCGCTGCCCGGCGTGCAGGTGTCGGTGACGGCGCTCGAGCAGCCGCCGAACTTTCGCCGCGAGCCCTTCGACCTGGGGTTGTTCTATGCGCGGGCCGGTGAGCACATCGAGACGGCAGTCGGCGCGCAAGCCATTCCTCTGGCGCGAGACCGGCTGCTTCCGGTCTGCAGTCCACGCCTGCAGCAGCCGTTGCCCAGCGGCCGGCCCCGATCGCTCGACGACCTGGCGGAACTGCTGGCCCGCTGTGGCGGCCTGCACGACACCGTGTGGCAAGACGACTGGCGGCGCTGGCTGCAAGCCACGCGCGCCGGCACCACGGCGGCCGAAGCCGATGCGCTGGCCGCGGGGCCGGACTTCTCGCTCTACAGCCTCGCGCTGCAGGCCGCGGTCGACGGCGAAGGTGTGCTGATGGGCCGTGAACAGCTCGTCGCGCCGCTGCTCGCCCAAGGCAGGCTGCATGCGCCATGGGGACGGCCTAAGACACTGGGAGATACCGTCATGCTGCTGGTGCCGGCCCATCGCAAGGGGCCGCTGCTGGCGCAGCAGGTGCAGGCGCTGCAGGCGTTGGCCGCCTTGAGTGCCAGGGCCTGCGGCGTCGGCTAGGCCACGCGCTCGGCGATCAGCACCGCGAAGAAACCGAACGCCGCCAGCAGCGTCCACTTCAGTACGATCCAGCCGAAGCGCCGGTACTTGACCTGCCCGGTGCCCGCATAGAACGCAAAGGACACGCCCGCCACCAGCAGAAGCAGCAGGATGGCCCAGCGGAAAAGAAGCATGTGTGAACGTGGCCTGCGCCGGGTCTACCAGGCGCGGGCGACTTCGCCGAAGCCGCGCGGTGCGCGCTTCTCGTCTTCGAAGGTCACGACTTCGTAGGCGTCGCTGTGCGAGAGCAGCTCGCGCAGCAGCTTGTTGTTCAGCGCATGGCCCGAGCGGAACGCGGTGTACGCGGCCAGCAGCGGCTTGCCGATGATGTACAGGTCGCCCATGGCGTCGAGGATCTTGTGCTTCACGAACTCGTCGTCGTAGCGCAGGCCGCCTGCATTGAGCACCTTGGTGTCGTCCATCACGATGGCGTTGTCCAGGCCACCGCCGAGCGCGAGGCCCTTGCTGCGCATGTACTCGACCTCTTTCGTGAAGCCGAAGGTGCGGGCGCGCGCGATGTCGCGGCTGTAGGAGTCGGTGCCCAGGTCGAACTCCACGCGCTGGCCGGTGGAATTGACGACGCGGTGGTCGAAGTCGATCTCGAAGCTCAGCTTGAAGCCGTGGTACGGCTCCAGCCGCGCCCACTTCTCGTTGGCGCCCTCGCCCTCGCGCACCTCGACCTTGCGGGTCACGCGAATGAAGCGGCGCGGCGCCTTCTGCAGCGCGATGCCCGCGCTCTGCAGCAGGAACACGAACGAAGAGGCCGACCCGTCGAGGATCGGCACTTCGTCGGCCGTGATGTCGATGTAGAGGTTGTCGATGCCGAGGCCCGCGCAGGCCGACATGATGTGCTCGACGGTCTGCACCTTGGCGCCACCGGTGGAGACCGTGGACGCCAGTCGCGTGTCGGTGACCGACTCGGCGGTCATGCGGATGTCGACAGGCTCCGGCAGGTCGACGCGGCGGAACACGATGCCCGTGTCGGCCGGGGCCGGTCGCAGGGTCAGTTCCACGCGTTGGCCGCTGTGGAGCCCCACGCCCACGGCGCGGCTGATCGACTTGAGGGTTCGTTGTTGCAGCACGCCGGCGATTTTAGGCGCGCCACGGGGGTGGCGGCCTATGCCCCTGGCTATGGCACCGATAGACATGGGTTCTATGCAATCCCGCCGGATGCGCGCGAAATGGACGCAACGGGCACGAAGCGAACGCAGTGTGCAGAGCCGGTGAACGTCCCTTTCAGGTCGTCACCGTGGCCCCTTGCGAACCCTCGTGCCCGCTGCGTCCGGTCCGTCGATTCGCGGGACACCGCGGAACCGGCTTTGCCGGGCCGCAGGTGTCGCCCCCGGCAGGGGGTTGGCGAAGCGACACGAAGTGCGCGCAGCCTGGGGGCGAGCCAGGTTCAGTCGGCCTGGCGGCGCAGGAAGGCCGGGATCTCGAAGTCGTCCATGCCGCCCGACGACAGCGCGTCCACCTTGGCGGCGGCCATCGTGCGGTTGGTGCGCCACACGCTGGGCACGGCCATGCCGTCGTAGTTCGGCTGGCTGCCGCTGCTGTGCGCGTGGCCGGTGCCGCCCAGCGTGGGCACGGTGAAGCCGATGTTGTCGGTGCCGGTGCGGATGACTTCCAGCGTCGGGGCCTGGCGGCGTGCGTCGGCGCGCGACAGGCCGGTGGCCACCACGGTGACGCGCATCTCGTCGCCGAGGCTGTCGTCGTAGGCGGCGCCGTAGATCACGTGCGCGTCCGGCGAAGCGTAGGCGCGGATGGTGTTCATCGCCAGCTTCGACTCGTTCAGCTTCAGCGAGCCCTTCGATGCCGTCACCAGCACCAGCACGCCCTTGGCGCCCGACAGGTCGATGCCTTCGAGCAGCGGGCAGGCCACGGCCTGTTCGGCGGCGATGCGCGCGCGGTCGGGGCCCGCGGCCGCGGCCGTGCCCATCATGGCCTTGCCGGGTTCGCCCATCACGGTGCGCACGTCTTCGAAGTCGACGTTCACGCCACCGTACTCGTTGATGATTTCCGAGATGCCGCCCACGGCGTTCTTCAGCACGTCGTTGGCTTGCGCGAAGGCTTCGTCCTGCGTGACGTCTTCGCCCAGCACGTCGAGCAGCTTCTCGTTGAGCACCACGATCAGCGAGTCGACGTTGGCTTCGAGCTCGGCCAGGCCGGCGTCGGCGTTGGTCATGCGGCGGCCGCCTTCCCAGTCGAAGGGCTTGGTCACCACGCCCACGGTCAGGATGCCCATTTCCTTGGCGACGCGCGCGATCACGGGAGCCGCGCCGGTGCCGGTGCCGCCGCCCATGCCGGCGGTGATGAACAGCATGTGCGCGCCGTCGATGGCCGCGCGGATGTCGTCCACCGCCGCTTCGGCCGCGTCACGGCCCTTCTCGGGCTTGCTGCCGGCGCCCAGGCCGCTGGTGCCGAGCTGGATGATCTTGTGCGCGCTGCTGCGCTGCAGTGCCTGGGCGTCGGTGTTCGCGCAGACGAACTGAACGCCCTGCACGCCGCGCTCCATCATGTGGGCGACCGCATTGCCGCCGCCACCGCCGACGCCGATCACCTTGATCTGCGTGCCCTGATTGAACTCTTCGACTTCGATCATTTCGATGGTCATTTCTAACTCCTTGAATCTTGCAGTTGCCGTTATGTGTCTATGAATATTTCTTGTGCCGCGACTGGAACAACGATGCGCTCGTCATGGCGGTGGACCTGTTCGTCGCCATCGCTCGTTGAAGTGCAATGGAGGGCTGCCGCGCGCGAGCCAGAGTGGAGACTTGATCATCGTCAGAAATTCCCCACTATGAAGTCCTTGAAGCGCCCGAATGCGGTTTTCACCGACCCGTTCTTCTGCGCGACCTTGAAGCCGCGCATGCGCGCGAAGCGTGCCTCTTCGAGAAGGCCCATGACTGTAGCGGCGCGAGGCTGCGCGACCATGTCAGACAACGCGCTGGAATACTTTGGAATGCCGCGTCGCACCGGCTTGAGGAAGATGTCCTCGCCGAGTTCGACCATGCCGGGCATCACCGCGCTGCCGCCCGTGAGCACCACGCCCGACGACAGCACTTCTTCATAGCCCGACTCGCGCACCACCTGCTGCACCAGCGAGAAGATTTCCTCGATGCGCGGCTCGATCACGCCGGCCAACGCCTGCTTGCTCAGCATGCGCGGGCCGCGGTCGCCGAGTCCCGGCACTTCGACCTGCGTGTCGGGGTCGGCCAGCAGCTGCTTGGCGAAGCCGTTCTCGACCTTGATGTCTTCCGCGTCCTTGGTCGGCGTGCGCAGCGCCATCGCGATGTCGCTCGTGATGAGGTCACCGGCGATCGGGATCACGGCCGTATGGCGGATCGCGCCGTTGGTGAAGATCGCCACGTCGGTGGTGCCCGCGCCGATGTCGACCAGCACCACGCCCAGTTCGCGCTCGTCCTCGGTCAGCACCGCCTGGCTGGAGGCCAGCGGGTTCAGCATCAGCTGGTCGACCTCCAGGCCGCAGCGGCGCACGCACTTGATGATGTTCTCGGCCGCGCTCTGCGCGCCGGTCACGATGTGCACCTTGGCCTCGAGCCGCATGCCGCTCATGCCGATCGGCTCCTTCACGTCCTGGCCGTCGATCACGAACTCCTGCGGCTCCACCAGCAGCAGGCGCTGGTCGCTGGAGATGTTGATGGCGCGCGCCGTCTCCACCACGCGGGCCACGTCGGCGGGCGTCACTTCCTTGTCCTTCACCGCCACCATGCCGCTCGAGTTGATGCCCCGGATGTGGCTGCCGGTGATGCCGGTGTAGACCCGGCTGATCTTGCAGTCGGCCATCAGCTCGGCCTCTTTCAGCGCCTGCTGGATGCTCTGCACCGTGGCGTCGATGTTCACCACCACGCCGCGCTTGAGCCCGTTGCTCGGCGCGATGCCGAGGCCGGCCAGCTTGAGCTCGCCGCCGGGCAGCACCTCGGCCACCACCACCATCACTTTGGCGGTGCCGATGTCGAGTCCTACGACCAGGTCTTTGTATTCTTTGGGCATTGATATGTCCTCGATTCCTCGGTATTCGCTACTTGATTTTTCTTGGGGCCTCTGGCGAGACCGTGGTGACGCCGCGCAGCCGCAATGCATACGCGTCGTTGTGGCGCAGATCGGCGCCTTCGACATCCGCCACCGTGCGGTGGTACTGGCCCGCGACCTGGGTCACGGTCTTCAGGAAGCGCTGCAGGCGGGCCGACACTTCCTCGCCCTGGCCTCGGCCCAGCTCGATCTCGGCGCCGGTGTCCAGCACGACCTTCCAGCTGCCCCGGCTCGACAGCGTGAGCTCGTCGATGCTGAAGTCATACGGCTTGAACTGCGGCTGCAGCACGCGGTACATGCCCAGCACCTGGCCGGCCTGCTCGATCGGGCCGTCCAGGCGCGGCAGGTTGTCGTCCACCTCGGCCACATTGGCCTCGAACACGTCGCCGAAGCCGTTGATCAGCTTCGAGCCCGCTTCGTCGCCCCAGATGGCCACCGGCACCTGCTCGGTCAGCGTCACGCGCAGCTTGTTCGGGAACTCGCGCCGCACCACCGCGCTGCGCACCCACGGCACCGACTCGAAGGCCGCGCGCGCGCGCAGCAGGTCGATGGTGAAGAAGTTGCCCTTGAGCTGCGGCGCCACGTTGGCGCGCAGCGTGACCGCGTTGTTGTGCGTGACCTCGCCGTCCACCTTGATGCCGACGATCGGGAAGAACGGCTGGCGCAGCACCCACCAGGCGCCCGCCGCAAGCAGCATGAGCGCCACCGCCGCGAACGCAAGGTTGGCGACGATGTTCATGAGCTTGACGTCGAAGGGCGCGGGGATGCTGTCAGCCATGGCTATAACGAGCCTCCCGTGGCGTCGAGCGTGGCCGAGGCCAGCACCCGCACGCAGAGTTCTTCGTAGGCGATGCCCGCGGCGCGGGCCGACATCGGCACCAGCGAGTGGCTGGTCATGCCGGGCGAGGTGTTCATCTCGAGCAGGAAGGGCTTGCGGTCGCTGGCGCGGATCATCACGTCGGCACGGCCCCAGCCGCGGCAGCCGAGCGTGCGGTAGGCGGCCAGCGTAATGCGCTGGATCTCGTGCTCTTCCGCCTCGGGCAGGCCACTCGGGCACTGGTACTTCACGTCGTCGGTGAAGTACTTGTTCTGGTAGTCGTAGGCGCCTTCGGGCGCGGCGATGCGCACCACAGGCAGCGCACGCGCGTCGAGCCCGTGGCCAAGCACGGCGCAGGTCACTTCCTCGCCTTCGATGAACTCTTCGCAGAGCACGTCTGCGTCGTACTTGGCCGAGAGCGTGATCGCGTCCTGCATCTGGGAGTAGCCCTCGACCTTGGTCACGCCGATGGACGAGCCCTCGCGCGGCGGCTTCACGATCAGCGGCAGGCCGAGCACGTCAGGCACGGCCATGACCTGCTCGCGGCTTTGCTGGTCGAAGGCCAGGCGCACGTACTTGGGCGTGGGCAGGCCGTCGGCCTGCCAGATGCGCTTGGTCATGACCTTGTCCATGGCCACGCTGGAAGCCATCACGCCCGAGCCGGTGTAGGGAATGCCGAGCAGCTCGAGCGCGCCCTGCACCGTGCCGTCCTCGCCGTGGCGGCCGTGCAGCGCGACGAAGCAGCGCGCGAAGCCTTCGCGCTTGAGATCGGCCAGCTCGCGCTGCGAGGGGTCGAAGGCATGCGCGTCGACGCCGCGCGAGCGCAGGGCTTCGAGCACGCCAGTGCCCGACATCAACGAGATTTCGCGTTCGGCGGAACTGCCGCCGAACAGCACGGCGACCTTGCCGAAGAGTTTGGGATCCTGAAGGCTCATGCGGCCCTCCCTTGGCGCGAATCGCGCTGCGATGTTGAGGGCGTGGCGCCCAGTTCGACCACCTTGGCCGGCACCGCGCCGATGGACCCGGCGCCCATCGAGAGCACCACGTCGCCCGGGCGGGCGTTGTCGAGAATGGCTTGCGGCATGGCGGCGATGTCGTCGACGAACACCGGCTCGACCTTGCCCGCCACGCGCAGCGCGCGTGCCAGCGTGCGGCCGTCCGCGGCCACGATGGGCGCCTCGCCGGCGGCATAGACCTCGCCGAGCAGCACCGCGTCGGCCGTGCCGATGACCTTGACGAAGTCCTCGAAGCAGTCGCGCGTGCGGGTGTAGCGGTGCGGCTGGAAGGCCAGCACCAGCCGGCGCCCCGGGAAGGCGCCGCGCGCGGCCGCGATGGTGGCCGCCATTTCCACGGGGTGATGGCCGTAGTCGTCGATGACGGTGAAGGTGCCGGCAGCAGCGGCGTCGCCGCCCTGCACCGCCACGTCGCCGTAGCTCTGGAAGCGGCGGCCCACGCCCTTGAAGCCCGCCAGGCCGCGCTGCACGGCCTCGTCGGGAATGCCGAGTTCCACCGCCACCGCGATCACCGACAGCGCATTGCGCACGTTGTGCTCGCCAGGCAGGTTCAGCACGATGGGCAGGTCGGGCAGCGTCACGCCGTTGCGGCGCTGCGCGGTGAAATGCATCTGGCCGCCGACGGCGCGCACGTCGATGGCGCGCACCTGGGCGTCTTCGCCGAAGCCGTAGCTGGTCACCGGGCAGGTCACGCTGGCGACGATCTCGCGCACCGCGGGGTCGTCGGTGCACAAGATGGCCACCCCATAGAACGGCATGCGGTGCAGGAAGTCGACGAACGCCTTCTTCAACTTCGCGAAGTCGTGCCCGTAGGTCTCCATGTGGTCGGCATCGATGTTCGTGACCACCGCCATCACGGGCAGCAGGTTCAGGAACGAGGCGTCCGATTCATCGGCCTCGACCACGATGTAGTCGCCGCTGCCGAGCTGCGCATTCGCGCCCGCGCTGTTCAGGCGGCCGCCGATCACGAAGGTCGGGTCCAGGCCGGCGGCGTCGAGCACGCTCGCCACCAGGCTGGTGGTGGTGGTCTTGCCGTGCGTGCCGGCGATGGCAATGCCCTGCTTCAGGCGCATCAGCTCGGCCAGCATCAGCGCGCGCGGCACCACCGGAATGCGTTTCTCGCGCGCGGCCAGCACTTCGGGGTTGTCCGGCTGCACTGCGGTGGAGGTGACGACCGCGTCCGCGCCGTCGATGTGCGCAGCGGCATGGCCCACGAAGGTGCCGATGCCCAGGCCCGCGAGCCGGCGCAGCGTGGCGCTGTCGGCCAGGTCGGAGCCGGTGATCTTGTAGCCCAGGTTCAGCAGCACTTCGGCGATGCCGCTCATGCCCGAGCCGCCGATGCCGACGAAATGGATGTGACGGATCGCGTGCTTCATTTGGCAAGCTCCTCGCAGGCGCGGACGACCGCCTCGACGGCTTCGGTCTTCTGCATGGTCTTGGCCTTCGCGGCCTTGTCGATCAGCGCGGTGCGCTCTGTGTTCTGTAGCAAGTCAGCCAGCAATTCAGGAGTGAGGTCGGCCTGCTGCACCAGCCAGCCGCCGCCCGCGTCCACGAGGAAGCGCGCGTTGGTGGTCTGGTGGTCGTCGACCGCCGAAGGGAAAGGCACGAACAGCGCTGCTGCGCCGACGGCCGCGATTTCTGTGACGGTGCTGGCACCTGCGCGCGCGACGATGATGTCGGCGTCCGCATAGGCCTGCGCCGTGTCTTCGATGAAGGGCGTGAGTTCGCCTTCGACGCCGGCCGCCGTGTAGTTGGCGCGCAGCTCGTCGATCTGCTTGGCGCCGCTCTGGTGCAGCACCTGCGGGCGCACGGCCGGCTCGATGCGGGCCAGCGCCTTGGGCACCACGGTGTTGAGGCCGCGCGCGCCCAGGCTGCCGCCCACCACCAGCAGCTTCAGCGGGCCGGTGCGGCCCGCGAAACGCGTGGCCGGATCGGCCTTGGAGGTGAATGCCTCGCGCAGCGGATTGCCCACCCATTGCGCCTTCTTCAGCACATTGGGGAAGGCGGTGAACACGCGGTCGGCCACGCCCGCCAGCACCTTGTTGGCGAGGCCGGCGACCGAGTTCTGCTCGTGCAGCACCAGCGGCTTGCCCATCAGCACGCCCATCATTCCGCCGGGGAAGGTGATGTAGCCGCCCAGGCCCACCAGCACGTCGGGCTTCACGCGGCGCACCACGCCCAGGCTCTGCCAGAAGGCGCGCAGCAGATTCAGCGGCAGCAGGAACAGCGTGAGCGGACCCTTGCCGCGCACGCCGCCGAACTGCACCGGCTCGAAGGCGAAGCCACGCGGCGGCACGAGTTTTTCTTCCATGCTGCCGGGCGCGCCCAGCCAGTGCACCTGCCAGCCGCGCTCGCGCAGGGCCTCGGCCACCGCGAGTCCGGGGAAGATGTGGCCGCCGGTGCCGCCTGCCATGACGAGTGCGGTACGGCCGGTCATACGCGGCCCCCTCTCATCAGCACGCGGTTCTCGTAGTCGATGCGCAGCACCACGGCCAGCGCCACGAGGTTCATCAGGATGGCCGAGCCGCCGAAGCTCATCAGCGGCAGGGTCAGGCCCTTGGTCGGCAGCGCGCCCAGGTTCACGCCCATGTTGATGAACGCCTGGAAGCCGAGCCACACGCCCACGCCCTGCGCCACGAGGCCGGAGAACACGCGGTCCAGCGCGATCGCCTGGCGGCCGATGTGCATGATGCGGCGCGTGAGCCAGAGGAACAGGCCGATGATCAGCAGCACGCCGATCAGGCCGAACTCCTCGCCGATCACGGCGAGCAGGAAGTCGGTGTGCGCCTCGGGCAGCCAGTGCAGCTTCTCGACGCTGCCGCCCAGGCCCACGCCGAAAATTTCGCCGCGCCCGATGGCGATCAGCGAGTGCGACAGCTGGTAGCCCTTGCCCAGCGCATGCTCTTCGCTCCACGGATCGAGGTACGCAAAGATGCGCTCGCGGCGCCACGGGCTGGTCGCGACGATGGTGCCGAAGGCCACCACCACCAGCGCGGCGATCACGAAGAACATGCGCGCGTTCACGCCGCCCAGGAACAGGATGCCCATGGCGATCACCGCGATCACCATGAACGCGCCCATGTCGGGCTCGGCCATCACCAGCATGCCGACCACCACCACCGCGATGCCCATCGGCAGCACGGCGCGGAAGAAGCGCTCCTTGATCTCCATCTTGCGCACCATGTAGCTGGCGGCGTAGAGCACCATCGCGAGCTTGGCCAGCTCCGAGGGCTGGAAGCGCATGAAGCCCATCGGCAGCCAGCGGCGCGCGCCGTTCACGTTGATGCCGATGTGCGGAATGAGCACGGCCACCAGCAGCAGCAGCGACGCGACGAAGAGCCAGGGCGCGGCGCGCTCCCAGGTCTTCATCGGGATCTGGAAGGTCAGCAGCGCGGCGACGAACGCGAACACCACCGAGGCCGCGTGCCGCGTGAGGAAGTAGGAAGCGCTGTAGCCGGCGCGCGCGAAGCGCGGGTTGTCGGGCAGCGCGATGGAGGCCGAATACACCATGATCAGGCCCCAGGTCAGCAGCGCGACCGTGACCCAGACCAGCGCCTGGTCGAAGCCCAGCACGCGCATGGGCGTGGCCTTGGTCTGTGCGATGCCGGCGCCGCCCAGCCGCACGGGCAGGTGCACCGGCAGCGCGTCGATGCCGCTGCGGGCGCGCCTGAACCAGCCGCCGAAGCGGCTGGTGCGTGCGTTGGGCGTGGCGCCCGATGCGGCAGAGTTCAAAGCTGCTCCTCCGTCGTCGAAGAATCGCCCAGTCCGCGCGGGCTGTCCGCCCAGGCCAGCACGGCCTCGCGGAAAACGTCGGCGCGGTGCTCGTAGTCCCTGAACATGTCGAAGCTCGCGCAGGCCGGTGACAGCAGCACTGCATCACCCGGATTGGCGCGGGCGGCGGCGGCCTGCACGGCTTCGTCCATGGAGCCCGCGTGCATCAGCGAGACGCCGGTGGAAGCCAGCGCGGCCTCGATGATGGGTGCGTCGCGGCCGATGAGCACCACGGCGCGCGCGTACTGGCGCACGGGCGCGGCGAGCGGCTCGAAGTCCTGTCCCTTGCCTTCGCCGCCGAGGATCACGACCACGCGTCGCTCTTCGCCCAGGCCGGCCAGCGCGGCCACGGTGGCACCGACGTTGGTGCCCTTGCTGTCGTCGAAGTACTCGACCTCGTCGACGATGGCGATGGGTTCCACGCGGTGCGGCTCGCCGTGGTATTCGCGCAGGCCGTAGAGCATGGGGCCGAGCGGGCAGCCGGCGGCGCTCGCCAGCGCGAGGGCGGCCAGCGCGTTCATGGCGTTATGGCGGCCGCGGATGCGCAGCGCATCGGCCGGCATCAGGCGCTGCAGGAAGATTTCTTCCTCGACCACGGCGCCGCGCTTGCGCTTCTGGGTTTCGTCGGCTTCCAGCGCGCGCACCAGCCAGGCCATGCCGTTGACGCGCTCGATGCCGTAGTCGCCCGGGCGCAGCGGCATCGCGGCGCCGAAGGTGACGTGCGCGCGGATCTGCGGACGCTGCAGCTTGACCTTGACGGGCGCGGGCAGCATCGCCATCACGCCGGCGTCGTCGCGGTTGAGGATCATCAGCCCGCGCGCGCCGAAGATGCGCGCCTTGGCCGCCGCGTAGGCCGGCATGTCGCCGTGCCAGTCGAGGTGGTCCTGCGTGAGGTTGAGCACGGTGGCGGCGGTCGGCTCGAAGTCCTGCACGCCGTCGAGCTGGAAGCTGGAGAGCTCGAGCACCCACACGTCGGGCAGCGTGCCGGCGTCGATGCGGGCCCAGAGCGTGTCGAGCAGCGTCGGGCCGATGTTGCCGGCCACGGCCACGGTCTTGCCCGCGCGCTCGACCAGTTGGCCGGTGAGCGAGGTGACGGTGGTCTTGCCGTTGGTGCCGGTGATGGCGAGCACCGCGGGCGTGTAGCCCTTGGGCGCCTCGGGCTCGACCGGCGGGGCCAGTTCGAGCTGCGGCGATTCTTCCTCGACGGCGGCGGAGGCCGGGTTGGTGGCGGAAAGCTCGGCGATCTTGGCGACGAACTCCGCGGCTTCCTTGGCGGCCGTGGGAACGTAAGGCTTGCCGGTGGCGGGCAGGCGGGAAACGGTGGCGGGCGCCGGCGCCGGGATGGCGACGGGAAGCTCGGCGGCAGCAGTTTCGACAGTTTCTGCGCTTGCCTCAGGGGCGGCAGCAGGTGCGTCGGCTTCCGGAGGCTGCGGCACGGCAACGCTGAGCGAAGGATCGCGCGGCATGGCCTCGGCTTGCGCGGGAACGATCGGCTCGGGCTCCGGCTCTGGCTCCGGCGCGGGTTCGGGCTGCTGCACAGGCTCTGCCACGGCATCTGCCGGCTCGGCGGGCGCCGGCTCTTCCAGCGGCAGCTCTGCCTGCGGCTGCGGCTCGGCGGCTTCCACGGGCGCTTCGGGCACGGCTTCGGGTTCGGGCTCGGCTTCCGCCACAGGCACCTCGACCGTCCGCAGGTCCAGCAGCGCGCGCGCGAACAGGTCGAGTTCGCCGCCGACCGGCAGGCCCATGGCGCGTGCGGCATCGGCCACCGGCGCGATGGTCGCGGGCGACAGCCCCGGCGAGCGATAGACCGCGCGGATCGGCGTGCCTTCGACCAGCGCGGCCGTGAACGGACCGCCGACGAAAGCAACCTCGGGCCATTCCGCCTTCAGCGTCGCCAGCGAGGCGGGCGCCTCGCGGGTGTCGGCCACGGTCACGACGGCGCCGTGCCGCGCGCACCAGCGCGCCATCGCCAGCCCGGACGCGCCGAGGCCGAGGATGAGAACGTGGAGGTCTTTCAGGTGCCGCATGTGTCCGTTACCGCAGCTTCAGCGTCGAAAGGCCCACGAGGCACAGCAGCATCGTGATGATCCAGAAGCGCACCACGACCTGCGTCTCGCGCCAGCCGCTCTTCTCGAAGTGATGGTGCAGCGGCGCCATCTTCAGCACGCGCCGGCCTTCGCCGTAGCGCTTCTTGGTGTACTTGAAGTACATCACCTGCGCCATCACCGAGATCGCCTCGACCACGAAGATGCCGCCCATGATGAAGAACACGATCTCCTGGCGCACGATGACCGCGATGGTGCCCAGCGCGCCGCCGAGCGCCAGCGCGCCCACGTCGCCCATGAAGACCTGCGCCGGGTGCGTGTTGAACCACAGGAACGCGAGCCCCGCGCCCGCCATGGCGGAGCAGAACACCAGCAGCTCGCCCGAGCCCGGGATGTTGGGGAACAGCAGGTACTTGGAATACACCGCGCTGCCGGTGACGTAGGCGAACACGCCCAGCGCCGAGCCGACCATCACCACCGGCATGATGGCCAGGCCGTCGAGGCCGTCGGTCAGGTTCACCGCGTTGCTCGCGCCCACGATCACCAGGTAGGTCAACACCACGAAGCCGATGCCGCCCAGCGGATAGCTCACTTCCTTGAAGAAAGGCACCAGCAGGTTGATCTTGGGCGGGAAGCTGAGGTCGAAGCCCGACTGCACCCACGCGAAGAACAGCTGCAGCACGCGCCAGTTGGAGCTTTCCGAAATGCTGAACAGCAGGTAGAAGCCGGCGAGCAGGCCGACCACCGACTGCCAGAAATACTTCTCGCGCGAGCGCATGCCTTCCGGGTCCTTGCGCACCACCTTGCGCCAGTCGTCGACCCAGCCGATGGCGCCGAAGCCCATCGTGACCCACAGCACGATCCACACGAAGCGGTTCGACACGTCGAACCACAGCAGCGTCGACAGCGCGATGGAGAACAGCACGAGCACGCCGCCCATGGTCGGCGTGCCGCTCTTGGTCAGGTGCGTCTCCATGCCGTAGCCGCGCACCGGCTGGCCGATCTTGAGCGCGGCCAGGCGGCGAATGACGTACGGCCCCGCCACCAGGCCGACCACCAGCGCGGTCAGCGCGGCCATCAGCGCGCGGAAAGTCAGGTACTGGAAAACGCGCAGGAACCCGAATTCGGGCGAGAGCGTCTGCAGCCATTGGGCCAGGGTCATCAGCATGTGGTTTCGCGCGGCTCATGCGTCATGACCGGCCTCCTTTTGTTGTTGTGGTTGTCGTGCCTGGGCCGCGATGGCCTGGACCACGCGTTCCATCTTCATGGAGCGCGAGCCCTTGACGAGCACGCTGCCGACATGCGGCAGCCGGGCGAGCACGGCGGCGCCGAGCGCGTCGAACTCGTTGAAATGGCGGCCGTCGGCATCGCCCCGGAACGCGGCGACGGTGTGGGCCGTGGCGCTGCCGAGGGTGTAGACGGCCTCGATGCCGCGGTGGCGCGCCCAGTCGCCGACCTCGGCGTGGAACTCGGTCGAGCGCTCGCCCACCTCGGCCATGTCGCCGAGCACCAGCAGGCGCGGGCCCGGCAGGGCGGCGAGCACGTCGATGGCGGCAATCACGGAATCGGGATTGGCGTTGTAGCTGTCGTCGACCAGCGTGACCGCGCGGCCGCCGTCCACCACGATCTCGCTGGCGCGCGAACGGCCCTTGACCGGCTCGAAGGCGCTCAGGCCCGCGGCGATGATGTCGGTGGACACGCCGGCCGCGAGCGCGCAGGCCGTGGCCGCGAGCGCGTTGACGACGTTGTGGCGGCCCGCGATGTGCAGGCGCGCGTCGAAGCCGCCGATGGGCGTGCGGATGCGCACGGCCCAGGCGCCCTGCTTCCATTCGGCGCTGTCGAGCGAGATGTCGGCGTCTTCCGATTCGCCGAAGGTCATGCAGCGGCGCGAGCCGCCGGCGTGCGCCATGTCGGTCCACAGCGAGGTGAAGGCGTCGCCGTGCGGAAAGACGGCCGTGCCGTCGTCGGGCAGCACCGCGAACACCGAGGCGTTCTCGATGGCCACCGCCTCGACGGTGGCCATGAACTCCTGGTGCTCGCGCTGCGCGTTGTTGACCAGCGCGATGGTCGGGCGCGAAATGGCGGCCAGCCGCGCGATCTCGCCCGGATGGTTCATGCCCAGTTCGAGCACCGCGCGCTGGTGCTGCGCGCGCAGGCGCAGCAGCGTGAGCGGCACGCCGATCTCGTTGTTGAAGTTGCCGGCCGTGGCCAGCGCGCGCTCGGCCCGGAAGGCGAACAGGATCGCCGCGATCATCTGCGTGACCGTGGTCTTGCCGTTGCTGCCGGTCACGGCGATCAGCGGCAGGTCGAACTGTGCACGCCAGCCAGCGCCGAGCGCGCCCAGCGCTGCCAGCGTGTCGGGCACCTCCAGGCCGGCCAGGCCCGCGGCCTCAAGGCCGTGGTGGGCGATGGCGGCGACGGCGCCCTGCTTCTTCGCCTCGGCGAGAAATTCGTTGGCGTCGAAGCGCTCGCCCTTGAGCGCGACGAACAGGTCGCCGGCCGCGAGCGTGCGGGTGTCGGTGTGCACGCGGGCGACGACGGTCGAGGCGTCGCCCACCAGGCGCGCGCCGGGAATCCATTGCTGCACCTGTGCCAGCGTGATGCCGAGCGGCGTGGTATCGGTCATGCGCCACCTCGCTTTGCCAGCGCCTGCAGCGCATGCGCCTTGTCGGAGAACTCGATGCGCTGCCCGGCGATTTCCTGCCACGCCTCGTGGCCCTTGCCGGCGATCAGCACCACGTCCTGCGGGGCGGCCTGCGCGATCGCGTCGGCGATGGCGATGGCGCGATCCGGCTGCACCTGCGCGCCCTCAGGGCGCGAGAAGCCGAGCAGCACCTGGCTGATGATGGCGTCGGGCTTTTCGCTGCGCGGGTTGTCGCTGGTGACGATCACGCGGTCGGCCTGGCGCTCGGCGACGGCGGCCATCATCGGGCGCTTGATCGGGTCGCGGTCGCCGCCGCAGCCGAACAGGCACCACAGTGCACCGCCGCGCTGCCTTGCCAGCGGGCGCAGGCCGGTCAGGGCCTTGTCCAGCGCGTCGGGCGTGTGCGCGTAGTCGACCACGGCCAGCGGCGCGCCTTCGCCGGTGCCGGCGCGGTCCATGCGGCCCGGCACGCTGGTGAGGTTGGCGCAGGCGGCCACGGCCTGCGCCAGCGTGAGGCCCAGCGCGCGCAGGGTGCCGAGCACGCCGAGCAGGTTGGCCACGTTGTACTGGCCGATCAGGCCGGTCGACAGGCGCTCGACGGCGTCGGTGCCGTGCTCGGCCACCGAGAACTGCAGGCCCTGCGCGTCGTAGCCGATGTCGCGCGCCACCAGTCGCGCCGGCTTGCCGCCGGCCGAGACGGTCCAGACGTCGAGCGCGCCGATGCCGGCGTCGATCAGGTTCGCGCACAGGCTGGCGCCGTGCGTGTCGTCGATGTTGATCACCGCCGCGCGCAGGCCCGGCCAGCGGAACAGCTCGGCCTTGGCCTGCCAGTAGGCGTCCATGCTGCCGTGGTAGTCGAGGTGGTCCTGCGTGAAATTGGTGAACACGGCCACCGCGATCCGCGCGCCGTCGAGCCGGCGCTCGGCGATGCCGATGGACGAGGCCTCGATGGCGCAGGCGCCGAAGCCGCGCTCGACCAGCGCGCGCAGCTCGCGCTGCATCATCACCGGGTCGGGTGTGGTCAGGCCGGTGTAGGTCAGCTCGGGCGGCACGCCGATGCCGAGCGTGCCCATCACGGCGCAGGGCGAAGGCGCGTCGCGCTGCATGGTGCCGTCGGGCTTCATGGCGCGCACGCCGCCCGCCGCCCGCAGCGTGGAGAGCGATTCGGCCAGCCACCAGGCGGTGGAGGTCTTGCCGTTGGTGCCGGTCACGGCCAGCACGTCGAGCAAGGCCGAGGGGTTGTCGTAGAAGGCCGAGGCGATCGGGCCGGTGGCGGCCTTGAGGCCGGGGTAGCTCACGATGCGTTCATCGCCATCGAAACCGAAGGGCTCGACGCCCTCGTGCTCGACCAGGCAGACCGCGGCGCCCTGCGCCAGCGCGGATGCCACGTGCTTGCGGCCGTCGGTGGCGGCGCCGGGCCAGGCGACGAAGATGTCGCCCGCGCCCACGGCACGGCTGTCGGCATGCATCGCGCCCTGCGGTGCACGCTCCTTCAGCCAGGCGGCCACCAGTTGGGGGGAAGTGAAGGTCAGCATGTTCAGAAACTCTCGTCGACGCCCTGCGTCATCACAAGCGGTTTGACCGCCAGGTCGGGCGGTACGTTCATCATGCGCAGGGTCTGCTGCACGACTTCGCTGAACACGGGAGCCGCTGCCAGGCCGCCGAAATACTGGCCGTCGCTGGGCTCGTCGATCATCACGGCGACGATGATGCGCGGCTTCTCGATCGGCGCCATGCCGGTGAACCACGCACGGTATTTGTTGCTGGCGTAACCCTTGCCGACCTGCTTGTGGGCGGTGCCCGACTTGCCGCCGACCGAGTAACCCACCGTCTGCGCGCGCGTGCCGGTGCCGCCGGGGCCGGCGGCCATCTGCAGCATCTTGCGAACGGCCAGCGCGTTCGACGGCGAGAACACCCGCACGCCGGCCGGCGGCTCGGAGTTCTTGAGGATGGTGACCGGAATGAGCGAGCCGTCGTGCGCGAACGAGGTGTACGAATGCGCCATCTGGAACAGCGAAGCCGACAGGCCGTAGCCGTAGGCCATGGTGGCCTGCTCGACCGGCTTCCAGGTCTTCCACGGGCGCAGGCGGCCCGTCACCGCGCCGGGGAACTGGATCTGCGGCTTCTGGCCGTAGCCGAGCGCGGTGTAGGTGTCCCACATCTCGTGCGGGGTCATCTTCTGTGCGATCTTGAGCGCGCCCACGTTGCTCGACTTCTGGATCACACCCTCGACCGTCAGCGCGCCGTAGTTGTGGGTGTCGCTGATGGTGAAGCCGCCGATCTGGTAGCGCCCGGGCGCGGTGTCGATCACCGTCGACGGCTTCACGCGGCCGGCTTCCAGGGCCATGCCGACCGTGATGGGCTTCATGGTCGAGCCGGGCTCGAAGGTGTCGGTGAGCGCGCGGTTGCGCAGCTGCTCGCCGGTGAGGTTCTGGCGCTTGTCGGGCACGTAGCTCGGGTAGTTGGCCAGCGCCAGCACCTCCCCGGTGGTGGAGTCGAGCACCACCACGCTGCCGGCCTTGGCCTTGCGCGCAATCACGGCGTCGCGCAGCTTCTGGTAGGCGAAGAACTGCACCTTGCTGTCGACGCTGAGCTGGATGTCCTGGCCGTCGAGCGGCGGCACCAGTTCGCCCACGCCCTCGACCACGCGGCCCAGGCGGTCCTTGATGACGCGGCGCGAGCCGGCCTTGCCCGCCAGTTCCTTGTTGAACGCGAGCTCGATGCCTTCCTGGCCGCTGTCTTCCACGTTGGTGAAGCCCACCACGTGCGCCGCGGCCTCGCCCTCGGGGTACTGGCGCTTGTATTCCTTGCGCTGGTAGAGGCCCTTGATGTTCATCGCGGCGATCTGCTTGGCGATGGGTTCGTCGACCTGGCGCTTCACCCAGACGAAGGTCTTGTCCTCGTCCTCGAGCTTCTTGTCGAAATCCTTCTGCGGCATCTCGAGCAGCTTGGCCACCTGCTTGAGCTTGGCGCGCACCTCGGGGTCGTCGCGCTCGATGTCTTCGGGAATGGCCCAGATGCTGGGCGCCACCACGCTGGACGCGAGGATGAGGCCGTTGCGGTCGAGGATGCGGCCGCGGTTGGCCGGCATCTCGAGCGTGCGCGCGAAGCGCACCTCGCCCTGCCGCTGGAAGAAGCTGTTGTTGAACACCTGCACGTACGCGGCGCGGGCGGCCAGCATGACGAAGCCGAAGGCGATGCCGGCCACGATGAACTTGCTGCGCCAGACCGGCGTCTTGCTCGCGAGCAAGGGACTGGTGGTGTAGCGCACGCTGCGGTTGCCCCGGGTCATCGTGCGGCCCTCGCTGCGGTGGCGGGCTTGGCGGCCGGCTTGGCGCCCGCGGGCGTGGCCGGCGGCAGCGGCGCCACGGCCGGGATCACCGAGCCGTCGGGCCGCACGTACTGCGTGATGGCCGGGGAGGTGGTGCGCATCTGCAACTGCTCCTTGGCAAGCTTCTCGACGCGCAGCGGCGTGGCCTGTGCGCGCTTCTCGACCTGCAGGCGATCGCGGTCCAGCTCCAGGCGGCGGGCTTCCTGCTGCACGCGGTCGAGCTCGGTGTAGAGCTGGCGCGACTGGTACTGCGTGTGAACGAGGTACAGCGCCGTGGCAATCACAGCCAGCAGCAGAAGCAGGTTGATGCGGGCCATGATTAAAGAAGCTCCCCCAGGCTGCGCCACTGCGTGGCTGCGCCTTCCCCCTCGCGAGCGAGGGGGCGAGCGCCTTCGGGCGGCCGGGCGGCGCTCATGCGGCCTCCGTGCGCTCGGCCACGCGCAGGATGGCGCTGCGCGAGCGCGGGTTGCCGCTCACCTCGGCCTGGGACGGCTTGATGCGCTCGAGCGCGTTCAGCTTCATCACCTTGGGGGCGGCGAAGGGCGCGCGGCGGTCGTAGACCTCCTTCGAGTGCTTGGCGATGAACTGCTTGACGATGCGGTCTTCCAGCGAGTGGAAGCTGATCACCGCCAGCCGGCCGCCGGGCTTCAGCACGGAAAGGCTCGCTTCTAGCGCCTGTTGCAGCTCTTCAAGCTCGGCGTTGATGAAAATCCGAAAAGCCTGAAATGTGCGCGTTGCAGGGTTCTGGCCCTGCTCGCGGGTTTTGACCGTGCCAGCCACGAGCTCGGCCAGTTCGGTGGTGGTTGAAATTGGGCCCCGTTCTTGTCGGCGAGCAACAATCGCCTTTGCAATCTGAACAGCAAACCGTTCTTCGCCATAGTCACGGATCACCTCTGCAATCTGCTGGAGTTTGGCCGTTGCCAGCCACTCGGCCACGCTCTCGCCGCGCGTGGTGTCCATGCGCATGTCGAGCGGGCCGTCGAAACGAAAACTGAAACCTCGCACCGGGTTGTCGATCTGGGGCGAGCTCACGCCCAGGTCCATCAGCAAGCCGTCGACGCTCGCGTCGGGCAGTTCGCCCAGCGAGCGGAATCCCTGGTGGCGGATAGAAAAACGCGCATCGGAGATGCGCGCTGCTTCGGCCACTGCTTCCGCATCCTTGTCGAATGCGATCAGCCTGCCTTCCGGCGCCAGCCTGGAGAGGATTGCACGCGCATGCCCTCCCCGCCCGAAGGTGGCGTCCACGTATTTGCCGGTTGCCGCCGTGCTGCCGGAAAGAAGGGCTTCCACCGCTTCGTTCAGCAAGACGGTCGTATGGGTCCATGGGGTAGTCACGTGAATCCTCAGAACGCGAAGTCCTGAAACACATCCGGCATCTCGCCCTGGGTGGCCTCGGCCTCCTTGGCCTCGTACGTGGCCTTGTCCCAGAGTTCGAAGTGGTTGCCCATGCCCAGCAGCAGCGTCTCGCGCGTGATGCCGGTGGCCGCGCGCAGCTCGGGCGACACCAGGATGCGGCCGGTGCCGTCCATCTCGACGTCCATGGCGTTGCCCAGGAAGACACGCTTCCACCACTGCGCCGACATCGGCAGCGCGGCGATGCGCTCGCGGAATTTTTCCCATTCGGGACGGGGGAACACCATCAGGCATCCGTGCGGATGCTTGGTGATCGTGAGCTGGCCCCCTGCCGTGGCGCTCAGGACGTCACGATGCCGGGTCGGCACGGAGAGCCGCCCCTTGGCATCCAGACTGAGCGATGAAGCGCCTTGAAACACGACCACGAAACCCCTGTGTTGGGAGTGCTGCGGCACCCGAAGGGGGCACTACCCGCACTTTTTCCCACTTAACTGCACTTTTTTGCACTGTAGCAGGAAACACTTCGGACGCAACTGGCCGTTCGGGGTATTTTTTGTAATGGAATCAACGACTTAGCACCGATTCCAAATCCGTGGAATCGGTGAATTTCGTTGAGAATTAAGTACTTAGCCCACGCAGTGAAAGTGATGCGTGAAGGATTCCCCCGTTACAGGGGGAACCAAAGGGCGGCTTCAGAGGATGAAGCGCGAAAGATCTTCGTCGTGACTTAGTGCCGCGAGGCGCTGGTCGACATAGGCGGCATCGATGCGGATCGACTGGCCTTCGAGGCGGGTCGCGTCGAAGCTTACCTCATCCAGCAGGCGCTCCATCACCGTCGACAGGCGGCGCGCGCCGATGTTCTCGGTGCGCTCGTTCACCTCGAAGGCGATGGTGGCCAGCCGGTTCACGCCCTCGGGGGTGAAGTCGAGCGTCACGCCCTCGGTGGCGAGCAGCGCCTGGTACTGCTTCACGAGCGACGCGCGGGTCTGCGTGAGGATGCTCTCGAAGTCCGACACCGAGAGCGACTGCAGCTCGACGCGAATGGGAAAGCGACCCTGCAGCTCCGGGATCAGGTCGCTCGGCTTGCTCAGGTGGAACGCGCCGCTCGCAATGAACAGCATGTGGTCGGTGCGCACCACGCCGTACTTGGTGGTGACGGCCGTGCCCTCCACCAGCGGCAGCAGGTCGCGCTGCACGCCCTGGCGGGACACGTCGGAGCCCTGCGCTTCGCTGCGCGTGGCGACCTTGTCGATCTCGTCGATGAAGACGATGCCGTTCTGCTCCGCATTGGCGATAGCCTGCGTGCGGATCTCGTCCTCGTTGACGAGCTTGGCGGCCTCTTCGTCGATCAGCAGGCGCATCGCCTCGCCGATCTTGAGCTTGCGGGTCTTGCGCTTGCCCTGCCCCAGCTGGCCGAACATGCCGCGCAGCTGCTCGGTCATTTCCTCCATGCCGGCGGGGCCCATGATTTCCAGCGGCGTGCGCGTCTCGGCGAGATCGAGCTCGATCTCCTTGTCGTCGAGCTGGTGCTCGCGCAGCTTCTTGCGGAAGGCCTGGCGCGTGGGATTGGGAGCGTCAATCGCCGGGGTCGTGCCGTCGGCGCCGCGCGCCGGGGGCAGCAGCACGTCGAGGATGCGCTCCTCGGCGGCATCCTCGGCACGCACGCGCACCTTGGCGCTCTCGGATTCGCGCGTCTGCTTGACGGCGATCTCGGCGAGGTCGCGGATGATGGAATCGACGTCCTTGCCCACGTAGCCCACTTCGGTGAACTTGGTGGCCTCGACCTTGATGAAGGGCGCATCGGCCAGCCGCGCAAGGCGGCGCGCGATCTCGGTCTTGCCCACGCCCGTGGGGCCGATCATGAGGATGTTCTTGGGCGTGATCTCGTGGCGCAGCTTGTCGTCGACCTGCTGGCGGCGCCAGCGGTTGCGCAGGGCGATGGCCACCGCGCGCTTGGCCGCCGGCTGGCCGACGATGTGGTTGTCGAGCTCGGAGACGATTTCCTGGGGGGTCATGGACATGGTCAGAGCGCTTCCACGGTGTGGTTCATGTTCGTGTAAATGCAGATTTCTCCGGCGATCGCCAGCGATTTGCGCACGATCTGCTCGGCCGAAAGCTCGGTGTTCTCGATCAGCGCCTTGGCCGCCGACTGGGCATACGCGCCGCCGGAACCGATGGCGATCACGCCGTCCTCGGGCTCCAGAACGTCGCCGTTGCCGGTGATGATGAGAGAAGTGGTGGCGTCGGCCACCGCCAGCATGGCCTCGAGCTTGCGCAGCACGCGGTCGGTGCGCCAGTCCTTGGTGAGCTCGACGGCCGCGCGGGTCAGGTGGCCCTGGTGCTTTTCGAGCTTGGCCTCGAAGCGCTCGAAGAGCGTGAAGGCGTCGGCGGTGGCGCCGGCAAAGCCGGCCAGCACCTTGCCGTGATAAAGCCGGCGCACCTTGCGCGCCGTGCCCTTGATGACGATATTGCCGAGAGTGACCTGCCCGTCCCCGCCGATGGCGACCTGGTCGCCTTGGGGGGTCTTGCGGCGCACGCTCACGATGGTGGTGCCGTGAAACTGTTCCATCGAAGCCATCTGGGGATGGCAAGAGGCAATGCAACCCGCGGCAAGGCCGCCCGGCGCCTTAGTTTTTCCTAACCGCGACCGTGGCGTGATCGGTAATGCCTACCAGCGTGAACAGCGCGGCGATGAGCCGGTGCGCATCGACGAACTGCACGCGTTCGCCATTGGCGTCGCGCGTGCGCACCCAGCTCAGCAGCGCGCCGGCGGCGGCCAGGTCCATGCGCAGCAGCGCGGCACAGGAAATGACGGGCGCCGAGGTGTGGCGCAGGTCGTTGTCGAGCCGCTCCCAGCTCGACAGGGACTCGCCCCGCAGGTCGCCCGCCAGCGCGGCGAAACCGCTGTCGGTGGACGGAAAGCTCTCGGAATCGCCACCGACCGACAGCAGCGACCACACCGAGCTGGGGCGGCTCGCCGGCGGCGCGGCCAGCGAGGCGCATTCACCGCGCGGGTCTTGCCAGGAGGGCGGCGACACCTCGTAGGTGATGCAGTAGTTGAGCGCGACCAGCTCGAAGTCGTCGGGCAGGTGCATCATGCGCAGCGCCGCGAGGTGCAGCTGCCACCAGACGTCTTCGGTGCTGCGGTCGTTGTTGGGCGCGGCCTCGGACAGCACCGCCAGCAACTGGGCGGAGCCCATGAAGCGCAGTTGCACCGGCGAATCGGCCCAGTGGGTGAACAGCACCCGCAGCGGCGCGGCGGCATCGGCGCCAATGGTGTTCAGGGCGCGCCAGTCGAGCGTCCAGACCGAGCCGGCCTTCGAGAGTGCGCGCGTGAGCTCCACCAGGCCTTCGCGCCCCAGGTGCGTGGGCGACACCCAGTCGGCGTGCGCGGTGGCTTCGGAGACGGCGCCTGCCTCTTCGCTGGCGGCCACGGCCTTGACGCTGCGGGCCAGTTCTTCGAACGAAACCCAGTCGGGCCCCATGCGCCGCATGCGATGCGCATAGCGCATGCGGGCGGCGGCGAACTTGGCGGCATCGCCGGTTGCGCGGTACAGGTCGAACAGGGCACGCCAGCGGCTGTCGTCACGCTCGGCGGCGGGGCTGCCCTCGGCTTCCGTGGCGGGGGCGCTCTCGGAGGCCAGGGCCTGCAGCAGGATGGCTTCGGCGCCGGTGTCGTCGCCATGCGCGAAGCGGATGACGGCCTCTTCGAGCGCGCCGTCGTGCGCCAGCCGCGACAGGGGCGCTGGCGCCGCGCCCGCGGCCATCGCCGGCGCCTCCCCGGCCGGCGCCGCCGCGACGGGCGCGCCACCGCTGTCGGGCCGGTCGGTCTGCGTATCGGGCGCGTCGGAACCGACGGGCGGCAGGGTCTCGGCGCCGGCGTCGGGCGGCTGGTTGACCAGCGGCTCGCCGTTCGGGCCGCGCCCCTTCCACCACTGCTGCGACATCTGCTGCTCGATCTCGTCGATCTTCTTGAGCGTGAGCGCGCGGCCTTCGAGCTTTTCCGAAGAGCTGTTGAGATTGAACGACGACGGCGTGACGGTCGGGTCGAAGGCGTGGGCTGCAGCCTCGCGCTGGCGCAGCTTGCGCAGCATGTCGAACTCGCGGCGGCGCACGAAGTCGTTGCGCTGGCGCCGTTCGATCATCTCCTTGAGCATTTCCCTGTTGTAGGCCTGCTCGGGCAACGAAGAGTCCGACTGGGCGGGCTCGTCCAGTTCCGACCAATCCTTCAGCGGATTGCGGACAAACTTGGCCACCTTCGAAAAAAGGCGGCCCGACTCTTCCTTTGCCATTCGACGAAAGCTTGCGGACGGGGGGTTCTTGCGACCTTGTTCCCGATCAATCCCCGAACATCTTCTGCTTGAGTTCCCGGCGCTGCTGCGCTTCGAGCGACAGCGTGGCCGTCGGGCGGGCGAGCAGGCGGCCGACGCCGATGGGTTCGCCGGTTTCGTCGCAGTAGCCGTAGTCGCCGGCGTCGATGCGCTGGATCGACTGCTCGATCTTCTTGAGCAGCTTGCGCTCGCGGTCGCGGGTGCGCAGTTCGAGGGCGTGTTCTTCCTCGATGGTGGCGCGGTCGGCCGGGTCGGGCACGACCACGGTGTCCTCACGCAGGTGCTCGGTGGTCTCGCCGGCGTTCTCGAGGATGCCGCGCTTGAGTTCTTCGAGCTTCAGGCGGAAGAACGCCATCTGCTTTTCGTTCATGTACTCGTCGTCGGGCATGGCGATGACTTCGGCGTCGCTCAGCTCGTTGGCGGACTTGGTCTTCCAGTTGTTGACCAGCTTCGGGTCCTTCTTCACGGCCAGGGGCGGCGGCGGCACCAGCGCGGTGGAGGGCGCCTGCGAGAAGCTGGACTTGGCGGCGGTCGATGCCACCGATTGCGGCATCGAGGGAACGGTCAATTGCGACAGCCGGGACACGCGGCCACCACGCGCAGCGGGAGCGGGCGTGGCGGTTTGGGCGGGAATCGAGGGTGTCGCCGGGGCGGAAGTGGAGGCGGCAGCCGTTTTTTTCATGGGGATCGGGGAAGCAGAAGGAACGGCAGCAGGGCGGCCGACGGGTTTGGATGACGAGGTACCCGCGCCTGCGCTCTTGGTCGCGGCAGTTGCAGGCTTGGCGGATTTCTTGGCAGCGGTCACGGCTTTGGCCGGTGCTGCCGCGGTCTTTTTGGTCGGCGCGCTTTTCTCTTTCGCCGTGGGGTCCGGCACTGCGGCGGAAACCTTTTTTGCCGCAGGTGCAGCCTGCTTCGCAGCCGCCACCTTCTTTGCGGCGGGCTTGGTTGCTGGCGTGGCCTTGGCGGCGGGTTTCTTCACGGTGACTGGCTCCTTGGTCGAACTGGAACGCGCTTTCACTGGGTGTCTCCTCCCATGGGAACCGATTGCGGCTTTCAGGCCGCGCCGGCTCCACGTTGTCGGGGTGCCCGCCAACGGCGAACCCCGGGGTTATACCCCCGAAAGCCCACCAGAAACGTGCGGCGCCCCGTGCCGGATGCCACATCCCGTCCGCTGGGACGGGGTGTGGCTGCCGGAACAGGCGCGCGATTGTATAGAGAACTCGAAAGCGCGGGCGATGTGTCCGGCTGCCGGTCGCGTCCATTAGCATCGCGCGGCGCCGCTGGAGGGGGTGGCGCTGGCCGGCCATTGCCCTTTTGGCGGCGCGGGCCATCCGATCATTCGACAAAAGAAAGCAAGTCTTGAGCAAAAAAGCAGCAGTATTGGGCGTCCTGGCCGCAGCCATCGCGGTCGCCTACGGTGGCAGCACCTGGTGGGCCGGTTCGCAGGTCAAGTCGCGTTACGACACCGCATTCGAAGAACTTCCGAAGCAGACCGCGCTGGTGCGGGTGGTCGAGCGCAGCTACGAGCGCGGCTTCCTCGGTGCCGTGAGCACCGTGACCCTCGAAATCGGCTGCGCGCCCGACGCCGCAGCGGCCGCCGCCGCGCAGAAACCCGCCGCCGGCGAGGAACCCGAGGAAGAGCCGGAGGAAGAAGCCGAAGCCGCGCCGCCCAAGCCGCTGCGCTTCACCATCCGCGACACCATCCACCACGGCCCGCTGGCCGGCGGCACGCTTGCCGCGGCCACCATCGACAGCGAACTGGTGCTCGACGCCAAGACCCAGGCCGACGCGAAGAAGCTGTTCGGCGAGGCCAAGCCGCTCACGGCCCGCACCAAGGTCGCCTTCAGCGGCGCCTTCACCAGCGACCTGAACGTGGCGCCCGCCAGGCTCGCCGAAGACGGCAAGGGCCAGATGGCATGGCAGGGCGCGCAGCTGCGCATGGACGTGAACGCCGCGCGCACCCAGGTGCGCTACGACCTGACGATGCCCGGCTTCGACTTCAACGACACCCGCAGCGGCCTGACCATGAAGATGGGCAAGCTCACGGCCAAGGCCGACATGGACAGCAGCGCCGGCTGGTTCCTGGCCACCGGCAAGACCGAGGGCCGCCTCGACACGCTCGAATTCGCCGCGCCCAAGGGCCTGGGCGCCGGCGACGGCGACGACACCACGCCGCGCAAGCCGCTGCCGACCGTGCTGCTGCAGGGCATCGACCTGGTGGGCGGCGCGAGCATCAAGGACGGGCTCTACGCGTCCGAAGGCACCCTCAAGGGCGCCGGCAAGATCGGCGCCACCAGGATCGACAGGTTCGAGCTGACCAGCAGCGCGCGCCGCATCCATGCCGCCGGCTACAAGAAGCTGGCCGACGCCTGGATGCAGTCGAGCGCCGCCAACGGCTGCGGCAAGGGCGGCAGCAAGGCTTCACAGGCCGCCATGAGCGCGCTGGTGGAACAGCTCTCGCCGGACCTCAAGGCCATGGCCAAGTACGGCCCCGAAGCCGGCATCGACAAGATGCTGGTCGAAATCGACGGCAAGCGCGGCGAACTCGGCTACACCGCCAGCATGGCCGGCGTGACCGACGAGGACCTGCAGCTGCCCGGCACCGCGCTCCTGCTCAAGCGCGGCGTGCTCAAGGCCAATGCGCGCCTGCCGATGCAGTGGATCGAGAAACTGGCCGCAACCGGTGCCGAGAGCGGCCAGACGCCCCCGCCCGAAACCGTGGCGCTGCTGGTCACCCAGGGCGAGCAGAGCGGCTTCGTGAAGCGCGACGGCGACGACGTGACCGCCCAGGTCGAGTTCAGCGACGGCAACCTGAAGGTCAACGGCAAGCCGCTGGGCGGGCTGGGCAAGTAGCAGGGTATGTCTCCTTCCCCCCAGCGGGGGAAGGAGCAAGTCAGGGCTTCAGACCAGGCACTGCTCCAGGCCCTGCTCCAGGATCTCGCGCGGCAGCTCGATGCCGATGAACACCATGCGGCTCTGGCGCGCCTCGTCCTTGCCCCACTCGGGGCCCAGGTCGCTGCCCATGAGCTGATGCACGCCCTGGAAGATCACCTTGCGCTCGGTGCCCTTCATGTTCAGCACGCCCTTGTAGCGCAGCATGCGAGGGCCGTAGATGTTGACGATGGCGCCCAGGAAGTCTTCCAGCTTGGCCGGGTCGAACGCACGGTCGGCCTTGTAGACGAAGCTCTTCACGTCGTCGTCCGTGTGGTGATGGTGGCCGTGCCCGCCTTCGTGCTTGTGCGAGGGATGGTCGCAGTGCTCGCCATGCGCGTGGTCATGGTCGTGATGGTCGTGGTCGTCTTCCTTGAGGAAGTCGGGGTCGATGTCGAGCTTGGCGTTCAGGTTGAAGCCGCGCAGGTCGAAGATGTCCTTCAGCGGCACGTCGCCGAAGTGCGCCTTCTGCTGCGGCGCGCGCGGGTTCATGTGCTTGAGGCGGTGGATGAGCGCCTCGGTCTCCTCGGCCGACACCAGCTCGCTCTTGCTGATGAAGATCTGGTCGGCAAAGCCCACCTGGCGGCGCGCTTCCTGGCGGTCGTTGAGCTGCTGCGGCGCATGCTTGGCGTCGACCAGCGTCAGGATCGAGTCGAGCAGGTAGCTCTCGGCGATCTCGTCGTCCATGAAGAAGGTCTGCGCCACCGGGCCGGGATCGGCCAGGCCGGTGGTCTCGATCACCACGCGGTCGAAGTCCAGCAGGCCCTGGCGCTTCTTGGCGGCCAGCAGCTGCAGCGCCTCGCGCAGGTCTTCGCGGATGGTGCAGCAGACGCAGCCGTTGCTCATCTGCACGATCTGCTCCTTCGACTCGGTCACCAGGATGTCGCTGTCGATGTTCTCTTCGCCGAACTCGTTCTCGATGACCGCGATCTTCTGGCCGTGGGCCTCGGTCAGGATGCGCTTGAGCAGCGTGGTTTTGCCAGAGCCGAGAAAGCCGGTGAGGATGGTCGCGGGAATGAGGGCCATGTGGGAGTGCTCCGGAAGCGGAAAACAGGAAAAGGGGCGGAAAAAGACTTGGCAGGCAGTTTAGCCAATGCCACTGAGTTGCGTTGCCGGCAGGGTCAAGCCGGCTTGCGGACCACCACCAGGCCCTTCAGGTACTCCCCTTCCGGGAACTCGATGGTCATCGGATGGTCGGGCGCCGCGCCCAGCCGCTCGGCGATGTAGCCGTCCACGCCCGCGTCGATCCCGGCCGAGGCCACGATCTTGTGGAACAGGTCGGCGCTGATGCCGCCCGAGCAGGAGAACGTGAGCAGCACGCCGCCCGGCTCCAGCAGCTTGAGCGCCAGCCGGTTGATGTCCTTGTAGGCCCGCGCCGCGCGCTCGGCATGCGCCGCCGTGGGCGCGAACTTGGGCGGGTCGAGCACGATGGCGTCGAAGGTGCGGCCCTGGTCGATGAACTCGCGCAGCACCGTGTTCACGTTGGCGTCGAGGAATTCGGTCTCGATGCCCTGCCCCTCGAAGCCGTTCAGCGCCAGGTGGCCGCGCGCGCGCTCCAGCGCCGGCAGCGACGAATCGGCCGACACCAGCTGCGCGCCCTGCAGCGCGTTTGCGGCCTTCAAGCCCGAGAGCGCCGCGACGGTGAAGCCGCCCGTGTAGCAGAAGCAGTTCAGCACGCGCCGGAAGCGCCGGTGCTGCGCCAGCTCGGCAAAACGCTGGCGGCTGTCGCGCTGGTCGAGGTAGAAGCCGGTCTTGTGGCCGGTCGCGATGTCCAGCGACAGCTGCCAGCCGTGCTCGCGAATGACGATCTCGGTCGGCCCGTCGCCGCGCAGCCAGCCGGTGACGGGCTTCAGGCCTTCGCGCTCGCGGCCGCTGGCGTCGGAGCGCTCGTAGAGCCTGGAAAGGCCCGTGGCCTTGAGCAGCGCGTCGGCCAGCACGTCTTTCCAGCGCTCCACGCCGGCCGACAGAAACTGCGCCACCAGCGTGTCGCCGTAGCGGTCGACGATCAGCCCCGGCAGGCCGTCGGCCTCGCCGTGCACCAGCCGCACGCCATCGCTCTGCAGGTCGAACAGGCCGCGCGCGGCCACCGCGCGGGCGCACACCGACGCGAGGAAGGCGGCGTCGATGCGCTGCGTCTCGACGAAGCTCCAGGCCCGCGCGCGGATCTTCGAGACCGGGCTGAACGCGGCCCACGCCAGGAAGGCGCCGTCGTGCGACTCGACGCGCACCGTCTCGCCGGAATCGGCACCGCCGCGCGCGATGGCGGATTCGAAGACCCAGGGGTGGCGGCGCTGCATCGAGCGCTCTTTGCCGGGTTTGAGGCGAAGGGTTTTCATTGGTTGTTGTTGCTTACTTGTCGTTCTCCGGCCTGGCCTTGGCGCGCGGATGCGCGGCGTCGTAGGCCTTGGCCAGATGCTGGAAATCCAGCCGCGTGTAGACCTGCGTGGTCGAGATGTTGGCGTGGCCGAGCAGCTCCTGCACCGCGCGCAGGTCGCTGCTCGACTGCAGCACGTGGCTGGCGAAGGAATGCCGCAGCATGTGCGGATGCACCGGCGCAGCGAGGCCGGCCTTGAGGCTGCGTTCGCGCAGCAGCTTCCACACCGCCTGCGACGACATCCGCACGCCCTTGGCGCTGATGAAGAGCGCGGCGGCGGCCTGCGGGTCGCGCAGGTGCGAGGTGGCCAGCGCGGCGCAGTCGCCGCGCACCGCGAGCCAGTCGCGCACCGCCTCGGCCGCCTTGCTGCCCATCGGCACGATGCGGCGCTTGCTGCCCTTGCCGAGCACGTTGGCGTCGCCCGCATCCAGGTCGACCCAGCCGCGCGCCGTGCTGCTCGCCTGCGCGTCGAGCCCCGTGAGCTCGCTCACGCGCAGGCCGCAGCCGTAGAGCATTTCGACGATGGCGCTGTCGCGCGCCTCGGTCCAGGGGTCGGCCTCGGGGTCGTACAGCTCGGCCAGGCGCACCGCGTCGTCCACGCCCAGCGCCTTGGGCAAGGGCTTGCCGGCCTTGGGCGCATGCACGTCCTGCACCGGGTTGAAGCCGACCAGCCCTTCATGGCCGAGCCAGCGGTAGAAGCTGCGCCAGCACGACAGCACCAGCGCAATGCCGCGCGGCTCGCGCCCCGCGCCGTGCAGCTGCGCCATCCAGCGGCGGATGTGGGCGGTCTGCACGCGGTCCAGCGGCAGCTTCGCCTCGGCGGCGTGGTTGGTCAGCGACTTCAGGTGGAAGGCGTACAGCTCGACAGTGCGCGCCGCGAGCCGGCGCTCGACGCGCACATGCTCGAGGTATTTTTCGACCCAGCCGGAATCTGCGGAAACGGCCGGCGTCGCGGGCCCGGAGGGCTCAGAAGAGGAAGCCACGGAAGACATTGTTCACGATGGCCGCCGGCTCGCGCAACGCGCCCTTCGAAAACGGCCCCAGCGCGTTCCAGCAGGACGTGGGCGCCGCCGCGTACTGCACGTCGAAGATCCGGTCGAAACCGCTCATCTTCACCAGGCGCTCGACGCGCCACATGTGGAACGGCTCCGACACGATGACCACGCTGCGCACGCCGGCCGCCTCCAGCAGCGGGCGCGACAGCGAAAGATTCAGGCGCGTGGAGGTGGAAGCGGGCTCCAGCAGCACCGGCCCGGCGTAGCCCGCGGCCACGGCGCGCTCCTGCATCGCGATGGCCTCCGTGCGGCCGTCTTCGGAATCCACGCCGCCCGAGAAGGCGAGCTGCTTCACGAGGCCGGTCCTGGCCATCGCCACCGCGGTGTCGACCCGCCCCGAGAGGCAGGGGTGGGGCTTGCCGTCCAGGTAGGCGCGGCTGCCGAGCACCAGGGCGGCGTCGGCCGCGCGCTGCGGCGGGTTGGCCAGCAGCGCTTCGGCCTGCCGCCAGATGAACGCGCCGATGGCCGCGTACACCAGCGCCCCGGCCAGCAGCCCGCCGAACAGCAGGACCTGCCAGGGCCGCCGCAACCAGCGCGGGCGGCTCAAGGACGCAGCCGCGACAGCCCGCCCGACGCCAGCTCGGCGATGCGCTCGAGGAAGTCGGTGCCCATTTCGGAGTTGAAGCGCTGCGCGTCGGGCGACGCCAGCACCAGCATCCCGAAGGCCGGCGACTCGGCGTCGGCGCGCAGCGGGATCAGCGCGATCGACATGGCCGACTGCGGCTCCGGCAGCCAGTTGGCCGCCTCGAAGCCCGAATTGAGCCCGCAGTACGGCGAAGTCAGCGAGGTGGCCAGCGCCTTCACGTCGTCGCTCACCCACTGGGCATAGGCCTCGTTGAGGTATTCGCTGCTGCAGTCCCACACCTTGATGGCCGTCTGCGGCACCAGGAACAGCGACTGCAGGTCGACCGCGATGCGGTACGGCAGGCTGCGCGGGTCGCGCGTGGTCAGCAGGCCGCTGGTCCAGCGCTGCAGGCGGTCGGCGATGACGACGTTCTCGGTGCCGTGGCGCACCATGTCCATCAGGCGATGCTCCAGCGCCTTGATCTTTTCGCGCAGCATCTCGGCCTGGCGCTCCTGCAGGCTCACGGCGCGGTTGCCGTGCGGGCTGGTGAGCTGCACCTGCGCCAGCAGCTGGGCATGGCGCTCGAAGAAGTCCGGCGTGTTCGCCAGGTAGTTGGCGATGTCGTCTTCGGTGATCGGGTTCATGGCGTTGGCGTCGTTGTTGTTCGTGAAGTTGGTCGTCATGGCAGCTCCGGCACCTCGATGTCGCCCTCGAACACCGTGGTGGCCGGCCCCGTCATGAGCACCGGCTGGCCTTCGCCCTGCCATTCGATGGTGAGAATGCCGCCGTGCGTCTGCACGTCGACCCGGCGGTCCAGCAGCCCCAGCCGGATGCCCGCCACCACCGCCGCGCAGGCGCCGGTGCCGCAGGCCAGCGTTTCGCCGGCGCCGCGCTCGAACACCCGCAGCTTGATGTGCGCGCGGTCGACCACCTGCATGAAGCCCGCGTTCACCCGCTGCGGAAAGCGCGGGTGGTGCTCGATCTTCGGGCCCTGCTCGGCCACGGGAGCGGTGTCGACGTTGTCGACCACCTGCACCGCGTGCGGGTTGCCCATCGACAGCACCGCCAGCGCGACGATGGCGCTGTCGGCGTGCGTGCCGAGCGCGAGGTGCCAGGTTTGCCAGCCGCCGTCGGGTTGCGGGTCGAGCCCGGCCGTGTCGAACGGCACGCGCGCGGTGTCGAAGACCGGGGCGCCCATGTCGACCGTCACGCGGCCGTCGGCGCCCATGCGCGGCTCGATGACGCCGGCCAGCGTCTGCACGCGCACGGAGTCTTTTTCGGTCAGCTTGTGTTCGCTGACGAAGCGCATGAAGCAGCGCGCGCCGTTGCCGCACTGCTCCACTTCGCCGCCGTCGGCGTTGTGAATGACATATTGGAAGTCGACCCCCTCGGCCGGCGAAGGCCGCACCGTGAGGATCTGGTCGGCGCCGACGCCGAAGTGGCGGTCGGCCAGAAAGCGGTATTGCGCGGCGCTGAGGCCCAGCGTGCCGCGCGTTTCGTCCAGCACGACGAAATCGTTGCCGGCTCCCTGCATCTTGGTAAAGCGGATTCGCATCCGGGGATTATCGCCACCGGCACTGTCCCTGACGACCGCGGGCCCAAGCCGCCCGCGCTACAGCGCCAGGAAGTGATGCACCTCGGGCTTCCCCGGCCCGATGTGAAAGCGCAGCGCCTCGCCCTGCAGGTCGGCGTCGGCCTGCGACACCCGGTGGTGCTGGCGCAGGTGCTCCGCCCAGGATTCGACGAGGAACCACTCCATCACCCGTTCGGCGTCGGCCGTGTGCTCGTGCAGGCCCCAGGCGTAGGCGCCGTCGCGGCGGCGTTCGAGAGACAGGCGCTTCATCGTCTGCAGGAAGGCCAGACGGTCGTCCTTGCGGATGCGGTATTCGATCTGGATCATCACCGGCCCGCGGTCGTGCGCCACCGGCTCGGCGAGCAAAGGCTCGGGCCAGTGGTTCGACGCCTGCAGGTCGGCCTCGCCGGAGGGCAGCCGCACGCGGTGGAACACCAGCCCGACCACCACCAGCCCCACGGCCCCCGCCACCAGCGTGGCCGGCACGCCGACCTGCTGGGCCACCAGGCCCCAGCCCAGGCTGCCCGCCGCCATCGCGCCGTTGAACACCGTGAGGTACACGGCCAGCCCGCGTCCGCGCACCCAGTTGGGCAGGATCGACTGGGCCACGCCGTTGAGCGTGGTCAGCGCAATGATCCAGCCCAGGCCCAGCAGCAACAGCAGCAGCACCGCCAGCCACTTCGGCGGCGCGAAGACCAGGCTGCCCATCACGGCGGCCGTGAGCAGCGCCGCCAGCAGCAGCATGCCGTCGGCGTCGAGCCGGGCACGCAGGCGCGGCATCACCAGCGCGCCGCCGATGGCGCCCGCCCCCACGGCGCCGAGCAGCACGCCGTAGAAGCCGGCGCTGCCGCCGAGCATCTGGCGCGCCACCAGCGGCAGCAGCGCCCACACCGAACTGGCGAACAGGAAGAACACCGCCGCGCGCAGCAGCACCACGTGCAGCTCCTTGCTGGCCCGCGTGTAGCGCAGGCCGGCGCGGAAGGCGCCGAGAAAGTTCTCCGACAGCCCGCTGTCGGCAGGCGCCGGGCGCTTCCACCACAGCAGCGCGGCGATCACGAACACATAGCTCAGCACGTCCACGCCGTAGGTGGCCGCCGCGCCGAAGCTGGCAAGGATCAGCCCGCCAGCCGCCGGCCCGATGGAGCGCGCGATGTTGATGCCCAGCGAGTTCAGCGCCACCGCGCCCTTGAGGTCCGAACGCGGCACCAGCTCCGGCACGATCGATTGCCAGGTCGGCCCCATCAGCGCCGCACCGATGCCGCCCACGAAGGTCAGCACGATCAGGTATTCGACCGTGAGCGCGCCGGTGTGCGAGAGCACCAGCAGCGTGCCGCTGACCGCCGCCAGCACCAGCTGCACGAAGATCAGGAAGCGCCGCCGGTCGAGGATGTCCGAGAGCACCCCCGCCGGAATGGCGAGCAGGAACACCGGCAGCGTGGCCGCCGTCTGGATGAGCGCCACCGCCGTCGGGTTGGCCGACAGGTCGGTCACCAGCCACGAGCTGGCCACGTCGCGCATGAAGCTGCCGATGTTGCCGAGCACGGTGGCGGCCCAGAGCACCGCGAACACCGGCTGGCGCAACGGCGCGAAGGCGCCGGACCGGGCCGCCGGCGCAACCGCGCCGTGAGAGTTGTCAGACATGGGCACGCTCCTTCAGGTCATGCCAGGCAACCAGCAGGAAACCGCCGGCCAGGCCCAGGTGTTCGAAGAAGGCGTTGGCCGCCATGAAGCGCTCCTGCCCGAGCGGCATCTGCCAGAAGCGCAGCGCCACGAAGGTCGCCATCAGCGTGAAGCCGCCGAGCGCCAGCGCGCCCAGCCAGCGCAACCGTCCCGCGAGGATCAGCGCCGAGGCGCCCAGCTCCAGCACGATGACCGCCACGGCCAGCGGGCCGGCGGGCGACAGGCCGAAGTGGTTCATCTCGGCGAGGGCCGCATCGAAGTCCATCGCCTTGTTCAGTCCGCCCTGCAGGTAGGCGGCGCACAGCAGCAGCAACGCGATCCAGCGCAGCGCGGGCGAGGTGGTCCAGCGCGTCGCCATCACACCGCCCAGCAGGCGCAGCCTAGCGCGCCCCAGAAGCTCTTGAGGTCGGCCACGGGCAGCTTGCTGCTCCAGGCCGTGGCGTGGCCGTGGCCGTGCACGTTGCAGTTGTTGGCGCAGCCGCAGGACATGGCCGCGTTGCGCAGAACCTTCTGCAGCGGCGCGCCCTCCTTCTTGTCGGCCCAGCCGGCGTAGCCGCCGAAAGTGCGCGCGGGCGACCAGTCGGGCATGGCCGGGGGCACCGAGCCTTCGTCGTGCGCTGCGAACACCCCGGCGCCGTAGACCACCTTGCCGCCCACCATCGTGAGCAGCGCCGTGGTGTCGGCGATGTCCGATTCGGCGCAGGCGAAGAAATCGCGGTCGGGCACCACCAGGTCGGCGAGCTGGCCGGCCTGGATGCGGCCCTTCTTGCCCTCCTCGTTCGAGAACCAGGTGACGTTCTCGGTCCACATGCGCAGCGCCTGTTCGCGGTCGAGCAGGTTGCGCTGCGGCGTGATCTGCAGGCCGCCCACGGTCTTGCCCGTGACCAGCCACGACAGCGACACCCACGGGTTGTACGAAGCCACGCGCGTCGCGTCGGTGCCGGCCGAGACCTTCAGGCCGCGCTCCAGCATGCGCTTGACCGGCGGCGTGGCCTCGGCCGCGGCGGCGCCATAGCGCTCCACGAAGTATTCGCCCTGGTAGGCCATGCGGTGCTGCACCGCCACGCCGCCGCCCAGCGCGGCAATGCGGTCCATCGACTTCTCCGAAATGGTCTCGGCATGGTCGAAGAACCAGTTCAGGCCGGCCAGCGGCGTGTCCTTGTTGACCTTCTCGAACACGTCGAGCGAGCGGCTGATGGTCTCGTCGTAGGTGGCGTGCATGCGCCAGGGCCAGCGGTTCTGCGCCAGGATGCGCACCACGCCCTCCAGGTCGCCTTCCATCTCGGGCGCCATCTCCGGACGCGGCTGGCGGAAGTCCTCGAAGTCGGCGGCCGAGAACACCAGCATCTCGCCGGCGCCGTTGTGGCGGAAGTAGTCGTCGCCCTGCTTGTATGTGGAGTTGGCAGTCCAGTTGAGGAAGTCTTCCTTTTCCTGCCTGGGCTTCTGCGTGAACAGGTTGTAGGCCAGGCGGATGGTGAGCTGGCCGTCGTCGGCGAGCTTCTGGATCACTTCGTAGTCGTCCGGGTAGTTCTGGTTGCCGCCGCCCGCGTCGATGGCGCCGGTCACGCCCAGGCGGTTGAGCTCGCGCATGAAATGGCGCGTGGAATTGAGCTGGTAGTCGAAGGGCAGCTTCGGGCCCTTGGCCAGCGTGGCGTAGAGGATGGCCGCGTTCGGCTTGGCCAGCAGCAGGCCGGTGGGGTTGCCGGCGCTGTCGCGCACGATCTCGCCGCCGGGTGGCGCGGGCGTGTCCTTGGTGTATCCCACGGCGCGCAGCGCGGCGCCGTTGAGCAGCGCGCGGTCGTACAGGTGCAGGATGAACACCGGCGTATCGGGTGCGACCGCATTCAGTTCCTCGATGGTCGGCAGGCGCTTTTCCGCGAACTGGTGCTCGGTGAAGCCGCCCACCACGCGCACCCACTGCGGCGCGGGGGTGATGGCCACCTGCCGCTTGAGCATGCCCATGGCGTCGGCCAGGCTGCGCACGCCGTCCCAGCGCAGCTCCAGGTTGAAGTTCAGGCCGCCGCGAATGATGTGCAGGTGGTTGTCGATCAGCCCTGGCAGCACGCGCTTGCCCTGCAGGTCGATCACGCGGGTGGCGCCACCGGCCAGCGGCAGCACGTCTTCGGCGCGGCCGACACGGGTGAAGCGGCCGTCCTTGACGGCCACGGCGTCGGCCACCGGGTTGGCGCGGTCCAGCGTGGTGAAGCGGCCGTTGTGCAGGATCAGGTCGGGCGGGGTCGTCATGTTCTCAGCCATGGCGGGTTTCCTTGTTGGGGGTTTCGGCGGCAGTCTGGGCGGGCAGGCACTTCGGCAGTTCGCCGAACACGTGCGGCTTGACCTGGTGGTGCAGCCACGAGGTGGCCACGGCGTCGGGCTTGAACACGCTCTTGATGAGCGGAGGGATCTGCTCGCCGAGCAGTATCCCCAGAAGCCCCACCAGGGCGATGACCGGCGGCGCCGGCGAGCGCACCTGGAACAGTGCGTAGATCACGCCGACCAAGAGGCCGAGTGCAAGCGACAGGACATAGGGCTTCATCTGGTTCACCCCGGCTTTCAACCCTCGTGCGCGCCGAACATGGTCTTGGCGTAGGTCACGCCCAGGCCGTAGGCGCCGCCCACCTTCTTCGCGATGCCGGTGGTCAGCTCATAGGTGTCGCCGCGGGCCCAGTCGCGCTGCAGCTCGAGCAGGTATTGCAGCGAGGTCATCGGCTGCGCGCCGGCCTGCACCATGCGCTCCATCGCGCGGTTGTGCGCCTCGGCCGACACGTCGCCGCAGGCGTCGGCGATCACGTACACCTCGAAGCCCTGGTCCAGCGCCGACAGCGCCGGCCCGACGATGCACACGCTGGTCCACAGGCCCGACAGCACGATGCGCGGCTTGCCGATCTGGTTGACGCGGTCGATCACGGCGGCGTCTTCCCAGGTGTTCATCGAGGTGCGGTCGAGCATCTTCTGGCCGGGGAAGGCGTCGGTGATCTCGCTGAACATCGGGCCCGAGAAGCTCTTCTCGGCCACGGTCGTGAGGATGGTCGACACGCCGAAGCCGGCCGCCGCCTGCGCCACCAGCGCGGCGTTGTTGCGCAGGTTCACGGCGTCGATGGAATGCGTGGCAAAGGCCATCTGCGACTGGAAGTCGATCATCACCAGCGTGTGATCGGTGGGCGTGAGCAGCTTGGAACCGGCGGTGGGGATGGCTTTGATGGACATGGAAAAAGCTCCTGGGCTTGAGTTGACGTTCGATTGAATTCACAATTGCGTTCGGAGGGAATCTCCTTGGCATGGGCTGAATCATCGGGCTCCCACTCACTGTCATCGACGAAACTTTTCACCGTCAATGATCGAATTTTTCGATCTTTCTTTTTCGACAAGGACCGCCGCATGCTCAAACTCAGCCTGGAAGCCATCGAGGTGGTGGACGCCATCGCGCGCCACGGCTCCTTCACCGCCGCCGCCACGCGCCTGAACAAGGTGCCCTCCACGATCTCGTATGCCGTGGGCAAGCTCGAGGAGCAGCTCGGCATGCTGCTGTTCGAGCGCAACGGCCCGCGCGTCACGCTCACCGCCGCCGGCGAGGAAATGCTCAAGGAGGGCCGCTGGCTGCTCAGCGCCGCGAACGACCTCGAATCGCGCATGCGGCAGATCGCCACCGGCTACGAGTCGGAGCTGCGGCTGGTGCACGACTCGCTCATTCCCACGCACGCGCTCATCGACGACATCCGCGCCTTCGAGGACCTGCGCTGCGGCACGCGGCTGCGCATCGGCTGCGAGGCGCTCACCGGCAGCTGGGAGGCGCTGCGCGAGGGGCGGGCCGACATCGTCATCGCCGCGGGCGACGGGCCGGCCGGCGGCGGCTACCAGGCGGTGACCGTGGGCAGCCTCGACTTCGCGTTCTGCGTGGCGCCCTCGCACCCGCTCACGCGGCTGGGCCGCCCGCTGCAGCGCGGCGACCTGCTGGAGTGCAACGCCATCGTGGTGGGCGACAGCGCGCGCACGCTGTCGGAGCGCACCGTCGGCCTGCTGGCCGGCCAGCCGCGCATCACCGTGCCGTCGATGCCCGCGAAGATCGCCTGCCAGGTCGCCGGCCTGGGCCACGGCTTCCTGCCGCGCGCCTGCATCCTGGGCGAGCTCAAGCGCGGCACGCTGGTCGAACTGCCCACCGAGGAACCGCGCCCGCCCGAAGCCTTCTGGCTGGCCTGGAAGACCGGCGCGCAAGGCCAGGCGCTGCGCTGGTGGCGCGAGCGGATGAACCGCACGCTGGTGCCGGCGCTGCTGCCGCGCTCGGCGTTCTGAGGATGAAGCCGATCGGCCCGCGGCGCGCGGCTCGTCAGTTCCCGGCCTTTCTTTTCTCGCTGCTCGTCTCCAAGCTGGCCGACCAGATCCTGCTGTTCCTGGTGCCGCTGGTGGTGTTCCAGGTGACGCAGGACGTGGCGTGGTCCGGTTATGCATTCGCGGCCGAGACCTTTCCGCGCTTCCTGTCGTTCCCCGTCTGCGGCGCGCTGTGCGACCGGATCTCGCCGATCAGGCTGCTGCGCGGCAGCCAGGTCTTTCGCGCGCTGGTCTGCGTGCTCGGCGTGCTGGGCAACGAGGCGCTGGGCGGCATCGGCTGGCTGGTGGGCCTGTCTGCCGTGTGCGGCGTGCTGACCACGCAGGGCGTCATGGCGCGCGAGGTGATGCTGCCGCAGATTGCCGGCAACGGCCACGGCTTCGACAAGGTGCTGGCCTATGCGCAGACGGCCGAGCAGACCGGCATGGTGCTCGGGCCGCTCGTTGCGGCGGCGCTCTTTGCGTTCTTGCCCTGGCAGGCGGTGGTGGGCGCGGCGGCCGCCCTCTTCCTGCTGGCGGATGTCGCCACCGCGTACTGGCGGCGCGGCAACCCCATGCAGCTGCACGAACCGCAGGCCGCCAAGGGCCACTTGCTGCAGCCGATCAAGACCGCGCTCGGCCATCTGCTGCACCTGCCGGGCCTGCTGCGGCTGACCGGGCTCACGGCCGGCGTGAACCTGATGCTCGGCACCACGCTCGCTTCTTCCGCCGCGATGGTCACCGGGCTGCACCATCGCTCGGCCACCTACTACGCGTGGCTGCAGACGCTGGGCGCCGTCGCCACCATCGCGATCCTGCTGAGCATCATCCGGGGGTCGTTCGCGCTGAAGAAGATGGGGCTGACCGCCTACCTGCTGATCTTCGGCGGCGGCCTGCTCACCGCCGTGAGCACCAGCCACTGGGGCTATGCGGCCGGCTTCCTGCTGGTGATCGGGTTCGACAAGATGTTCAGCATCTACATCCGCATCCACCGCCAGCGGATCATTCCGGCGCACGACTACGGCAAGACCACCGGCGTGATCGTGCTGCTGAACAACCTGACGCAGCCGCTGGCAGGCCTGCTGGTCGGCGCCTTCGCCGACGCGGCGCAGACGCGCATGGTGATCTTCGGGCTGTGCATGCTGGTGGGCGCCATCGGCATCGCGGCCGCCCTTGCCAGCCGGAGCAGCAGCGCTACAGCACCTTGACCGCGCGGCCGATGAACTGGATCGGCCCGGTCGGACGGTCGATGGGCGAGCCGTTCTCGGGCTCCAGCGTGAGCTCGAACAGCTGGTTCGGTTCCAGCGGCGGCAGCTTGTCGATGGGAATGCGCAGCGTCTGGCCCTGCTTGACCAGCCCCAGCGACACCGGGCCGCGCCACTGGTCGGCCTTGGTCCAGAACTGCAGCGTCTTCTGCGGCGGCACTTCGACGGTGCCCAGCGGCACCAGGCTCAGCTGGCGCGACGACGTGGTCTGGATCACCCAGCCCGGCGACTTGTCTTGCGGGGCGACCAGCACCACCATGTACTGCGGCGTGGGCGCCGGCCGGGTGACCAGCACGGCCACCATCAGCGCCGCGGCTGCAAAGCCGCCGGCGGCAAGGCCGCGCCAGAGCTGCAGGTTGTTCCACCAGCTCGCGAAGCCCGATGCGCGCGCCGGCTGCCCGGCCTTCGGTGCGGCTGCGCCAGCAGCACCAGCACTGCCCAGCGTGCGCTCGATGCGCGACCACAGCGCGGGCGACGGATCTGCCGGCGGCGCCAGCGAGGCCAGCGGCAGCAGCCGGGCTTCCCACGCCTGCACCGCATCGCGCAGCGCGGGCTCGTCGCGCATGCGGGCTTCCACCGCCGCGCGTGCGTTGGCCGACAGCGTGCCCAGCACGTATTCGCCCGCCAGCGCGTCGATGTCTTCGAAATTGCCGAAACTGGAAGAAGCGGTGCCGCTGCTCATGCCATGCACTCCCGCAGCGCGCGCATGCCGCGCTGGATCCAGGCCTTGACCGTGCCCAGCGGCGTCTGCAGCCGCTCGGCAATTTCGCCGTGCGAGCAGCCTTCCACATACGCATAGAGGATGCAGTCGCGCCGCGCCGGCTCCAGGCCGCCCAGGCAGCCTTCGAGCCTGCCGAGGTCCGCGCGCAGCTCGAACGGGTCGGCGGCGGTGGCATAGGCCGCGAGCGCGGCCTGGTCGTCGATGGCCTCGGCCGCGTCTTCGCTCACGTCCACCTGGCGTGCGCCGCTGCGCACCATGTTCAGCGCGGCGTTGCGCACCACGCTGTAGATCCAGCCCCGGCCTTCGCCGCGCGCCGGGTTGAAGGTTTCCGCGCGCTGCCAGATGCTGATGAAGGCGTCGTGCAGCACGTCTTCGGCCTGCTGGCGCTGGCGCACGATGCGCAGCGCCACGCCCAGCAGGTAGCGGCTTTCGCGCTGGTAGAGCTGTTGCAGGGCCTGACGGTCACCGCGTGCGCAGGCCATGAGGGTGGCGTCGTAGTCGAAGGGCGAGGTGGGTGGCGGGTTCTGCACGGCCCGATGGTAGTGGAGCCGGCGGCCCCGCCGCCGAATCGCCCCCCGATCAGGACGCCTTCCAGAAGATGTAGTCGGCTTGGTACTGCACCACCTGCTTCTGGCCCTTGGTGGCCGGCGTGCACGGCACGGCCGCCGGCGCCACGCCGCCTTGCAGCGCCACGCGCTGGATGTACGTGACGCCCGTCATGGCGCCGCTGCCCGTGGCCGGGTTGGCCTTCACCAGCTGGTACGGCAGGCTGGTCGGGCCCGAGGGCGCGACCGCCAGCTGCGTGGCCGTGAGCTTGGAGCCGTCCATCGACTCCCAGGTGGCCGGCGGGCCGTAGTACTTGCCGACCTGCTTGCCGCTGCGGTCCAGCAGCCTGGCGTCGGGGCCGACGAACACCCATTCCGTCTGGCCCGGGGCATTGGCCTTGTCGCGGCATTCGTAGGTGATGTCGCCCTTGCCCACCGTTTCCATCGCGACCTTGTTGCCGGCCGGCACCTGGATGGTGGGGGGCAGGCTGGACTGGTTGAAAGCGGGCGTCATCGACATCGAACCGCAGGCGGTGAGCACCGCGGCAGCGGCGGAAACAGCGCCGAGAACGGCGAGCGAACGGGCGGGACGGGAGGTGTGCATGGAATTTCTCCTGGGGTTGTAGAGGGTCAGCAGCTCCTCGCTGCTGAGGGGTCTACACGCCAGGGGCGGGTTTGGATGCAGCCTCGCGGAAAAAAATTTTTCCGACGCGCCAACCCCACCCCATCCCGGCCCTCCGAGCGGCCGGCGCACGTTCAGCGTTCTTTCAGCATCGCTTCAGCTTGTGCCAAGCCTGGGTTTCTATCGTGCCCCGAGGGCTGCTGCGTGGTGCGGCAGCCGACTTCGATCAGGGACGACATGAACTCTCGGCATTTGCATTCCTCGCCTCCGGCTTCCAACCGTCCATGCGGGCTGCGGCGGGCCTGGCGGCTGGGCCTTTGCGCCAGCGCCACCGCGGCGTTGGCGGCATGCGGCGGCAGCAACAGCGGCGGCGACATTGGCATCGGCAACTGGCTCGGCGGCAGCGGCAGCAACAGCGGCAATGTCAGCAGCGCGGGCGGCGGGCCGGAAAGCATCGCCCCTGGCGATAGCTACAAGGCCGAGATCCGCCGCACCGCCCATGGCATTCCGCACATCGAGGCCAGCGACGAGAAGGGCATCGGCTACGGCGTGGGCTATTCGTACGCGCAGGACAACTTCTGCGTGCTCGCAGGGCATTTCGTCACCGTGCGGGGCGAACGGTCCCGCTACTTCGGCGAAGGGGCCTTGCCCGCATCGGGACAGGGCACCCTGCCCGCCAATGTGACCTCCGACCTGTTCTATCGCCATCACAACGACGAGGCCAAGGTGCGCGCGGCCTGGAACGCCTACAGCGAACCGGTCAAGGCGATGTTCAAGGGATTTGCCGCGGGCTTCAACCGCTACCTGCGAGAAACCGGGGCACAGGCATTGCCGTCGAGCTGCAAGGGCGCAACCTGGGTGCGTGCGGTGGAAGAAGCCGACCTCGTGCGGCTGATGCGCGACTACGCGGCGCTCAATGGACTGGCCGACACCGCGCCACTGCTGGCCCAGGCTTCGCCGCCGCAGCGCGGCGGCAATGCCGCACAAGGCGCGCCGCAGATTTCCGGGGCGAGCGCGCTCAAGGCACTGGTGCAAAAGCCCAGCACGGGCAGCAATGCCATGGCATTGGGCAGCGAAGCCACCGCCAACGGTCGCGGCATGGTGCTGGGCAACCCGCACTTTCCCTGGGCCGGCGTGCTGCGCCTGTACCAGTTGCACCTGACCATTCCCGGCCGCATGGACGTGATGGGCGCCAGCCTGCCCGGACTGCCGATCGTGGGCATCGGCTTCACGCGCGACTTTGCCTGGACGCACACCACGAACACGGCGGCGCGCCTCACCTTCCACCAGTTGCGCCTGGACCCCGCGGACCCCACGCGCTACATGGTGGATGGGCAAAGCAGGCCCATGGAGCGCAAGGTATTCAAGATCGACGTACGGGAGCCCGACGGGCGCATCGCGGCACGCGAACACGCCTACTACACCACCGACTTCGGCACTGTCATCGCCCATGGGCCGCTGCGCTGGGACAGCCAGCACGCCTACACCGTGCGCGATACCAACACGGACAACCACCGCCTGGCCGACCAGTGGCTGGCCATGAACCGGGCCCGCTCGCTCGACGAGATGAAAGACGCGGTGCTGCGCATCGTGGGCAACCCGTGGAACAACACCCTGGCGGCGGATGCCTCCGGGCGCACGCTTTTCATGAGCGCAACGCCCACGCCGAATGTCTCCGCGCAAATGCTGGCCGACTGCCAGCCCACCGGCTCCGAGGCGTTGAAGGACCTCCCCGCCCCCGTGCTGCGAGGCGACACGACGCGCTGCCAATGGGCGAACGACCCTGCCGCGCCGCAGGCCGGCATCTTTGCAGGCAAGGCTCTGCCGCTGCTGGAGCGCCACGACTACGTCCACAACTCGAACGACAGCGCCTGGCTGACCAACCCCCAGGCTCCGCTCGAGGGCTTCTCTCCGCTGGTGAGCATTGCGGGCTCCCGGCAAGGCTTGCGCACACGTCAGGGCCTGTCGTGGCTGCACACCGCCCTGCAGCCGCGCAACGGGGTGCCCACCCGACGCGTATCGCAGGACCAGGTCGAGGCCATGGTGCTGGACAACCGCGTGTACCTGGCGGAGCTGGTGCTCGACGACATGCTCTCGCTATGCCCGGGCGGCAGCAGGTCGCCCGAAGCCACTGCCGAGATGCGCCAGGCATGCGCGGCGCTCAAGTCATGGGACCGCACGGCAGGCCTGGATGCCGGCATCGGCTATGGGTACATGGAAGATTTCGCGCTGTCGTTCCTGCAGCAGGGCCCGGACGTCTGGCGCGTGGCGTTCGATCCCTCCGACCCGGTGAACACGCCGCGCGGCCTGCGCGTGGAACAGCCCGAGGTGGCGGCCCAGGTGCGTGCGGCCATGGAGGCCGCGGTGCGCAACGTCGCAGCCAGGGGCTGGACTGCGGGCCGGCGCTGGGGAGACATCCAGGGCGCCACGCGGGGCGGGCGGCGCATCCCCGTTCCCGGCGGACATGAGGAACTGGGCGTGTACAACATGATGATGAGCGTCGATGCCACCGGAAGCGGCCTGCGCGAAGCCGTGCATGGGACCAGCTACCTGCAGTCGGTAGGGTTCACGGCGGAGGGGCCGCGCGCCAGGGCATTCCTCGCCTACTCCCAGTCGACCGACCCCGGCTCCCCCTGGTTCGCCGACCAGACCGAGCGGTTTGCCCGCCGCGAATGGGTGGAACTGCCCTTCACGCGTGCGGAGATCGACGCGCAAAGAGATGTGACACTCAAAGTGATCGCCGAGTGAGCCTGCGACCGTGGCCGGCCGGCTCGAGCGAACACGGCGACGACGCAGTCCCATAACGATAGAAGGAGGAGCAGTCTTGACTCGACGAATATTCGCGGCAACCTTTTGCGCAGGCCTTCCCGGGGTGATCGCCGTCGCATGGCTCGCAGTACCCGAGATCCTGGCGGGCAAGGTGCTGCCGCTGCCGATGTGGGTCGTGAGCGTGGCCTCGGGCATGCAGAGCGCCATGCTGCTGGCACTGGCGGCATACGCCGGTGCCAGGCTGGCACCCGGGGTCGGTCTGCAGGCGCCGGCATTGGCGGCGCTGGCCGGGTCGAGGCCGGCGTGGGGCATGCTTCGCGCACAGTGCCTTCCAGGCATCGTTGGCGGCCTGCTTGGCGCCGCGCTCCTCTGGTCCACCACGCGCCTCGCGGCCGATGCCGCCGAAGCGCTGCAGGGCGTGACGCTGCCGCCCGTCGTGCGCTTTCTCTACGGCGGCATCACGGAAGAAGTCCTCGTGCGCTGGGGCCTCATGAGCGCGATGGCCTGGGCCCTGTGGCGCGCTGCTGCACGGCGAGGGCGCGGCACGCCACCCGCGTGGATCTTCTGGGTCGCCATCGCGGGCAGCGCGCTGTTGTTCGGCGTGGGGCACCTGCCGGCCGCCTTTGCCATGGCGGGCGCGCCGAGTGCCGGCCTCGTGGCCTACATCGTCGGGGCCAACGCTGCATTCGGCCTGGTGGCCGGATACCTTTTCTGGCGGCATGGCCTGGAGGCGGCAATGATTGCCCACGTGCTGACGCACGCCGTGCTCCTGGCTGTGCAGCCGTAGTGGCCTGCGCGACAGGCCGTCACTACCGAACCGACCTGGCCTGCAATGCGCAGGCCTTCCTTCGCTGACTCCGCGCCACTCCAAGCGTCGAAAACCAAGGCCCGCGTGAAGAATTTCTAGCCAGTTGACAGTGGGCAACAGTGTCAACGCGCGCTTCCTCCTACAACTCCCGCACACAACAGGGAGGTTTGATGATGCGCAGAGTTGTCTTGGTCGGTGATCCACCGGCCGCCGGTGGAAGGGTGCTGCCGTACGACGGCCCGATGGTCGACTTCTTCGGGCACCGGCCCGCGCTGGTCGGCGGCAGGGCGTACTGCGAGGGATGCAACAGCGTCGGCATCATCGCCAAGGCAGGAGGGCCGCGGCGACCGCAGTTCATATCAGAGATGGCGCTGGAGGGGGATGTGGTGGTGTGCCACTGCCCGGTGCCGCAGCCGCTGCTGTCGGTGTTGCGGCAGTCGGCGGAATATGACGATGACGATTGGCATGCGGGCGGCGTGACACCGAGTCAGACTGCGCCACCCGCTACAACGGCCGTGGCAAAAGCTGCGGAGATGGCAGCCTTCAAGAAGACCGTCGACGCTCACGTCACACATCCTCCGGAAGCCGAGCAGACCGAGAACATCTGTCCGAATATGACAAACAAGGAATTTGCAACGCTGGCAATGAAGTTGCGCGACATGGCGCTCGACTACATCACGAAGAAGCGCTTGCCCGAACTGGAGCGTTGGGACAAAGCGGCGCAGGCTCATGTCAAAGCGTGGTTTGCCATCGCCGATCAGTACACCCGGGGGCACTTGCAGAAAGGCTTGGTCGAATGCGTGCGAGTGCTGAAATCTCTTGAGCCCAAGAATTTCGTCCGCTTTGTTGCGGGCGGCAAGCTGGCCACCTGCGTCATGGGCAGCACCTTCGGGGCGGATGCTGCCGCATGCAAATCGGACACGACAACTCACACCATCGCGATCGCCCTTCCCTTCTGCTACTACGAAGACAACGTGGTCAACTTTGACACCGGTGTAGTCATGGATGCCAACTCGCAGCTCGTGGTGCTGCTTCACGAAGTGACCCACTTCAACGACACCTTCGGATCGAATGACACCTGGAACGGGACGGCAAACTCAAGGCGGCGCGTGACCAGCGAAAACCACGCCGCCCTTCTTTCCAATGCCGACAGCATCGTGGCTTACACACTTGGAGTGCCATGAAAAGATATCGCCCAGCCATTTGGCGTATGACCGCAATCTTCTTGTCATTGGTTTCCACGCCCTCAGTTCACGCCTGCAGTCCGATGAAGGTCATTGGTGTGTACTTCGATCGCGACTCCGCGACCGTATCCGCAGCGCAGGTGTCGAGGCTTGCTAGCTGGATGGCCGACCTGCATGCGAGATATCCGAACCATGAATCTATCGACATCAGCGCTTCGGCAGAACCTGGCGAAAACTCTCCAAGCAACCTTGCAATGGCGCGAGCACGCAATGTTGCTCGTGTTCTCCGGGAAAACCTTCTGTTCGATGGAGCAAAGATCTATCTGCCGGAGCGAGGCCATGTACAAAAGTCTGCGTCCGCGTACCTCAAGGAGTTGGAGAAGAGCCAAGGCGTCAGGGCCGTGCAACTCGACTTTCTTCCTGCTTGTCCGCACGAATGTTCATGTCAGATAGGCGCCTTCGGAGAGCCGACAACACGACGCACGCGTTGAAAGGTCTTTTTCCCTTGCCCACCGAAGCCGAGCGGTTTGCACTTAGCTACCGAGAGAGGAAAAGTGCAGACCTCGTAGTCAACGACTTTGCGGCCATAAAGCTATGTCCGAACCTGAAGACCTCGAAACTGCCGGGCTGCAATCCCGGTCGGCCCGATGGTTGGAGCGTTGATGCGAGTGCAGCCCTACCTGGCTTCACACCGAGCACGGCGCCGAGCCGAGGCTTGAAAATGAAAGACTGCTGGCAATCCTTTCCGAGATGCCTCCTTGCATCTCTTGCTGTTCTGCTTGCGCCGACCACATGGGCTTGCAGCCCGATCAGAACCATCGGCATCGTGTTTGAGAGGAACTCGGCGACCGTTCCGGCCAAGGAGGTTCTCAAGCTCGCCAATTGGACGGCCATGCTCAGATTGCAATATCCGAATCGAGAGTCGCTTTTTCTTTCGACGCAAGCGGCATTCGGCGAGCGCGACGCGAGCAATCTAGGTGTGAAGCGCGCCAGGAACGTCGCGAGAGTCCTCAGGGAAGACCTGTAATTCGACGTGCGCGAAGTCGACTTGCCCAGCAAAGGGTATGTCGCCGCCATCCCGGCCCCAGAAGGAAGCGACTTGTTGAAGCGCGTCGATATCGACTTCCTTCCAGCCTGCCCGCACGAGTGCCCGTGTCAAAACGGCGACCCGCTCTACCAGCCGCCGGTTCCACGGTGACGCGGATGGATTCGAGCACCCTCGAATTTGGTCGCAAGGTGCGGATGCTCGGCGCTCGCCTCGACGACCGTGCCGAGGCACGCAACCTCGGCCCCGGCACCAGGCACTGCGTGGCGCCGTAGTCGAGCGAACGACGGTCGCCGAGGTGCGCGGTCTTGCGGCCCTGCAGGACCACTACCCCCCCGGCGTGAGGCGCTGGGTTTTCTCGTAACGCGCCGGGCGCGAGAACCGGTAGCAGCGCAGCCTCGGGTACAGCGCATTGGTACGGCCGTCCGCAGGGGTTCGCGCCGCGACCATGTTGCGCAGACGGGCCCAGGCGGCGGTGGGAATGGCCTCGGGCTTGTTGTCGGCGACGGGCGTAACTGGCATCGGTTTTGTCGTGGAGAAAAGAGGAAAAGCGCGATGCGCAGCGTAGCCGGTGGGCGCGTGCCCGTTGTCAGGGCACGCGCCCGGTGCTACTGGGTGCTGCCGATGTTTTGTTGCAGCGCTTCACGCACTGCGCTGGTGGCGCTATTGACGGTATCGATACGGACCAGCAGCGCGTCGTTGAGCAAGCCGAGCAAGGCGCTCAGTTCGGTGCGGCTGGGAGTGAGCACCTCGCTGTCGTTCAGGGCGCTGGTGTCGACGAGCTTCTTGAGTGCGCTGTAGGCGCGCATCACGTCGTTGAGAGTGTCGGCGTCGTCGCAGGCTTGTAAGGCAAGGTCGTCGAGAACACATGACTCGGGATTTAGAGAAGCGGAAGGAATGCGAGGTTGCGCGCGGGTACGAGCGGATTCAGCCATGAAATGGACTCCAAGATTCGCAGGGGCTTCATCAGGCTTCCAAACCCGGTCGCGCCACCTAGCGCGACGGGCGCAGTATATCGATGAGATCGTTGCCCTAAAGCTCAACGATGTTCCGCGAATAATGAATGGAAACTTTCTTCAGAGTTCCTACTTTGTCTCGCGCCATCATTCCAACTCCGAGTTTGTAAAGGGCACCAAATAATCCAGGAGGGCTGATGGACCTCGATTCGCGTACTTATCCCAATGCATTTTCGGGCGAAGATATTGCAGGCCAGCGAAGTAAAACCCAGAAGGATCGACAGAGGGGTCAACTGACTCTTGGCCGGGGTATGCCTCTCGGAACGCACAGTAGTAGGCAACTCGAGGTTCGATGTTCATGAACCTCATGGGCAATGCAAGTGACGTGATATGTGCGAAATGCTCGTCGTACAAAATTCCGAGGGCAGTGAGCCCGATTCGGGAGTAGGTATCGCCCCGCAAAACTATCCGATCAATCGTAGGAGCCGTAACCACTCCGCCTATACGTCGCACCATCTCGAGCAGCTGCGCAAACACCACATTGCCTTCGAGACTTCCCCGCAAACGCTCTCCAAGCCTGACAGCTTGGTCAATCAGAGCGTTCAGACCAGCTTGCCCCAGCCCGCCCGAACTGCCGGCGACTGCATCTGCGAGCAACCGCATCGTCGAAAAATCGTTTATTGCTGCTGCGGCTCGCATTGTTCCCATCAAACTCAACGCAAGCTGTGCCTTCCCCTCCCATCGGGCAATCGCCTTAAGGTCGCCCGATAGACCTGCATGCACTGTCTGGCGCTGTGGCACCCAAATTGCCCAAGACTGCTGACCTTCCATCAGCGAGTTGTCAGAGGCTCGCTGTTGTAGAAGCCAATCCTGAAGCCAAAGATACCAAGCTTGGCGAGTCTCAAGATCAACTCGTATGAATATCACCGGAATTCGGCACACGTCTGCGTACTCGAAGTACCGCCGTTCGATGATGAACTTCACACCTGCATCACTGCATTCCACCCTCTCCGACGTCTTGATCTGCACCTTCAAGATATCTCCACGCAGTCCGTTTTCCGTGAGCTCAAACTCCGCGTCAATCCCGAAATCCTCTCCCAGGTCTCGCGACAACCAGTGGGGATGTTCCTCCACATGCGCGAAGAGCCATTTATGCCCCTGCGCGCCGATTTTTTGAGCCTTGGTTCTGGTATTCACTTCTTTGAGAGGAGTCGGATTCTTGTATCGGGGTTCTCAGACTGACAGCGAAGGCAAACGGCTCAATCGCAAAGTGCTCGCGCAGTACACGTCTACAACACCTGCTTAAGCGCCTCATCGAACTCATCTGTCGAAGGGGAATTCAGCTCGATCAACCGGATTCGAAGCGAACTCGCAACAGACTCAGCATGTTCAGCCTCGGCCCTAGCGAAGGAGGTCATCTCGGCCTCATCCCAGCTGCTATCCCCTCTGGCCAAAAGTCGCTCCAAGACAACGGGAGTCGCGCACGCTAGCAAGATGATGGAGGTGCAGCCGAGATCGCGAAAGACCGAATCAGGCAGTCGCTGGTGTTGCCCGACTTCTTTTCTCAGAACGAGGTGACCGTCCAGCACTAATGCATGTTTATCAGCCTTGATTCGAGCCACCGCAGCGACCAGCGCTGCCTGATTGGCCGCGACTTCATCGACCCGCTTGCTGGAATTCCAAGAGGTGTGCCCTCGCTCCTCTCTAATCAATTGACTAGCAGTCGCGTACTTCAGGCCGAGTCGAAAAGTGGCCTGTTTTGCTAAGTACGTCTTGCCGACACCGTGGACACCCGCGATAAAAATCGTCATGCTGGGCCTTTATCAGTTGCAGTCTTTTTCTCGATTTTCTCGAGCTCGGTCGATGTGAGATATCGGAAAGATTGCGGCGGTGTAAATTCCTTGAACAGTGATCTGGGGTCGAGAGGTCTGTTCAGCTTTCGTAGCGCACCCAACAGAATCGCACATCCCTGCTTTTTCCCCTCGAAATAGTCGAAGAGTTCACGCCGAGTCAACGCCCCTCCTCTCTCTATACAGTAGCTCCATAGCGCAGTGGATGATCCCCTAATCACTTCTTCAACTTCGACAAGAGCAACAATTCGCTGTACTGGAGAACTCGCATAAATAGCGATGAGTTTTACCTCCTCCGCGGCCCATGCGCGCCGAAACTCAACGCGCTTCTTGCCAGACAGAATGAGATCTGAATATTTTGGTTTGATCGACAACAAGATGGCCCTACCGACCTGCGGCGGCGAGCACTCGAGAAAAAGCGACATCGGAGACTTTACGAATGGATTGAATCGGGCTAGTGACTACGCGCTCATGGATGAGACGGTCATAGGAAACAGAATGCGGTAGGTGCTCCACCAGCCGGAAGAGGATTACTTTGGTTTTTCGATTTGCCATTGCCTCGATCTCGTCGAGCGCGTAGACAGTACGACGGCTAACCAAGCTAGCGATTTTCGCCGCGTCACTCAAGATTTCGAACCGATCTACCACTCCGATGGATGTCACAGCTTTCTCGTCTTCCGTGCGATAGAAAAGTACAACATCCCCTGGATGGATCGCATTAGTTTGCGCATGGCAAAGGTAAGCCAGCTTGATCGCATTGCCTACGTTGCCTATGACGCCAAAGAGCCGCTGCTGCTGAGACTTGTAGTCTGGAAAAAGGGTTTCGTGAAATGGTGGTTGGATCGGAATCAGGAACTTCTGAACCGAGCCATCTTTTCGGAAATGAGGAAAGAAGCGGCGCGTGTAATCGAGTGGTGGCAGTGTGTCCCAAGTAGGAGCAACTTGGGGATGTGGTTTAACCAGCACGAGATCGCCAGCATACTGTCCACGCTCTGCAAAACCAAAGTCTTGTAGCAGGCGAATCAGGTAGTCGTGCCGCTCCGGATCAGCATGGATAAATACATGCTCACAGGCATTCTCCGTGGCGAACCGGAACGCCGCCTTGAGAAAAAGCTCACCGATTTTTCGACCTCTGACAGCCTCCCCTACCTTGAAGGTACAGAGCTTCAACGCGTGGCCAGCCAGTTGCTCACCGGCTTCATTGATCCGCTCATCGGTTTGCGAGGCGTAAACGCATATCGCAGCCAGGGTTTCACTTTCGTCTCGATAGACCCAAGCCATGCGATTCTCTCGTGCTTTGCGGCGAAACCAATCATCAAATCCGTCGTAGCCTTCTCGCAGACTATCGAAGAACGTGGATGCCAATAGTGGCGTCAGACTGTGGAGAGGCACATCTTGGATGTTCGGCAGAGAGACTTGGCGGGGTTCATGCAAGCGCCGAAGCCAGTCCTCCGCTGTCTGGATCGTGTAGACACGATCACTAAGGCCACGAACTCTGGCCTTGGCATGGATGCGTCGATCCTCCGTGACAAGTGCATGCACAGCATCGCACTCAAGCGCGTACAGAATTTCGTTATCGCATGCGTCGTTTGCGTTTGTGGTGGGTGTATTCCAAGGACAGGGAGCCACACACTCCAACGCTGGGTACTGCTTGATGCGCTGCAGACTGCGCTCACGGCGACGTTCGTCGACATCACGTTCGAGATCGGTGATTGTTGCGGGGTGGTAGAGCAACGGATGCCCCCCCACACTCGCCAAGCGAACGAAGTTCGCGAGGTTCTGTTCTAAAACTTGAAACGAGTCCTGCAGCGGTATCAACACGTTCGTGTCGAGCAAGAAGCGCAATCGTTGGGTCAAGAAGCCCTCCTGCGCAAAGGTTTTGGCTCGTGCGAGAACAGCAAATCGGGCTCGAAGGAGAGAAACCCACATAGTCCGAACGTGCGGCAGGCCATTCGCGATCCTGCGTCCAGTGACGGCGGCATCACTGGGCATAGCGCTGCACTATTGCATCGTCGCCCCGAACGAAAGGTGGGGTGGCGGGATGATTCCAACTGGATCTCCTCCTAGACTTTGTGTCCGGATGTTAGACCAGATTGTTTCAGCATCCTCAAACGGTCTCTCTCGCGCAACCCGTGCCGCCCCAAGCCTTCCTCCCATTTCTCACGACTATGCGAGCACTGGATAAGACGACTCTCCACGCTGGCAGGAGGTCCAATTCGGCAACCATCGGAGGCAAAAATCATCTTTGACTAGGAGGCAACTATCTTCTGCCCCAACCCTCATTTATCCGCAAAGGTAACCGCAAGACACTCCTCCCCATCCAAGAAGGAGTGCCCTCATGCCAATCGCCCTACTAGCGCTAACCCTCAGCGCCTTCGCCATCGGAACGACAGAGTTCGTCATCGTTGGCCTCATCCCCACAGTCGCAGCCGATCTCCACATCGGCCTCCCCTCCGCCGGCTTGCTGGTCAGCCTCTACGCGCTGGGCGTCGCCATCGGTGCGCCGGTGCTCACGGCCCTCACGGGCAAGCTGCCGCGCAAGGCGCTGCTGCTCGGGCTGATGGCGCTGTTCACGCTCGGCAATCTGCTGGCGTGGAAGGCGCCGAGCTATGAATCGCTGATTGCCGCCCGCGTGCTCACGGGGCTGGCGCACGGGGTTTTCTTCTCCATCGGCTCGACGATTGCCACCGGCCTGGTGCCGAAGGAAAAGGCGGCGAGCGCCATCGCGATCATGTTCACGGGCCTCACGGTGGCGCTGGTCACGGGCGTGCCGCTGGGCACGTTCATCGGGCAGCACTTCGGCTGGCGCGAGACTTTCCTGGCCGTGTCGGCGCTGGGCGTTGTCGCGTTCATCGGCAGCTGGGTCTTCGTGCCCTCCAACATCCGCCACACGCCGCCGGCCTCGCTGGCGCAGCAGGCCAAGGTGCTGGCCGAGCCGCGCCTGTTGCTGGTGTATGCGAAGACGGCCATCGGCTATGGCGGCTCGTTCATTCCGTTCACGTTCCTGGCGCCCATCCTCACTGACGTGTCGGGCTTCAGCGCGGGCGCCGTGGGCTGGGTGATGCTGGTGTACGGTGTGTCGGTGGCGGTGGGCAACATCTGGGGCGGCAAGCTGGCCGACCGCATGGGCCCTATTCCGGCGCTGAAGGTCATCTTCGCGTTGCTGGCCGCCGTGCTGCTGGTGTTCAACTTCGCGGCGCCGCACAAGTGGCTGGCGCTGCTGGCGGTGCTGATGTGGGGCGCGGTGGCGTTCGGCAATGTGCCGGGGCTGCAGGTGTACGTGGTGAAGCAGGCCGAGCGCTTCACGCCGCAGGCGGTGGATGTGGCATCGGGCCTGAACATCGCGGCCTTCAACCTGGGCATTGCCGGCGCGGCCTGGGCCGGTGGGCTGATCGTGACGCACCTGGGGCTGATGCACACGCCGTGGATTGGCGCGCTTGTTGTGCTCGTGTCGCTGGCCCTCACGCAATGGAGCGGCGTGCTGGATCGTCGTGCCGGCATTCCGGTTCGCGCTTCGGGGCCGGTGCCGGCCGGCCACTGAACTTCTTTTTTTTCTTCTTCTCTTTTTTCAACGCACAAGGACAACACATGAATACGAACAACAGCCACAGCAACCCCATTCCCGCCTTCGGCCTCGGCACTTTCCGCCTGAAGGGCCAGGTGGTCATCGACTCGGTGAAGAACGGCCTCGACGTGGGCTACCGCGTGATCGACACGGCGCAGATCTACGGCAATGAAGCCGAGGTGGGCCAGGCCATTGCAGAAAGCGGCGTGGCGCGCAAAGACCTGTTCATCACCACCAAGATCTGGACCGACAACTACGCCAAGAGCAAGCTGGTGCCCAGCCTGAAAGACAGCCTCGCCAAGCTGCGCACGGACCACGTCGACCTGACGCTGATCCACTGGCCCTCGCCCGGCAACGCGGTGCCGGTGGCGGAGTTCATGGGCGCGCTGGCCGAGGCCAAGGCGCAGGGGCTCACCAGGCACATCGGCGTGTCCAACTTCAACATCGCGCTCATGAAGGAAGCCATCGCGGCCGTGGACGCGCAGAACATCGCCACCAACCAGATCGAGCTGCACCCGTACCTGCAGAACCGCAAGGTGGCGGAGTTCGCGAAGAGCCAGGGCATCCACATCACTTCTTACATGACGCTGGCCTACGGCAAGGTGCTGAACGATACGGTGATCGAGTCGATTGCCAAGGCGCACGGCGCGACCACCGCGCAGGTCACGCTGGCATGGGCGATGCAGATGGGCTACGCGGTGATTCCGTCGTCCACCAAGCGCACGAACCTCGAAGGCAACCTCCGCGCGCAGCAGCTGAAGCTGACGGATGCAGAGATGGCGCAGATCGCCGCGCTCGACCGTGGCGAGCGCCTGACCGACCCGGCTGGCCTGTCGCCGGCCTGGGACTGATCGTAGAAGCTCAACGGCACACCGACTCTTCCGGCGTCTCCACCGCGTTCACGACAAAGAAGCGGTTCATGCCGTCCATGGTGTCAAAAAAGCCCCGCTTCGAGCGGCGCAGGGGTGTGCCGTCGAGCAGCTTGTAGCTCACCGCGCCCTTGATGGTGGGATAGCGCTTGGAGATGCTCACGCGCACCAGGCACTCCGTGCTCTCGATGACCGTGTGCGAACGCTCGCGCGCATCCACGACCTCGAAGCGGCCGGTCTCCTGCAGGACGGACTCGTAGGTAGCCATGACGCGGTTTTTCTGCGCAATCGCGACGCTGGATGCCGAACAAGACGCAAATCGTGGGTAGGACGGTTCCTGCACCACGCCGTTGCGGCGCGACGCGCTAGTGGCCGGGGAGGCGCTCCGACTCCAGCACGAGGGCGCTGGCCTGCTCGGCGGCGCTGGCGGCCAGGCAATCGGCTCTCAGCGCAGCGGCGACTTTCTCGGGCGCCTCCTGCAGCTCGGCAATGTCGCGCTCGCCGACGCAGTAGCCGTCGAGCCGCACATAGATGCGATGGAAGTTGCCGCCCAGCGCCCGCGCCACGTCGAGCAGGGAATCGGCAAGCGTCGGAAAGCCGCCGTTGCTGTATGAGCTGGGCGGTATCACGCCCTTGTAGCGGGGAGCGCGAACCGAATAGGCATAGAAAGCGCCCTCCTTGCGGAGTTCAACCACGGGCTGGAGGCTGCGCGGAGCTTCCTTCTTTGCTTGCATGGCCGCAGTGTAGTGCGATGCATCGGCCCGCTACAGAGACCGGAGGTTCGCATGGACCGGGGCATGCCGAATACGTTTGCTCTACCTTGCCCGCCGCGTCGCAGCCCACTCCGCAAGGATGCGAACGGCCTCGCCATCGAGCTTCTGCTCGGCGGGCACGCGGCGTTCGTCGAGCGGCGCACCGGCCTCGGCGCGCAGCGCCTCCACGTCGATGGGGTGCCGCGCCTCGACGGTCACGCCCTCGAAGGCCTGGCCGGACTGCGCCAGCGACGCCGCGTAATACAGCCTGGCGATGCCCGCGATGTGCATGGCCGCCGCGCACATGGCGCAGGGCTCGCACGATGTGTAGAGCTCGCAGCCCGACAGGTCGACGGTGCCCAGCCTGCGGCAGGCGTCGCGAATGGCTTCCACCTCGCCGTGCGAGGTCGGGTCCGAGTGCGCGACGGAATGATTGAAGCCTTCGCCGACGATCGCGCCGTCTTTCACGACGACGGCGCCGAAGGGCTCGGTGCCGGGCTGGGTCAATGCCTGTGCCGACAGGGCCAGTGCCCGTTGCATGAATTTTTGTTGGTACATGGTGGTGCTCAGGTCTTTCCGGTCGTGGCGCTGTCGAGTGCGGCAATTGGATGGGCAGCGCCGTGGCGCGGCTGCGGCTGCGGGCCGAACAGCCCGGCTGTGGCAGCGGCATAGCGGCGTGGATCGAAGCGCAGCATCAGCGGCAGCAGCACCACGACCACGGCGGCCAGGTAGGCCCACGCCATCGTGAAGCCGCCGGTGTGCTCGCGCACCCAGCCGGTAACGAAGGGCGCGAGCGCCGCGATCATGAAGCCCACGCCCTGCATGAAGGCGGCGAGCGCGCCGGCCTGCGCGGGGTCGGCCAGGTGGTCGAGCGCCAGCACCATGCACAGCGAGAAGGCACCGCCCAGGCCGAAGCCCAGCACCACCGCGATGGCGGCGGCCGGCACGGGCGCACCGAAGGTCAGCGCGCAAAAGCCCGCCAGCTGCGCGGCGAGCGTGAGCGCCAGCCAGGGCCGCAGATCGCGCCCCCGGCTGCGCGCGATGGCGGGCATGGCAAGCGCGGCAATCACCTGTGCGGCCGTCATCAGCGCGAGGACCGAGCCGCCCTGCTGGGCGGTCCAGCCCTGCTGTGCGTAGAAGTGCGGCAACCATGCGACGAGGCTGGTGTAGCCGCCGTTGATGAAGCCGAAGCACGCAGCCAGAAGCCAAGCGCGGCGGCTTGCGAAGCAGCGCAGCCACGAGAGGTTCTGGCGCGGCGCGTCGGCAACGGTGAATTCCATGCGCCGCATGTTCAGCCAATACAGCAGCGCGAAGGTCGCGAGCAGGGCCCATATGGCAAGGCCCGCGTGCCAGTCGGGCCGTGCGCCGCCGATTGCATGCGCCACCCACGGGCTGGCGATGGCGCCGAGCCCGCCGCCGCCCATGATGGCGGCGGAGTACAGCCCGGTCATCACACCGATGCGCGCCGGGTAGGCCTGCTTCACCACGCCGGGCATCAGCGCCTGCACCAGCCCGACACCCGCGCCCGCGAGCGCCGCACTCCACAGCAGCGCAGCCGCGCCGCCCGCCACATAGCGGCTCGCGCAAGCCAGCGCGATGGCTCCGAGCCCGAGCGCGACACCGCCGCGCGGGCCGATGCGCTGGCCGACCGCCGCGCCGCACAGCGACGTGGCCCCCATCGCGAACATCGGCAGCACGGTGAGCAGCGCCACCGCATGAAAACCGATGCCGGTGGCAAGGCGGATGGGCTCGAGCAGCGGGCTGCTCGACGTGAGAAAGGCGCGCAGGTTGAGCGCCACCAGCACGATCACTACCGCAAAGGCGACGCCTGCGTCACGACTTCGCGCTGCCCTCACAAGGCTGCCACGTCGGCCTGCAGCACGCCGTTGCGCGCCACGATGTGGCCGCCCGCCACCACCAGCTTGCGCACGGGCCGCGAGACCACGGCGTGCGCGACGGTCTGCGCATCGACCAGCACCAGGTCGGCGCGGTTGCCGGGCACCAGCCCATAGGCCTCGAAGCCGCAGCCGCGCGCGCCGGCGTGCGTGACGGTGTCGAGCGCCGCTTCGATCTCGTCGTCGCGGCGCAGGTTGTAGCGCAGGCCGATGATCATGGCGCGCTCCAGCATGTCGGGGTTGCCGTAGGGCGACCAGGTGTCGCGGATGCCGTCGTTGCCGCCGACCACCGTCACGCCGGCCTGACGGCAGGCCATGAGCGGCGGCACGGTGCGCGAGGGCGGCGCGCTGGTGACCAGCACCACGCCCAGCCTGGCCATGCGCGCGAGCAGCGCGTCGCGCTCGCGTTCGCTCACGTCGCCGAGGCAGAAGCCGTGGCTGATGGCCACCTTGCCCTGCATGCCTAGCGCCTCGGTGCGCTGCAGGATCAGGTCGAGCGAGAAGGCGCCCATGGCGCCGGGCTCGTGCAGGTGGATGTCGACGGGGCGCTGGTGCCTGTGGGCAATGCCGAACAGCACGTCGAGCGACTTCACCGGGTCGCCGTCGATGGCGCAGGGGTCGAGGCCGCCGAGCACGTCGGCGCCCATCGCCAATGACTGGTCGAGCAGTTCGGCCGTGCCCGCCCGGCCCAGCAGGCCCGACTGCGGGAAGGCGACGACCTGGATCTGCTGCACGTCGCGCAGCGCCTCGCGCGTACGCAGGGTGCCTTCCAGGTGGCGCAGGCCGGCCTGCGTGTCGACGTCGACGTGCGTGCGCAGCCGCGTGGTGCCGAGCGCGAGAAAGGCCTTGGCCAGCACCAGCGACTGCGCGGCGGCGTCGTGCCCGCTCGCGTGGCGGAAGGCGCGCTCGTTCTCGATCTTGTCGGTGAGGTTGGTGCCGACCTCGTTGCGGTACCAGTCCATGCCCCACATGGTCTTGTCGAGGTGGGTGTGGCCTTCGACGAGGCCGGGCAGCAGCAAGGCGCCGCCGCCCTCTTCGACGGCAACGCCTGCGGGCGCGGCCAGCGCGGGCCCGGCACCGGCAATGCGCCCTTCCTGCACCAGCACGTCGACCGGGGAAGCGCCCATGGGGCGCACATTGCGAATCAGCAGCGAAGACATGGCGACGGGTTCCTTGAAAGTCATCAGGCGGGCTGCGGCGCGGCGCCGCGCGGCAGGATGCGCGGCGTGCACAGCGCCACCAGCACGAACACCAGCGCGTTGGTCGCCAGCGCCACGAGCCCCGTGTTGAGCGACTTGAACACGACCGGCGCCGCGGGGAACAGCGTACCCAGGTTCGAGCCCGTGGTCATCATGAAGCCCAGCACCGCGCCGCCCGCCAGGATGCCCGCGAAGGCTGCATGCTTGTTGCCGAAGGGCTTCTTCATGAGGCTGAACAGCAGCGAGGGCAGCAGCTGCGTGAGCAGGCTGGACGCGAAGATGGCCACCGCCACGATGGTGGTGCCGCCGCGCAGCACGAAGTACACCGCCACCAGCGCAAACACCGGCAGCACGCCGCGCGCCACGCGCGACACCTGCTTGTCGGTGGCATGGGGCGCGAAGCCTTCCTTGTAGACGTTCTTGCCGATCACGGTGGAAGCCGTGAGCAGGATCATCGAGCCCGGCACCAGCGCGGTGAGCACGCCTGTGCCGCCGATGACGCCGACGAACCACGGGTCGAAGGTGTGCTTCACCAGGCCGAACAGCGCCAGGTCGACCTCCGAGCCCTTGAGCCCCGGCACCTGCAGGATGGCCGCGAAGCCGACCAGGAACAGGAAGGCGATGACCACCTGGTACAGCGGCATCAGGATGGTGTTGCGCCGCACAGCGCTGGCGCTCTTGGCCGCATACACCGAGGTCAGGTTGAACGGATACAGGTAGTAGCCCAGCGCCGTCAGCAGGATGGTCGAGTTGTACCAGGTGAGGTTCAGGCCCTCCTTGGGAAACTCGAAGAAAGTGGGGTTGGCCGCGTGGATGGCGGTGAACATGGGCGTGACGCCGCCGTAGTAGTGCCACGGCAGGTAGATGCCGAGGAACACCGCCAGCGCAAGGATCAGCACGTCCTTCACGATGGCGATGCTGGCCGAGCCGTGGATGCCCGAGAACAGGATGTAGCTCACCATCACCACCGTGCCGATCCAGATCGCCACCTGCGGCGCGATGGAGCCGTATGAAGCTTCCGACACGATGATGCCCAGGCCGCGCAGCTGGATGGTCAAGAGCGCCACCATGCCCATGAGCGCGACGACGGACACCAGCACGCCGAGCGGCCGGCTGTCGTACTTGTGCGCGAAGAAGTCCGAGAACGACACCAGCTTGTGCGTGGTGGCGTAGCGCCACACCGCCGGCAGCATCCAGAAGGCCATGAGGTAGGCCAGCCCGCCGTAGGCCAGGATGTAGAAGGCCGGCGTGCCCTTGCTGTAAGACCAGCCGCTCGCGCCCAGGAAGGTGAAGGTGGAGAACGACTCGCCCGCCATCAGCAGGAACACCATGATGGCGCCCAGCCCGCGACCGCCGAGCGCCCATTGCTCCAGGCTCATGGTGCGCCCGCGCCGCGCCAGCACCGCCAGGCCCAGCGCGCCGATCACGAACAGCGCAATGACTGCCAGCGCGGCGTTCATGGCGTGCCTCCGGCAGCGGGTGCGTCGATGTCGCCTTCGGCGCGGTCGATGACCACCATGATCAGCGAGGTCAGCACCAGCCAGCTGACGTTCCACACCATCAAGAAGGGCATGCCGAGCACGAAGGTGGGCGCGACGGACGACAGCCATCCGCCGCTGAAGAAGGCGAGCACCGGCAGCGCTGCCAGCCATTTGACGGATTTCATCGGGAGCCTCGAATCATGGTTTGGTTGGGAATGTTGATTAATTTTGGTCAACCATACATATTTATTTTGGTTAACCAAACGGAGCGAATGGTAGGGAGGCGGGCCGGCCGAGTCAATCCGGGGGCTTTCCCGTAGGCGCGGGCCGCAGGCAATAATCCGGTGCCCATGCCTGCCGCCACCCGCCGAACCCCAGCGCCCTCCCCCGCCCCGGAACCCATCGACGCCGAAGACGCGAACGTGGACGAACGCGTCTACGCCGCCGTTTCCAAGGCCCTGCTCAGCGGCAAGCTGCGCCCCGGCACCCCCCTGCGCGAGCGCGCGCTGGCCGAGGCTTTGGGCTGCACGCGCGGCGCGGTGCGCAAGGTGCTGGCGCGGCTGGGCTCCGAAAAGCGGCTGGTGCTGGAGCACAACCGCGGTGCCTTCGTGCCCAACCCGTCGATCGACGACATGCGCGGCATCTACCGCGCGCGCCGCATCGTGGAGGCGGGGCTGATCACCACGCTGTTCGGCAACCTCGAGCGCGATCAGGTGGCCGCCCTGCGCAAGCACGTGCAGGCGGAGCAGAAGGCGTTCAAGGAAGGCCGGCGCGAAGACTCGATACGGCTGGCCGGCGACTTCCACCTGCTGCTGGCGCAGATGGCGGGCAGCGACGAGCTGCTCTCATACATACAGCGGCTGATTTCGAACACCGAGCTGTACAAGGCGCTCTACGACTCCGCCGAGGCCGCGAGCTGCGCGCCCCGGGAGCACGAGCAGATCATCGAGGCGCTGACCACCGGCAAGTCGCTCGACAAGGCGCTGGCCGTGGCGATGGAGCATCTGGACGAGCTGGAGCAGCGCGTGATCGCCGGCGCGGCGGCCGAACAGGAAGTGGACCTGGCGACGCTGCTGAACGGCGGCGGCAAGCCGCACGACCACCCGCACTGACAGCGACATCCACGCTTCGCCCGCGGGCGAAGTGCCGGTGCGCCGCCGCCGGGATGATCGGCGCACCATGCACGCATCGACGCCCTCTTCCGCCACCCACGCCCCGGTCAACCCCGCCTTCGAATGGGCGCTGCTCGCGGTGCTCGCCACCTGCTGGGGCGCTTCGTACACCTTCATCAAGATCGGCGTGGCAACCATCCCGCCGGTCACGCTGATCGCGGCGCGCACGCTGGTTGCCGGTGCGCTGCTGCTCGCGGTGCTGCGCATGCGCGGCGTGAAGCTGCCGAAGGAGCCGGCGATGTGGGCCCGCTTCGCGGCGCAGGCCTGCCTGAACAGCGTGCTGCCGTTCACGCTGATTGCCTGGGCCGAGCGCAGCGTGGACGCGGGCCTGGCGACCATCCTGAACTCGACCTCGCCGATCTTCATCTTCCTGCTGGGGCTGGGCCTGGGCAGCGCGGGCAGGCCGACGCTGCAGCGCTTCTTCGGCGTGGGCGCCGGGCTGGCGGGCATCTGCCTGATCGTCGGCCTGGAAGCACTGAACGGGCTCGGGCGTTCGCTGCTCGCGCAATTCGCGCTGGTGGCGGCGGCCGTGTGCTACGGCTGCGCCGCGATGTTCGGCCGCGTGTTCAAGGGCCTGGACCCGATGGTGCCGGCAGCCGGCTCGCTGCTGAGCGGCACCGCGATGCTGCTGCCCGCGAGCCTCGCCATCGACCGGCCCTGGACGCTGGCGCCTTCGGCCACATCAATGGCGGCAGTGCTGGCGCTGGCGGTGCTGTCGACGGCGCTGGCCTTCACCATCTACTTCCGCCTCATCAGGACGCTGGGGCCGATGTCGACTTCCGCGCAGGCCTACATGCGCGTGCCCATCGGCGTGGCGGTCGGCGTGCTGTTCCTCGGCGAAACGCTCGCGCCCACGGCGTGGATCGGGCTGGGGTGCGTGGTGGCCGGCGTGATCGCGATGACGATGCCCGAGGCGAAACTTTTGCGCCGCGGCCTGCATTTTTTACGCGGCTTTTAGACGCCCGCTCCTACGCTGCCGGCTCCTCCACAAGTTGGCTTTTTCCAGCAATGAAACATCTGATCCGCATCGCCCTGCCGGTGCTCGTTCTCCCCACCCTGGCCGCCCTGCCGATGCTTGCGAACGCGCAGCTCTCGGGCAACGTGGCGTTCACCACCGACTACAAGTTCCGTGGTCAAGACCAGGACATGCTGGGCAAGAACGACTACGCCAAGACCAAGGCCTTCAAGCCGGCCATACAGGGCGGCTTCGACTACGCCTTCGGCGACAGCGGCTTCTATGTGGGCAACTGGAATTCGAGCGTGAACTGGCTCAAGGGCAACAGCATCGAGAGCGACATCTACGGCGGCTACAAGTTCAAGGCCGGCGTGTTCGACATGGACGTGGGCGCGCTCACATACATCTACCCTGGCAATTCGTCGGGCAACACGACGGAGATCTACGGCAGCGCGGGCTACACCGACGAGGCCATCGGCTCGTTCACGCTGAAGTATTCGCACACGGTGTCGAAGGACTACTTCGGCTATGCGGGCAACAAGGCCGGCTCGGGCCTGAAGGGCACGAACACGGGTTACCTGAACCTGGCCTACAGCAAGGAGATTGTTCCGAAGGTCACGCTGAAGGCGGCGGTGGGCTACACCAACATGTCGAGCGACATCCGAAGCCTGGGCTACAAGAGCTATGTGGACTACAACGTGGGCGCAAGCTACGACTTCGGCAACGGGTTGTCGCTGGCGGGCTCCGTGCAGGGAGCGAACAAGCAGAGCTCTTATCTTGCGGTGAGCAATCCGGGAGTCGACTTGGGCTTTGGTGCGTTCGGCAGGCAGACCTACTCGCCCAACAAGGCGCGCTTCGTCGTTACTCTGACCAAGACGTTGTAGGCGGCGTTGTTCGGGGCGCGTTCACGCCGCCGGGGTACCTTGCTCCGCGAATGTCCCCCGGCCTTCGGCCTCCTCCTTTATTTCGCTGCGCAAGGCACCCCGCCGTCGTGACCGTTCAGAGCACCGGTTGATCGGCCGCAAACCGGCAGCGTGCCCTGTGCACAGGGCGTCGGGTGCTCCCCGCAGCGAAGTAAAGGAGGAGGGGCGAAGCCCCGGGGGACATTCGCGGAGGGGAGTACCCGGCGGCGTGAGCGAGCCCCGAAACAGCAGCGCTCAATCGATGCTGATATTCGCCGCCTTGGCAACTTCGGCCCACTTCACGCGATTCGCGTGCACGGTCTTCTTGAACTCGGCTGGCGTCTCGATGCGCACCGTGTTGCCCTGGCTCTCGAAACGCTCGCGAATCTCCGGCGTTTCCAGCACCGCCTTCACCGCTGCGTTGAGCTTGTCGACGATCTGCGGGTCCGTGCCCTTGGGCGCGAAGATGCCGAACCAGATCGAGCTGTCGAAACCCTTGGTGCCCGGCAGGCCGCTCGATGCAATGGTGGGCACCTCCTTCACCGCCGGCACCGGCGTGGCGGTGGTCACGCCCAGCAGCCGCACCTTGCCGGCCTTGTAGTGCGGAAGCACCGTCTGCACCTGGTTCATGATGCAGCAGGTCTCTCCGCGCACCACCGACGTGATCGCCTCCGGCCCGCCCTTGTACGGCACGTGCACCATGTTCAGGCCCAGGCGCGAGTTGAACTCGGCAAACGCCATGTGCGTGCCCGCGCCGTTGCCTGTAGACGCATAGTTGTACTTGCCGGGATTGGCCTTGACCAGTTCGACAAACTCCTTCAAGGTCCTGACGTTGATCACGTCGGGATTGATGGTGAGCACGTTCGACACGTCGAGCACCGGCGCCACCGCAATGAAGTCGGCCTCCACGTCGAAGGGCAGCTTCTTGTAGAGCGCGGCATTGCTGCCGTGCGTGGCGGCGGTGCCGAAGGCGAGCGTGTAGCCATCGGGCTTGGCGTGGGCCACGTAGTCGCTGGCGATGTTGCCGGCGGCGCCGGACTTGTAGTCGATGATGACGGGGCGGCCCAGCTGTTTCGACAGCGGCTCCTGGATGGTGCGCGCGACAACGTCGACGCCCGAGCCGGCCGGGAAGCCCATGATCAATGTGACGGGCTGTTGCGGCCAGTCCGACTGGGCCGGGGCCGTGGCGGAAATGAGCGTGGCGGCGGCGGCCACCAGAAGCGAACGACGCGAAAAGGGAGAATGAGCCATGACAGTCTTTCTTCGAGGCAAGCGGTGCATGCGCGAATTGTGGCGCGGCACTCATGCCCGAATCCACATGAGCTTATGCGCGACACACGCGCACGGCACCTGCTCCCGATAATCCCCCCATGGTCCGTTCCTCCCAACAAATTCACCCCGCACGCGAGCCCGCGCCCGTGCGCGCGGCGGCCACCGTGCTGCTGCTGCGCGACACCGCCGCCGGCATCGAAGTGCTGATGACGCGCCGCTCGGCCACCGCCAGCTTCGCACCCGGCGCCTATGTGTTCCCCGGCGGCCACATCGACGCAGCCGACGAAGCCGCCAAGCGCATCGCCACCCGCCGCCCCACGCAGAGCCGGGTGCAGCGCACGCAGGCCATCGCAGCCATTCGCGAAGCCTTCGAAGAGCTCGGCATCCTGCTCGCGCACCATGCTGCAGACGGCCGCCCCGTGAGCGCCGCGGACATCGCCGCGATGGACCGCGCCGATACGGCCGGCACCGCCTTCGCCGACCAGTGCGCCGCGCGCGGCCTGGTGCTCGACTCCGACCGCGTGTTCACCTTCGCGCACTGGATCACCGACCGCGACCTGCCCAAGCGCTTCGACGTGCCCTTCCTGGTGGCGCGCATGCCCGAGGGCCAGACGCCCACGGCCGACGAGAGCGAGCAGTTCGAGCCCTGCTGGGTGCGCCCGGCCGATGCGCTCGCGCGCCACGCGGCAGGCAGCTTCTTCATGATCTTCCCGACCGTGCGCACGCTGCAGCGCATGGCCGCCTACGCCAGCGTCGATGCGGTGCTCGCGGCCTGCGCTCCGGGCGGTGCCGGCGAGGCGCCGCTTTGGACCAGCTGCCCGCGCGCCGGCCTGCTCAAGGGCGAGGACGCGCGCTACATGGAGCACGAGTCGCCCTTCGGCGAGCTCGCGCTGGTGTGCCCAGACGGCCAGATCGCGCATGCGCTCGACTGGCAGAGCGAGCACCCGGTCGCGCTGCTGAAGAACGTGATGCGCCTCACCGCGCCCAACCCCAGCGCCATGACCGGCCCCGGCACCAACAGCTACATCGTGGGCGACGCGGCCACCGGCTACATCGTCATCGACCCGGGCCCGAACGACTTCGACCACATCGGCCGCCTGTGGCGCGCCACGCATGGCGACATCCGCATGATCGTGTGCACGCATTCGCATGCCGACCATTCGCCCGGTGCCGCGCCGCTGCAGGCGCTGTGCAAGGAAACGAGGCCGCCGATCCTCGGGCTGGCATCGCGGCCGACCGCCCGGGCCACGGCGCGCTTCACGCCCGAGCGCGAACTGGCCGACGGCGAGCGCCTCGCGCTCTCCGGCACATCGCCCGAAGGCGCGGCCATCACCCACACGCTGCGCGTGATCCACACGCCCGGCCATGCGGCCAACCACCTGTGCCTGCTGCTCGAAGAAGACGGCCTGCTGTTCTCCGGCGACCACATTCTGAACGGCAGCACCACGGTGGTCGACCCGCCCGACGGCGACATGACGGCCTACCTCGAATCGCTCGACAAGCTCGACGCGGCCTGCGAGGCCGGCGGCGTCGAATTCATCCTGCCCGCGCACGGCTACGTGATCGGCTTCGCGCGCACCGCCATCTCGATGCTGAAGGCGCACCGCCTGAAGCGCGAGGCCAGGATCGCCGCCGCCATGCAGAAGCTGCCCGACGGCACGCCCGAGCAATGGCTCCCCATCGCCTATGACGACGTGCCCGAGCGCATGTGGCCGGTGGCGGCACGCTCGCTGGCCGCGCATGTGGCGCGCATCCAGCAACTGAATGCGGCCCGATGAACAGAAGCGCCCCTGAAAAAGACGACGGCGAAGGCATCCGCCTGGCCAAGCGCGTGGCGGCCATGGCCGGCGTGTCGCGCCGCGAGGCCGAGCTGCTGATAGAAAACGGCGCCGTGCGCGTGGACGGCGTGCAGCAGATGCTGCCGCAGTCGCGCGTGCTGCCGCGCCAGCAGGTCGAGATCGAGGCCGGCGCCAGGCCGCAGCCCATCCTTCCGGTCACGCTGCTGCTCTACAAGCCCGCCGGCATGCCGACCGACAAGGCGCACAGCCTGCTGGTGGCCGCGAACCACCACGAGCCCGAGCGCGCCGGGCAGCGCTTTCTGCCGGCCCATGCAAAGGGGCAGCAATGCATGACGCCGCTGGAGACCGGCGCCAGCGGGCTGGTCGCGTACACGCAGGAGTTCCGCATCGAACGCAAGCTGCACGAAGACGCCGGCATCCTCGAGCACGAGGTGATGGTCGACGTGGCCGGCCCGGTGGCCCCCGAGGTGCTGGCGCGGCTGGAGCGCTCGCCCGCGCGGGTGAGCATCGGCCGCCAGAGCGACGAACAGACCGGCCTGCGCTTCGCGCTCAAGGGCGCGCAGCCGGGGCAGATCGCCCACATCTGCGACAACGTGGGCCTGCGGATTCTGGCGATGCGGCGCATACGCATCGGCCGCGTGCCGCTGGCGGGGCTGCAGCCCGGCCAGTGGCGCTACCTGGCACCCCAGGAACGCTTCTGAACGACGACAAGAACCACAACCACGAGACAAAGACGATCGAACGGAAGAGGACGACCCCCGACGATGCACCGCATGTTCGCGGCCTGCAATTTTCAGCCTGCGGCCTTGAAGCGCCGCCGACAGGAGACTCAGCCATGAAGTTCGGATCACCGAGCGCCGCCCTTGCCCTCACCGTGCCGCTGGCACTGGTGACGGGCTGCAGTTACTTCTCACCCGCCCCGCCGCCCGCGCCGGCGGCCCCGCCACCGCCGCCCGTGATCTCGAAGGACGGCCTCGCACCGATCACCGGCGAACAGGTCGAGCGCATCCGCGAGGCCATCGGCGGCAAGGCGCCGAGCCCCGCCGTCAGCAAGGTGGTGCGCAGCGCGTCGCCGACCATCGAGTCCTTCGTGCGGACCGAGGGTTGCATCACCGCGCACAACGGCGCGGTGCTCAACCCCTTTGCCGCGCCGGGCCGCCTGTTCGACGGCAACGGCTTCCAGGGCGGCCCGATGACGGAGATGCAGTTCCACGACAAGACCTCCTGCGTGACGGTCAAGCGCATCCAGAACTGGAAGATGGTCTCGCCGAAGCTGCTGCGCTTCGAGGTGGTCTACGTGGGCGACGACGGCGAGGAACACGCCGTGAAGCGGCACGAGCTGATGCGCCAGCCCAAGGGCGGCTGGCTCTTCACGCGCTGAGCGTCTCGGCGGCGGCGGCATCGGCGCGCCGCTGCGCGCGCAGCGCCACCGCAAACGACAGCTGCGCCACGATGCCAGCCCCCGCCAGCACGATGGCCGATGCCAGCGCGGGGTTGCGGTGGCCCATGCCCGCGAGCGCGGTGCACAGCGCGCCCACGGCCATCTGCGTGAAGCCGTAGAGGCCCGAGGCCGAGCCGATCACCTGCGGGTTCACGCTGATCGCCTGCGTGAGCGCGGCCGGCGACGCCATGCCGACGCCCACCGTGAACATGAACATGGAAGCGACGATGAGCGGCACCGACAGATGGCCGCTCAACGCCGCGCCGAGCAGCACGAAGGCCGCGGCCACGCTCAGCGCGTTGGAGCGGATCATGAGCCGGTCGACCCGCACGCGCGAGATCAGGCGGCTGGTGAGAAAGCTGCCGAGCCACACGCCCGACACCAGGATGGCGAGGTAGATGCCCGCCTCGTGCGCGGGCCGGTGCAACTGGTCCACGAAGATGAAGGGCGCCGAGGCGATGAAGGCGTACATCGACGTGGTGGCGCAGCCGCCGCCCACCGAAAAGCCCAGGAACGCGGGCGAGCGCAGCAGCTTGCCGTAGTTGCGCGCGAGGTCTCGCGCGCTCACCGCAGACCCGGGCGCACCGGGCGCACCCGTCTCGGGCAGCATGCGCCAGGTGAAGAGAAAGCCCACCACGCCCAGGCCGAAGAGCGCATGGAAGATCGATCGCCAGCCCAGCGCGGTGGCCAGCGCGCCGCCGATCAGCGGTGCCAGGCTGGGGCCGATGGTGACCATGAGGTTCATCAGCGCAAGGCGGCGCGTGGCCTCCTGCGGCCCGGCGGTGTCGCGCACGATGCTGCGGCCCAGCACCAGGCCGGCGCAGCCGCCCATGGCCTGGAACAGCCGCGCGGCGATGAGCGAATGCACCTCCGGCGCGAGCGCGGCGGCCAGGCCCGAGACACAGTAGATGCCGAGCCCCCACAGCAGCACCGGCCGCCTGCCGAAGCGGTCGGCCAGCGGGCCGTACACCAGCTGCCCCACCGCGAGGCCGAAGATGTAGAGGCTCACCGTCATCTGCATGGCGCCGACGCTGGCACCCAGGCTCGCCGCGGCGATCGGAAGCGCGGGCACGAAGATGTGCATGGCCAGCGTGCCGCTGAAGGTCACCAGCGCGAGCAGCCACAGCGGCGCGTGCGCCCGGTGCTGCGGCTCGGGTGACGCGGCGGCGGTCATTGCTTCGCGGTCGCGGTGTCGGGCTCCCAGCCGCCGCCCAGCGCCATGAACAGCACCACCTGGTCGTCGGAAAGCTGCGCCTCGCTGGCCGCGAGCGCGGCTTCGCTGGCGGCCAGCGAGCGCTCGGCGTCGAGCGAATCGAGGTAGCCGGTGCGGCCGTTCTGGTAGAGCTGGCGCGCCTGCGCGGCGACCTTGGCGCTTTCGTCGCGCGAGGCCTGCAGCGCGGTGCGGCGGTCGAGTTCGCGGGCGTAGGTGGCCAGCGCGGTCTCGGTCTCGCGCAGCGCGGTGAGCACGGTGCCGTCGAACCTGGCGAGCGCGGCGCGCGTGCCGGCCTCGGCCTGCGCGATGTGCGACTGAACGACGCCGGTGTTGGGCACCGTCCACGAGATCAGCGGACCCAGGCTCCAGGCGAAGGTGTCCTTGCGGCCGAAGCCGTCGGCGTGGCCGACGGAGGAGCCCGAGAGCCCCAGCGTGATCTTCGGATAGAGGTCGGCCGTGGCCACGCCGATGCGCGCGGTCGATGCGGCGAGGCTGCGCTCGGCCTGGCGGATGTCGGGGCGGCGGCGCAGCAGCGCGGCGCCGTCGCCCACCGGCAGCACGCCGGCCACGCGCGGCGGCACGGTGCAGTCGGCCACCTCGCGCGGAAAGTCCTGCGGCAGCGCGCCGGTGAGCGTGGCAAGGCGGTAGAGCGCGCCCTGGCGCTCGGCCTTCAGCGGCGGCAGCGCGGCATTGAGCTGCTGCAGCTGCGAACGCGCGCGGCCCGCGTCGATGGCGCCGGCGCGGCCGGCGCGCTGCAGGCGATCGGTGACGTTCACCGCGTCCTGCTGCAGCGACACCGACTTCTGCGCGATCTGCAGGCGCAGGCCGGTCGAGCAGGCTTCGGCATAGGCGCGCGCGGTGCCGGCGGCGACGTTCACGCGCACCAGGTCGAGCGCGGCTTCGGCCGCCTGCGTGCCGGCCTGCGAGGCCTCGATGGCGCGGCGGATCTGGCCGAACAGGTCGACCTGGTACGACAGCGAAGCGCCCGCGCTGTAGTTGAAGGTGTTCGGCGGCTCATAGCCCTTCTGCAGCAGCGACAGGCCCGACACGTGGCCGTAGGAAGGCCCGCCGTTCACGCCGATGCTGGGGTACCTGGCGCCGGCCACTTCGTCTTCGATGGCGCGTTCGCGCTCGAGGTTGGCCACGGCCTGGCGCAGGTCGGTGTTGTGCGCGAGCGCCTGCTCTACGAGCTTGTCGAGCAGCGGGTCGTGGTACAGGCGCCACCAGTGCGGCGGCAGCGGCGCGGCGTCGGCCGGTGCCTCGGCGAAGGGCTTGCCGGCGGCGCTCTGGCTGGCCAGCGCCTCGGGCGGCTGGTGGTAGTCGGGGCCGACCGCCGCGCAGGCCGCGAGCCCGGCGGCGACGGCCAGCGATGCGAGGCGGAATGCGAAGCTGGTCATGTCGTTCATCCCTTGTGCTGCGGCGCGGTGGCCGATGCGGCTGCGTTGTGCGCCGGCTTGTTCTCCAGCACCTGCACCGTGACGGTCTGGCCCGCGACGAGGCGCGCGCCCTGCGGCAGCGGATCGAGCTTGATGCGCACCGGAATGCGCTGCGCGAGCCGCACCCAGTTGAAGGTCGGGTTCACGCTGGGCAGCAGGTTGGCGCTGGTGGAGCGGTCGTGGTCGGCAATGCCGGCGGCCACGCTGTCGACCGCGCCTTCGAGCACCGCGCCGCCGCCCATGGGCGTGACGCGCACGCGGTCGCCGAGGTGGATGCGCGGCAGCTTCGTTTCCTCGAAATAGCCTTCGACGTAGAACGACTGCGCATCGACCAGCGCGAGCACCGGGCGGCCCGCCGCGGCGTAGCTGCCCTGGCGCAGGTCGAGGTTGGTGACGAGGCCGCCGGTGGGCGCGCGCACTTCGGCGCGCTGCAGGTTGAGCTTGGCCGAATCGAGCGCCACCTCGGCCTGCGCGACGGCGGCCTGCATCTGCTCGACACGAGAGCGGGTCTGCTCGCGCGACTCCTTCGAGATGAGGTCGTCGAGGCCGACGTTGCGCGCGTTCTCGCGCTGCACCTGCGCGCTCATGGCGCGCTGCGCGGCAAGCGCGGCCTGCGCCTGGCGCACGGCGAGGTCGTAGCGCGCGCGGTCCACCTCGAACAGCAGCGTGCCGGCGGCCACCGGTTGGTTGTCGCGGATCGGCACCGAGGTGACTAGGCCCGACACGTCGGGCGCGATCTGCACGACGTTGGCACGCACGCGGCCGTCGCGCGTCCACGGCGCAAGCTCGTAGTGGTCCCACAGTCGCAGGCCGGCCCAGACGGCGGCGGCCACCACCAGCACGGTGAAGAGAACGCGCCCCAGACGCGGGGCCCAGGGGTTGTCGGAGGAAGAACGTACGGCTTTCATTGGAATCTCGTTTCTTATTGGAAGCAGGAGGAGACGCGGCTCAGCGCGTAGAGCAGCAGCAGGTACAGCGCCATGTCGAACAGCGCCGGGTGCCACACCCAGCGGTAGGCGCCGGTGGCGGCCAGCAGGCGGCGCACCGCCCACAGCGCCAGCAGCGCGCCGAGGGCCAGCACCATGATCCAGGGCAGGTACAGGCCGTAGAAACTTGCTTCGCCGATCATGCGGAAGCTCCTTGAATGGGTGCGCCGGCCAGCACGGGCGGCGCGTCGGGGAACAGGTTGCGGCGCAGGCCGACCAGCGCGGTGACGGCGGAGCGCGAAGCGGCGGGCGCACCGGATGCCGGCGCGTCGGGCACGGCGTCGAGCACCGCGTTGAGCGCCTCGTCGATCTGCGGCAGCAACTCGGCCGGACGCGGGTTCATGCGGCCTTCGCCGCGCTGGCGGAAGAAGCGCGCGATGCCGCCCAGCAGCGCGGCCGAGGTGCTCATCGGCAGTTGCGCGCGCACGCGCTGCAGCACCGCGATGTCGGCGCCCATGCGCAGGTCGCGCAGCGCGTCGTTCGCGGCCACGCCTTCGACGGTGCCGCCGGCCTGCGCGATGCGCGGCGCCAGCAGGCCGATGCGGTCGAGCATGCGCACGGCATAGGCGTCGCTCTGCGCGTACTGCGGCTGCGAAGACGCGGCCATGTCGCCCAGTTCTCGCCAGGTGGCGCGCTGGATGCGCCGCGCGCTCCAGTCGGCGCCCACGGAGCGAACCAGCCGCGTGACGCGCGCCGCGACCACCACGCCGACGATCTGGCCGATCATGCTGTTGATGAAGCTCACGAGGTCGGAGCTGGCGGTGTCGTGCAGCGCGAGCGTGCCGCACACGCCGAAGATCAGCGCCATCGCGGCCATGAAATGCGTGGGGCGCGGCAGGTACAGGCCCAGCAGCAGGAAGAGCGGCGCGCAGATCAGCACCAGCATGCCGAAGTCCTGCACCAGCGGCATGAGCACCAGCACGTAGAGCGCCGAGATCGGAACGGACCACAGCGTCCACTTCAGGAAGCCGTGGATGGCCGGCACCGGGTCGTCCATGGTGGCGAAGAAGCAGCAGAAGACGGCGGCCATCATGGTCGCGGCCGAGCCCATGGGCCAGCCGGTGAGGATCCAGAACGCGCCGCACAGGCAGATGGCGATGACGGCGGCCAGCGCCGACAGCAGCGCCATGCCGTAGTCGCGGTGCAGCACGCGGCTGCCGAGCGCGGCGGTGCGGCGCAGCGGCGCGGCGCCCTTCAGGCCATCGTCGATGTCCTGGCGCAATTGCGCGCAGGCGGTCCAGCCGTCGACGAGTTCTTCGAGCCGCCCCGCGAGTCCGATGCGCAGCGCGCGGCACCATGAAGTCTGCTGCTGCGCGTTCGCGGGCGTGGCGCTCAGCGTGTCGAGGGCGCGGCGCAGGGCCTGCAGGCGCCCGGCGCGGGTTGCCGCATCGGCGGCGGGCTCGGCTTCTTCGCGCAGCCATTCGGCGGCCTGCGCGAGCACGGCGGTCACGTCGGGAGCGAGCCGGCCTTCGGCCTGCACCAGCGCCTGCAGCCGGTCTTCGACGGCGGACAGCGCGGGCGTGAGCGCGGCGACGCGGTCCTGCATCGCGCGGATGGCGCCGGCCGTCCAGCGCAGGTGCGTGGTGTCGAAGGGCACGTGGGTGGAAAGCAGGCGCAGCTGCGTGATGTCGCCGGCGAGGCGGCGGCGGTCGTCGTCCAGGCGCTTGGGGTCGCCGCCGTTACCGCCATTGCCGCCGCTGCGCGCGGCGGGCTGCAGCAGGTCGCCCAGCCACTTGCGCGCGTCGAGCAGCGTGCGGTCGAGCAGGCCCAGCACGGTCGGCGCGAGCCCCGCCGGCAGCACCAGGCTGTGGACCAGCGTGGCGCAGAAGATGCCCAGGCCGATTTCCTCGACGCGCGCCACGGCGGTGTCGAACAGCGCGAGCGGCGTCTGCACGGAAGGAAAGCCGATGAGCGCGGCCGTGTAGCCCGCGAGCATGAACACGTATGAGCGCGGCGTGCGGTCGAACAGCGAGATGCACAGGCACAGCCCGACCCACAGCGCGAGCACCAGCGTCAGCAGTTCGGGCGCGTTGGACAGCGCGGGCACCAGCAGCACCGTGGCGGTGCTGCCGATGAGCGTGCCGCAGAAGCGGTACACCGCCTTGGAGCGCACCGCGCCGGCCAGCGGATGGGCGACGACATAGGTGGTCATGAGCGCCCAGAACGGGCGCGGCAGGCCGGCGCGGCTGGCGAGGTACATCGCCAGCATGGCGGCAACGAAGCTCTTGGCGGAAAAGAGAAGCTCCGCGCGGCTGAAGCGCGGCAGGCTGAACGCGGACATCGACTACCTGCGCCCTTCCTGAGACGGCTGCTGCTGCGGCGGCAGGCTCTGCACGGCGCGGACGCCCATGCGCTCTTCGAGCACCGAGAACACGCGCAGGCAGGCGGCGACGTCCTCGTCGGGTACGCCGTCGAACAGCGACACCCGCATCAGCGCCAGCGCCGCCTCGATGGGCTCGCAGACGGCCTTGCCGGCCTCGGTGAGATGCAGCGTCTTGGCGCGGCGGTCGGCCGGGTCTTCGCGGCGTTCGACGAGGCCGGCTTCCACCAGCTGGTCGACCGAGCGCACCAGCGACGGCCCTTCGATGCCCAGCGCCTCGGCCAGCACGCCCTGGCGCACTTCGCCGTTCATGCGCCCGAGCATCACGATCGGGTAGGCCAGCGTCTGCGACACGCCGACGTGCGCCACCGCCTTGTCGGCCGCGGCGCGGTAGCCGCGCTGCAGCACCGCGAGCGACGTGCCGAGGCGCATGAGCGATTGTTCGCGCGTCGGTTCAATCGCCTGTTCAGGCGCTGTTCGGGGGGTGGTCGGGTTGGTCACGATAGCCGGCTATTAATTAGCATGCTATCGATTGTACGGGTAACTACCAATCCCTGCTGGCGGCAAGGCTTACGCCCGCCTTGGCCGGGGCCGAGGGCGCGAGAACGCGGAAAAGGGGAAGGAAAGAAAAGTGTGAAGCTCGCCGATAAGCCGGATTCTGTGCACCGGAGGCCTCTTGCGAAACCTCCGGCGTGACCGCCATTACTCTGGGCCGTTTGTCGCCAAACGGCTCGATGCCACCTACCCGCCAGCTCAGCGGAACCACCTCAATACTGGCCTACTTGGTGTTGCTGCGCGCAGAGATTGCCCGTTTCACCCGAACTCAATCGGCTCGTCTCTGTTGCTCTGATCCTCACCTCACGGTGGAGAGTCGTTAACTCCTGCGCTGTCCTGTGCAGTCCGGACGTTCCTCCAGTGCGGCCTTTCGGCACTTGCACCAGCGGCGGTCTGGCGTGCTTCACGGGGTGGATTATCGCCTGTGCCCGGGCGTGCCTTCGGGCTGGTCTCACAATGCGCGCTGTCCGTCCGACAAACGCATCGATCCAAGGAGATTCCCATGAAGGCCCAGAACATCCTCCAGACCATCGGCAACACGCCGCACGTGCGCATCAACCGCCTGTTCGGCAATGCCAGGCAGCAGGTGTGGATCAAGTCCGAGCGCGCCAATCCCGGCGGCTCCATCAAGGACCGCATCGCGCTCGCGATGGTCGAAGACGCCGAGAAGAGCGGCGCGCTCAAGCCCGGCGGCACCATCGTCGAGCCGACCTCGGGCAACACCGGCATCGGCCTGGCCATGGTGGCGGCCGTCAAGGGCTACAAGCTGATCCTGGTGATGCCCGACAGCATGTCCGTCGAACGCCGCCGCCTGATGCTGGCCTACGGCGCCACCTTCGACCTGACGCCGCGCGCCAACGGCATGAAGGGCTCCATCGCACGCGCCGAGGAAATCGTGGCCGGCACGCCCGGCGCGTGGATGCCGCAGCAGTTCAACAACCCCGCCAACGTCGACGTGCACGTGCGCACCACGGCCGAGGAAATCGCGGCCGATTTTCCTGACGGCATCGACGTGATCATCACCGGCGTGGGTACGGGCGGCCACATCACCGGCGTGGCGAAGGTGCTGAAGAAGAAGTGGCCGAAGCTGCAGGTGTTCGCGGTGGAACCGGTGGCCTCGCCTGTCATTTCGGGCGGCGCTCCTGCGCCGCATCCCATCCAGGGCATCGGCGCGGGCTTCATCCCGAAGAACCTCGACACCTCGCTGCTCGACGGCGTGCTGCAGGTCGACGCCGAACCGGCGCGCGAAATGGCCCGCCGCTGCGCGCAGGAGGAAGGCATCCTGGTCGGCATCTCGTCGGGCGCCACGCTCGCGGCCATCGCGCAGAAACTGCCCTCGCTGGCACCCGATGCGGTGGTGCTGGGCTTCAACTACGACACCGGCGAGCGCTATCTGTCGGTCGAAGGCTTCCTGCCCGCCTGACCCGCTATCCCTTTCATAGCGCCCCGGGCGCTTAAAATGCGCGGCCTGCTTGATAACCACAAGCCCCACGCCGCCATGCTGAGAATCTCCGAACTCAAACTCCCGCTCGACCACGCGCCCGACGCGCTGGCCGCACTGATCGCCAAAACGCTCGACATTCCGCTCGACGCGATCGCCTCCCACAACGTCTACAAGCGCAGCTTCGACGCGCGCAAGGCCGAGCTGCTCACGGTCTACATCTGCGACGTGCAGCTGGCAGACGCGAAGCTCGAAGCCGGGCTGCTCGCCAAGCATGCGGGCCATCCGCATATCCAAAAAGCGCCCGACATGCGCTACACGCCGCCTGCCAATGCCCCCGAGGGCACGTCGCGGCCGGTGGTCATCGGCTTCGGCCCCTGCGGCATCTTCGCGGCGCTGATGCTCGCGAAGATGGGCTTCAGGCCCATCGTGCTCGAACGCGGCAAGACCGTGCGCCAGCGCACCCGCGACACCTGGGGCCTGTGGCGCAAGAGCGTGCTCAACCCGGAGTCGAACGTGCAGTTCGGCGAAGGCGGCGCCGGCACCTTCTCGGACGGCAAGCTCTACAGCCAGATCAAGGATCCGCGCTTCCTCGGCCGCAAGGTGATGGAAGAGTTCGTGAAGGCCGGCGCGCCGCCGGAAATTCTCTACGTCGCGCATCCGCACATCGGCACCTTCAAGCTGGTGAAGGTGGTGGAGAACATCCGCGAGCAGATCGTGGCGCTGGGCGGCGAGATCCGCTTCGAGCAGCGCGTGACCGACGTGCGCATCGAAAACGGCCACCTGCGCGGCCTCACCGTGCTCGACCAGACCACGGGCACCAGCAGCGAACTGCGCGCCGACCACGTCGTGATGGCGCTGGGCCACAGCTCGCGCGACACCTTCGAGATGCTGCACAAGCGCGGCGTGCACATCGAGGCCAAGCCGTTTTCCATCGGCTTCCGCGTGGAGCATCCGCAGGGCCTGATCGACCGCGCGCGCTGGGGCCGCCATGCGGGCCACCCGCTGCTGGGCGCGGCCGACTACAAGCTGGTGCACCACGCGAGCAACGGCCGCTCGGTCTACAGCTTCTGCATGTGCCCCGGCGGCACCGTGGTCGCGGCCACCAGCGAGCCGGGCCGCGTGGTCACCAACGGCATGAGCCAGTATTCGCGCAACGAGCGCAACGCCAACGCGGGCATCGTGGTGGGCATCGACCCGCGCGACTATCCCGGAGATGCGCTCGCCGGCATCGCGCTGCAACGCGAACTGGAGAGCAACGCCTTCGTGCTCGGCGGCGGCGACTACCGCGCGCCGGGCCAGCTGGTGGGCGACTTCGTCGCCGGCAAGCCGTCCACCGCGCTGGGCAGCGTGATCCCTTCGTACAAGCCGGGCGTCACGCCGACCGACCTGCACAAGGCCCTGCCCGCCTACGCCATCGAGGCGATGCGCGAGGCCTTTCCCGCCTTCGGCCGCAAGATCAAGGGCTTCGACACGCACGACGCGGTGCTCACCGGCGTGGAAACGCGCACGTCCTCGCCCATCAAGATCACGCGCGGCGACGACTTCCAGAGCCTGAACGTGCGCGGCCTCTACCCCGCCGGCGAAGGCGCGAGCTACGCGGGCGGCATCCTGTCGGCCGGCGTGGACGGCATCAAGGTGGCCGAGGCCGTGGCGCACAGCGTGCTGGTCGAAGCCGAACGCGAACGCACCGCCAGCGTCTGATGCCGGCCATGCACTTCGAACGCCCCACCTTCGGCCAACTGACAGCGGCCACGCTGGCCATGGCCGCGGTGGTGCTGGCCTCCAACATCCTGGTGCAGTTCGCCATCAACGACTGGCTGACCTGGGGCGCCTTCACCTATCCGGTGGCCTACCTCGTGAGCGACCTGGTCAACCGGCGCTTCGGTCCCGGCATGGCGCGGCGCGTGGCGTGGGTGGGCTTTGCGGTTGCCGTGGGCGTGTCGCTGCTGCTCGCGCCGGTGCGCATCGCGGCGGCCTCGGGGCTGGCCTTCATCGCTTCGCAGCTGCTGGACATCGGCGTGTTCGACCGGCTACGGCGCGGCCTCTGGTGGCGTGCGCCGCTGGTGGCCACGGTGATCGCCGCGGTGCTCGACAGCATCGTGTTCTGGGGCATCGCCTTCGCGGGCACCGACGGCCCCTGGCTCACCTGGGCGCTCGGCGACCTGGCGGTGAAGCTGGGCGTCGGCGTGCTCATGCTGCTGCCGTTCCGGCTGCTGATCGGCCGGCAGGCCGCGCGGGCATCGGCCCTGAGCCACTGAGGACATCGATGGCGAACGACGACTTCCACTTCTACGAACCCGCCAAGGGCCACGGCCTGCCGCACGATCCGTTCAACGCGATGGTCGGGCCGCGCCCCATCGGCTGGATCTCGTCGCAGGACGAGCACGGCGTGCTCAACCTCGCGCCCTACAGCTTCTTCAACGCCTTCAACTACACGCCGCCCATCGTCGGCTTCGCGAGCATCGGCGCCAAGGACAGCCTGCACAACATCCGCCAGACGCGGGAGTTCGGCTGGAACCTGGCCACGCGCCCGCTGGCCGAGCAGATGAACCGTTCCTGCGCGGCCGTGCCGCCCGAGGTGAACGAGTTCGAGCTGGCCGGCCTGCAGACCGCCGCCTCGCGGACCATCGCGGTACCGCGCGTGGCCGAAAGCCCCGTGTCCTTCGAATGCCGGCTCACGCAGATCCTGCAGCTCGAAGGCGTGGACGGCGTGCCGGTGCAGACCTGGCTGGTCCTTGGCGAAGTGGTGGGCGTGCACATCGCGCGCCGCCTGCTGAAGGACGGCATCTACGACACCGCCGCGGCGCAGCCCATCCTGCGCGGCGGCGGGCCGGCCGACTATTTCGAAGTCGGCCCCGACAATCTCTTCAGGATGTTCCGGCCGCGCTGAACGCGCACCGCCGGCATTCTTTTTTCCATTTCATTCCACCGCGCCCCCGCATGACCGACGCTTCCACCGCCACCCCGAAGACGAACGCACGCCCTCCCCGGCGCCAGCAACTGGACATGGCCGACCAGCTGAAGCAGCTGAAGGCCGGAGCAGACACGGACACCGGCACCGACGAGGCGCCCGCTCAACAGCAACCTCAGCAGCAGCAGCGCCAGGACGCGCGCCCGCCCCGGCAGAAGAACGGCGGCGGCCGCAACAACCAGCGGCGCCCCCAGCAGCCACGCCAGGAGCAGCAACAGAAGGCGCAGGCGCCGCAGCAGCAACAGCCGCAGCGCGCCCCGCGCAAGGTCAACCCGGTGCTGGAACGCCTGTTCGAGCTGTATCCGCAACTCTTCGGCGCGCGCTTCGTGCCGCTGAAGCTCGGCGTCTACGAGGAATTGCTGGCGCGCCACCCCGAGGACTTCAAGGCCGAAGACCTGAAGATCGCAATGGGCCAGCACGCGCGTTCCACCCGCTACCTCGAGGCCGTGGCCGCCGGCCTGGCCCGCCACGACCTCGACGGCAACGCGCTCGACCCGGTCGCGCCCGAGCATGTGCACCACGCCATCCTCGAGCTGCACCGCCGCCGCCAGCAGCGCAACCCCGGCGGTGAAGACCTGCGCCCGCAACTGGTGGCGCGCATCGCCAAGGCCATCGAAGCATCGGGCCTCGACCGCGAGGCCTATGCGGTGCTGGTGCGTTCGCGCGACCAGAACAACAACGCCGTGGTCGACGAAGCCCTGGCAGAACTCGCCCAGCAGGCCGCCAAGCGCGAAGCGCTGCTGCGCGCCTTCGAGGCCAGCGGCCGCACCGAGCAGGAGTTCGCCGACATGTACGGCATGAAGCACGGCGAGGTGACGCGCACGCTGCAACGCGTGCGCAACGACCAGAAGGCGGCGCAGGCGGCTGCGGAAGCGGCTGCTGCAGCAGCGGCAGCGGCACCCGTGGAAGCCGCGGAACCCGCCGCGGAGGAGCCCGCCGCCGCCCCGGCCCCCGCCAGCGACTGACCGGGCGCGCCAAAAAAAAACGCCACCCGGAGGTGGCGCTACAAAGCAGTAATGGCGGGTTTCAGCGCTGCGCGTTCTGCAGTGCGGCAATGCGCTCTTCGATCGGCGGGTGCGTGGCGAACAGCTTGCCCATGCTGCCGGTGATGCCCATGGCTTCCACGGCCTTCGGCAGTTCGCCGGCCGGCAGGCCGCCCAGGCGCGCGAGCGCATTGATCATCGGCTGCTTCTGGCCCATGAGCGCGGCGGCGCCGGCGTCTGCACGGAACTCGCGGTGGCGCGAGAACCAGGCCACCACCATCGCGGCGGCAAAGCCCAGCACGATGTCGAGCACGATGGTGCTCACGTAGTAGCCGATGCCGGGGCCCGAGCTGCGGTCGTCGCCGCGGCGCAGGAAGCTGTCGACCGCATAGCCGATCACGCGCGACAGGAACACGACGAAGGTGTTCATCACGCCCTGGATGAGCGTCATGGTGACCATGTCGCCGTTAGCGATGTGCGCCACCTCGTGGCCGATGACGGCCTCGACCTCTTCGCGCGTCATGTTCTGCAGCAGGCCGGTGGACACCGCCACCAGCGACGAATTCTTGAACGCGCCGGTGGCGAAGGCATTGGGCTCGCCTTCGAAGATGCCGACCTCGGGCATGCCGATGCCGGCCTTGTCGGCGAACTTGCGCACCGTGCCGACGATCCAGGCCTCGTCGGGCGTCTGGGGGTTGTCGATCATGTGCAGGCCGCTGGTCCACTTGGCCATGGGCTTGCTGATGAGCAGCGAGATGATCGCGCCGCCGAAACCCATCACCAGCGCAAAGCCGAGCAGCGCCGTGAGGTTGAGCCCGTTGGCCGTGAGGAAGCGATTGACGCCGAGCAGGCTGGCGACCACGCCGAGCACCGCGACGACCATCACGTTGGTCAGGACGAACAGAAGGATACGTTTCAAGTTGAATTCTCCGTGGGGAACGCTTCCATCCAGATAAGGGCCGCGGGGCTCACTTCAACCCGTGCGCTGCATGGAGGTGGCAACCATGATAGGAGCAAAAGTTCTAGCGCCCGTGTATTCCCCGCTGCGGCAAAGGCCTGAAAACCTGCGGGTCGTCATAGAAAGACGCGGCCTCGTTATCGGGCCACCAGCCGGGCACGCCGAGCAACGGCAGCGGCACGAAGGGCTTGCGCTCCAGACGCGCCGGGTCGAGCGCCTGCGCCATGCGCGCGTCGTCGAAGGCCACGGCGCCCACCGCCTCGTGCGTCAGCAGCACGTGCGCGGTGATCGGCTTGCGCGGCGCGGCGAGCTTTTCGAGCAGCGCATGGCCGAACACCAGCAGCCGCGCCTGCGCCCACCACTCGCGCCGCTCGACGAACAGCGTGTGCCAGTCGCGCGCGACTAGCGCCTGCCACAGCGCGGGCGGCGCGTCGAGCACGGCGCCGTTCTCGTCGAACAGCGTGAGCGCGTCGCGCAAGGGGCCGCGCACCGCCGCGACGCCGTGGCGCGCGATCTCGCCCGCCTGCAATTCGTTGAGCCGGCGCTTGGCCAGCGGAAACGCGAGCCACACGAGTCCGTTGAAGAAGTCGTGCAGGTTGTCGCGCGTGGGCACCGTGCGGGTCTGGAAGATGTGGGCCTCGTAGGCCTGGCCGGCGGGCAGCGCGTGCTGCTGCACGAAGTCGGGCACGGGTGCGTGGGCCGGCCTGGCGCCCTGCAGCGCTTCGGCGACCGAGCCGTGCACGGAGGCGGCCTGCGCCACGGCTCGGCCATGGGCGCGGTAGGGCGCGAGCCAAGGCTGCGCCCAGTCGACCGCCGGCAGGGTCAAGACGCGGGCGCGTCCGTCCAGCGGATGCGGTCGGGGTGCTGCATCACCGCGAATTCCGCCGTGAGCTTGTCGAACAGCTTGAGCGAGCTGCCGTGCTTGCCCAGCAGCCCCGCCGCGCGCAGTGCCTGCGCCACGTCGTTGAGCGGCACGTCCTTGCCGCTGCGCAGCGCGGGCACGGCCTGCAGGATGAACTCGGCCGCCTCGGAGGTCTGCGGTTGCGGCGCAGGTGCGGGCTTGGCCGCCTTGGTGCTGCTCTTGCGGGCCGCCGTCTTGGTGGCGGCCTTCTTCGCAGCCGTTTTCTTGGCGGCTGGCGCTGCCTTGGCCGCGGCCGTCTTCTTCGCGGCGGCGGTGCGGGCCGCGGGCTTCGCGCTGGCGTGGTGCTCGAGGTCCATGAACGCGTCGTAGATTCCGACCGTCTCTTCGCCCGTCTTGCCCCGCTGGCCGATGCCGCAGACGCGGCAGCCCTTTTCGCGCAGCCGGATCACCAGCGGCGCGAAGTCGGAGTCGGAGGACACCAGCACCACCACGTCCGGCCGCTCGTCGATGACGAGGTCGATGGCATCGACCGCGAGCGCGATGTCGGTGCTGTTCTTGCCGGTCGAGAGATTGACCATCGGCCGCACCGACAGCCGCTTGAACATCGCCTGCCGGTTGACGGCCATCTCGGCGTTGCAATAGGCGCGGCGCACGTGGATGGCGCCGTATTCGTCCATGGTGCGCTGCACGGCCTGCTCGATCACGTCGGCCGAGACGTTGTCGGCGTCGATCAGCAGCATCACGCGCGGTGTGGGCGTCATGCCAGCTTCCAGTGGATGGTTTCGCCGCCGCGCAGCGGCTTGAGCGTGGCGTCGCCGTAGGGCACGGTCTCCGGCACGGTCCAGCTTTCGCGCTTGAGCGTGACGGTGTCGGCGTGGCGCGGCAGGTTGTAGAAGTCGGGGCCGTTGAAGCTGGCGAAGGCTTCGAGCTTGTCGAGCGCGCCCGCGTTGTCGAAGGCCTCCGCGTACAGCTCGATGGCGGTGAGCGCGGTGTAGCAGCCGGCGCAGCCGAGTGCGTGTTCCTTCAGGTGGGCCGGGTGCGGCGCGCTGTCGGTGCCCAGGAAGAAGCGGTCGCTGCCGCTGGTGGCGGCCTCCATCAGCGCCACGCGGTGCGTCTCGCGCTTGAGCACGGGCAGGCAGTAGTAGTGCGGGCGGATGCCGCCGGTGAAGATGGCGTTGCGGTTGTAGAGCAGGTGATGCGCCGTGATGGTGGCTGCCGTGAAGGGCCCTGCGTCGCGCACGTAGTGGGCGCCTTCCTTGGTGGTCAGGTGTTCGAACACCACCTTGAGCTCGGGGAAGTCGCGGCGCAGCGGAATCATCACGCGGTCGACGAACACGGCTTCGCGGTCGAACAGGTCGATGGCGGGGTCGGTCACTTCGCCGTGCACCAGCAGCAGCAGGCCGTGCTTCTGCATGGCCTCGAGCGTCTTGTAGGTGTGGCGGATGTCGGTCACGCCGGCATCGCTGTTGGTGGTGGCGCCGGCCGGGTACAGCTTGAGCGCGCGCACGCCGGCTTCGGCGGCCAGCGCGATTTCTTCGGGCGGCAGCTTGTCGGTCAGGTAGAGCGACATCACGGGCTCGAAGGCCACGCCCTGGGGCACGGCGGCGCGGATGCGGTCGCGGTACGCCACGGCCTGCGCGGCGGTGGTCAAGGGGGGGCGGAGGTTCGGCATGATCAGCGCGCGGCCGAACTGGCGCGCGCTGTGGGGAACGACGGCTTCGAGGGCGGCGCCGTCGCGCACGTGCAGGTGCCAGTCGTCGGGGCGGGTGATCGTGAGGGTGTCTGTCATGGCGGGGCGATTGTCGCATCGCCCCCTGGAAGGCAAGGAGGCGGCGAACCCGCCGAACGGTTCGCGGAACTCCGCAAATCTCTTTCTACTTGTGGAACACCCGGCAGGTGCGCGAGGCGGCGCCCTGCAGCCACTTGACGAAATTGACCGATGTGCGCGCGCCCTTGTGCGGCGGCCAGGGATCGAGGATGCGCAGCGTGGTGCCCCGCCCGCTCGGGTCGTCGTCGCCGCGGATGCCGGCGATGACGACCATGTGCCCTGGCCGGCCGGCGCCGGCCGCGTAGCCGCCGCGGTTGGTACCCCACAGCATGTCGAACATGAGCGGGCCGTCCTGCAGCGCCGCGCGCAGCGCCTTCAGCGACCATGCCGACGGCGGGTGCACTTCCAGGCCGTGCGCGGCGGCCACGCGCTGGCCGACTTTCATTTGCGCGTCGTGCGTGTCGACGCTCTCCTGCAGCCCGCCGTCGGCCGCGACCAGTTCGGCCGGGGTGCGCGCGAGCACCGCCTGCACGGTGGAGCGCGTCATCATCGCGACGCCGGCGGCCCAGCACAGCGCGGCGGCCGGGGGCGGGATCAGCGCGACGGGATGCAGGATGGGCGCGTCGCGCTCGCCGTCGAACGCGACGTTCTGGGTGCAGGGGCCGGCCTCGCCGTCTTCCACCAGCCAGTGCGCGGCCTGCAGGCGCAGCACGGCCGCGCGGGTGAGCGGGCCGAAATCGCCGTCGGTGGCGAGCCGCGGGCTGGGCTGCAGCTTGCGGTTCAGCGCTTCCTGCAGGCGGCGGACGTCGGCTCCTCGCCAACCCTGTTTGAGCGTGGTCATCGGCATGCTTTCCTTCACCCCTCGGTGGAATCGCGGACTTTGGAATACGGGCGTCGGAATTGTCAAAACCGCGGCCGCGGGCGTCTACTCGCCGTATGGCGTAGTCGGCGGCGCCCGATCAGGGCGCCTGCCTGCTACTAAAGTACGCGCGCCGGAGTCGATTGGATTTCGCCGCTGTCGCCTTGGAGACTCTGGGGACTCTCGAACGCACCCGCCAGGTCGGCCAGCCAGCGGTCGTAGGCGGTGGCGCGCTCGGCGTCGGGCAGGCGCAGCAGCGCGGACGGATGCAGCGTGACGAACACGGGCCGGCCATCGGCGCGCTCGTGCAGCCACGCGCCGCGCTCGGCCTGCACCGCCACCGGCCGGCCGAGCAGGGCGCGGGCGGCGGTCGCGCCCAGCGCCACCAGCGCCTGCGGACGCACCAGCGCGATTTCGCTGTCGAGCCAGTGCGCGCAGGCTTCGGCCTCCCGCTGGCCCGCCGTCTTGTGGATGCGGCGCTTGCCGCGCAGCTCGTACTTGAAATGCTTCACGGCATTGGCCAGGTACACCGTGTCGCGCGGCCGGCCCAGTTGCGCCATCGCGCGGTCGAGCAGCTGGCCGGCCGGCCCGACGAAGGGCCGCCCGGCCAAGTCTTCCTGGTCTCCGGGCTGCTCGCCGACCAGCATGCGCTGCGCGCCCACGGGCCCTTCGCCGCACACGGCCTGCGTGGCAAGCGCACCGATGGGACAGTCGCGGCATGCATGCGTGGCCGCGCGCAGTTCGTCGAGGCTGGCGGGCGCCGCGCGGTCGGCCGGCAGCGGGTGCAGCGGCACCGGGGCGCGGATACGGCGCGCGGGCGTGGCCGGCGCGTCGATCATCGACTGGCTGCGCGCCTGCGCCGCTTCGGCCAGCGGCTGGATCAGCGCGGCCTCGGGCAGGTTGTGCCAGTAGCGGGCCGGCATCTCGCGGCGCATCATCGCGAGCTTCAGGCGCGCGGGGTTGAAGATGTTCTCGTAATAGACCAGCCAGAGCTGCTCGCCGGCATCGGGCGGCGGCTTCTCGCGCCGGTCGGCGCCTTCGCGGAAAGTGAGCGCCTGCCCGTCCCACGCCACGCAGCGCTCGGGCGTGAGGATGGCCCAGTTCATCTGCGCGAAGCGGCGCGCGAAGAAGGGCGCGTTGGCTTCCACGATGCGGTGGTCGGGCTCGAACCATGCCACGTGACGCTCGCCCTGCTCGCCTTCCACGCGGGTGAAGCGCACGAAGGCGCGCATCTTGTGGATGTCGCGGTGCACGGCCTTGGCCATCTGCCGGGCCTGCAGCATGTCGGGGTCGAGCGGGTCGTGACGCAGGGCCGGTTCGTGCACCAGGCGCCAGAGCAGCCGGTACAGGAGCGCCAGGCGGCCCGCGTCGCGGTGCAGGATCACGTCGGCGCACAGCGCGAGGAACGACGCGGGCACCGGCTGGCGCGCGGCGCCGGCGGGCGGCGGCAAAGGCGCAGGCTCGAACAGGCCGCCGGCGGGCGCGTCCGCGAACAGGTCGGAACCGCCTTCGCCCTGCGTGCCGTCGCTCCATTCGACATGGTCGGGCGGCACGCCATTCGCCAGCAACCGGCGCGCCTCGCGGCGGAAGGCGTCGAGGTCGACCGGGTTCCCTAGCCGTACGCGCATGGCGGCTTGCTCCCGGCTCAGCTCAGAACAGCGCCGCCTGCGCCGGCCGGGCTGCCGGAACTGCGGCGGCCATGGCGCCCGCCGCCGGCCGGTGCCCGTCGGCCACCACGAACGGCAGCACCTTGCGCGAGGGCACGTGCAGCCGGCGCAGATCGTCGGCGCGCACACGGCGCACACGGCGCGCCTGCAGCAGGCGCTCGACCGCCTTCACGCCCAGGCCCGGCACGCGCAGCAGCATCTCGCGCGGGGCGTGGTTCAGGTCGACGGGAAAACGCTCGGCGTGCGCCAGCGCCCAGGCCAGCTTGGGGTCGACGTCCAGCCGCAGCAGGCCGTCGGGCGCGGCCACGATCTCCTGGTGCTCGAAGCCGTAGAAGCGCATGAGCCAGTCGGCCTGGTAGAGCCGGTGCTCGCGCATCAGCGGCGGCGCCACCAGCGGCAGCGCGCGGGCGGCATCGGGAATGGGGCTGAAGGCCGAGTAGTACACGCGCTTGAGCTTGTAGGCGCCGTACAGCGTGGCGCTCGACGCGAGGATGTGGCGGTCGTCGGTGGCGTCGGCGCCCACGATCATCTGCGTGCTCTGGCCGGCGGGCGCGAACGGCGGCGGCTTGGCGGCGGCAGGGGCCGCGCCGGGCAGCGCGCGGATCGGCACCACGCGGCGCGCCTCCTCGCGCGTGTCGTCGATGCGCAGGCGCAACCGCGCCATGGAGCGGCGGATGGCGCTTTCGTTCTTCTCGGGCGCCAGCGCCTGCAGGCCCTCGGTGGTGGGCATCTCGACGTTGATGCTGAGCCGGTCGGCATAGCGGCCGGCGCGCGCCAGCAGCTCGTCGCTGGCGTCGGGGATGGTCTTCAGGTGGATGTAGCCGCGGAAGTCGTGCTCCTCGCGCAGCACACGCGCCACCTCGACCACCTGCTCCATGGTGTGGTCGGGCGACTTGATGATGCCGCTCGACAGGAACAGGCCCTCGATGCAGTTGCGCCGGTAGAAGTCGAGCGTGAGCTGCACCACCTCTTCGACGCGGAAGCGCGCACGCGGCACGTTGCTCGAAGCGCGGTTCACGCAATACAGGCAGTCGTACTGGCAGTGGTTGGTCAGCAGCACCTTCAGCAGCGAGATGCAGCGGCCGTCGGGCGCGTAGCTGTGGCAGATGCCCGCGCCCTCGGTGGAGCCGATGCCGCGGCCGCCCACCGAGTCGCGCGGCTGCGAGCCGCTGGATGCGCAGGAGGCGTCGTACTTGGCGGCGTCGGCCAGGATGGCGAGTTTGCGATGGATGTCCACGGGAGACCTCTTGGTTACTGTATGAATATACAGTCATCGGCCATCCCAAAGGCTGCGATTTGTAAGCGGGCCGGCCGCACCGGCGCGGCGTTGCGCCGCCCACCAACCTTGGCTACCCTCGCTGCCAGATGACCGACGACCCGACAGCACCCGCCTCCACCCCCGCGCCCTCCCCCGCTCCCACGCCAATTTCCACCGCGCTTGCCGCCGATCGCATCGCGGTCAAGTTCACCGCACCGGACGGCACCCCCGCCTTTGCCGTGCGCTGGCAAGACGGCGTGTACGCCTACATCAACCAGTGCCCCCACGCGGGCGGGCCGCTCGACTTCGAAGGGCAGATCATCGAGAGCTCGGGTCGCTTCCTGATGTGCGCGCGGCACGGCGCGATCTTCGAGCCCGACACCGGCAGGTGCGTGGGCGGCCCGTGCAAGGGCGCCAGCCTCGTGCCGGTGGCGGTTCACGAGCGGCCCGACGGCAGCATCTGGCCGGGCCAGGCCGAATGAACACAACCTTCAAGGAGAACCCTATGCGCAAGAACACCCGGCCTCACCCCCTCGCCCTGTCGGTCGCGGCGCTGGCCCTCGCCGGCGTGCTGGCGGGCTGCACCGGCATGGCGGCCGGCACCGGCGGCAAGGCTTCCACGGGCATGAGAGTGACGTCCGCAGCGTTTGCCGACAACGGCGTGATCCCGGCCGAGCATGCCGGCGCGGGCGAGTGCGGCGGCAGGAACATCTCTCCGCCGGTGGCCTGGAGCAACCTGCCGGCCAAGACCCGGTCGGTCGCCGTGCTGGTGTTCGACCCCGACGGCGCGGCCGGCCTCGGCGTGTCGCACTGGGTGGCCTACAACATCGCGGCCGAGCGCGGCGAGCTCAAGGCGGGCGAAGGCCAGGCGGGCTCGAACTTCAACTTCACCATGGGCCCGAACGTGGCCGGTGCGCCGGCCTATCGCGGCATGTGCCCGCCGGTGGGCGACCGGCCGCACCATTACGTGCTGACCGTGGTCGCCACCGACCTGGCGCCCGGCAGCCTGCCGGCCGGTCTCGGGCGCGACGCGCTGCTGGCCGCGCTCAAGGGTCATGCACTCGGCGGACAGAGCGTGGTGGGCCTCTACAGCCGCTAAAGCCCTCGGGCTGCCGGGTAATAATCAGGCTCCCGATCTGCCGGCGGCCCGTCAGCCATGGCTGCAGCCGCTTTTCCGAAAGCCCATCGATGGCCCTGACCGCCGCCGCGTCCGACGTTGCCCCGTCATCCGAACTCGACGCCATGTTCGACCTGGCGCCCGTCTCCCTCTGGATCGAAGACTACAGCGGCCTCAAGCGCAGGCTCGACGGCTGGCGCGCCGAAGGCGTGACCGACCTGGTGGCGTACCTGTCGGAAGAGCCGGGCCGCGTGAGCGAATGCATGGCGCTGCTGAAGGTGCTGCGGGTCAACCAGCACACCCTGAAGCTCTTTGCCGCCGACAGCCAGCAGACCCTGCTCGACTCGCTCGACCGCGTGTTCCGCGGCGACATGTCGGCCACCGTGGTGCACGAGCTCGACCAGCTATGGCGCGGCCAGCTCACCTTCGAGAGCGAAACTGTCAACTACGCCCTGGACGGCCGGCGGCTCGACGTGCGCGTACGCGCCCGCGTGCTGCCCGGCCATGAAGCCACCTGGGAGCGCGTGCTGGTCTCGCTCGACGACGTGACCGAGCGCGTGGCCGCGCAGCGCCTGCGCGACGAAAGCGCCACCTACGCGCGCAGCCTGTTCGAGCGCTCGCCGGTGTCGCTGTGGGTGGAAGACTTCAGCGCCGTGCGCGCGCTGCTGCAGAGCATCCGCGCGCGCGGCATCACCGACTTCGCCACCTTCATCAAGGTGCACCCCGAGTTCGTCACCCGCTGCATGCAGGAGATCCGCGTCATCGACGTGAACCGCGAAACGCTGCGCATGTTCGGCGCGCCCGACCTGCAGACCCTGCTGGGCAGCCTCTCGCGCATCTTCCGTGACGAGATGCGGGAATCCTTCGCCGAGCAGCTGCAGGACCTGTGGAACGGCAAGACCGTGCAGCACCGCGAGGTGCTCAACTACTCGCTGTCGGGCGAGGTGCTGAACATCCACATGCAGTTCGCGGTGCAGGACGACCGGCTCGACACCTGGGACCTGGTGCTGGTGTCGCTGGTCGACATTACCGCGCGCAAGAAGGCCGAGGCCTACCTGGAATACCTGGGCAAGCACGACGTGCTCACGCAGCTGTGCAACCGCACCTACTTCACCGAGGAGCTCACCCGCCTCGCGCGCAAGGGTCCGTGGCCGGTGTCGATCGTGGCCATCGACCTGAACGGGCTGAAGCAGCTCAACGACCAGGAAGGCCACGCCGCCGGCGACTCGCTGCTGCGCCGCATGGGCGAGGTGCTGGACAAGGCCGTCGACCCGCCGGCCTGGCCCGCGCGCATCGGCGGCGACGAGTTCGCGGTGCTGCTGCCCATGACCGACGAGCGCGGCGCCGAGGCCATGCGCGAGCGCATCCTCACGCTGCTGGAAATGAACAACCAGTTCCACGCCGGCCAGAGCGGCCATGCGCTGAGCCTCGCGATGGGCCTGGCGACCTGCCACGCGGGCGAGTCGCTCGAATCGGCGCTGCAGCGCGCGGACCGGGCGATGTATGTCGACAAGGCGCGGCACTACGAAGGCTCGCCGGGGGATCGGCGGCGGGCGTAGCTACTCCGGCACCCGCACCCGCTCCAGCACGAAATCGATGAACGTCCGGATCGCCCGCGTGTGCTGGCGGTTGGGCATGTAGAGCATGAACATCTGCGTGCCGAAGATGGACAGGCGCCAGTCGTCGAGCGTGGTCACGACGTCGCCGCGGCGCACATCCTCCTGCACCACGTAGTCGGGCACGAGGCCGATGCCCAGGCCGGCGAGGATGGCCTGGCGCAGGAACAAGAAGTTTTCCGAGATCAGCGTCGGCTCCAGGATCACCTCGCGACGGGTCTCGCCCTGGTAAGCCGACACGCGCAGCTGCCGCCCGATGACGGCGGCAGTGACCACCGGTGCGCCCTGCAATGCGTCGAGCTGCACCGGCAGCGGATTCTTCGCCGCGTATTCCGCCGAGGCGCAGGCCACGTAGCGCACCGGCCCCATCGCGCGCGCCACCAGGTTCTGCGGCGGCTCGGGGATCACGCGGATGGCGATGTCGACCTCGTCGCGCAGCAGGTCCTCGATGCGGTTCTCGAACACCACGTCGAGCACGATGCCGGGGTACTGGCGCTTGAAGTCGATGAGCCAGTCGGCCATGACCAGTTGCCCGTAGCCGCTGGGCACGCTCAGCCGCACGCGGCCCTGCAGGCCCTGGCCCAGCGTGGTGACCGACTCGCGCGCCGCCAGCAGTTCGCCCTGGATCGCCACGCCGTGCTGGTAGAGCCGCAGGCCGATCTCGGTCGGCTCGGCGCGCCGGGTGGTGCGCCGCACCAGCTGCGCGCCCACCGAGCGCTCCAGCTGGTTCAGGTGGTAGCTGACGTTGGCGCGCGTCATCTTGAGGCGGCGGGCCGCCGCGCTCAGGTTGCCGGCATCGAGGATTTCCACCAGCAGGGTGAGCGATTGCAGGTCCATGCCCCCGATTGTGTCAAAAATCCTTTGACAGTCTGTCAACCGCCTATGCAATTGTCAAAGCGGGGATACCGGCCAAGAATGCTTGGTTCACCCCAGAGCCTCGAACCCGCACGGTTCGCAACGCACGAGACAAGCAAGCACATGGCCACCAACACTCCCAGCCCTTCCACGTCCACCGGTCCCGTCACCTTCGAGCGTCGAGGCGACGTTTTCGTGGTGACCATCGACAACCCGCCCGTCAACGCCCTGGGCGTGGATGTGCGCCGCGGCCTCGTGGCCGCCATCGACGCGGCGGAGGCCGACGGCGCCGCCAAGGCGGTGCTGATCGCCGGCGCGGGCCGCAACTTCATCGCGGGCGCCGACATCCGCGAATTCGGCAAGACGCCGCAGCCGCCGTCGCTGCCGGAGGCCTGCCTGAAGATCGAGAACTGCACCAAGCCGGTGGTTGCCGCCATTCACGGCGCCGCGCTGGGCGGCGGGCTCGAAGTGGCCCTGTCGGCGCACTACCGCATCGCCTCGCCGACCGCCAAGCTGGGATTGCCCGAAGTGGCGCTGGGCCTCTTGCCCGGCTCGGGCGGCACGCAGCGCGCGCCACGCCTCATCGGCGTGAAGCCTGCGCTCGAACTCATGCTCAGCGGCCGCCATGCGGGCGCCAAGGAAGCGCTGTCGCTCGGCCTCGTCGACCGCCTCGGCACCGACGCCGACGCACTGGCCGAAGGCCTGGCCTATGCGCAGGAACTGGTGGCCGCCAAGGCCCCGGTGCGCCGCACCCGCGACGCCGGCGCGCTGGCCGACAAGGAAGCCAGCCGCGCCGCGCTCGAAGCCGCGCGCGCCGACACCGCCAAGAAGAGCCGTGGCCTGTTCTCGCCGATGAAGATCATCGAAGCCGTCGAGGCCGCGCTCACGCTGCCTTTCGACGAAGGCATGGCGCTGGAGCGCAAGCTGTTCCTGCAGTGCATCGACAGCCCGCAGCGCGCCGGCCTGATCCACGCCTTCTTCGCCGAGCGCGAAGTGCTGAAGGCGCCCGAGACCAAGTCGGCCAAGCCGCGCGCGCTGGAGTCGGCCGGCATCGTCGGCGGCGGCACCATGGGCGCGGGCATCGCGGTGGCCATGCTCGACGCCGGCATGCCGGTGACCATGATCGAGCGCGACGACACGCAACTCGCACGCGGCCGCGCCAACGTGGAGAAGGTGTACGACGGCTTGATCAAGAAGGGCCGCATGACGCCCGAGGCCAAGGTAGCCGTGATGGCGCGCTTCTCCGGCTCCACCAGCTACGACGCGCTCGCGCAGGTCGACATCGTGGTCGAAGCCGTGTTCGAAGACATGTCGGTCAAGAAGGCCGTGTTCGCCGAACTCGACCGCGTGTGCAAGCGCGGCGCGGTGCTGGCCACCAACACCTCGTACCTGGACATCGACGAGATCGCCGCCAGCATCTCGCGCCCGCAGGACGTGGTGGGCCTGCACTTCTTCTCGCCCGCCAACATCATGAAGCTGCTGGAGATCGTGGTGCCCGCCAAGGTGAGCGCCGACGTGGTCGCCACCGGCTTCGAGCTGGCGAAGAAGCTCAAGAAGGTGCCGGTGCGCGCCGGCGTGTGCGACGGCTTCATCGGCAACCGCATCCTGGCCGTGTACCGCCAGGCCGCCGACCACATGATGGAAGACGGCGCCTCGCCCTACCAGATCGACGAAGCGGTGCGCAACTTCGGCTACCCGATGGGCCCGTTCCAGGTGTCCGACCTGGCCGGCGGCGACATCGGCTGGGCCACGCGCAAGCGCAAGGCCGCCACGCGCGACCCCGAGGCGCGCTACGTGCAGATCGCCGACCGCATCTGCGAGCGCGGCTGGTTCGGCCAGAAGACGCAGCGCGGCTACTACCTGTACCCCGAAGGCGCGCGCACCGGCGTGCCCGACCCCGAGGTGCTGGCCATCATCGACGCCGAGCGCGAGCGCGCCGGCATCAAGCCGCGCACCTTCACCGAAGAAGAAATCATGCGCCGCTACATGGCCGCGATGGTCAACGAAGGCGCCAACGTGGTGCTGCAGCGCATCGCGCTGCGCCCGCTGGACGTGGACGTGACCTTCCTCTACGGCTACGGCTTCCCGCGCCACCGCGGCGGCCCGATGAAATACGCCGACACCGTGGGCCTGCCCAAGGTGCTGGCCGACATCCGCGAATTTGCCAAGGAAGACCCGATCTTCTGGAAGCCGTCGCCGCTGCTGGTGCAGCTGGTCGAACGCGGCGCCGATTTCGCCAGCCTCAATCAATCCGAGTAACCACAGAGCCAGCCCTCCAGGAGACACACCCCATGCGTGAAGCCGTCATAGTTTCCACCGCCCGCACCCCGCTCACCAAGGCGCACCGCGGCGAATTCAACATCACCCCCGGCCCCACGCTGGCGGCCTTCGCCGTGAAGGCGGCGGTGGAACGCTCGGGCCTCGACCCCGCGCTGATCGAGGACGCGATCCTCGGCTGCGGCTACCCGGAAGGCACCACCGGCCGCAACATCGCGCGCCAGGCCATCATCCGCGCGGGCCTGCCGATCGGCATTGCCGGCACCACGGTGAACCGCTTCTGCGCCTCGGGCCTGCAGGCGATTGCCATGGCCGCGGGCCGCATCGTGGTGGACGGCGCGCCGGCCATGATCGCGGGCGGCGTGGAAAGCATCTCGCAGATCCGCTCGCGCAGCGCCACCGACAGCGGCGACAGCGGCATGGACCCGTGGATCGTCGAGCACAAGCCCGAGCTGTACATGGCGATGATCGAAACCGCCGACATCGTGGCCAAGCGCTACAACATCAGCCGCGAGTCGCAGGACCGCTTCTCCGCCGAGAGCCAGCGCCGCACCGAAGAAGCGCAGATCGCCGGCCGCTACAAGGACGAGATCGTCGCCTGCACCACCACCATGGCCGTGACCGACAAGGAGACCAAGGAAGTCACCTACCGCGAAGTGACGGCCACCGAGGACAACTGCAACCGCCGCGGCACCACCTACGAGGCGCTCGCCAAGCTGAAGCCCGTGATGGGCGAGGACAAGTTCGTCACCGCCGGCAATGCCTCGCAGCTGTCCGATGGCGCATCGGCCTGCGTGCTGATGGAAGCCAAGGACGCGGAGCGCGCCAACATCAAGGCGCTGGGCGCCTTCCGCGGCCTGGCCGTGGCCGGCTGCGAGCCCGACGAAATGGGCATCGGCCCGGTGTTCGCGGTGCCCAAGCTGCTCGCGCGCCACGGCCTCAAGGTGCAGGACATCGGCCTGTGGGAACTCAACGAAGCCTTCGCCTCGCAGTCGATCTACTGCCAGGACAAGCTGGGCATTCCGTCGGAGCTGCTCAACGTGAACGGCGGCGCCATCTCCATCGGCCATCCCTTCGGCATGACCGGCGCGCGCCTCGCGGGCCATGTGCTCATCGAAGGCAAGCGCCGCGGCGCGAAGTACGCCGTGGTCACGATGTGCATCGCCGGCGGCATGGGCGCTGCCGGTCTCTTTGAAATCTATTGAGGAGCCCGCGATGGACCTGAACTTCACGACCGAAGAAGAAGCCTTCCGCAGCGAAGTGCGCGCCTTCCTGGCCGCCAAGCTGCCGGTGCGGCTGTCCGAGAAAGTGCGCAGCGGCAAGATCCTCGAGAAGGCCGACATGCAGGAATGGCACGCCATCCTCAACGAGCGCGGCTGGCTCGCCAACCACTGGCCCGAGCAGTACGGCGGCCCGGGCTGGACGGCGGTCGAGAAGTTCATCTTCGAGAACGAATGCGCGCTGGCCTTCGCACCGCGCATCGTGCCCTTCGGCGTGAACATGCTCGGCCCGGTGCTCATCAAGTACGGCAACGAGGCGCAGAAGCAGCATTGGCTGCCGCGCATCCTGAACGGCGCCGACTGGTGGTGCCAGGGCTATTCGGAACCCGGCGCGGGCTCGGACCTGGCGGCGGTGAAGACCTCGGCCGTGCGCGGCATCGACGCGCAGGGCGACCACTACATCGTGAACGGCCAGAAGACCTGGACCACGCTGGGCCAGCACGCCAACATGATCTTCTGCCTGGTGCGCACCAACCGCGAGGCGAAGAAGCAGGAAGGCATCAGCTTCCTGCTGATCGACATGACATCGCCCGGCGTGGAAGTGCGCCCGATCATCACGCTCGACGGCGAGCATGAGGTGAACGAGGTGTTCTTCTCCGACGTGCGCGTGCCCGCCGAGAACCTCGTGGGCGAGGAGAACAAGGGCTGGACCTGCGCCAAGTACCTGCTGACCTACGAGCGCACCAACATCGCGGGCGTGGGCTTCTCGGTGGCCGCGCTCGAACAGCTGAAGGGCATTGCCGCCACGCAGACGAAGAACGGCAAGCCGCTGGCGGAAGACCCGGCCTTCGCTGCGCGCATGGCGCGCGTCGAGATCGACCTGGAGAACATGAAGACCACCAACCTGCGCGTGATCGCGGCGGTGGCAGGCGGCGGCGTGCCGGGCGCGGAAAGCTCGATGCTGAAGATCCGCGGCACCGAGATCCGCCAGGAGATTTCTTCGCTGGCCCGCCGCGCGATGGGCGTGTACGGCCGCCCCTTCATCGCCGAGGCGCTGAAGGACGGGTTCACCGGCGAGACCTTCGGCCCCGACTACGCATCGGCCGCCGCCTCGCGCTACTTCAACAACCGCAAGCTGTCGATCTTCGGCGGCTCCAACGAAATCCAGAAGAACATCATCTCCAAGATGATCCTGGGCCTGTAAGGAGAACGGCATGAACTTCGAACACACCGAAGACCGGCGCATGCTCGCCGACAGCCTGAACCGCTTCATCAGCGAGCAGTACGCGTTCGACGCGCGCGACCGCATCGCGAAGTCGGAGCACGGGTTCAGCAAGGAAATCTTCCAGCAGTTCGCCGAACTGGGCGTGATCGGCGCGCTGTTCAGCGAGGCCGATGGCGGCTTCGGCGGCGGCGGTTTCGACATTGCCGTGGTCTTCGAGGCACTGGGCCGCGGCCTGGTGGTCGAGCCGCTGCTCGGCGCGGTGATGGTCGGCGAGGCGCTCAGCGCCGCCGGCACCGATGCGCAGAAAGAAAAGCTCGCGGACATCATCAACGGCGTGACCGTGGCGGCCTTCGCGCACGACGAGGCCGACACGCACTACGAACGCACGCGCGTGGCCACCAAGGCCGAACGCTCCGGCGAGGGCTGGGTGCTGCACGGCGCCAAGGCCGTGGTGCCGCAGGGCGAGCAGGCCGACCTGTTCCTGGTCTCGGCCCGCACCTCGGGCAATGTGGACGACGAAGCCGGCATCTCGCTGTTCCTCGTGCCCGCGAAGACCGCTGGCCTCACGGTGCGCGGCTGCCCCGCCATCGACGGCGGCCGCGTGGCCGAACTTGCATTCGACGGCGTGAAGCTGGGCGCCGACGCACTCCTCGGCGCCGAAGGCCAGGGCCATGCGACGCTGGAACGCGCCATCGGCCGCGGCGTGCTCGCGCTGTGCGCCGAGGCACTGGGCGCGATGGAAGCAGCGAAGACTGCCACGCTGGAATACCTGCGCACGCGCAAGCAGTTCGGCACGCTGATCGGCAGCTTCCAGGCGCTGCAGCACCGCATGGCCGACCTGCTGCTGGAGATCGAGCAGGCCCGCTCGGCCGTCATCAACGCGGCCGCCGCCATCGACACCGGCGAGCGCCTGGCGCGCGAGCGCGCGCTGTCGGCCGCCAAGTTCAGCATCGGCCGCATCGGCGCGCTGGTGGCGCAGGAAAGCATCCAGATGCACGGCGGCATCGGCATGACCTGGGAACTGCCCCTGCCCCACTACGCCAAGCGCCTGGTGATGATCGACCACCAGCTGGGCGACGAAGACCACCACCTGCAGCGCTACATCGCCCTGGGCCAAGAGTGCGGCAAGGAGGTGGCGGCATGAGCGACACGACCAACAAGACAGTGCTGATCTCGCAGGAAGGCGCCGTGCGCATCCTGACCAACAGCAACCCCGCCGCGCGCAACGCGATCACGCCCACGCTGTACGCCGAGCTGAGCGCCGCGCTGGCCGACGCCGAGAAAGACCCCGAGGTGGGCGCCATCGTGTTCACCGGCGCGGGCGATTTCTTCTGCTCCGGCGGTGACCTGAACCTGCTGGCCAAGCGCCGCGAGCTGCCGGTGGCCGAGCGCCGCCAGATCCTCGAAGGCCTCAACAACCTGATCCGCGCGCTGCGCGATTGCGGCAAGCCGGTGATCGCGGCGGTCGAAGGCGGCGCCGCGGGCGCGGGCTTGTCGATGGCGCTGGCCTGCGACATGCTGGTGTCGGCGCGCGACGCCTTCTTCACCGTGGCCTACGTCAAGGTCGGCCTCACGCCGGACGGCGGCGCCACGGCCTTCCTGGCGGAGTTCGTCTCGCGCCAGGTGCTGACCGAGATGTGCCTGACCGGCGACCGCATGCCGGCCGAGCGCCTGCATGCGCTGGGCGCCGTCAACCGCCTGACCGACAAGGGCGCCGCGCTGGCCGAAGCCATCGCGCTCGCGGCCAAGGTGGCCAGCGGCCCGCAACGCGCCGGCGCGCGCATCAAGACGCTGTGCCGCCAGGCGCACCACGCCACGCTGGAAGAGCAGCTCGACGCCGAGGCCGTGTTCATGGTCGAGTCGCAGGGCGATGCCGAAGCAGCCGAAGGCATCGGCGCTTTCCTCGGCAAGCGCAAGGCCGACTTCGTGGCGCTGCGCCATGCCGGCGGCAAGGCGGACGCGTCCTGACACCCGCCCTGCCCGCCCCGTGCGCATGCGCACGGGGCTTTTCGTTTTTCCTGGAGTAGCCATGTCCTCGCTGAATTCCTCGCTGCCGCTTGCCGGCGTGCGCGTCCTCGATCTGTCCCGCATCCTGGCGGGCCCCTGGTGCGGCATGGTGCTGGCCGACATGGGCGCCGAGGTCATCAAGGTGGAGCACCCGGGCCGCGGCGACGACACCCGCGACTGGGGCCTGCGCGTGGGCAAGACCGAGACCGCCTACTTCAACAGCGTGAACCGCAACAAGCGCTCGGTCACGCTCGACCTGCAGACGCCCGAAGGCCAGCAGCTCGCGCGCGACCTTGCCAGGCAGTGCGACGTGGTGATCCAGAACTTCAAGTTCGGCGGCATCGACAAGCTGGGCCTGGGCTACGAGCAGCTGCGCAAGGAGAACCCGGGTCTCATCTACTGCTCGATCTCCGGCTACGACCGCACCGGCCCCGAAGCAGCGCGCCCCGGCTACGACCTCGTCGTTCAAGGCGAAGCCGGCCTGATGGCGCTGAACGGCGAAGCCGACCAGCCGCCGCTGAAGTTCGGCGTGGCGGCTGTCGACCTGTTCACCGGCATGTACTCGGCGCAGGCCATCCTGGCCGCGCTGTACCAGCGCGAGAAGACCGGCAAGGGCCGGCACGTGGAAATGGCGCTGTTCGACTGCGGCCTGATGATCACCGCCTACTACGGCCTCGAGGCGCTGCTGATGGGCGAAGACCCGCCGCGCTACGGCAACTCGCATCCGTCGATCGTGCCGTACGGCGTGTTCGACGCGGCCGACGGCCCGCTGGTCATCACCGTGGGCAACAACGCGCAGTTCGCGCGCTTCTGCACCGAGGTGATCGGCCGGCCCGACCTCGCGGCCGACGAGCGCTTCAAGACCAACATCCTGCGCTCGGCCAACCGCGCGGTGCTGCTGCCCGAGCTGCACGCCGAACTGGCGAAGCGCCAGCGCGCCGACCTGCTCGAGAAGCTCACCGCCGCCGGCATTCCGTGCGGCGAGGTGCTGGGCCTGCTGGAGGCGCTGCAATCCAAGCGCGCCACCGACGCCGGCCTGGTCACCACGCAGCCGCACCCGGTGGCCGGCACGGTCAACGTGCTGGCACCGCCCTACCGTTTCGATGGCGAGCGCCTGCCGGTGCGCAGCGCGCCGCCCACCCTGGGCGAAGGCACGCACGACGTGCTGAAGTCCCTGCTCGGCCTGTCGGATGAAAAGCTGGCGGCGCTGAAAACGAGTGGCGTCGTCTGAAGAAGACAGGCGTCCGAATTTCCCAAGTAGACAAGACCCAATGGCATCCCTTTCCCTTCGCAGTCCCGTTCGCCGCGCCCTTCTCGCCCTCGCCCTGCCCCTGGTGGCCGGCACCGCCTTCGCACAGGCGTGGCCCGCCAAGCCGATCACGCTGATCGTGCCCTTCCCGCCGGGCGGCCCGACCGACGTGGCCTCGCGCATCGTGGCGCAGAAGATGTCGGTCGCGCTCAAGCAGAACATCGTGATCGACAACCGCAGCGGCGCATCGGGCACCGTGGGCGCCGCCGCGGCCGCGCGGGCCGCGCCCGACGGCTACACCTTCGTGATGCTGGCCACGCCCACGCTGCTGGCCTCGCACCTGTACGGCCCCACCGGCTACGACATCTTCAAGAACTTCACGCCCGTGGGCTCGGTGTACGACCTGCCGATCGTGCTGGTGGTGAACCCCAAGTCGCTGCCCGACGTGAACGGCGTGCAGGACCTCATCGCCAAGGCCAAGGCCGAGGGCGGCAAGCTCAACTACACCACCGCCGGCGCCGGCAGCTTCGGCCACCTGACGACCGAGCAGCTCAAGACCATCGGCAAGTTCGACATGCAGCACGTGCCCTACCGCGGCAGCGCGCCGGCCGTGACCGACCTGATCGGCGGCCAGGTGCCCGCGATGTTCTCGGACCTGGTGGGCGTGCTGCCGCACATCAAGGCCGGCAAGCTGCGCGCCATTGCCGTGGGCTCGGGCAAGCGCGTGAGCCTGCTGCCCGACGTGAAGACGGTGGCCGAGCAAGGCTTCCCCGGCTTCGACGCCACCTCGTGGGGCGGCCTGCTCGCCCCGGCCGGCACGCCCAAGGAAGTGATCGACCGCATGAGCGTCGAGCTGAAGACCGCGCTGGCCGACAAGCAGGTGCAGGAGAAGCTGGAGAGCGTGGGCTCCTTCGCGGCCTACCGCACGCCGGCGCAGACGGGTGTGCGCATGCACGAAGACTTCGAGCGCTGGGGCAAGGTCATTCGAGACAACCACATCACGAACCAGTAAAACGAACCGGGCCGGCAGGGCCCGGCACTGCGGCGGCACCAAGGAGACAAAAGACATGACAGGCAAGCACGAAAACAACTACGGCACCCCGGTCGGCGCACCGTTTCGCCCGGCCCTTCCCGTGCGCAGCCTCGCGGACATCCGCAAGCTCGAAGAAACGCCGCTCGCGCAGGCGCTCACGGTGCGCAGCACCTACGAGATCTTCCGCAACGCCGGCCATGCCTTCGGCGGCAAGACGGCGCTGACCTTCCTGCGCACCGGCAACCCGGCCGACGAACCCATCCGCTGGTCGTATGCCGAACTGCTCGCGCGCATCCACCAGACCGCGAACATGCTGCACACGCTGGGCGTCGGCCCGCAGGACGCCGTGGCCGTGCTGCTGCCCGGCTGCCTGGAGTACCACCTGGCGCTGTGGGGCGGCGAGGCGGCCGGCATCGTGCAGCCGCTGAACCCGCTGCTCACCGACGAGAAGCTGGTGGCGCTGATGACTGCCGCGCGTGCCAAGGTGCTGATCGCCTACGGCTCGGACAGCGAATCGGGCATGTGGTCGAAGGCCATGCGCCTGCGCGGCCAGGTGCCCACGCTGACCACGGTGCTGCGCGTCGCGCCGCATGACGAGGCGCCGGGCGCGGCCGGCCAGTTGCCTGAAGGGGTCGCCGAGTTCGACGCGCTGCGCGCCGCGCAACCCGACGACCACCTCGTGAGCGGCCGCGACATCGCGCCGACCGACATCGCCGCGTACTTCCACACCGGCGGTACCACCGGCGCGCCCAAGCTCGCGCGCCACAGCCACGGCGCGCAGGTATTCACCGCCTGGGCCAGCGTGCAGGTCGCGGGCATGAACGAGCAGGGCATCTCCATCAACGGCTACCCGCTGTTCCATGTGGCGGGCGTGCTGCCGGCTTCGCTGTCGTCGCTGTCGGCGGGCGTGGAGGTGATCATTCCCACCACCTCGCTGCTGCGCAACAAGGAGGTGCTGGCCAACTACTGGAAGCTGGTGGCGCGCTACCGCCCGACTTCGCTGTCGGCCGTGCCCACGGTGCTCGCGGCGCTGGCCAACGTGCCGCTGGACGGCGCGGACATTTCCTCCATCACTTACTGCCGCACCGGCGCCGCCGTGCTCGCGCCCGAGCTGGCCGCGCGCTTCGAGCGGCTCTTCGGCCTGCACGTGCATGAAAGCCTGGGCATGACCGAGATGGCCGGCATCTCGACCATCACGCCGCCCGGCGTGAACGGGCCCGCGGGCTGCGTGGGTTTTCGGCTGCCGTACATGCAGATGCGCGTGGTGGCGCTCGACGAGAACGGCAACGCCACCGACCGCGAGATGCCGCCCGGCGAACAGGGCATGGTGCTGTTCAAGTCGCCCAACGTGTTCTCGGGCTTCGTGGACCCGGCCGACAACGCCAAGGCCTTCACTGCCGATGGCTGGCTCGCCACCGGCGACCTGGGCTGGATCGACAGCGAGGAACGGCTCAACCTCACGGGCCGCTCGAAGGACCTGATCATCCGCAGCGGCCACAACATCGACCCCAAGACCATCGAGGACGCGCTGGGCGCCCACCCCGCCGTGCAGCTGTGCGCCGCCGTGGGAGCGCCCGATGCCTACGCAGGCGAGCTGCCGGTGATCTTCGCGACGCTGGTGCCCGGCGCATCCGCAACGGAAGAAGAACTGCTGGCCTTCACCGCCGCGCGCGTGGACGAAGCGCCCGCCCGGCCCAAGTGGGTGTCGGTGATCGAGACCATGCCGATGACCAACGTCGGAAAAATCTACAAGCCCGAGCTGCGCGCAATGGCCGCGCGGCACGTGGTGGCCGCGACGGTGGCCGAGGCCTGCGCCGCGCTCGGCGTGCCGGAGGCGGCCCGCCCGGTGGTGAAGACCGAAGGCGAGAGCCTGGTGCGCGTGCTGGTCGACGAGGCAGCGGCCGGCGCGCTGGCCGCGCCGCTGCGCGAGCGGCTGCAGGCGGCGCTGGAGCCGCTGCCCTTCAAGACGCGCATCGCGCCGCAATGACCCTTTTCAAAACCAAGACCGAGAGACAGAGACAAGTGACGACCTTCCGCCTTCCGACCCGCCGCGCCCTGCTGTGCGCCGCCGCTTCCGCCGCCACGCTGTGCGCGCTGTCCCATGCGCAGGCACAGGGCACGTACCCGAACAAGCCGATCCGCATGGTCGTGCCCTTCGCCGCGGGCGGCGCCACCGACGTGCTGGCGCGCGTGATCGGCCAGAAGATGTCGGCCGGCATGGGCCAGCCCGTCGTCATCGACAACAAGCCGGGCGCGGCAGGCATCATCGGCACCGACGCCGTCGCCAAGTCGCCGGCCGACGGCTACACCATCGTGCTGGGCCTGAGCAACTCGCTCATGACCAACGAGTTCCTCTATGACAAGCTGCCCTACGACACGCAGCGCGACCTCACGCTGGTCTACCAGATCGCGATGGCGCCGCTGGTGCTGGTGGTGCACCCGAGCGTGCCGGTGAAGACCGGGCCCGAGCTGCTGAAGTACGTCACCGCCAACAAGGGCAAGGTGGCCTACGGCTCCTACGGCGTGGGCGCATACCCGCACCTGGCCGGCGCGCACATGAGCCTTGCCACGCACGCCGACATGAACCACGTCGCCTACAAGGGCGAGGCGCCGATGATGCAGGACCTGATCGGCGGCCAGATCCAGATGGCCTACGCCAGCGCGCTGGTGGCCAAGCCGCACATCGACTCCGGGAAGATCCGCGCCATCGGCGTGAGCGGCGAGCGCCGCATGAGCACCCTGCCCGACGTGCCCACGCTGGCCGAACAAGGCCTAAAGGACGAGGCCTACCGCGTGACCGGCTGGCTCGCCATTGCGGTGCCCGCCAGGACGCCCAAGCCCATCGTGGACCGCATCGCCGAAGAAGTGCGCAAGGCCACGCAACAGCCCGACGTGCGCGAGCGCGTGGCGGCCATGGGCTTCGAGATCAAGGACAGCTCGCCCGAGCTCTTCGCCAACGCCTGGAAGGCGGAGCGCCCGGTGTGGGAGCGGCTCATCAAGCAGTCGGGCGCCAAGCTCGAGTAACCCATTCTTTCATTCATTCGTTCATTTCTTCGTCATTCAAAGGAACAGCCATGAAGGTTCTGGTACCTGTCAAACGGGTCGTCGATTACAACGTGAAGGTGCGCGTGAAGAGCGACGGCACCGGGGTGGACATTGCCAACGTCAAGATGAGCATGAACCCCTTCGACGAGATCGCTGTCGAAGAGGCCGTGCGGCTGAAGGAAAAGGGCGTGGTCACCGAAGTGATCGCCGTCTCGTGCGGTGACGCCAAGTGCCAGGAAACCCTGCGCACCGCGATGGCCATCGGCGCCGACCGCGGCATCCTGGTCGAGACCACCGAAGAGCTGCAGCCCCTGGCCGTCGCCAAGCTGCTGAAGGCGCTGGTCGACAAGGAACAGCCCCAGCTGATCATCCTGGGCAAGCAGGCCATCGACGACGACGCCAACCAGACCGGCCAGATGCTGGCTGCCCTGGCCGACCTGCCGCAGGCCACCTTCGCCTCCAAGGTCGAAGTCGCAGGCGACAAGGCCACCGTGACCCGCGAAGTCGACGGCGGCCTGGAAACCATCTCCCTGAGCCTGCCCGCAGTCATCACCACCGACCTGCGCCTGAACGAGCCGCGCTACGTGACGCTGCCGAACATCATGAAGGCCAAGAAGAAGCAACTGGACACGGTCAAGCCCGAAGACCTGGGTGTGGATGTGAAGCCGCGCCTGAAGACGCTGAAGGTCGCGGAGCCGCCGAAGCGCGGCGCCGGCATCAAGGTGCCCGACGTTGCAACGCTGGTGGACAAACTGAAGAACGAAGCGAAGGTGATCTGAACATGACCGCACTTGTTATTGCCGAACACGACCACGCCAGCATCAAGCCGGCGACCCTGAACACCGTGACCGCAGCGCTGGCTTGCGGCGGTGAAGTGCACGTGCTGGTGGCAGGCGCCAATGCCGCCGAAGCCGCCAAGGCCGCCGCCCAGATCGCAGGCGTGACCAAGGTCATCGCCGCAGACAGCCCCAGCCTGGCCGAGAACCTCGCCGAGAACGTCGCAGCCCAGGTGCTGGCGATCGCATCCAACTACAGCCACATCCTGTTCCCCTCGACCGCCAACGGCAAGAACGTCGCACCGCGCGTGGCCGCCAAGCTGGACGTGGCCCAGATCAGCGACATCACCAAGGTCGACAGCCCCGACACCTTCGAGCGCCCGATCTACGCCGGCAACGCGATTGCCACGGTGCAGAGCAGCGACGCCACCAAGGTGATCACCGTGCGCACGACCGGCTTCGACGCCGCAGCCGCCACCGGTGGCAGCGCAACCGTCGAAACCGCTGAAGGCGTGGCAGACAGCGGCAAGAGCAGCTTCGTTGGCCGTGAAGTGACCAAGAGCGACCGCCCCGAGCTGACGGCCGCCAAGATCATCGTCTCCGGTGGCCGTGCGCTGGGCAGCGCCGAGAAGTTCACCGAAGTGATGACGCCGCTGGCCGACAAGCTGAACGCGGGCCTGGGCGCCAGCCGCGCGGCGGTGGATGCGGGCTACGCACCGAACGACTGGCAAGTGGGCCAGACGGGCAAGATCGTCGCGCCGCAGCTGTACATCGCGGCGGGCATCTCGGGCGCGATCCAGCATCTGGCCGGCATGAAGGACTCGAAGGTCATCGTCGCGATCAACAAGGACGAAGAGGCGCCGATCTTCTCGGTGGCCGACTACGGCCTGGTGGCCGACCTGTTCGTGGCAGTGCCCGAACTGGTGAAGGCGCTGTAAGAAAGAGGCCGCCGCAAGATGAAGACCCGCATCACCGAACTGCTCGGCATTCGCTACCCCATCATCCAGGGCGGCATGCAATGGGTGGGCCGTGCCGAGCTGGCCGCGGCCGTGTCGAACGCCGGCGGCCTGGGCATCGTGACCGCGCTCACGCAGCCCACGCCCGACGACCTGCGCAACGAGATCGCGCGCACGCGCGCGCTCACGGACAAGCCCTTCGGCGTGAACCTCACGATCCTGCCGGCGGTGAAGCCGCCGCCGTATGCGGAGTACGTGCAGGCCATCATCGACAGCGGCGTGAAGATCGTGGAGACCGCGGGCAACAGCCCGAAGGACTTCATCGAAGCGCTGAAGCGGCATGACGTGAAGATCGTGCACAAGTGCACCTCGGTGCGCCATGCGCTGTCGGCGGAGCGCAATGGCGTGGACGCGGTGTCGGTGGACGGTTTCGAATGCGCGGGCCATCCCGGCGAAGACGACGTGCCCGGCCTGGTGCTGCTGCCGATTGCGGCGCGCAAGCTGCGCATTCCGATCATCGCGTCGGGCGGCATCGCCGATGGTCGCGGCATGGCCGCGGCGCTGGCGCTGGGCGCCGAGGGCATCAACATGGGCACGCGCTTCTGCGTGACCAAGGAAGCGCCCATTCACGACAACATCAAGCAGGCGCTGGTGGATGCGACCGAGCGCGACACGAAGCTGATGTTCCGCACGATGCGCAACACCGCGCGCGTGTTCCGCAACGCGATTTCCGAAGAGGTGGTGGCCACGGAGAACCGGCCCGGCGGTTGCGAGTTCGAGGAAGTGCGGCCGCTGGTGGCCGGTGCGCGCGGCCGTGCGGCGCTGGAGTCTGGCGAGGTGCAGAACGGTGTGGTGTCTGCGGGGCAGTGCATCGGGCTGATCGACGACATTCCTACCTGCGCCGAGTTGCTGGAGCGCATGGTGCGTGAGTGCCGGGAGCATCTGGAGCGGGCGCGGTCCTTGATGGGCTGATTCCGTTTGGGTTGCATTCGGGGGGCGCTCACGCCGACGGGGTACCTTGCTCCGCGAATGTCCCCCGGCCTTCGGCCTCCTCCTTTATTTCGCTGCGCAAGGCACCCCGCCGGCGTGAACGTTCAGTGCTGCTGTGGAAGCTGCATTTGTTGGCGCTCTGCGGGACTTCTTGCCGCTTCGGGCGGCTGCTTTGCGCAGTTCTTCTCTAGAGTGGATGCCCCTGTCACTCCATACCCCACCAAGGGAAGCAACACACCCCACCACTTAGATGTTTGAAGGCTGCTTGCCTCGCGGCAGGTCGTCGGTGCGAAAGCAGCGATGCAGATGCGAGGTATCAAAAGGCGACGGCCGAGGTGTTCTCAGCACCCCGACCGTCTAACCAAGTTCGTGCAATCACCTTGGAAGGAGCGCACAAAAATGGCTACCACGACTATAGCCCGGCCTCGCACGCCGGTAGCTTCCGAAGACAACGCCCAAGACGCGGCGGATCTTCTCGAAAACACCCTCTCTCAGCTCGAAGCCCTCCTGTGGGTCTGCCACGGGGAAGACATCGACTGGTGCAGCGGGGATGGGCCTCGACGATTGGACAACCTGCTTTGGCTTGCGGCTGAGCTGGCTCGCAAGGCTGGGGAGCTGTTTCAGGTGAGCGAGAAGGCGCGACGTGGAGCGCCTGAGACCAGCAGTTAGCAGCTGGTCTGCGGGCTGCTAGGTTCGCGGCCCGCCTGGGCAGACCGTCAACTGCCTGAAGAAGTCACAGTACCCATCGCACGGCCCTCATACGCCAACAGGATCAGCGGCTTCGCTGCATCCAGATCCGACTGCGATGCGAGGGACAGTTCCAGGTCACCCGTTCCCCAATGCCCTTGCTGCCTGACATCCCGCCCGTTCGACGGTAGCGGCAGCACCTGGGCTGGGTCGACGTGCAGGTACAGAAGCAAGCGCGCCTTCTGCGGCACCACGGTGGCAAAGTTCTTCAAGCGCTTGAAGGCCACGTACAACTTCAGCTCTTTACGTTGCACGTCGTCGCCCAGCGAAAGCACATGCCCCTCCAGCGACGCCATCAACTCGCTCAAGTGGGGCGTAAGCAAGGGCAGCCATTCGGCAAACGACCGGTCTCCCGTCACCGGCTTCGCCGCAACGGCCTCCGTAAGCGCAGACTTTGGCGATTTCGCGGTCTTGGCCACCGACGCACGGCCGCCGTTCGCGCTGGTGGCGTTGGCCTGCTCCAGCAGTAGCAGTTCTTCGCCAAAGCGCCGGTAGCGGATCAGCTCGATATTGCGATTGATCTGCTGCACCGCATGGCCGTCGTACTTGGTGAAGTCAGCCGCGATGCAAACCAGGCGCGGCGCCGTCCAGTCGATGGCATCGGCCGCCGGATTGCCCAGCTTGTCCATCACCAACAGCTTGAACTCGGCCTGATGGTCCATCAGCCAGTCCAGGTAGAACAGGCCCTGGTTGATGACGTTCTCGCCGACCGACCGCTTGTATTCCAGGATTACCGGGCAGTTGTTCTCGTCCAGACCCAGCGAGTCGATGCGGCCAGCGTGCGTCTTCCCGGTGGAGTATTCGGTGGCCAGGAAACGAATGCCGAGCAGGGTGTCGAGGTTGGCCTCGATCAGAGTCTGGAGCGGCTTCTCGAGGTCGGAGGCGTCGCCTTGCAGCTCGAAGGCGCGGCCGGAGTTGAGGCGGAAGAGTTTGATGTCGCTCACGCAGCCGCTCCCATCTGCTCGATCGGTGCACACAGGTCGGCGTAGCCCAGGAATCGAAGCTGTGCCCGGACTGCCGCGGCGTATGGCTGGCTGGGCTCTGTCATCCGCTGCAGGAAGTTGACCTGCCCGTCGATCGGCATGTGATTGGCTACAAATGCGGAAGCCTCTGCATCTGAGTCCGCAGCGACCAGTGCTTTTTCAACCTGCTCCACCAGCTCCTGTACCAGCCGCATCGCGCGCTGTCTCGCTGACACTAGTCCAGGAAGATCTAGCCCCAGCAACTTGACGGTGTTGCTGACGCGCGTTCGCTCGTAGTCACCCAGGCAAAGCTTGGTCGCACCCATCTTCCCGGCGGCGGTGACCTCGATCAGCCGAACGTCGGCTAGCCTTGCGGGATCGAGCAGAACGGGTCGCTCGTCATCGAGGCAGCGGTCATCCCACGTAGCGCGCTTACCTCCCTGCATCAGCGGGAACCATGCGCCCTTACCGACCGACTCTTCTGCATCGTCCTCCGTGTTGATCTGGTTCGATCGCTGCGCCGCAAGCCTAAAGTTGTCCCATGAGAACGCGAGCCAAGGGTAGCCATCGTCGCTTTCGGTGCTGGTGCGTTTGGCCTGCTTCTTGGGGCGGTAGTGGTCCACGTCCATGAAAGACTGAACGCAGTCGCTCTCGGAGTACCAGCACTTGCCGTATGACATCTTGGCCAGGTAACGAGCGAACGCCCGCCAGATTCGCCGCTTCTTATCAATGAATTCAGCGCGCTGGTCTGGCGCCAGGGCTTCAAGCTGGGCCTGCGCGCGCTCGGCGACGCGCAGCACCTTCTCCGGAATCAGCGCCGGGTCTCGACGGACGTAGATCACTGCTTGGCCTCCGAAATTGTCAGCTTCTGGATCAACGTCTTCATGGCTCGCTGCCTTGCCTCCACGTCGGCGGGGCTGAGTGGTGGCCTGTCTGCGTACCGCAGATCGTGCCAGGCGCGCAGGAAGTCCTGATACAGCGGTTCGCGGTCTTCGTTCAGGAAGCCAAGTCGTGCGAGCTGATCGTTTAACGCGATGAGCCTACGCTGCTGCTCATCGCCACGCTCGACCAACTGAACCAACTCGTTGCGCTCATCCACCAGACGCTGGGTCTCGACATCCAGACTCGTCGCCAAGCCGAAGATCTCGGTGAGTGTCGCTGTGAAGCCCATGCCGCGCGGGTCTGCATACGGTGCGGCGGCAGTAACGCGGCCGTCGTCAGCCTGAACGATCACACGTACTTCATCGCGCGACAGCGCCGAAACTGTCAACGGGTTATGCGAAGTCAGCACGATGTGGCAGTGCTCTTTCTCCGCGGCGATGTCCGTCCAGTCTTCGATCAGCTTCAAGTAACTGTGCTGCCAATGCGGGTTGAGGTGCGTATCAGGCTCGTCCAGCAGGAACAGCGAACGCTTGCCGCGCGAGACCCGGATCAGGCCCAGCACCATTAGCAACTGCCGCTCTCCGTCAGACAGGTCGGCAAAGCCCACATCGCCGCTGACGTCGTTGCTGCGCGTCACCCACACCTGGATCTCGCGCACCAGGTCAGAGATGTCCATCGCCTCCAGAGCGTAGAACGTCTCGCGTTCGTCCTTGAACTGCTGGGCAAGTTGCTTCAGCCGCTCGATCGATGGCAGGAAGGCTGCGAACTGCGGCTCGACCTGCTTCTTGTCGCGGTAGTCGTCCACAGCATTGCCGTCGAGCGCGAACGGGTGGAAGGCTAGCTCCTTGAAGCGGTGCGCCGCCCGACCGGCAGGCCCACCGGCCCCCCACAGATCTTCGGCGCTGGCGCGCTTGCCCTTGGCAAACCAGGGTTCACGAAACAGGGCCAGAAGCGAATGGAACCCGGTGATGCCCAGCCTGTCGGCCAACTCGGCTTTGACCTTTGGGGCCGGGAAAGCGAACAGTGCCAGCAGCGCCAGAACGCCGTGGATGGGCCGGCAATAGAACAGGCGCCGGGCCACCTGCGCCTGCGCCACCTTTGCCGGGTCATCTTCGAGCTTAATGTCGTCGTAGTAGCGTCGCTGGTGGCTGTCAAACAACGCCTCCAGCCGTCGGCTGCCGCCGGAGTAGTAGCCAAACACCAGGTCTGGAAACAATTCGACCTTGCGCTTCTCGAATTCGGAACGCTTGACTTCGCGGCCATCTACGCGCACGGGCGGCTCGCCCGGCACATTGCTCAGGCATACGCGCGGCGGTTCGGCAACGGTTCGGCCTGGGGGCTGAATGCGGTATTCCACCCGGTAGCGAAAGCGCGGCTCGTGGCGCCGCAGGTCCATCCAACGAAAGACCTGCGCGATGGCCTCGATGAGGTTGGATTTTCCAGCGCCGTTCTGGCCGATAAGCACCGTGGTGAGATGGCTCTCGTCGAAGTCCACCTCCAACTGCTTCAGGTTCTTGAAGCCATCAATGAAAACCTTATCCAGCCGCATGGCTGGGCTCCAGGGTGGTCTGGTTGTCCTTTACGTGGCCCTCTGCAACCTCCCAAGCCAGTTGCTTGTAAAAGTCGGCCACCGGCAGCTCGGCCAACTTAAACAGCACCTCGGCGCTGGCGGGCGAACCGATGCGCCGGAGGTGCCCGGCGAGGTAAGGCTGATTCATCACATCATCGTCCTGGCGGCTCTTGGTCATGGCGGCGGCTTCCTTTGGAGCGCGTGGCGGGCGGCCACGGCGCGGTGCTCGGGTCTCAGTAACCGGCGCTGTTGCGCTGTGGGCAGTAATTCGCGCTAGCAGCGCGCTGGCAGGTTCGTCATACGAGTCTTGCTGCACCAACTCGCCACGGAAGGCCTTGGCGAGGGTCAGCGGGGTGAGACGCTGGACAAGTGCAATGGCAGCGGCATGGCGAGCTTCGATCGCGTCGGCGAGTGCAAAGAGTGCCAGAACCCGATTGACGATCAGCGCCTGCTCTTCTGGACTCGGTAAAGCCAAGGGGATACGAGCCAGATCAGCAAGATTCAACGTTTTCCTTGCAACCTCCTTCGCACTGCGGAGTAAGTGCCATTGAATTGACTCGGTCGAAAGCCAATAGTGAAGCCATAGATTCAGTACTCCATCTCGACAAGCGAGGCGCGCTACTGCACGTGCAATGTTCGCTTTCATACCCGCTGGGACGACGGCAGTTCTTCCAATAGTTCCCACTACCGAAATCAAGACTTCTCCGCCTACCACACGAGATCGTCTGTACTCTCGGTCGACTTCTGACGAAACCGTTCTAAGCTGACTCTCCAGTACAGACCCAGCTTCCATGTCCTGGACGCGAATCAGCGGAACACCTTTTGATACCTCTGCGCCAGGTTGAACAACGCCGTAGCAGAGCGGCCGCGCCGGATCGATTGCTTGCCCAAGGTCAATGACCTGCCATGAACTAGGAATCCGCAGAGTTTCTTCGCCTAGCGTAACCAATTGGTGCGTTGTCGCAGCAGTCCCCACTTCCTTTCCTATAGTCATCTCTCCGCTGACTGCCGCTTGCAGAACCGCCTGCCGAAACCGGTTGAGCAACGCCGGAATGGCATCCAGGCTGTCATTGCAGGCTTGGATGCGGGCCAGCAGGGTGTCGAGTTGGTCGGCGATGCGGGTTTGCTCTCTTCGTGGCGCCACCACGAGGGGCGCGGACCTACCCGCTTCGGTGCCAAGCCGCGGCATATTCATACCATGACTGGCGGCCTCCACGTATTTCAGGAACGCCGGATGTTTGAGCCAGTGGAAGAGGTAGCGATTGTCCAGTGCTGGATTTGCCGACAGGGGCACGATCTCAGTGCTGCAGAAGCCCGGCTCGTCCGCGATGACCACTTTGTTGAGGTAAGGGCGCAACTTGCCGTACAGCACATCCCCGGCATTGAATCGATTCTTGGTGCTTCGGGACTGGCGTTGGGATTGGGTGACTCGGCCCAGGATGCGCGAGCTGTCCTTCTCGATGTCTTCCAGTTCCAACACCCAGGCATCGCCGGGGATTTCCGAAGGCTCAGCTTTCGCAGTCTTGCCATAGTCGACAACTGAGCCCAGGTTTGTAACTACCCAAGAAGACGGCAAGCTTTCCGGCGTGATCTCGAACTCACTCATCGCCACTCTCCAACAAAACTCCCCGCCGCGCCAACCGCTCCCGCGCCTCCACCAGCGCCGCATGCAACTGCTGCTCCAGTTCCGCCTTGGGCGGCAGCTCCGTCCAGTACTCGGCCACGGTGATGCCGTCTTTGTGCATCTGCAACAGCTCCACCTGCTCGCGGCTGGACTCGGCACACAGGATCAGGCCAATGGGCGCTTCTTCACCGGTCTGGCGCTCGTGCTTGTCGAGCCATTTGAGATACAGCTCCATCTGACCCTTGTGCGCGGCCTTGAAGCGGCCGAGCTTGAGTTCGATGGCCACGAGGCGGCGCAGCCGGCGGTGGAAGAACAGCAGGTCGAGGTAGAAATCTTCCCCATCGATGACCATGCGTTTTTGCCGTTCGACAAACGCAAAGCCGCGCCCCAGTTCCAGGATGAAGGCTTCGAGCTGGCGCAGGATCGCGGCTTCGAGGTCGGCTTCGTCATGGCCCTGGTGCAAGCCCAGGAAGTCCAGAAAGTACGGGTCCTTGAAGACCAGCGCAGGCGTTGCGGCCAGCACGGGGGTCTGGGCGGCGGCGATTTCCGTGCGCTCGAAGGCCTTGCGCTCGATCTGGTGGTTCAGCTCCCGCACACTCCATCCATCTTGCGCGGCGCGCTGGGCATAGAAGGCGCGAGCCTCGGGCGTCTTGAGCGCCACGATGGCTACCAGGTGGCTCCAGCTCAATTGTGTCGACAGCGTCGACACAATCTCCGCGTCAGGGAAAGCCTCTGCGAACTTCACCATGCGGCGCAGGTTGCGGGATTCGAACCCGCGGCCGAATTCCTGCGCCAGCTGCTGGCCCAACTGGTCGAGCAAGCGGGCGCCGTAGCCGGCACGCTCGCCGCCCAGCACTTCGGAGGCCAGGCGCTGCCCGACGGTCCAGTACAGCCGGGTCAACTCGGCATTGACCGCACCGGCCAGGCGCTGGCGGCTGGCGGTGATCAGCGCGCGCAGCTCGGCGTGCAGGTTGTCTGGTGGTGCACCGGCTACTGATGTTGTCACCGTGTTCATGCCTGGGTCTCGACGGCCTGCGGTTCGTCCAAGGGCAGGTCGTCCAGCGCCGCATCGGGGTCTTCGCCCAATTCCTCCAGCAAGGCCCGCAATTCGGCCATGGCGTCGCCCAACTCGCGCTGCAGCAGGCGAGCCACCATGGCCGGGTCGTCGCGCTGGGCGTCGGCGGCTTCGGCGCTGTCGTCCTTGAGCCAGCTGATGTCGAGGTTGTCGCCACGTTGCGCGATCTGTTCGCGCGTGAAGCGGCGCCAGCGGCCGGTCGCGCCGGCGTCCTGGCGTGCGGCCAACGCAGCAGGACCGCCAGCGGGGTCGTCGCCAAACACGTCTTCGAACTTGTCGCGCGAGCGCTCGGCGGGGGTGTCGGGCAATGTGCGGAAGTAGTCACGCGTGAAGGGCGTGCGCTTGCCGAACTGCGGCATGTTGGCGCGCATGTCGTAGACCCACACTTCCTTGGTGTTGCCCTTGTCGGTCTTGCCGCGGGTGAAGAACAGCACGTTGGTCTTCACGCCCTGGGCGTAGAAGATGCCAGTAGGCAGGCGCAGGATGGTGTGCAGGTTGCACTTGTCCATCAGGTCGCGGCGGATCTCGGTACCGATGTTGCTTTCGAACAGCACGTTGTCGGGCAGCACCACGGCGGCGCGCCCACCCGGCTTCAGCGCACGGTAAATGTGCTGCAGGAAGGCGAACTGCTTGTTGCTGGTCTCAAAGGTGAGGTCGCCACGTGTCGGCAGGCCGCCGCCTTTCTTGGTGCCAAAGGGTGGGTTGGAGAGGATCAGCGTGGCGTTCGGCAACTGGTTGTGGTCATCGCTGAGCGTGTCGCCATAGGTCACTCCGCCTTCGATGCCGTGCAGCAGCATGTTCATCAGTGCCAGGCGGTGCGTGTCCTGCACCAGCTCCATGCCGAAGAAGGTGTCCTTGGCGTAGCGGCGCTGATGAGCATCCGTCAGGCTGTCGAAGTCATTGTGATGACGCAGGTAGTTGTTGGCAGCGATCAGGAAGCCGCAGGTGCCGGCCGCCGGATCCTGGATCACGTCGCCCAGCTGCGGCTGCATCACCGCAACGATGCTGTCGATCAGATGCCTTGGCGTGAAGTACTGGCCGGCGCCGCTCTTTTTCTCGCCGGCGTTCCGCTCCAGCAGGTCTTCGTACATGTCGCCCAGGTCGTCGCGGTCCACGCTGTACCAGTCCAGACTGTCGATGTCGATGACCAGCTTGCTCAGTGTGGCGGGCTTGGTGATGAAGGTGTTGGCGTTGGCGTAGATTTCCTGCACGGCGCCGCGGCCGCGCAGGCCGTAGTCGAGCAGCATCTCCTTGTAAAGGTCGAGCCGTTCGGGCGTGGAGGCGTTGAGCAGGTCGTCCCAGCGGGTGCCGGGTTGTTCGACCGGGGGCTCGGACTTCTTGGGTCGCTTCCACACCTTGAGCCGGTCTTCCTGTCCGGTCTCCTTCATCATCTTCAGGAACAGCAGGTAGGTCAGTTCGCTCAGGTACTGGTGGTACGTGACGCCGTCGTCACGCAGCACGTGGCACAGCGACCAAAGCTTGGCGCCGATGTCGAGCGCGGCAGAGTGGTTGGTCATGAGATAGCAGGGGGTCAGTAGAGAGGTCAGCGGTTGGCCGATGATGGTGGGGACCACAGCGCGTCGTTGAAGGCCTCCAGCACGGGCTGGAGCCGGCCATTGAAGACTTTGTCGAGGCGGTTGAAGCCGCCGCCTTCGCGCTTGAAGATGAGGTCGGGGTCGTCGAGAGCGGCGCGGTCTACCAGCACGTTGGCCTTGGTCTGCGCCGCAATGCGTTTGAGCCAGTCGCGCTGCGGTGTGCTCCAAGGCTTGCCGCCGGGCGGGTGCGCCAGCAGGTTTTGCAACGCATGGTCCACCCGCTCGGCGTAGGGTACCAGCGCGTCGCCGATGGCGGCCTGGCGGATATAGCCGACGATGCGCGCGGCGATGTCCTGATTGGTCAGCTCGCGCCAAGCCGAGGCCAGATTGGTTTCGGTGAAGCCGGCACGGTCCAGGGTCAGCACCAGCTCGCGCAGCTGGGCGCGGGTCAGCTCGCGCGGGCGGGTGAGCACGGTCACCAAGGCCGGAATCTGGTTGCCTTGGTCCCGGATGAAATCGCCGAACGCGCGGAGGTAGTCGTCTGGCTTCTGGGCCTTGCCGTAGCCGCGATCGGCACGTTCAAAGCGGTCGGCATGCTCTGACACATACATCTCGCGTTCGGGGCCATCGCCGCGGCGGTCCAGCAGTTCGCCCAGCTCCGGGTTTTGAACGAACCATGCGGCCACATCGGTCGGGGACATAGCCTTCAGTTTCTGGATGAAGGCCTGCACGGGCATGCCGGCTTTGGCTTCGAAGTCTTGTCGGTCGTTGTCAGACAGGTGACGCTTCTTGCGCTGCAGCTTAGCCAGGAACTGGTCACGCACCAGGGCGGTGGCGGCATCGTCCTTGAGCGTTGCCAGCTCCTGGGCCAGTTGGCTGAAGCTGATTTTCGGATTCACGACCACGGGCTGCATGGCCGTCATGTCGCCGATAGCCTCGAAGATGCGCACGGCGTCGAACACGCGGAACGCGTCCTTTACGTCGGTACCGCCGAAGTCGCACAGCCGCGTAGCGCGGCCCAGCATCTGATCGAACAGGATGCGGCTATTCACCTGTCGCAGGAAGACCAGGTTGCAGATCTCGGGCACGTCAATGCCGGTGGTCAGCAGGTCCACCGTCACCGCAACGTTGGGGAGGCGTTCGTTCCTGTAGCGGCGGATCAACTGCAGCGGCCTGTCGGCCGCGCCGGTGATCTTGATGACGGCGTCATCTTCCACAGAACCGTACTGGGTGGCGAAAGCCTGCTTGAGCAAGTCCACCACCATGTCGGCATGACTGTCGCTGACGCAGAAGATCAGCGTCTTGCGGCGCGACGCGGGGTCCAGCTCCTGCGCCAAATAGTTGCAAACAACCTCGTTGAACGGTCGTGTGATGACCTTGCGGTTGAAATCGTCGACCTTGAGCTTGATCTCGTCCGGCGCCTTGAACAGGTCGATCTGCTGGCGGCCCGTGTTGTAAACCTTGACTTCCTCGCCAGCCTTCCAGGCGATGCCTTCGCTGGACAAGTGGGTGTGCACCTGGATGGGCGGTTCGTAGTCCACCAGCCAGCCATCGACGACGGCCTCACGGTACCCGTAAGTGAACACCGGCGGTCCGAAGATCTGAGTGGTGTGCAGCGCAGGCGTGGCGGTGAGGCCGACCTTCACAGCGTCGAAGTGGTCCAGCACGCGCCGGTATTTGGAAACGTAGTCGTCGTAGCCACGGAAACTGAGTTCGGTGTCCGACAACTCACGGTCAAGCAGGTAGCCGCGATGGCATTCGTCGACGACGATGCAGTCGTACTGGTCGACGGGAGGTGGAAGCTCACCTTCGGCGGTGTACAGAACACGTTGCACCATGCCCTGGATCGTGGCCAGATGGACGGCCGTGTCGGCGTCGGGCCGTGGGGCATCCAGTTCCTTGATGCCGAAAATGTCGGCGAAGGTCTGCAAACGCTCCATCCGCGTGTCCTTGAAGGCATTCGCGGCCTGCTCGCCCAGGGCTGAGCGGTCGACCAAAAATAAGATGCGGCGAAAGCGCTTGGCATTGAGCAGGCGGTAGATGAGGGCAATGCAGGTCTTGGTCTTGCCGGTGCCAGTGGCCATGGCCAGCAAGATGGCACGCTGGCCCTCGTGAATACTGGCCTCGGTCGCCCGGATGGCGTTCTGCTGGTAGGGGCGTAGCGGAAAACCGTATTCGAATGGCGCATTGGCGAGTTCGGTGTGCGCGCGGTCTTCGTCCCGCTCCATCAGCGCGCTCAGGCCTTCGGGCGTGTACCAACCGTCTAGTGCATGGCCGAGGTTTTCTGGGCGCCGCAGGTCACAGAACCAGACGCCGCTTTTCTCAGCTAACTGCCGCAAGTAGGGACGACCGTTGGTGGAAAACACAAAGGGAATACGGAACTCGGCGTTGGCTCCGAAGTTGTCGGCAGGAAGCTCCACCTCGGGTGATGCACGGAAGCCGCGGCTGTAGCGCTTGGCTTGTTGCAATGCAGCCGAGACGTCGATGTTCTTGCGCTTGGCCTCCACGATGGCGACCGGCGTGAGGCCGATGAACAGCGCGTAGTCGGCAGGCCCCGTCTCGGTGGGCCATTCGGCGATAGCGAGGTTCTGGCCACGTTGGGGCCTGGCACCTTTGGAGAACGTCAGCCGCGCCGAGTCGACCGTCCAGCCCGCGCTGGCAAGTTGTTCGTCGATGAGCTTGCGCGTGTCGTCTTCGCTGATCTGGATGACTGCTGCCGCCGAATTTGCGGCTGCTACAAGTCTCGCGATGGCCTGTGGTGGCTCCGCACCGGCTTGGGCCTGAAGCAACTCCATACGCTGGAGTAGTGCGGCTTTTGCCGATTCGGCCTCCGTGGCCATGTTCTCCCAGAACGCGCGATCTTCTTCGGCGCGCCTGATCTGTGCCTGCGCCTGATCGAGCACCTGGGCCGCATCCTGATGCGTAGCTCGGTACTGGGCCAACTCAACCCGAAGTGCGTTGAGTTCGGTTGTGAGTTCGACGCTTTCGTTCGCCGGCGGCACTGGAGGCAGGAACGGGCCGGACTTGAAGGCGGGATCCTTAAAGGTCCGGTGGAACCACACGCCTAATTGCCACGTAAGCCGGAGGCTGAGCAACGCGGTGCGGTGGTCGCCGCCAAAACTGTGGTTCGCGTTGTTGCCCGACCTACGGACCTGCGCGAACAACGCCCCGACCTCTCGCGGGATGATGCCCTGGTCCTGCAGACGGCGAAGCAGGTCGACCTGCTTTTCTTCGGAAGAGGTGAAAACCCCGACGTTCGAAGCTGCGAGTTGTGCGAGCAATTCCGTCAATTGGCGAAGCTTCAGGAGGCAAGTATTCGGATCGTCCGCAAAGTAGCGCTCAGCAAGCATCCCGAGGCGCACGAGTTGCTCATCGTGCGCCTTGAGGTGTCCAAAATTCGATGCCTTATCGCCCTGCATGTCAGGCCATTTCAGCTCGACGGCTGGCGTTGCTTTCGCGATGCCTTGCCAGGCGCCCTGTCGATAGAGCCGGCACGCAATGCGGCGATGCCATGATCACGGCAGTAGCTGAGAACCATGACTTCGAGCATGGACGCAACGCTGCGTCTCTCCGCCTCTGCGGCAGCGGACAGGGCGGCCTTCACATCGGGAGGCACTCTCGCACTGACCACCTCTGTCTTCGTTACGGCCAATGCAGAACTCCTGTGTGAAAAACGCTAGCGTTCTGCAATGGTAGCTCAACCCATATCGAGACTTTCCTAGGGGATCGACCCAGGCAGTCGATTGCGCCTCCGAGCCTAGTTGCGACCACGAAAAATCTCGATGTATGAGCGCAGCCGACACCAGTCTTTGAGACCTCTGCCTATCCACTACCCCCCAGCCACACTCCCCGTGCGCAGGGCGCCGGGTGCTCCCCGCAGCGAAATAAAGGAGGAGCCCGAAGGGCGGGGGACATTCGCGGAGGGGAGTACCCGGCGGCCTGCGCACACGCCCTGGAAAGGCAAGGCAGCTAAGGAAACCCCCGATACATGAGTGGTCATCGACCACCTAGCATCGACGGCTGTTTCCCTGTCGAGGTGTACGGAACGCGTCCCGGCGTCCGCCCGGTGACATGGCTTTTGGCCTCACTGACCTTCCTGCGATGACAACTCCACCCGAGTCCGGCCCCACGCTGGACGCCGCCAGCCCCATCCCCCCCGACATCGAAGCCGCCGACGAACCCACCAAGGTGCCACTGGCCATCGAAGACTGGCTCACCGTCATCATCATGGGCGCCCTGGCGCTCATTACCTTTGCCAACGTGCTGGTGCGCTACTTCACCGATTCGTCCTTCGCGTGGACCGAAGAGTTCTCGGTGTTCCTCATGATCATGCTGGCGCTGGTGGCCGGCTCGGCCGCCGTGGCGCGCGACCGGCATATTCGCATCGAGTACTTCTCCGAAAGCGGCTCGATGGCGCGGCGCAAGCGGCTCGCGCAGTTTGGCGCGCTGATGATCGCCATTCTGTTCACCCTCATCGGCGCGCTCAGCATCCGCATGGTGTGGGACGACTACCGCTTTGAAGAAACGACGCCGGGCATCGGGCTGCCGGCGTGGTGGTATTCGATCTGGCTGCCTATCGTGTCCTTCGCGATCGCGCTGCGCGCCATCGGCCTCATGGTCCGCCGCGGCCGCAAGAAAAACTACAAGTCAGAAGACACCAAGTGATCGCTACCCTGCTCTTTGTCGCCTTCGTCGTGATGATGCTGGTGGGCGTGCCCATCGGCGCCGCACTGGGACTGGCGGGCGCCGCCTGCATCGCGCTGGCCAACAGCGACGCCCAGTGGTTCGGCTTGCTCGCCGTGCCGCAGAACTTCTATGCCGGCCTGGGCAAGTATCCGCTGCTGGCCATTCCGATGTTCGTGCTGGTCGGCTCCATCTTCGACCGCTCCGGCGTGGCGCTGCGTCTCGTCAACTTTGCCATTGCCATCGTGGGCCGCGGCCCCGGCATGCTGCCGCTGGTGGCGATTGCCGTGGCGATGTTCCTCGGCGGCATCTCCGGCTCCGGCCCGGCCAACGCGGCGGCCGTGGGCGCGGTGATGATCGCGGCCATGTCGCGCGCCGGCTACCCGGCGGCGTTCTCCGCCAGCGTGGTGGGCGCGGCGGCGGCCACCGACATCCTGATTCCGCCTTCGGTCGCGTTCATCGTGTATTCGGTGCTGGTGCCGGGCGCCTCGGTGCCGGCGCTGTTTGCGGCCGGCATGATCCCGGGCGTGATGGCCGGCCTGGCGCTGATGATTCCGGCCGTGCTGCTGGCCCGCAAGCACAAGATGGGCGCGCTCGAATCGACGCTGCCGCGCCCGCCTTTCTGGAAGAGCTTTCGCGAAGCGACCTGGGGGCTGGCGGCGCCGGTGCTCATTCTGGGCGGCATGCGCGCCGGCTGGTTCACGCCGACCGAAGCGGCGGTGGTGGCGGTGTTCTACGGCCTGTTCGTGGGCATGTGCATTCACCGGACCATCAAGGTGCGCGACCTGTTCGTGATCTTGCGCGAGTCGGGCGAACTCTCTGCGGTGATTCTGCTGGTGGTGTCGCTGGCGGGCATCTTCGCTTATTCGCTGTCGACGCTGGGCGTGATCGACCCGGTGACGCGCGCCATCGTGAACTCGGGCCTGGGCGAATACGGCATCCTGGCGCTGCTGATATTGCTGCTGATCACTGTCGGCATGTTCCTGGACGGCGTGTCGATTTTCCTGATCTTCGTGCCGCTGCTGCTGCCGATCGTGCAGTACTACAAGTGGGACCCGGTCTGGTTCGGCGTGATCCTCACGCTGAAGGTGGCGCTGGGCCAGTTCACGCCGCCGCTCGCGGTCAACCTGATGGTGTCGTGCCGCATCGCGAATGTGCGCATGGAAGAGACGGTGCGATGGGTGGGGTGGATGCTGTTCTCGATGTTCGTGGTGATGGTGCTGGTCATCGTCTTCCCGGAGCTGGCTTTGTGGTTGCCTCGCAAGTTGGGGTACTGATGCTTGTCTTGCGTGGCGGCCGCTGTTCGGGGTGCGCTCACGCCGACGGGGTACCTTGCTCCGCGAATGTCCCCCGCCCTTCGGGCTCCTCCTTTATTTCGCTGCGCAAGGCACCCCGCCAGCGTGAGCGTTGGACAGGGCGTCGGTTGATCGGCCGAGCACGAGCAGCGTGCCTCGTGCACAGGGCGTCGGGTGCTCCCCGCAGCGAAATAAAGGAGGAGGCCGCAGGCCGGGGGACATTCGCGGAGGGGAGTACCCGATGGCCTGTGCACGCGCCCTGAACGTACAAGCCCCTTCAGTAAAGTTTTCAGTACCAGTAAGTGTTTCGAACAATAAGGAGACCTCTCATGAAATTCCGCCGCACCCTGCTCGGGCTCGCCGCAGCAACCACCGCCCTCGGCATGTTCTCGACCGGCGCAATGGCGCAGGCCGCCTACAAGCCCGAATACAAGATGTCCCTCGTGCTCGGCCCGCCCACCCCCTGGGGCCAGGCCGGGAAAATCTGGGCCGACATGGTCAAAGAGCGCACTCAGGGCCGCATCAACATCAAGCTCTACCCCGGCGTCTCGCTCATCCAGGGCGACCAGACCCGCGAGTTCAGCGCACTGCGCCAGGGCGTCATCGACATGGCAGTCGGCTCCACCATCAACTGGTCGCCGCAGGTCAAGCAGCTCAACCTGTTCTCCATGCCCTTCCTGATGCCCGACTACGCGGCCATCGACGCGCTCACGCAGGGCGAGGTCGGCAAGGAAATGTTCAAGACGCTCGACAAGGCCGGCGTGGTGCCGCTCGCGTGGGGCGAAAACGGCTTCCGCGAAATCACCAACTCCAAGAAGCCCATCAGGTCGCCGGCAGACATCAAGGGCATGAAGATCCGCGTGGTCGGCTCGCCCATCTACTCCGACATGTTCACCGCGCTCGGCGCCAACCCCACGCAGATGAGCTGGGCCGACGCACAGCCGGCCCTCGCGAGCGGCGCGGTCGACGGCCAGGAGAACCCGCTGTTCCTGTTCACCGTGCTCAAGATGCAGACCGTGGGCCAGAAGTTCGTCACCACCTGGGGCTACGTGGCCGACCCGCTGGTGTTCGTGGTCAACAAGGAAATCTGGGCTTCGTGGACCCCTGCCGACCAGGCCATCGTGCGGCAGGCCGCCATCGACGCGGGCAAGGAAGAGATCGCCATCGCGCGCAAGGGCCTGGTGGAGGCCGACAAGCCGGTGCTGAAAGACATCGCGGGCATGGGCGTGACGGTGACGAGCCTCACGCCGGCGGAGCGCGAAGCCTTCGTGAAGGCGACGCGGCCGGTGTACGACAAGTGGAAGTCGACCGTGGGCACGGACCTGGTGGCGAAGGCCGAGCAGGCGATTGCCGCGCGCAAGAAGTAAGCGTAAAAAAAACGAGGGGCGGTGGCCGCGGCCGCATCAGCTGCGATAGCGGCTCGGGTTGGCCCCCGCCATCTTCTTCATCAGGCGCCGCAACGCGGTGGCGTCCTGGTAGCCCACCGCGCCGGCCACCTGCTCGACCGTCATGCGGCTGGTTTCGAGCAGCGCGCGGGCGCGCCGCAGCCGCACGCTCTGCACCAGCGCCTGCGTGCTCTTGCCGGTGGCCTTGCGGATGTGGCGTGACAGCGTGCGCTCCGACATGCAGAACTCGCGCGCCAGCGCACTGACGGCCGGTGCGTCTGGCAGCGCCGACTCGACGCGCGCGGCCAGCCGCGCCACCAGGTCGTTGCCGTTGGCCAGCACTTCCGGCACCACGAACGGCGCCTGTGCCTGGCGCCCATCGATCAGCAGCATGCGCGAGACCAGGTCGGTGAGCGCGCTGCCGCAGCGCTCGCGCAGCAGGTGCAGCATCAGGTCGGTCTGCGCGAACGCGGCGCCGGCCGTGACCACCGGGCCGTCGGCGCACACCATGCGGTCGGCATCGACGGTGCAGCCGGGCGCCATGCGCGCGAGCAGCGGCGCATACCACCACGAGGTGGTCGCGCGCCGGCCCTGAAGCAGCCCGGCCGCGTTGAGCAAAAACACGGCCGAGCACGAGGCCGCGACCTGCCCGCCGGCCTTTGCGTGCCGCACCAGGCCCGCGATTGCCTTGGCTGCGTCATCGCTCTCGAGGCAGCCGCGGATGTCGCCCGGCGTGTTGAGGCCGAGCCCCGGCACCACCCAGGCCGAGCGGTCGTCGCGCGGCCGTACGGGCAGGCGCGCGGTGTCGATGGCCATGCCGGCCTGCAGCGGCACCGGGCCGCCCTGCACCGAACACAGCCGCCAGCGCGGCGGCGCCACGCCGGCACGCGGAGCCAAGGCCTGCGCGGCGCCGAGCATGTCGAGCGTGACCGCGACGCTCGAATTGAAGGCGCCGGGCAGCACCAGGATCGTGAAGTCGTGCATTCTTGGGGCTGTCTGATTCAGCTTCTAAACAGTCAAATTGGACACTGCCATTCTGGCGGCGCGAAGGGCCCAATACAACCATGCCCAACATCCTCGTGAAGATTCCCCAAGGCGCCTTTCCCGGCGAGAGCCGCGCCACGCTGGTTCGCAAGATCAATGAAGCGGCCGCGGCCGTCGAGCAGATGCCGGACGAGCCCCGTGCGCGTTTCATGTGCTGGGTGCTGGTGGACGAGGTCGCTGCCGGCGGCTGGACCTGCGGCGGCGCCGACGCCACCGCGCAATACCTGCCGTGCATGGCGCGGGTGCTGCTGCCGGCCGGCGTGCTCGACGACGAATCGCGCAGCCTCTATGCCGCGCGCATGCATGCAGCCTTCGCAGAAGCCATGCCGGCGGACGACCGGCGGCGCCTCATGACCTCCGTGGTGCTCGACGAAGTGCCCGACGGCGCCTGGGGCGTGGGCGGCCAGATATGGACGCTGCCCGACTTCGCTCGCAACGCGGGCTATGCCCATCTGCAGCACCTGGCGCGCAGCCCTGCATGAGCAACACGGAGAAACGCATGACGACGACGCCCCGCCCCCTGACCGAAGACGACCCGCTCGACGATTTCACCGCGCGCCGGATCACGCTCGACGGCGTGGAAAAGAAGGTCTACGTGCTCGGCGAGGGCCCGGCCGTGATCGTGATGACCGAGATGCCCGGCATCAGTCCGCATGTGGCGCGCTTTGCACGCTGGGTGCGCGACGCGGGCTTCACCGTCTACATGCCGTCGCTGTTCGGCCGCGACGGTGCCGTGCCCGGCGCGGAAGAAGGCGTGGCCGTGTTCAGGCGCACCTGCGTGAGCGCGGAGTTCCGCGCCTTCGCCGCCAATGAATCGAGCCCGGTCACGCAATGGCTGCGCGCGCTTGCGCGGCTCGCGCATGCAGAGTGCGGCGGCCCCGGCGTGGGCGCCATCGGCATGTGCTTCACCGGCAACTTCGCGCTGTCGATGATGCTGGAGCCCGCGATGCTGGCGCCGGTGGTGTGCCAGCCTTCGCTGCCGATGGACAACCCCGCCGCCACGAACATGGCGCCGGAGGAACTGGCCGCGGTCCGCGAGCGGCTGGAGCGCGAAGACCTGACGGTCATGGCTTACCGCTTCGAAGGCGACAAGCATTGCCGGGCGCAGCGCTTTGCCGCCTTCTCCGAGGCGCTGGGCGAACGCTTCGTGGCCCGTGTGCTGCCGGACAGCGCGGCCAACACCGACACCCCGCCCTTCTTCGCGCAGGTGGTGGCGAGCCCGCACAGCGTGGTGACGGCGCACCTGATCGACGAGGCGGGCCAGCCGACGCTGGCGGCGCGTGACGAGATCCTGGCGTTCTTCGCCGGGCGGCTGCGGCAGGGCTGAGCGGCGCCCGCGCTCTGGCAGACTGGCGCCGCAGGGGCGCGCCGTTCGCGCCCGCCAGGAGCCCTTTTCATGCCGCCGCCGAATTCCATAAACACTGCACGTCACACGCTCATCATCGACACGGACCCCGGCGCCGACGACGTGATCGCGCTGCTCTTCGCGATGGCCGCGCCCGAGCGGCTGAACATCCAGGCGCTGACCACCGTGGCCGGCAACGTGCCGCTGGCCAAGACTTCGCGCAATGCGCGCTTGGCGTGCGAGTGGGCCGGGCGGCCGGACATTGCGGTCTACGCGGGCGCGCAGCGGCCGCTGAAGCGCACGCCGATCTACGCGGCCAACATCCACGGGCGCGAAGGCCTCACCGGCGTCGACGTGTACGAGCCCGCGGCGCCGCTGGCGGAAGGCAGCGCGGTCGACTACCTCGTTCGCACCTTGCGCGCCGCGCCGGAGAAAAGCGTGACGCTGGTCATGCTCGGCCCGCAGACCAACCTTGCGCTGGCGCTGGAACAGGCACCCGACATCGTGCGCGGCCTGCGCGAACTGGTGCTGATGGCCGGCGCGCATTTCAATGGCGGCAACATCACGCCCGTGGCCGAGTTCAACGTGTTCGCCGACCCGCACGCGGCCGAGGCGGTGCTCGCGAGCGGCGTGCCGATCACCATGCTGCCGCTGGACGTGACGCACAAGATCCTCACGAGCGACGAGCGCATCGCGCGGCTGCGCAAGCTGGGCAACCGCGCCGGCGCGATCGTCGCGGACATCCTGGACGCCTACGCGCCGCAGGAAATGAAGCACTACGACATGCCCGGCGGACCGGTGCACGATGCCACGGTCACGGCCTACCTGCTGCAGCCTTCGCTGTTCAGGGGCCGGCGCATCCACGTGGAGATCGACAGCCGCGAGGGCATGGGCTTCGGGCAAACGGTGGCCGACTGGCATGGCAGCCTGCGCCGGCCGGCCAACGCGAACTGGATCATCGACGGCGATGCGCAGGGCTTCTTCGACCTGCTGACGGAACACATCGCGCGGCTGCCTTGAGTCCGGTCAGTTCGCGGTGATCTTGCGGTCGCGCACGATCGCGCTCCATTTGGAATCCTCTTTCCTCATGAAGTCGGTGAGCTCGGCGCGGGTGGTCGGCTGCGGGGTCAGGCCGTGCTTGTTCAGCGCTTCCTTCACGCCAGGATCGGCCAGCACCTTGACGATGGCATGGTTCCAGCGATCCAGCAGGGCCGCGGGCGTCTTGCCGGGTGCCATGAAGGCATACCAGTTGAGGGCTTCGAAGCCGGGGTAGCCCGACTCCGCCACCGTCGGGATGTTGGGCATGTAGGCCGGGCGGCTCAGGCCCGTGCTGGCCAGCGGAACCAGATTGCCGGCCTCGATCTGCGGCAATGCAGTCGGCGGCGCCGAAAAATACGAGGCGATGCGCTGGCCCAGCAAGTCTTGCAGGGCCGGGGCGCCGCCTTTGTAAGGCACATGCACCATGTCGATGCCGGCTCGCTGGTTGAACAGTTCTCCGGCCAGATGGGACGCGGAGCCGGCACCGGTCGAGGCGAAGTCGACGCTGCCGGGTTTCTTCTTCGACAGGGCCACGAACTCGGCCAGGGTCTTCACGCCCAGGCCCTTGTGCACCACCAGCACGTTGGGAAAGTTGACGCCGCCGGAAACCGCGGCCAGGTCCTTGAACGGGTCGTAGCTCACCTTCATGACATGCGGGGCGATGGTCAGCGGCCCGACGGAGCCGAGCAGCAGCATCGAGCCGTCGGCGGGCCCCGTGGCCACGTACTGGTGGGCGATGTTGCCGCCCGCGCCCGCCTTGTTGTCGACGATCACCGTCTGGCCGATGTCTTCGCCGAGCTTCCTGGCGATCAGGCGTGCGGCGGCGTCCGCCGCGCCGCCCGGTGCGAAGCCGACCACCAGGGTGACTGGCTTCTTCGGCGGAAAGTCTTGTGCCTGCGCATGCCCTGCCAGGAAGAAGGTGGCGGCCAGGGCCGCGAGGTGCAGAAGTTGTCGCTTTTTCATCGGAGTCTCCTTGGGGTTGTCGTGTTGTCGTTTTGTCGTGTTGCCCGTCAGTCCGAGCCGAGGCCGACGGGGTTTGGCAGGCGCTTCTCGACGGCATGGCGCAGCAAGGCGGCGCTGCGGAAGATGCCGTGGCCGAACTTGCCGTAGGGCATGGTGGCGAACAGCGCCATCACGGCACCCAGATGCACGCACAGCAGCAGGGCCAGGGCGGGGGTGCCGCGGCCGAGCCACAGGGCCAGGCCACTGGCGCTGGTGAGGAACAACAGCGCAATGAAGCCCAGGTCCATGGGCTTTTGAGCCGGGTCGCCGTGCAGCGGATGCCGCTTGCGGTTCAGGTGCCACAAGCCGGCGGTGCCGAGCATCAGGCTGATGCCGCCGGCAACGCCCAGCAGCTTCGGCGGGCTGGGCAAGGCGTAGGGGGCGGCCCAGCCGAAGGCGTAGTGATACAGCGTGGCCACGCCGGTGGCCGCGAAGCACAGCATGAAGCCGTAGAAGGTGAGATGGTGAAAGCGCCTGCGTGCCAGCGTGTAGGCGTCGTCTTCGTTGTGGCAACCGTCGCCGTGGCCGCCGTCCAGATACCTGAGGCGCAGTGCCGCGTCGGCGGCTTCCGCCGCGGCGGGCCCGTTCAGCGGCGCGCCGCTGGTGGCGGGCGTGATGTCGCGCCAGAAGCGCCGCACGCCCATGGCCAGCGCCAGGGTTGCGAACAGGAACACCGGGGCGAACAGGGCGACCAGCAGGTTGTGCGGAAACACGCTGTAGAAGTTTTCGCCCGGCGCCGTTCCCCACAGCCCGCCCTTCATTGCCACGGCGAGCGCCAGGAACAGCGCCAGCGCGCCGGCCAGGGCCAGCGAAAGCGTGAGCCCGTTGCGTTGGTAGAGCGCGCCGAGCGCGGGCGGCCAGGCGTAGTCCATGTAGGTCTGGCCGCGGACCTCGGCCATGGCCCTTGGCACGTTGACGGCAAACTCGTGCGGCGGCGCGTACTGGCAGGCATGCAGGCAGGCGCCGCAGTTGTGGCAGAGGTTGGCCAGGAAGTGGATGTCGGCCTTGCCGAATTCGAGCCGGCGCGTCATGGCCGGGAACACGGCACAGAAGCCCTCGCAGTAGCGGCAGGCATTGCAGATCTGCATCTGCCGGCCGACCTCGCTCTCAGCGCCCGAAAGAATGGGAATGACACGGCGCGGACCTTCCGCGAGCGACCCCGCCTCGCGTGCCAGGGCTTCAAGCGTTTGCATGGTGGATTTCTTTCTGCTTCAGGACCGCGGCCGCGGCCTGCGTGCCGGCAATGCGGCCGAAGGCGGTGCCGATGCTCATGCCGACGCCGGCGGTGTAGCCCTTGCCGAGCACGTTGCCGGCCATCATTTCGCCGGCCACGAAGAGGTTGGGGCTGGGCCGGTCGCCAAAGCGCACGGCGGCGGTGTCATCCACCTTCAGGCCCAGGTAGGTGAAGGTGATGCCGGGGCGCAGCGGGTAGGCGTGGAAGGGCGCGGTGTCGATGGGCCGCGCCCAGTGGGTCTTGGCGGGCGACAGCCCTTCGGTATGGCAGTCATCGAGGGCCGTGTGGTCGAAGCGGCCGACACGGCAGGCGGCGTTGTAGTCGGCAATGGTGCGCAGGAAGGTCGCCTCGTCCAGGCCGAGCAGGCGTGCCAGCTCGGGCAGCGTGTCGGCGACCGCGCCCGGAAACACGGGAGGCATGAAGCGGCCCACCGCCTTCTGGTCGATGATGGAATAGCCCATCTGTCCCGGCTGCTGGGCTACCAGCCGCCCCCAGATGGCATAGCGCTTGGGCCAGAAGTCTTCGCCTTCGTCGTAGAAGCGGCGGGCCTCTCGGTTGACGACCACGCCCAGCGACACGCAATCGATGCGGGTGCAGATGCCGCCGTCGTAGAGGGGCGCGCGGGCGTCGATGGCCACCATGTGGCCCTGCGAGGGATCACCGACGGAGTCCGCGCCGGCATCGATCAACTGCCTGAGCAGGACGCCCTGGTTGAAGCGGGTTCCGCGGATCAGGAAGTTGTCCGCCGGCCATTCGCCGCGTTCGTTGCGGCCCCAGGCCTCGCGCAGCCATTCACGGTTCGACTCGAACCCGCCTGCCGCGAGCACGCAGCTTCTCGCGGCGATCCGTTCACCGCCCTCGGTGCGCACCGCGGTGAAGCGCAGGCCGTCGAGCTCCACCGAAGCCACGGGCGTCTCATAGCGGATCCGCACCCCGAGGCGCTCGGCGCTGCGGTAATAGGCGTTCACCAGCGCCTTGCCGCCACCCATGAAGAAGGCGTTGGTGCGCGCCACATGCAGTGCGCCGGAGAGAGGCGGCTGGAAGTGCACGCCGTGGCTGCGCATCCAGTCGCGGCAATTCGACGAAGCACGGATGACCAGCCGGGCCAGGTGTTCGTCGGTCAGGCCGCCGGTCACCTTGAGCAGGTCCTGCCAGTATTCTTCTTCGGGGTAGGCCTCCACGAGTACGTCCTGGGGACCGTCGTGCATGCAGCGCAGGTTGCGCGTGTGCTGCGAATTGCCGCCGCGCCACGCCTTGGGCGCGGCTTCGAGCAGCAGGACGCTGGCGCCCGCCTCGCGTGCCATCAGCGCGGCGCAAAGCGCGGCATTGCCGCCGCCTACGACCAGCACATCGACCTGTTCATCGCTCACTTCTCGTCTCCTTGTGGGTCGGGAGACTGTAGGCAGGCCACCCTTCAGGCGACAGGCCGGATCGGGCAACAGGTGTTCAGTTTTCGAGAAGACTCGCGCCAGCCCAGCGGCCTTCGCGCACCAGCATGCGCGCGGTGTCGGCCATCACCACCCGGGTGGCCAGCGCGGCCGGCGACAGTTCGTCGTCCGACAGGCTGACCAGCAGGCTGCGCCGGCCCACGTGGTTGTCGGTGATCTGGCTGCTGAGCACATCGTCCGCCGGCTGCCGCGCGATGGCGGCACCGGGCTGGATGGTGGCGCCCAGGCCGGCGCGCACGGCGTCCATCAGCAGCGCCAGGCCGTCGATCTCGGCCACCACCAACGGCTCGATGCGGGCACGGGCGAAAGCGGAAGTGAGGCTGGCACGCAGGCCGTGCCCGGCGCTGGGCATGATGAGCGGGACGCCGGCCAGCTGCGCCAGCCGCACCTTCGGACCCGGCGGGCGCTGCGCCAGGCCGACGGCCGCGAGGACGAAGAGCTTTTCATCGAGCAGCGGCTCGATGCTCCAGCGGCGCGGCGTGGCGGTCTCGAACAGCACGGCCAGGTCGAGCTGGCGAGACTGCAGCATGCTGGCCAGGTTGCCCGACAGCGACTCCACCAGATGCAGCCGCACGTCGGGGTAGCGCGCACGCATTTCCCGGATCAGCGGCAACCCGAGCACGGAGGCGGTGGTTGGCGCCAGGCCCACGCTCACATGGCCGGAAAGGCGTGCCTGCTGCGCCGCGCGCACGGCCTCGTCGGCATGGCGGAGCGTGAGCTGGGCCTGCTGCAGGAAGGCCACGCCGGCGTCGGTGGGAATGACGCCGGTGCTGCTGCGTTGAAGCAGCCGGGTGCTGAGCTCGCCCTCCAGGCGGCTGATCTGCTGACTCAGCGCCGATGTCACCACGCCGAGCTCGATGGCCGCGCGGCCCATGCTGCGCAGTTCGCAGACTTTCACGAAATAGCGGAGTTGGCGGAGTTCCATCGCAAGGGGCCGGCAGTCGAGGGCCGGGCATCGAAGAAGTCATCGCGCAATGAAAAAAGCCACGCTGCGGAACAACGTGGCTTGTCTTTCCTGCGCGGCGGATCAGTGCTGCAGGATCTTGTTGAGGAAGTCCTTGGTGCGCGGCTGGCGGTTCTCCGGGTGTCCGAAGAACTCGTCCTTCGGGCAGTCTTCCAGGATGCGGCCGCCCACGTCGATGAAGATCACGCGGCTGGCCACCTTGCGGGCGAAGGCCATTTCGTGCGTGACCACCATCATGGTCATGCCTTCCTTGGCCAGGGCCACCATCACGTCGAGCACTTCGCCGACCATCTCGGGGTCGAGCGCCGAGGTGGGTTCGTCGAACAGCATCACGATCGGGTCCATCGACAGCGCGCGGGCAATGGCCACGCGCTGCTGCTGGCCGCCCGAGAGCTGGCCCGGGAACTTGTCCTTGTGCGCCATCAGGCCCACGCGGTCGAGCATCTTCAGGCCGCGGGTCTTGGCTTCGTCGGGCGAGCGGCCAAGCACCTTGATCTGCGCGATCGTGAGGTTCTCGGTCACCGACAGGTGCGGGAACAGCTCGAAGTGCTGGAACACCATGCCGACCTTGGAGCGCAGCTTGGGCAGGTTGGTCTTGGGGTCGTGCAACGGGATGCCGTTGACGGTGATCTCGCCCTTCTGGAAGGGCTCCAGCGCGTTCACGGTCTTGATGAGCGTGGACTTGCCGGACCCCGAGGGGCCGCAGACGACGACCACGTCGCCCTTGGAGATGTTGACGGAGCAGTCGTTGAGCACCTGCACCGGGCCGTACCACTTGGATACGTTCTTGATTTCGATCATTTTTTCGGACATTTTCAAACTCCTGTGAGCAGGTTCATCGCACCGAATGCAGTCGGGGAAACGCCGTGGAACCGGCTTTGCCGGGCCACCGGCGTTGCCCCCTGGAAGGGCGTTGGCGAAGCGACACGAAGTGCGCGAAGACTGGGGGTCATCTGATGATGGCGATTTTCTTGTGCAGGCGCTTCACCAGCCAGGAAAGGGCATAGCACATGACGAAATAGACGACGGCCGCCAGCAGGTAGGCCTCTTCCGGCCGCCCGAAGTTCTTGCCGGCGGTCTCGAAGCCCTTGAGCATGTCGTACGCGCCGATGGCGTAGACCAGCGACGTATCCTGGAAAAGGATGATGGTCTGCGTGAGCAGCACCGGCAGCATGTTCCGGAACGCCTGGGGCAGGATCACCAGCTTCATGTTCTGGCCGTAGGTCATGCCCACGGCCATGCCGGCGGAGACCTGACCGCGCGGGATCGACTGGATGCCGGCACGCATGATCTCGGAAAAATAGGCGGCCTCGAAGCAGACGAAGGTGATGACCGCCGAGGTCTCCGCCCCGATGGGCCGCCCGATGATGAACGGCACCAGCAGGAAGAAGCCCAGGATCACCATCACCAGCGGCACGGAGCGCATGCCGTTGACGTAGGCGGCCGCGGGAAAGTCCAGCCACTTCTTGCCCGACAGGCGCATGAGCGCAAGCAGGGTGCCGAAGAAGATGCCGCCCAGCGTGGCCACCACCGTCAGGATCACGCTGAAGTAGAAGCCCTTCAGCACATAGGTGCTGATCAGGCTCCAGTTGTAGAAGGAAAAGTCGAGATTCATCATGTCAGTGGCCTCCCGTGCCGCCGGCGGCAACGAAGCCCGGCACGCGCACCTTGCGCTCGATGAAAGTCAGGATGCGGTTCACCAGCATGGCGCTGATGACGTAGAGAGCGATCACGCCGATGTAGATCGGGATCTGCGCCGAGGTCTCTTCACCGGCCTGCAGGTAGAACTGCGTGAGCTCGGGAATGGACACCGCGAAGGCCACCGACGAGTTCTTGAAGATGTTCATCGACTCGCTGGTCAGCGGCGGCATGATGATCCGGTACGCCATCGGCAGCAGCACGAAGCGGTAGTACTGCGGCGTCGTGAAGCCCACGGCCATGCCCGCGTAGCGCTGGCCGCGCGGAAGCGCCTGGATGCCCGAGCGCAACTGCTCGGCGATACGCGCGGACGTGAAGAAGCCCAGCGCACAGACCACCAGCACGAACGGCGGCAGGTCGCGCATGGGCGGAATGATCTTCGGCAGCACGAAGTACCAGATGAACACCTGGACCAGCAACGGGATGTTGCGGAACAGCTCCACCCATGCGTTGCCGAGCCGAACCAGCCAGGGACTGTCGGGGAGCGTTCGCAGCGTGCCGATGATCGAGCCCACGACGAGCGCCACGAGCAGGGCCGAGAGCGACACGCCCACGGTCCAGCCCCAGGCGTTCAGCATCCATTGCAGATAGGTCTGGTCCGCTCCTCGCGCAAAGCAGCTTGCGACCACTTCATTGGTGAGCGTGTCCTGGCAAAAGACCGACATGTCCAGGTTCAGCATCCATCCTCCTTCGCGGGTAAGGGCCCGCGCCCATTGCATCGAAAAGCCCGCGTCGGCAGGGTGCCGCGCGGGCTTGGCTTTTTCAGGTCTGGCGCCGCCTTACTTGGGGGCGTAGGCTTCCATGGGCTTGTCGTTCGGGCTGGCCCAGGCGGCCTTGGTACCTTCCGACACCGGCATGTTCAGGTTGACGTTGTTCGGCGGGATCGGCTGGGTGAACCACTTGTCGTACAGCTTGGCGAGCGAACCGTCCTTGATCTGGCGCACGATGCTGTCGTCGACGGCCTTCTTCAGCTTGGCGTCGCCCTTGGGCAGCATGCAGGCGATGGGCTCGACCGACAGCACTTCGCCGACGATCTTGAAGTCCTTGGGGTTCTTCGACTTGGCGGCGTTGGCGGCCAGGATGGAACCGTCCATCACGAACGCGTCGGCGCGGCCCGACTCGAGCAGCAGGAAGCTGTCGGCGTGGTCCTTGCCCATGACTTCCTTGAAGTCGACGCCTTCGGCGCGCTTGTTCTTGCGCAGCGTCTGGACGGAAGTGGTGCCGGTGGTGGTGGCCACGACCTTGCCCTTCAGGTCGGCGATGCCGTTGATGCCCGAATTGGCCTTGGTGAGGATGCGCACTTCTTCCACGTAGGTGGTGTAGGCGAAGTCGACGTCCTTCTGGCGGGCCGTGTTGTTGGTGGTGGAGCCGCACTCGAAGTCGATGGTGCCGTTCTGCACCAGCGGCACGCGGTTCTGCGAGGTGATGACCTGGTAGTTGACGGTCAGCGGCTTGCCGAGGTCCTTGCTCAGGTCCTTGATGATGTTCTCGGCCATTTCAGTGTGGAAGCCGACGTACTTGCCGCCGCCCAGCGTGTAGGCCAGGCCGGACGAATCGCGAACACCCAGGTTCACTGCACCGCGCTCCTTGATCTTGGCGAGGGTATCGGTGGCCTGCGCGAAGGCGCCGGATGCCACGAATGCCGTCACGGCCAGCGCGAGCAATTGCTTTTTCATCAGAAAACTCCTTGGGAAATTGAACAGAAAGAAATACATCGAAATTCTAGACACACACTGTTGTTGGGCGCATTGGTAACCACCCCGGTGCACGGTGCACTGAACCCAGTGCTTTCGCGCAGGAGCGGGCGCCCGTCTGGTGCATGAGACCCGTCATGGCGCCGGAGGCAATTGATTAGCAGCCTCCGTGCCCGTCGGCATGGCCGCGGCGGAAACAGATGCTGACAATCTTACAGGTTGCGTCAGGTTTTCCGGCACGAGCAGCGCTTCCATCTCGGCGCGGGTCATGATGCCCAGCGACTCGGCCACCAGGTCGATAGGCCCGCCGGTGGCCAGCGCGGTCTTGGCGATGAGCGCGGCCTTCTCGTAGCCGATGAGCGGATTGAGCGCCGTGACCAGCGTGACCGACGCGCGCACCTGCCTGGCAAGGAACTCCCGGTTGGCCTCGATGCCCTCGACGCAGTTCTTCTGCAGGGTGTTGCAGGCCCGGCTCAGGTGCTGGATGCTCTTGAACAGGCTCCAGCCCATGATCGGCTCGAAGGCATTGAGCTGCAGCTGGCCGGCCTCCGAGGCCATGGTGACCGTGATGTCGTTGCCGATGACCTCGAAGGCCACCTGGTTCATGACTTCCGGGATCACCGGGTTGACCTTGCCCGGCATGATCGACGAGCCCGCCTGCCGCGCCGGCAGCCGGATCTCGCCGAAGCCGGCCTGCGGGCCGCTGGAGAGCAGGCGCAGGTCGTTACAGGTCTTGCTGAGCTTGGTGGCCACGCGCTTGAGCACGCCCGACAGCTGCACGAAGGCGCCCGTGTCCTGCGTGGCCTCGATGAGGTTGGCGGCCTGCTTGAGCGGCACGCCGGTCTGCTCGGCCAGGTACTGGCATGCGAGGTTGGCGTAGCCGTGCGGTGCGTTGATGCCGGTGCCGATGGCGGTGGCGCCGAGGTTGATTTCCTCGATGAGCGCGCGTGCCTCGCCGAGCCGCTCCTCGTCCTCGCCGATCATGATGGCGTAGGTCAGGAACTCCTGGCCCAGCGTCATGGGCACGGCGTCCTGCAGCTGGGTGCGGCCGATCTTGAGGATGTCCTTGAATTCGAGCGCCTTGGCCTCGAACGCGCGGCGCAGCGAGGCCATCGACTCCAGCAGCCTGCCGATGGCGAACCACAGCGCCAGCCGCACGGCGGTGGGGTACACGTCGTTGGTGCTCTGCGAGGCGTTGACGTGGTCGTTCGGGTGCAGCACGTCGTAGCGCGCCTTCTCGTGGCCCAGCTTTTCCAGCGCGAGGTTGCAGATGACCTCGTTGGCGTTCATGTTGGTGGAGGTGCCGGCGCCGCCCTGGATGACGTCGACCACGAACTCGTCGAGCAGCTTGCCGTCGATGACGTCCTCGCACGCCAGGATGATGGCGGCGGCGCGGTCGCGGTCGATGGCGCCGAGGTCGGCATTGGCGCGGGTGGCGGCCTTCTTCACGTAGGCCAGCGCGCGCACCAGGTCGGGCATGGCCGAGATGCGGGTGCCGGAGATGGCGAAGTTCTCGACGGCCCGCGCCGTGTGCACGCCCCAATAGGCGGCGGCTGGAATCTGCTTTTCGCCGAGGAAGTCGTGTTCGGTCCTGAAATTGGTGCTCATACAGGTTCCTCGGCTAAAAAAAAGCACGCGGGTGGCGCGTGCCGTAAAGCTTGCTTGTGACAGCGGCGTTAAAAAACTGCCGCGACTGTAGTGGCCCGGGCTCCGCCGTGCCAATGCCGTTTGCGGGGACGGTCATGCGCGTCATTTATAGATTGTGCGGTGCACAAAACGCAGTCAGTGCGGCGGCTGGGTGCCGACAAGGTAGGACCACAGCGCGTCCGCCGTGCCCTTGGGCTGCATGCTGTCGAGCGACGACGACTTGGCGGCGCGGCCGGATGCGCCCTTGACCGGCGCCGGTGCGCTCGGCCGCTCGCGGTAGGCGCGGATTTCCATCGTCGCCTCCAGGCTGTCGATCTCGGGCGGCAGCGCACTCACCAGCTTGCGCGCCTTGATCTCCTTGCGCACCGCGCTCTGCGGCAGGAAGGCGATGCCGTGGCCCTCCAGCGCCATCACCTTCAGGCCCTCGGCCATGTCGGTTTCATAGACGCGGTCGAGGTGGATGGCCGTGCCCGACTCCTTCAGCAGCTGGTCGACGACGCGCCCCAGGTAGGCGCCCGGCGCATAGCCCAGGTAAGGCAGCGGCTGGCCGGGGCGGCCCGGCAGCCGGTAGCGCGGCGCGCCGTCGGCGTCGGCCTTGACCCAGGGGGCGACGGTTTCCTCGCCCAGGCTCACCATCTCGTACTTGTTGGCGTCCAGCTGCAGCGGCTGCGAGGGGTGGTGGTAGGCGATCAGCAGGTCGCAGCTGCCCTCCACCAGCCGCAGCACCGCGTCATGCACGTTGAGCGCGATGAGCCGGCTCTTCATGGGGCCGAAGTGCTCGCGCAGCGACGTGACCCAGGCCGGGAAGAAGGTGAAGGCCAGCGTGTGCGGCACCGCGAACTCGATCACGTCCTGCCCGGCGGCCGAATGGCCGCGCAGCATGGCGCGCGTGCTCTGCAGCGACTGCAGCATCTCGATGGCCTGGCTGTAGAGCGTCTGCCCCGCGGGCGTGAGGCGCGTCGGGTACGAGCTGCGGTCGACCAGGTCGGTGCCGGCCCAGCCTTCGAGCGCCTGGATGCGGCGCGAGAACGCCGGCTGGGTTACATGCCTCAACTGGGCCGAGCGGCTGAAGCTGCGCGTTTCCGCAAGGCTGATGAAGTCTTCGAGCCACTTTGTTTCCATACGCGGCGATTATGCGAGCGCCGCGCCATACTGGGCGCCCCCTCCTTTTCCCGCACTCGCCATGCCTTCAGCCGACCTGCTCGACCTCAGCGCCACCGAACTCTCCCGCCGCATCGCCGCGCGCGACGTGTCCTGCCGCGAGCTGATGGCCGCCTCGCTGGCGCGCATCGAGGCGCTGAATCCGCGCTTCAACGCCATCGTGTCGCTGCGCGATCCGGCGCTGTCGCTGGCGGAGGCCGACGAGCGCGATGCCGAGCTGGCGCGCGGCGAACGGCGCGGCTGGATGCACGGCTTTCCGCTCGCGGTGAAGGACCTGAGCCACGCCGCCGGGCTGCCGACCTCGATGGGCTCGCCGCTGTCGCCGCGCTCGCCGGCGCGCACCGACAGCCTGCACGTGGCCCGCGCAAGGGCCGCCGGCGCCATCGTCATCGGCAAGACCAACACGCCCGAGTTCGGGCTCGGCTCGCACACCTACAACCCGGTGTTCGGCATCACGCGCAACGCCTATGCGCCCGAGCGCAGCGCGGGCGGCAGCAGCGGCGGCGCGGCCGTGGCGCTGGCCCTGGGCATGGTGCCCGTGGCCGACGGCAGCGACATGATGGGCTCGCTGCGCAACCCGGCCGCCTTCAACAACGTGATCGGCATGCGGCCTTCGCGCGGACGCGTGCCCGGCGACCCCGAGCAGGAGCTGTTCTTCCAGCAACTGGGCATCGAAGGCCCGATGGCGCGCACCGTGGAAGACGCGGCGCGCCTGCTGGCGGTGCAGTCGGGCTTCGACGGCCGGGTGCCGCTGTCGTCGCCGCACGCCCTGCCCTCGCCCGAAGCGCTGCAGCTCGACGGCGACGGCAAGGGCCTGCGCATCGGCTGGCTGGGCAGCATCTGGCCCGACCTGCCGCTGGCGCCCGGCGTGCGCGAGCTCGGCGAAAAGGCGCTCGGCACCTTCCGCGACATCGGCTGCGAGGTCGAGCCCTGCACGCTCGACGTGCCGCGCGAGCACAACTGGAGCGCCTGGCTGCGCCTGAGGCAACTGCTGGTGGGCGGCAAGCTGGGCGCCTACCTGAGCGACCCGAAGCTGTTCGCGCAGCTCAAGCCCGAGGCGCAATGGGAAATAGAGCAGAGCCGGCACCTCGACGCGGCCTCGCTCTATCAGGCCTCGAACTACCGCTCGAACGTGTACCGCGCGTTTCTCAAGCTGTTCGAGCGCTTCGACTTCGTGCTGGCGCCGACGGCGCAGGTGTTTCCGTTCGACGCCGAGCTGCACTGGCCGGCCGAGGTGGCCGGCGTGAAGAGCGACACGTACCACCGGTGGATGGAGATCGTCACGCCGTTCACGCTGGCGGGGCTGCCGACACTGAATGTGCGCGCGGGGTTCGGGGAAGGCGGGTTGCCGATGGGGCTGCAGCTTGCCGGGCCGATCCATGCGGATCTGGATGTGCTGCGGCTGGGGCATGCGTATGACCTGGCATGCGGCTGGGGCGCCAAACGCCCCCCGGTATTGGCTTGACTCCCTCCCCTTCCGGGGGAGGGCCGGGGTGGGGGCAAGCGGCACTCACCGCAGGCGCACTGCCCGCCCCCATCCCAACCTTCCCCCAGAGGGGGAAGGAGCAAGAGATCAGACTGGGGTCAGCACGCCGCGCCCCGCGAAGTGCCCTTCGGCATTCGCAAGGAAATGGTCCACCGACTTCTGAGTCGCCTCGGGCGACCATCCGGCCATGTGCGGCGTGAGCAGCACGTTGTCCAGGCCGACCAGCTGCTCCGGCCGCTTCGGCTCGCTCTCGTACACATCGAGGCCGGCTCCGGCGATGCGGTTCTCGCGCAGCGCCGCGGCCAGCGCGTCGGTGTCGACCACGCTGCCGCGGCCGATGTTCACCAGGTAGCCCTGCGGCCCCAGCGCGTCGAGCACTTCGGCATTGACCAGGTGCTTCGTTGCCGGCCCGCCGGGCGCGGCCAGCACCAGGAAGTCTGCCCATGCGGCCAGCGACTTCAGGTCGTCGAAGTAGCGCTGCGCCACGCCTTCCTTCGGCTTGCGGTTGTGATAGCCGACCTCCATGTCGAAGGCCGCGGCGCGCTTGGCGATCTGCTGGCCGATGGTGCCCATCCCCAGGATGCCCAGCTTCTTGCCCGACACTTTCGGCGGCTGCGGGATGGCTTCGCGCCACACGCCTTCGCGGCACAGCCGGTCGAGCTTGCGGAACTCGCGCACGATGCTGATCAGCAGGCCGAAGGCGTGGTCGGCCACGCAGTCGTCGTTGGTGCCGGCGCCGTTGGCCGTCACGATGCCGCGCGCGCGCGTCAGCTCGAGCGGCAAGCCTTCGTAGCCCGCGCCCATGCAGCAGATCAGCTCCACCGCCGGCATGGCCGCAATCTCCTCGGGCGTGATGCCGATGACGCCGATCGTCAGCACCGCGCGGAATTTCTTGCCGTGCTCTGCAATGGCGGCTGCGCGCTCGGCCGCGCCGAACGCGTAGGTCATTTCGTAGACCTCGCCGATCTGGGCCTGGTGGGCGCTCGAGAGGCTGCTGAGCACCAGCAGGGGAATCTTGGTCGACACGTATGAACTCCTGGAATCGATGGAAAAGTGACGAATGATCGCGCTAGAGCATCGGAACCGCTTCGCTCTTCTGCAAAGCCCACATCTGCGCGTAGCGGCCCTGCCTGGCGAGCAGCTCCGCATGCGTGCCGCGCTCGACGATCACGCCCGACTCCAGCACCAGGATCTCGTGCGCGTCCACCACCGTCGACAGGCGGTGCGCGATGACCAGCGTGGTCTTGTCCTGCGCGGCGCTCTTGAGCTCCGACTGGATGGCTCGCTCGTTGGCCGAGTCGAGCGCCGAGGTGGCCTCGTCGAAGATCACGATCGGCGGGTTCTTCAGCAGCGTGCGCGCAATGGCCACGCGCTGCTTCTCGCCGCCGGAGAGCTTGAGGCCGCGCTCGCCCACGGTGGTGTCATAGCCCTTGGGCGTGGCCACGATGAAGTCGTGGATGCGCGCGGCGCGCGCGGCGGCTTCCACTTCTTCGCGGCTCGCGCCCGGGCGGCCGTAGGCGATGTTGTATTCGACCGTGTCGTTGAAGAGCACCGTGTCCTGCGGCACGATGCCGATGGCGCGGCGCACGCTGGACTGCGTCACTTCGCGGATGTCTTCCCCGCCGATGGTGATGCGCCCCTGCTGCACGTCGTAGAAGCGGTAAAGCAGCCGCGCCAGCGTCGACTTGCCAGAGCCCGAAGGCCCGACCACAGCCACCGTCTTGCCGGCCGGGATCTCGAAGCTCACATGCTTGAGGATGGGCCGCGCGGGCTCGTAGGCAAAGCTCACGTCCTCGAAGCGCACGGTGGCGTCGGCGCCGGCAAGCGGCTGCGCACCGGGCGCGTCGCGCACCTCGCGCTCCTTTTCCATCAGCACGAACATCTTGTCGAGGTCGGTCAGGCTCTGCTTGATCTCGCGGTAGATCACGCCCAGGAAGTTCAGCGGAATGTAGAGCTGGATCATGAAGGCGTTGACCATCACCAGGTCGCCCAGCGTCATGCGCCCCTCCACCACGCCCGAGGTGGCGCGCCACAGCATCAGCACCAGGCTCACCGCGATCAGCAGCTGCTGCCCGGTGTTGAGCATGCTCAGCGTGCGCTGGCTCTTGATGGCGGCCTTGCGGTAGCGGTCGAGGCTGGCGTCGTAGCGGCCGGCCTCGAAGTCTTCGTTGTTGAAGTACTTGACGGTTTCGTAGTTCAGCAGCGAATCGACCGCGCGGCTCTGGGCCACGGAGTCGAGCTCGTTCATGGTCTTGCGGAACTTGGTGCGCCATTCGGTCACCGTCACGGTGAAGGCGATGTACAGCACCAGCGCGGCGGCCGTGATCCAGACGAACAGCGAATCGAACTTCACGCCCAGGATGGTGAGCACCAGCACCAGCTCGATGATGGTCGGCACGATGCTGTAGAGCGACATCGAGATGAGCGAATGCACGCCGCGCGTGCCGCGCTCGATGTCGCGCGTCATGCCGCCGGTCTGGCGCTCCAGGTGAAAGCGCAGGCTCAGCGCGTGCAGGTGGCGGAACACCTCCAGCGCGATCTGCCGGGCCGTGCCCTCGGTGGCCTTGGCGAAGATCAGCTCGCGCAGCTCGCCGAACAGCGAGGTCGAGAAGCGCAGCAGGCCGTAGGCCAGCAGCAGGCCGATGGGCACGATGAGCAGCGCCTGGGCCATGTCGGGCTTCGGCGTCATGGTGTCGACCAGGTTCTTCAGCAGCACCGGCACGCCGACGTTGGCCACCTTGGCGCCCACCATGAAGGCCAGCGCGGCGGCCACCCGCCACTTGTACTGCCAGAGGTAGGGAAACAGGCGGCGCAGCGTCGCCCAGTCGGAACGGTCGCTGCGCTCCGGCGGGTGGCCGGAGGCGGGGTGGGAGGGGGGAAGGGCTTCGCCGCTGCGGCGCATGGGAGACAATCGTGGTTGCTTGTTTGTTCCAGATTGTGCCCATGTCAGATACTTCCAGCGCCGCCGCTGCCGCCACCCTCAAGAGCCTGCCCACCGACATGGAGCTGGTGCTCAAGGTCATTCCGATGCCGGCCGACTGCAATGCCAACGGCGACATCTTCGGCGGCTGGGTCATGGCGCAGTGCGACCTGGCCGGCTCGGTGATCCCCGCGCGCTACGCCAAGGGCCGCCAGGCCACGGTGGCGGTGAACGAGTTCATCTTCAAGCAGCCGGTGCGGCTGGGCGACATCCTCTCGTTCTATTCGAAGCTGGTGCGCATCGGGCGCACCTCGGTCACGGTGACGGTCGAGGTGTTCGCAGAGCGCTTCCGGGCGCAGGGCGAGTACATCAAGGTGACGCAGGCGACCTTCACCTACGTGGCCATCGACGACAACGGCCGCCCGCGCCCCATCGAACAACAGCCCTGATCGGGCAGGCTCACAGGCCCGGGTCGCGCACCCGCTCGAAGCGCTCGAACTCGCGGTTGATCCAGCGCCCGTCGCGGCGCTCCACCCGGCGGATGTACACGGTCTGCACGATGTCCCTCGTATGGGCGTCGATCTCGACCGGCCCGCGCGGGCTGTCCAGCCTGAGGCCGCGAAACGCATCCACCAGCCGCTCCCCGCCCGCATTGCCGCGCGCGGCGGGCGAACTCATGGCCGCATCCACGGCCGCGAGCGCGTCGTGGGCCGCCACGGCGAAATAGCCCGGCCGCAGGTGGCTGCCGTACTCGGCTTCGAACACGCCCGTGAAGCGGCGGTTGGCCGGCGAGTCGTGCGCGAACGAATAGTGGTGGCTGGTGACCAGGCCATCGGCCAGCTCGCCGATGCCTTCGAGGTAGTGGTCGTCGGTGGCATCGCCCGTGGCAAGCAGGCGGATGCCGGTGTCGGCCATGCCGCGGTCGCGCCAGAACTTGAGGAAGGTGGCCGGCATCTGCCCCGAGGGCAGGAAGAAGAACACCGCCTGCGGCTTGAGCTCGCGCAGCCGCAGCATGTAGGCCGAGTAGTCGAGCGTGGCCAGCGGCACCCGCAGCATCGCGCCGACCCGCCCGCCGCCCGCGGTGATGCCCGAGACGAAGGCGCTCTCGGCATCGACACCCGAGGCGTAGTCGGCCACCACCGTGCACACGTCGCGCAGCCCCTGCTGGAGCGCCCATCGCGCCAGCGGCAGCGTGACCTGCGCGATGGTGAACGACACCCGCACCGCGAACGGGCAGCGCGACGTGATGCCGGAGGACGCGGCATTCATCACGATGAGGGGCATCCTGGCCTGCGTGGCGACGGCGCCCACGGCGTAGGCGTTGGAGCTGAAGTCGAGCCCGCCCAGCAGGTCGACCTGTTCGCTCTCCACGAGGTCCTGCGCATGGCGCCGCGCCTGGTCGGGTGCGCTGCCGGGCACGTCGCGCCGCAGCAGCTCGACCGGCCGGCCCGCGATGTGATGGTTGTGCGCGGCCAGCCAGACCGCCATGCCCGCATCGAACTGGCGCCCGCCGCCCGCATAGGGCCCGGACCACGAGCCGATGACGCCGATGCGCAGCGGACGCACCCGCGCCAGAACCAGCGCGGGCGCAGCCAGTGCGCCCGCAAGCAACCCCAAAGTACGCCGGCGCACCGGCTGGAATGCTACTTTTTCAGTAGCATCACTCGCCCGCTGGCCGGGCGCTGGGAGAGTTCTGACTCCTTGGATTTGCACGCCGGACAGTTTAAGCGCGCAAGTCCGGAAAGCACGTCAGACCTTGGAGAAATCAGGCTTGCGCTTCTCCATGAAGGCACCGAAGGCCTCCCGCGCCGCCGGCTCGCGCAGCATGCGACCGAAGCTCGCGCCCTCTTCGCCCATGCGCTCGAGCACGGCGGGCATCTGGCCCTTCTTCAGCAGGCGCTTGGTCTCGATCAGCGCGCTCAGCGGCTTGGCCGCGAGCTTGCGGGCCTGCATCTGCGCGATGCCGTTGGCTTCGGTCGGCGGCACCACGCGGTTGACCAGGCCCACTTCGAGCGCGGCCTCGGCCATGAAGGGCTCGCCCAGCAGCAGCGCCTCGGCCGCGCGGTGGTAGCCCAGCATCTGCGGCACCAGCAGGCTCGAGGCAGCCTCGGGGCACAGGCCCAGGTTCACGAAGGGCATCGAGAACGCCGCGTTGTCCCCCGCGTAGACCAGGTCGCAGTGGAACAGCATGGTGGTGCCGATGCCCACGGCCGGGCCGCACACCGAGGCGACGATCGGCTTGGGGAAGGTGGCGATGCCGCGCAGGAAGCGGAACACCGGCGACTCCTGCGTCGACGGCGGGCCGTTGAGGAAATCGCCGATGTCGTTGCCCGCGCTGAAGATGGTCGGGTCGCCCTGGATCAGCACGCAGCGCACGGCGGCTTCGCTCTCCGCGGTGGCCAGCGCGTCGGCCAGCTCGGCATACATGCTGCTGGTGATCGAGTTCTTCTTGTCGACGCGGTTGAAGGTGATGGTCATCACGCCGGCTTCGGTGTGGACGAGGATGTCGCTCATAAAAAATCCTTGAATGGAACGGGTGGTGCCGCCCTCAGGCGGCGGCAAGTGCCTCGCGAACGAAATCGAGCCGGTCCTGGCCCCAGAACATTTCGTCGCCGACGAACATGGTGGGTGCGCCGAAGACGCCACGCTCCACCGCTTCCTGCGTGACGGCCTTCAGGCGGTCCTTGGTTTCCTGCGCACCGGCCAGCGCGAGCAGGCCCGCGGCGTCGAAGCCCGCATTTTGCAAGACGGCGCCGACGGTCGCCGGGTCGTTGAGGTTCTTCGGCTCGACCCACATGGCGTGGAAGACCGCATCGACGTAGGCGCCGAAGCGCGCCGGCTCCTTCATCTGGATGCCGGTGGCGCCACGCATCAGCAGCAGCGTGTTGATGGGGAAGTGCGGGTTGTGCGCGAAGGGCACGTGGTAGCGCCTGGCGAAGCGCTTCAGGTCGGTCGTCATGTACGGACCCTTGGGCTTGATCTCGGCCGGCGAATGGTTGCCCGTGGCCTGGAACACGCCGCCGAGCAGCATGGGCTTCCACACCAGTTCGGCACCGGTGTCGGCGCAGATGTGCGGCAGCTGCGTCGCGGCCAGGTAGGCGGCGGGGCTGCCGAAGTCGAAATAGAAGTCGACGGATTTGGTCATTGGCGTTGTCTCCTTCGCGGAATTCTTCAGAACTTCTCGGACCAGGGCCGCAGGTCGAGCTCGTGCGTCCACGCATCGCGCGGCTGCGAATGGAGCATCCAGTAGCTGTCGGCAATGTGGTCGGGGTTCAGGATGCCGTCGCTTTCCTTCAGCGCATAGCGCTCGGGGAAGTTGCTGCGGATGAATTCGGTGTCGATGGCGCCGTCGACCACCACGTGCGCCACGTGAATGCCCTGCGGACCCAGTTCGCGCGCCATCGACTGGGCCAGCGCGCGCAGCGCCATCTTGGCGCCCGAGAACGCGCCGAAGTTCGCCGCGCCGCGCAGCGATGCCGTCGCGCCGGTGAAGATGATCGTGCCGCGGTGCCCACCCTCGGGCATCTCGCGCGCCACCATCCGCTTGGCCACCTCGCGCCCGTTGAGGAAGCCCGAGAAGCAGGCCATCTCCCACACCTTGAAGTACTTGCGCGCGGTCTCGCTGAGGATGCTCTCGGGCACGTTGGCGCCGATGTTGAACACCATCACCTCGATCGGCCCGACGGTCGATTCGATCTGCTCGACGAGCGCGACCACTTCTTCCTCCTTGCGCGCATCGCAGGCAAAGGCATGGGCGCGGCCGCCGTCGGCCTCGATCTGCGCGACCAGCGGCTGCAGCTTGTCGAGGCTGCGCCGGGTGACGCAGGTGGCGAAACCCTCGCGTGCGAAGCGGCGTGCGATGGCACCGCCGGTGGCGTCGCCGGCGCCGACGATGAGCGCGGCTTTCTGCAATGCGGCCATGTTTCTCTATTCCTTGTAGTAGACGATCTGGTTGGAGGTGGCCAGCAGCACGCCCTTCTCGCTCCACAGATGCGCCGTCTGGTCGAAGAAACCGTTGAAGAACTGCTGCCCCGCCGCACGGCCCAGCAGGTAGCCCGTGCCGACCTCTGCCAGTTGCGCCGGGCCGGCGTGGAAGTAGGTGGTGATCGACACCGTGCCCGCCGGCACGTGCCTGGCGCGGCGCAGCCACACGCGCGGATAGAACACGTCGCTCATCGCGGCGAGCGAGGCGAAGTCGAGCGGGCGCGCTTGGGCGTCGCGCAGCCAGATGCGGGTTTCGCTGTGTTGCAGGCTGCCGTCCCACTTCGCGGGAATGCCGCCGCTGAATGGGCGCATCTCGTACTGGTCGATCCACGCCACGCCCGATGGGCCGATGCTCATGCGGTCGACGGTCTCGGGCCGCGGCGCCTCGGGCATCGGCATGTCGCCCTCGCCCCAGGTGTCGCGGCGCGCGGCCGTCACCACGGTGGCGGTGGTCGTCATGTTGGGCGCGCCGCCGGGGCCGGGCTGCGTGACCTGCACGGTCCAGTGCTGTGTCGAGCGGTTGGTGCGCACGGCCGTGGCCTGGATGTCGAAAGCGCCCGCCTCGAGCGCGGCGGCGTAGTTGACGGTGAGCGCGATGGGCGTGCCGAGCACGTCGGGGTGCTGCATCACCGACTGCAGCACCAGCGCCGCCGTGGTGCCGCCGAACGGCCCGACCATGTTCCAGTAGTCGGGGCTGGTGGTGCCGGTGAAGTGCCCCACGCGGATGTCGCTGTGGTGGATCCTCAGGGCTTTGTCGAAGGGGTGCGTGCTCGTCGTCATGATCGGCAGTGTGCCTCCGGTGGGTGCGCTCGCGCAGTCGTGTGCGGGACGCCCCTGGCTGCGGCGCGGCACAGCCAGGGGGTCATGCTCAGACCCGCTCGAAGATCCCGGCGGCGCCCTGCCCCATGCCCACGCACATCGTGACCATGCCGTATTTCAGGTTCTCGCGGCGCAGCGCGTGCACGACTGTGGCCGAGCGGATGGCGCCCGTTGCACCCAGCGGATGGCCCAGCGCGATGGCGCCGCCCATCGGGTTGACCTTCGACGGATCGAGCCCCAGCGTGTTGATGACGGCCAGCGACTGCGCGGCGAAGGCTTCGTTCAGCTCGAACCAGTCGATGTCCTCGTGCTTCAGGCCCGCATAGCGCAGCGCGGCGGGAATCGCTTCGATGGGGCCGATGCCCATGATGTGCGGCGGCACGCCCTTGCTGGCAAAGCTCACGAAGCGTGCGAGCGGCGTCAGGCCGTACTGCTTCACGGCCTTTTCGCTGGCCAGGATCAGCGCGCCGGCGCCGTCCGAGGTCTGCGAGCTGTTGCCGGCCGTGACGGTGCCGCGCGCGGCGAACACGGTGCGCAGCCTGGCCAGGCCTTCGATGCTGGTGTCGGGGCGCGCGCCTTCGTCGAGGCTGACGGTGCGCGTCTTCGCGATCGACTCGCCGGTCTCCAGGTCGGGCGTGCGGTCGGTCACTTCGATGGGCGTGATCTCGTCGGCGAACTTGCCGGCCTTCTGCGCGGCCAGTGCCTTCTGGTGCGAGGCGAGCGCGAACTCGTCCTGCGCCTCGCGGCTCACCTTCCACTGCTGCGCGACCTTCTCGGCGGTGAGGCCCATGCCGTAGGCGATGCCCACGTCGCCTTCGCGTTCGAAGATGGAAGGCGACAGCGAGGGCGAGTTGCCCATCATCGGCACCATGCTCATGCTCTCGACGCCGGCGGCGATCATCACGTCGGCCTCGCCCACGCGGATGCGGTCGGCCGCCATCTGCACGGCCGACAGGCCCGATGCGCAGAAGCGGTTGACGGTGATACCGCCGACGCTGGTCGGCAGCCCGGCGAGCACCGCGCCGATGCGCGCGACGTTCAGGCCCTGCTGCGATTCGGGAATCGCGCAGCCGCAGATGATGTCTTCGATGGCCTTGGGGTCGAGGCTGGGCACGGCGGCCAACGCGGCACGCAGCGTGGTGGCCAGCAGGTCGTCGGGGCGGTAGTTGCGGAAGTAGCCGCGGTGCGACTTGCCGATGGGGGTGCGGGTGGCGGAGACGATGTAGGCGTCTTGGACTTGTTTGCTGCTCATGAGGAAGCTCCTGAATTTTCTTGCTCCTTCCCCCTCCGGGGGAAGGCTGGGATGGGGGCCGGCGGCGTCAACTCGACAAGTCGGTTGGCGATGGCCTGGCGCACCCCATCGAAATTGATGAACGGTTCATTCGATGCGAAGCGCAATACATCGAAGCCTTGTTCGCGAAAAAAGGCGTCGCGTCTCGCGTCATAGACCTGCTGGGCCTGATGTTGGGAGCCGTCGAGTTCGACGATCAACTTCGGGGCCAGACAAGCAAAGTCCGCGATGTAGTTGCCCAGCGGATGCTGGCGCCGGAACTTCACGCCCAGTTGCTCCGAGCGCAATCCACCCCAGAGCTTGCGCTCGGAATCCGTCATCTCGCGGCGAAGCACTTGCGCGTTCGCTCGGGCATTGGGAGTGGACTGGTTTCGCATCGTGCTTGGTTGGAGAGCCCCCATCCCGGCCTTCCCCCGGAAGGGGAAGGAGGAATGCGGAAATCAGTTGCGCACCGGCTTGCCCGTGCTCAGCATCCCCATGATCCGCTCCTGCGTCTTCGGATGCACGATCAGCGAGCAGAACGCCTTGCGTTCCAGCGCCATCAGGTATTCCTCGGTCACGAGCGAGCCCGCGTCCACGTCGCCGCCGGTGACCACGTTGGCGATCAGGCTGGCGATGTGGAAGTCGTGCGCGCTGATGAAGCCGCCGTCGCGCATGTTCACGAGCTGCCCCTTGATGGTCGCGGCGCCGCTGCGGCCCGCCACGCGGAAGCTGCGGCGCAGCGGCGGGCGGTAGCCGGCGTCGGCCATGGCCTTGGCCTGCTGCAGCGCCACGTACAGCAGCTCGTCCTTGTTCGGCACGATCACGTCGCTGTCGAGCAGGTAGCCCAGCTTCTTCGAATCGAGCGCACCGGTGCCGACCTTTGCCATCGCGGCGGCGGTGAAGCCTTCGGTCAGGAACGGCAGCAGGTCGGTGCCCGTGGAAGCCGCGGCGTTCTCGGCCGCGCGGCGAGCGATGTAGGTCAGGCCGCCGGCGCCGGGAATCAGGCCCACGCCCACTTCGACCAGGCCGATGTAGCTTTCCATCGCGGCCACGCGCTTGGCCGAATGCACGGCCAGCTCGCAGCCGCCGCCCAGCGCCATGCCGCGCACGGCGGAGATCACCGGCACGTTGGCATAGCGGATCTTGAGCATCACGTTCTGCAGCTCTTCCTCGGCGCCCTCCACCGCGCCGATGCCGGCGACCACGAAGGCCGGCAGCATCGCCTGCAGGTCGGCGCCGACCGAGAACACCTCGTCGGGTGACCAGATCACCAGGCCCTTGTATTCGGCCTCGGCCAGCTCGACCGCGGCGCCCAGCGCCTCGGCCACGTCGGGGCTGATGGCGTGCATCTTCGAATGGATGCTGGCGATGAGCACTTCGCCGTCCAGCGTCCACACGCGCACGTCGCCTTCGTCGCTGATCGTGGTGCCGGCCGTGTTGGCATCGGCGGCGTTCGCGCCGAGCACGCTCTCGGGGAACAGCTGGCGGTCATGCACCGGCAGCCTGCGCTGCGGCACGAACCTGTTCTGCGATGCGCTCCACGAGCCCTCGGGCGTGTGCACGCCGCCCGCCTCGGCCACCGGGCCTTCGAACACCCACTTGGGCAGCGGTGCGCTGCTCAGCGCCTTGCCGGCGTCGATGTCTTCCTGCACCCACTTGGCGACCTGCGCCCAGCCGGCTTCCTGCCAGAGTTCGAACGGGCCCTGCTTCATGCCGAAGCCCCAGCGCATGGCGAAGTCGATGTCGCGCGCGCTCTCGGCGATGTCGGCCAGGTGCACGGCGGCGTAGTGGAAGCCGTCGCGCAGGATGGCCCACAGAAACTGCCCCTGCGGTCCTTCGCTCTCGCGCAGCAGCTTCAGGCGCTCGCCCGCGGGCTTCTTCAGCATGCGGCCGTACACCTCGTCGGCCTTGGCGCCGGCGGGCAAGTATTCGCCGCTCTTCAGGTCGAAGCGCAGGATGTCGCGGCCCACCTTCTTGAAGAAGCCGGCCTTGGTCTTCTGGCCCAGGTTGCCCAGCTCCAGCAGCTTGGCGAGCACCGGCGGCGTCGCGAAGTTGGCGTAGAACGGGTCGGTCTCGGCGTTCAGGTTGTCCTGCAGCGTCTTCACGACATGGGCCATCGTGTCGAGGCCCACCACGTCGGCGGTGCGGAAGGTGCCGGAGCTGGCACGGCCCAGCTTCTTGCCGGTGAGGTCGTCCACCACGTCGGGCGTCAGGCCGAACTTCTCGACCTCCTTCAGCGTGGCCAGCATGCCCGCGATGCCGACGCGGTTGGCGATGAAGTTGGGCGTGTCGTGCGCGCGCACCACGCCCTTGCCCAGCGTGCTGGTGACGAAGGCTTCGAGGTCGTCGAGCACCTGCGGCTGCGTGGTGGGCGTGTTGATCAGCTCCACCAGGAACATGTAGCGCGGCGGGTTGAAGAAGTGGATGCCGCAGAAGCGCGGCTTCAGCGCTTCGGGCAGCGCCTCGCTGAGCTTGGTGATCGACAGGCCCGAGGTGTTCGAGGCCAGGATCGAATGCTTGGCGACGTGCGGCGCGATCTTCTTGTAGAGGTCGAGCTTCCAGTCCATGCGCTCTGCAATGGCCTCGATGACGAGGTCGCACTCGCCGAGCTTGGCCAGGTCGTCTTCGTAGTTGGCCTGCTCGATCAGCACGGCGTCGGCCACGTCGCCGAGCGGCGCGGGCTTGAGCTTCTTGAGGTTGTCGATGGCGCGCGTGACGATGCCGTTCTTCGGGCCTTCTTTTGCGGCCAGATCGAACAGGACAACAGGCACGCGTACGTTGACGAGGTGGGCCGCAATCTGCGCGCCCATCACGCCGGCGCCGAGCACGGCGACCTTCTTCACTTGAAATCGGGACATAACTGGGCTTCGAAGTTTTGATTCGGTTCGGGGAACACCGCGGAACCGGCTTTGCCGGGCCGCTGGTGTTGCCCCCTTGAGGGGGAGGCTGCTACACGAAGTGAGCAGCTACGGGGGTGGGTCAAGGAACACGGTTCCAGGTTTGGGTGCGCCAGAAGGGGCCCAGGTAGCCGCGCACTTCGAGCTTCTTGCCGCCCTCGATGGGCGTGAAGCTCGCGCGGTATTCCTTGCCGTTCTCGGGGTCGAGGATCTTTCCGCCTTCCCAGACGTCCTTGCCCTCGGCCTTCTTGCCGCCGCGGATGATGTCGAGGCCGACCATGGGCTTGTCCTTGCGGTCGTCGCTGCATTCGCTGCAGACCGCGCCGGGCTTGGCGTCCTTGCCCAGCGCTTTCTCGATGCGCCCTGACAGGCCGCCGCCGGTCTCGGCGATGCTGATCTCGGCCTTGACCTCGCCCGTCTTGTCGTCCACGTTGCGCCACAGCCCCACCGGCGTGCTCTGGGCCATGGCCGAAGAAGCGGCGGTGGCGGCGAACAGGAGGGCTGCGAGTGTTGTCTTCATGATCGGCGAGTCCTGGAAGTTGAGGAAAGACGAGACGGTACTACCGCTCAGGCCAGTGCCGCGTCGGTGTCCATCAGCACCTTGCTGCCGGCACGCGCGGTGCGCATCAGCGTCGCGGTCTCGGGGAACAGCTTGGCGAAGTAGAAGCGCGCGGTCTGCAGCTTGGCGACGTAGAACGGGTCGGTGTTGCCGGCCGCGATCTCGCGCAGCGCGACCTGCGCCATGCGTGCGAACAGGTAGCCGAACACGAAGTGGCCGGCCACGCGCAGGTAGTCCACCGCGGCGGCGCCCACTTCGTCGGGGTTCTGGAAGCCCTTGAAGCCGATCTCGGTGGTGAACTTGGTGAGCTGGTCGCCCAGGCCCGCGATCGGGTTGATGAACTCGGCCATCCTCTCGTTCACGCCTTCTTCTTCCACCAGCCTGGCCACGAGCTTGCCGAACTTCTTGAGCGAAGCGCCGTTGTTGCCCAGCACCTTGCGGCCCAGCAGGTCCAGCGCCTGGATGGTGTTGGTGCCTTCGTAGATCATGTTGATGCGGTTGTCCCGCACGAACTGCTCCATGCCCCATTCCTTGATGAAGCCGTGGCCGCCGAACACCTGCATGCAGGCGTTGGTCGAGATGTGGCCGTTGTCGGTGATGAAGGCCTTGACGATGGGCGTGAGCAGCGCGACCAGCTCGCCAGAGTCCTTGCGCACCTTCTCGTCGGGATGGTTGTGTTCCTTGTCGAGCAGCAGCGTGCAGAAGATCTGCAGCGCACGGCCGCCTTCGGCGTAAGCCTTGGCCGTGAGCAGCATCTTGCGCACGTCGGGGTGCACGATGATGGGGTCGGCTTCCTTGTCCTTGGCCTTCACGCCGGAGAGCGAGCGCATCTGGACGCGGTCCTTGGCGTAGGCCAGTGCGTTCTGGTAGGCCACTTCGGTCAGGCCGAGCGACTGGTTGCCCACGCCCAGGCGGGCGGCGTTCATCATCACGAACATCGCGGCCAGGCCCTTGTTGGGCTCGCCCACCAGCGTGCCGGTGGCGCCTTCGATCACGATCTGCGCGGTGGCGTTGCCGTGGATGCCCATCTTGTGCTCGAGGCCGGCGCAGAAGATCGGGTTGCGCTCGCCGAGCGAGCCGTCGGCCTTGACCTTGAACTTCGGAACCACGAACAGGCTGATGCCCTTGCTGCCCTTTGGCGCGTCGGGCAGGCGGGCCAGCACCAGGTGGATGATGTTGTCCGTCATGTCGTGCTCGCCGGCCGAGATGAAGATCTTGCTGCCGGTGATGCGGTAGGTGCCGTCGGCCTGCGGTTCGGCCTTGGTGCGCAGCAGGCCGAGGTCGGTGCCGCAATGGGGTTCGGTCAGGCACATGGTGCCGGTCCACTCGCCGCTCGTGAGCTTGGGCAGGTAGGTCTTCTTCTGCTCTTCGGTGCCGTGCGCGACCAGCGCCTCGTACGCGCCGTGCGAAAGGCCGGGGTACATGGTCCAGGCCTGGTTGGCGCTGTTGAGCATCTCGAACAGGCACTGGTTCACCACGAACGGCAGGCCCTGGCCGCCGAACGCCGGGTCGCACGACAGCGCGGGCCAGCCGCCTTCGACGTACTTGGCGTAGGCGTCCTTGAAGCCCTTGGGCGTCTTGACTTCGTGCGTGGCCTTGTCGAGCGTGCAGCCCTCTTCGTCGCCGCTGATGTTGAGCGGGAAGGTCACTTCGGCGGCGAACTTGCCGGCCTCTTCGATCACCGCGTTGATGGTGTCGGCATCGGTCTCGGCGTGGGCCGGAAGCGCCTTGAGCTCCTCGGCGACGTTGAGCACTTCGTGCAGCACGAACTGCATGTCACGCACGGGCGGGTTGTAGGTAGGCATCCGGGACTCTCCTGGTCGAAGCTAGATAGAAAAAAGAATAGGGAAAACGAAAAGGGAACGAGCCGCGCGCCCGGGTCAGCGCACGGTCTTGAGGCGGCGGCCCGCCGGCGCGGCGGCCGCATCGGGCTTGGGCGCGTCGGGCGTGGCGGCGCGCGCGAGGATGTTGTCGAAGCCGACATTGGCGCGGCCGATGGAGCCGGGCACCTGCAGGAAGCGGGCTTCGTAGTGCAGCGCGAGGATCAGGCCGTGGATCTCGAACGCCAGCTGGCGCTCATCGGCGTCGGCGCGCAGATGGCCTTCGCTCTGCGACTGCACGATGGCGCGCAGCACGGCCGCCTGCCAGATGCTGACCGACTCGACCAGCGCGTCGCGCACCGGGCCCGGGCGGTCGTCGAATTCGGAAGCGCCGCTGATGTAGATGCAGCCCGAGTCGATCTCGGTCGAGGTGCGCTTCATCCAGTTGGCGAACATGGCGCGCAGGCGGGGCAGGCCGCGCGGCGCCTGCAGCGCGGGGAAGAACACTTCCTGCTCGAAGCGCGCGTGGTATTCGCGCACCACCGAGATCTGCAGTTCCTCGCGCGAGCCGAAGTGGGCGAAGACGCCCGACTTGCTCATCTTGGTGATTTCAGCCACCGCGCCGATCGACAGGCCCTCCAGGCCGATCTGCGCGGCCAGCGCCAGCGCTGCGTCGACGATGACGGCCTTGGTCTGCTGGCCCTTCTGGGCAGCACGGGCGGGCTTGGCGGGGGCGGCTGAAGCGGACATCGTGGAATTCCCGAATAAAACGAACGGTCGTTCTATTTTGCAGGGACTTCGCACTTTGGTCCGCCAATGTCCTACTTTTCTGGAGGGCTACTTTTGCTCACGAACCCTGTTTGTTCATTCGGACCAGCTCCATTCGGTCGCTTGTACCGATTCACTTTCTCTCAATCGCGCATATAAATAGTTACAACAAAAGGGAGGAATGATGGAAAGAAGCTCTTGGCTCAGGGAATTGAGACGGAAAGAAATCATAGACCCATTAAGGGAGGATCCACGTACCCGCGCAAACCCAGGAACGCTCTTGGGTTGGCACCCGGACAGAATTTTCAACGTGGCAATTGGCATGGGCCAAGCCGACTTCGACCGATCGATTGAAGATCTCACCGGTTCGGACCGAGCGCGGCTCTACGCATATTTCAACCAGAAGCGGCATATCGACGAACTCGTGCACGCATTTGGGTTGATGGTCGGAGATCCACTGGAGCTGCGCAAAGCGACAGTCATCGACATTGGCTGCGGCCCGTTCACCGCAGGTCTCGCGCTTGCAGAGGTGCTGACGGCACGTACGCCATTCAGATACGTCGGCGTGGACCGCGCCAACTCGATGTGCGCGCTTGGTCTGCAGTTGTCCAGAGCGGCAATCGCGGCCAATGCCCTCCACGGCGACACGTCCATAGAGTTCCGCCACGACCTCGACACCTGCGACTTTGGTCCTGATTGCCGAAACGGATGGACGGTGGTGGTGCTCTCCTACCTCCTGGCTAGCGGCAGCGTCGAAGTGAATAAGCTGGTGGCGAGCATTGTTTCCGCAGCGGACCGGATCGGCCCGGGCCCAGTCGCCGTGATCCATACAAACAGCGCAGCGTCTGCTGCAAACGCCAAGTTTGCTGAACTCTCCAAGGCATTGACTGGCGCCGAATTCGCGACGGTAGTAGATGAACAAGAGGTGTTCATCCACACGGACTCTTCACCCAAATCCCTGCACTACGCGCTCTTCGTCAGGCAACGACGCGTCGGTCTCCACTCACCGAAGGGAGTTGCATGAAGCTACCTACGTTCGACGAACTTGCCGACGACCAGCTCACCATCTGGGACCACGACCCGGACAAAGCACTTTTCGTTCTGGGCCCGCCCGGGTCCGGCAAGACCTCCTTGGCAATTTGGCGCGCGCGCTATGTTTCGACGGCGCCACTTTCGCAATCCGTGAAGATCATCACGCGCAATCGTCTTCTTGCGTCTTCGGCCGAACAGGTTTCCCGCGCCGATGCCGATCGCCGCGTCGTCAGTGCGACTACCATGCATCGCTTTGTATCGAGCGACTACTACGCGCGCTTCAACGACTTCGCACCAGAGCCCCAACGCTTCATTTACGACTGGGCTCGCATCATTGCGAAATATGAGACGGCCAAAATTGTTCCCACGCTGGGCCACCTGATCATAGACGAGGGACAGAATCTGCCGCCCGGCTTCTTCGCGTGGGCCGTGCGCTTTGGTGCCAAGGTCGTGACCGTCTTTGCTGATGAAAACCAGACAACCATGTCTGAGCATTCAAGCATTGCAGACATCCTGAGCGCCGGTCTGCCTGCGCCAGTGTGGCTATCGAAAAACTACCGCAATTGCGAAGAGATCGTCGAGCTGATGGAGCAATTCCACAGGTCGCGGGTACTTCCACCGGCCTCCGTACGCGTCGACCCGTCCGGTGAGCGTCCGAGTATTCGCAGCATCGGGGACTGGCATGCGCTGGTGAGCATGGTTACCACGCGCTTCCGCAACCGCGGCTCCTCAATAGGCGTCATCGTCGAAAAATCCAGCGACGTTGCCGAGCTTCGAGCGAAGTTGTCGAGTGCGTTGGATAAGGTTCGGATCGACTCCTACACGCATGAGTCGCCGTCCGGGACGGAGGCCTTGATCAAGCTGCGCGACCCCGGCGTGACGGTGCTCACAGGCGAGTCCGCGATCGGCCTTGAATTCGAAAGCGTGTTTCTCCAAGATCTGGCGCGCTCCCTTCCGATCGGAACCGACGCCGAGCGGCGGCGGCTTTACATGCTTTGCGCACGCGCGTCCAAAAGCCTCGTACTCGTCAACGGCACGACACCGCTCACAGCGGCACAATTGGCAAGCCTCCCAGACGCCAGATACCTCGAACGATGACCCCTGCCGGACACACTCAGCTCGACTTTCTCGAACACGAGGAAGCCGCTGTCGTCGCTGCCGAGAACCCTCGTCGCATGGCTTTGGTGATCGACCATCGGCGCTGGATGGGTTTCCTGGCAGAAGAGTGGCTCTTTTCGAACTCCGCTGGCATACCGATTCGACTGAGCACCGGCCAGGCGCGATCTAGCGAGGAAAATTCCGGTCGAATCCTGATACAGGTCTGGTTCGATCTCTGCGCCCTCCCCGTCGAACAGGTGTTTGCGCTGCGGGGTGGCGACTGGGTGGAAGCGCCGATTGACGGCCTGTTGGCAGACGACACCGAGGTAGCGTGGCCCGGACCCCTGCCTTTGTTCGCTGTCGACAAGTTCTGCGTCAGATCGCGTGCAGACGCGGACCGCCTGACGGCGATGGCACAAGGTTTTGCCAATATCGAATTGCCCACGCAGGCCATCGAGGTGGCATCGTTCGATGTCCAGCCCGCGTCGGATTGGCCGCCGCTCTCCAACGATGCGGGCGGCCCCCCGGAACTGTGGAACGCCATGCGAGGGGCTGCCGCGATGGCAACGTGGGCCGTGCCCGCCATCGACCCTTGGCTGGACGTGCTTTGCGCGTCGTTGTCGGACACCCGAGCAGACACCCGAATGCTCGAGAAGGTCCATGCGCCTTGGTGGTGTTTGGCCCCCTGGCAGAGCGAAGATTCAGCAGGTGCCGAATCACCGCCGCTCTGGCGTGCGATGCTTTTTGTGCTGGCGCGATCCAATCCCGCGAAGGAATTGCAAGCACGCGAAAAGTTAGCGGCCATCTGCGAGCTGGCCCGGACGCTTGGAGAAGACGCTAGCCGGCTGGATCTGCTCATGCAAAGCACATCCGATCTGCTCGCGGACCGGAAGACGCTCGAACAGGTCGCCTCGGACGACGATGTGCTTGGTCTTGCCCTGCAGCTGGTTCTTCTTCGTCCCAGACCCGAGCAATACGCGACCTGGAAAGACGATTGGCCTGCCATGCCGCCGGGCGCCTGGTGGACTGGCGCGACGCTTTCGGGCCTGCTATGCGGATACAGGGCACTCGACTGCAGGTTTCGCGGATCTTCAGCGGCGCGACGCCTGCTTGCCCTTCGGACCTGGCGCCTCGGCGAGGCGCGTCCCAAATCCCGTGCGGGCTGGCCAGCGATGTCCATCGAAGTGCTGGACTGGATAGCATCGCCGAACGCGATATCGCTGCGGGCCAACGGAAACGTCTGGGCAGAGCGCGGAGCGAGCAATCGTGGGCTCTGGTACCGAGCGGACATGAATGACCCCGAGATCGCTGAACACGTCGAAGCCCTTGCCGAAGAATTTCGCCCGTCGCTGTTTCGGCGTTTTTTGCGCGTGAGCAATGCAAGGGTGCCGATCCGGGGAAGTGGTGTCATCGAGATCGAGGACGACCCGCCTCGATTGGTGATCGAAGGCGCCGTCGAACTCGCGTTCGACCCCGCGATGATTACGGAGGTCAGCAGGCTTGATGGCGACGCTTTCCGCGATTGGCTCGCTACGTCCACGGTGCCACACCGCCTGCCGCGACCGCCTGTATTGCCCAGGCGTCTGATCGTCGCCGAGCAGGCCGCTGAATTTCAGACATCGACGCTCAAGAGATCTCCAGCCAAGTTGAAGAAGTTGCCGCTCCCCAGCGCAGCTGTGCCAGAGGGCCTTGTCGTCCGCGAGAACTTCCTTTCAGAACAGGAAGAAATTGCCCTGTTGCAGACCATCGATCAGGCGACCTGGAGCAAGGTGTTGTCGCGGAAGGTCCAGCACTATGGATGGACCTACGACTACCGCTCCCGCAAAGTCGAATCCAAAGGCTATCTCGGCCCTCTTCCAGCCTGGGCGCACGCCCTGGCCAGCCGGCTTTTTTCAGAGGGGCTTCTCCACGAAATGCCGGATCAGGTCATCGTCAACGAGTACCTTGGCGAACAAGGTATTTCCAGGCACACCGACTGCCCCGAATGCTTTCGCGGCCCCATTGCGACGGTCAGCCTGAACGAGGCCTGGGAAATGGTCTTCCATCGCAAAGAGGCCACCGGCAAGACTTCAAGATATGCCCAGGTCCTCCCGCGCGGCAGCGTGGCAATCCTGAGCGGCGCTTCGAGGTCGGAATGGACGCACGAGATTCCGAAGCGCAAGAAAGAAGCGGGCGTTTTGCGCGTGCGTCGTGTTTCCGTGACATTCAGAAAAGTGAATGCGGAGGCGCCGGTGCCGTGAATGGTGGCGACGGCTGTCCTCCGCTGTTGATGCGCTTCAGAACTCCTGCGACACCGGCCGCAGCACCACTTCATTGATGTCCACGTTCGCAGGCTGCTCCACCGCATAGACGACCGCGCGCGCCACCGAATCCGCCGGGATCTGGTTGGCGTCGTAGAACGCCTTCACGCCGGCGGCGCTCTCGGCGTCGCTGCTGCCGAACTTCAGCTCCGAGTCCACCGCGCCGGGCGACACGACGGTCACGCGCACGCCACTGTTGCCCATTTCCACGCGCAGCCCTTCCGAGATGGCGCGCACCGCATGCTTGGTTGCGCTGTAGACGGTGCCGATGGGCGTGAACACCTTGAGCCCCGCGATCGACGCGATGTTGACGATATGCCCGCTGCCCTGCGCCTGCATGCGCGGCAGCACGGCGGCAATGCCGTACAGCACGCCCTTGATGTTGACGTCGATGGTGCGGTCCCACTCGTCGACCTTGAGCTTTTCCATGGGCGACAGCGGCATCACGCCCGCGTTGTTCACCAGCACGTCGATGCGGCCGAAGGCCTCCACCGTGGCGGCGGCGAGCTTGTCGAGGTCGGCGCGCCTGGCCACGTCGGTGGCCACCGCGATGGCCTCGCCGCCGGCTTCGCGGATTTCGGCGACGACCTTCTCGAGCCGGTCGGTGCGGCGGGCGGCGAGCACCACCCTGGCGCCGCGCGCGGCCAGGTGGCGCGCGGTCGATTCGCCGAGCCCGCTGCTCGCGCCGGTGACGATGGCGACCTTGCCCTTGATGTTGTCTTGAACGGATGTCATGGCTGCTTTCCTTTGCTGGGGTGTTGAAGAGATGCCCTCAGTGTGGAAAATCCGCCTGTTCCCGTAAATGAAACTCTGGCGACTTCAAAATTCCTGAAAAAGGAACACTCCAGCTCCCATGTCCAATCGCCTCGAAGCCCTGCGCGTTTTCTGCGCCGCCGCCGACGCCGCCAACTTCCGCGACGCGGCCGTGCGCCTGTCGGTGTCGCCGCAGGTGGTGACGCGCGCCGTTCGCGAGCTCGAGGAACAGCTCGGCGAGCCCCTCTTCCACCGCAGCACGCGCGGCGTGCAGCTCACCGACTTCGGCCGGCAGCTCGCCGAGCGTGCGCGCGTGGCGGTGGGCGGCGTGGACGAGCTGTTCCACCGCACGGACCGGCGCGCGCTCTCGCAGCACGAGGGCACGGTGCGGGTCACGGCGCCGGGCATCTTCGGCCGGCGGCTGATTCCGCAGGCGCTGGCGCCGATGCTCGCCGCGCACCCCGGCCTCGTGCTGGACCTGCGCGTGTCGGAAGAGCATGCCGACGTGGTCGACCAGCAGATCGACATCGGCGTGCGCGTCGGGCCGCTGCGCGACGCGCGCTTCGTGGCGCGGCCGGTGGGCAAGATGGCGCTGCACGTGGTGGCCGCGCCATCGCTCATTGCGCGCACCGGCGTGCCGAAGAAGATAGACGCGCTCGCGGGCCTGCCGCTCACCGCGCTGATCGACCGCATGTCGGGCAGGCCTTGGCCGATGCTCTTCAGCAAGGGCCGGCAACTGGCGGTGACATCGCCCGCCTTCGTCACCGACGACTTCGATGCCGAAGGCGCGGCAGTGCTCGCCGGCCTGGGCTTCGCGCAGCTGATCGGCTCGCTGGCGGAGCCCTGGCTGAAATCGGGCGCGCTGGTGCCGGTGCTGGAAGCCGACGCGCCGGAGCCGTGGCCTGTCTACGTGTACCGCCCGCAGCGCGCGCCGGTGCCGGCGCGCGTGCGGCTGGTCTACGACGAACTGGTCAGCGTGCTGCGCTGAACGCTCAAAGCTTGAACGGGACCACTTCCTGGCGCTGCTCGCCCAGGCCTTCGATGCCCAGCGTCATCACGTCGCCCTTCTTCAGGAACAGCGGCGGCTTCATGCCCATGCCCACGCCGGGCGGCGTGCCGGTGGTGATGACGTCGCCGGGCATCAGCGTCATGAACTGGCTCACGTAGCTCACGATCTTGGCCACGCTGAAGATCATGGTCCTGGTGCTGCCGGTCTGCACGCGCTGGCCGTTCAGGTCGAGCCACATCGAGAGCTTCTGCGGGTTCTCGATTTCGTCGCGCGTCACCAGCCAGGGGCCGATGGGGCCGAAGGTGTCGCAGCCCTTGCCCTTGTCCCAGGTGCCGCCGCGCTCTATCTGGTATTCGCGTTCGCTGATGTCGTTGATGGTGCAGTAGCCGGCCACGTAGTCGAGCGCGCTCTTCTGCGACACATAGCGCGCGCGCGTGCCGATGACCACGCCGAGCTCGACTTCCCAGTCGGACTTGACCGAGCCCTTGGGCAGCATCACCGGGTCGTTCGGGCCCTGGATGCAGCTGTTGGCCTTGGTGAACACCACGGGCTCCTTGGGCACCGGCAGGCCGGATTCGGCCGCATGGTCCGCATAGTTCAGGCCGATGGCGATGAACTTGCCGACGTTGGCCACCGGCGCGCCGAAGCGCGGCTTGCCCTTGACCAGCGGCAGCTTGTCGACCTTCTGCTTGCGCAGCCTGGCAATGGCGGCATCGCCCAGTTGCTCGGGGCCGATGTCCTTGACGACGGCGCTCAGGTCGCGCAGCTTGCCGTCGCTGTCGATGAGGCCGGGCTTTTCCTTGCCGGGGTTGCCATAGCGGACGAGTTTCATGCTTTCCTTTCAGTGCATTGAATTGATCAGTACGTGGAGCGGCCACCGGAGAGGTCGAAGACCGCGCCGGTGGAGAACGAGCAATCTTCGGTGCAGAGCCAGCCGACCATCGCGGCCACCTCTTCCACCGTGCCGAAGCGGCCCATGGGAATCTTCGAGAGCATGAAGGCGATGTGCTCGGGCGTCATCTGGTCGAAGATGGCCGTCTTCACCGCCGCGGGCGTCACGCAGTTCACGCGGATGCCGGTGTCAGCCAGCTCCTTGCCGAGCGACTTGGTCAGGCCGATGACGGCCGCCTTGCTCGCGCTGTAGGCGCTGGCGTTGGGGTTGCCGTCCTTGCCGGCCACCGAGGCGATGTTGACGATGCGGCCGTAGCCCCGGTCGCCCTGCTTGCGCATCTGCGCGACCACCTCGCGGCAGCACAGGAACACGCCGGTGATGTTGACGTCCATCACCTGTCGCCAGTCGTCCACCGGGTAGTCCCACAGCTTGGCGTTGGGCCCGGTGATGCCGGCGCTGTTGACCAGCGCATCGATGTGCGGCACCTGCGCCAGCGTGGCCGCCACGGCCTTGGCGACCGACGGCTGCTGCGACACGTCGACCTTCAGCGCGAAGGCCTTGCCGCCGAGCGATTCGGCCGCCCTTTGCACCGCCTCTTCGTCGCGGTCCCACAGCGTGACGCTGCCGCCCGAGGCCAGCAGCCGCTGCGCGATGCCGAAGCCCAGGCCCGTGGCGCCGCCGGTGACGACCGCATGGCGGCCCGAGAAATCGAGCTGGTTCATGTCGTGATGCCGATGGCTCCTCGTGTCTTCGGGTTAGGCCCGATGATGGCCCGGGCGGTGTATCGTATTCTGAATTGGCCTTACCACTTGGCCAATTCAGGACAACCCTTAACCCACCTTCCCGACCTCGTGCCCCTCCAGACCCTCGAACCCCAGCGCCTCTACCGCCAGATTGCAGACCAGCTCCGCGGCCTGATCGCCGAGGGCGAGTTCGACGTCGGCGCGCGCATTCCCGCCGAACGCGACCTCGCCAAGCAGCTGGGCGTGAGCCGCCCTTCGGTGCGCGAGGCGCTGATCGCGCTGGAGGTGGAAGGCTGGGTCGAGATAAGAACCGGCTCGGGCGTGTACGTGCTGGACCGCTCGCACCGCACCGGCGCCCCCACGGCCGGCACCGAGTGGGGGCCGCTCGAGATCATCCGCGCGCGCCGCATGGTGGAAGGCGAGACCGCCGCCACCGCCGCGCAGCACGGCAAGCGCAAGGACGTGGACGCCATGCGCCGCGCGATCCGCATGATGCGCGAGACGGCCGCGCGCAACGAGGTGCCGCACGAAGGCGACCGCGCCTTCCACCTGGCCATCGTCAACGCCTGCGACAACGTGGTGCTGACCGAGACGGTGCAAGGCTTCTGGGAATCGCGGCACGGGCCGATCTTCGCGCGCATGATCGATTACTTCGAGACCATGGAATCGTGGCAGGCCGCCATCGGCGAGCACGAAGCCATCGTCGATGCCATCGCGGCGCGCGACGCGGCAGCCGCGCGCGACGCGATGCACCAGCACATGGACAAGTTCCACCAGAGATTCAGCGCGAGCTGGCGCCGCGCGAAGGCCTCCTGACAACAAACAAGCGCCGGCAGACACCCCACCATGACCCCCTACATCCGACTCCACCCCGCCGACGACGTCGTCATCGCGCGCTCCCAACTGCTCGGCGGCACCACGGTCGAGAACGTGGCCGTGCGCGGCCTGATTCCGCCGGGCCACAAGATCGCGATGCGCGACATCGCGCAGGGCGAACCGGTGCGCCGCTACAACCAGATCATCGGCTTTGCGAGCCGCCCCATCGGTGCGGGCGAGCATGTGCACACGCAGAACCTGGACATGGGCCCGGACAAGGGCGACTTCGAACGCGACTACGCCTTCGGCGCCGACGTGAAGCGCGCCCCCGCGAAGCGCGAGGCCACCTTCATGGGCATCAAGCGCAAGGACGGCCGCGTGGCCACGCGCAACTACATCGGCGTGCTGACCAGCGTGAACTGCTCGGCCACCGCCGCGCGCGCCATTGCCGACCACTTCTCGCGCAAGACCAATCCGCAGGCACTGGCTGCGTTCCCGAACGTGGACGGCGTGGTCGCGCTCACGCACGGCACCGGCTGCGGCATGGACACGCAGGGCATGGGCATGCAGATACTGGAGCGCACGCTCACGGGCTATGCCACGCACCCGAACTTCGCGGGCGTGCTGGTGGTCGGCCTTGGCTGCGAGGCCAACCAGATCAACGCCTGGCTCGCGACCGGCCACCTGGCCGAGGGCGAGAACTTCCGCACCTTCAACATCCAGGACACGGGCGGCACGCGCAAGACGGTCGAGAAAGGCGTTGCGCTCATCGAGGAGATGCTGCCGCGCGCCAACGCGGTGAAGCGCGAGCCCTGCAGCGCGGCGCACATCACCATCGGGCTGCAGTGCGGCGGCTCCGACGGGTATTCGGGCATCAGCGCCAACCCGGCGCTGGGCGCGGCCGTCGACCTGCTGGTGGCGCATGGCGGCACGGCCATCCTGAGCGAGACGCCCGAGGTGTACGGCGCGGAGCACCTGCTCACGCGCCGCGCGGTGAAGCGCGAGGTCGGCCAGAAGCTGGTGGACCGCATCAAGTGGTGGGAGCACTACACCGAGATCAACCAGGGCGAGATGAACAACAACCCCTCGCCCGGCAACAAGGCGGGCGGGCTCACCACCATCCTCGAGAAGTCGCTGGGCGCGGTCGCCAAGGGCGGCACCAGCAACCTCGAGGCGGTGTACGAATACGCGGAGCCCGTCACCGCGCACGGCTTCGTCTACATGGACACGCCGGGCTACGACCCGGTGAGCGCCACGGGCCAGGTGGCCGGCGGCGCCAACCTCATCTGCTTCACCACGGGGCGCGGCTCGGCTTACGGCTGCGCACCCTCGCCCTCGCTCAAGCTGGCCACCAACTCGGCGCTGTGGCAGCGGCAGGAAGAAGACATGGACATCAATTGCGGCGAGATCGTCGACGGCACCGCGTCCATCCAGGAGATGGGCCAGCGCATCTTCGAGCTGGTGCTGGCTACCGCCTCGGGCGCGCACTCCAAGAGCGAGCAGCACGGCTACGGGCAGAACGAGTTCGTTCCGTGGCAGGTCGGCGCGGTGATGTAGGCCCCCACGAGCACGAGGAGCAGCATGGCCACCCTTCCCTTCGGCTTTCTCGAGGGCACCGGCTTCGAGCACCTGGACCCGCGCTTCAAGCCGCGCATTCCCGGCCCCGAGCGCCTGCAGCGCCTGTGGACCGGCGCGCGCTGGTGCGAAGGCCCCGCGTGGTTCGCCGCGCACCGCACGCTGGTGTGGTCGGACATTCCGAACAACCGCATGCTGCGCTACGACGAGGTCAACGGCACGGTCGGCGTGTTCCGCGAGCCGGCCAACAACACCAACGGCCACACGGTCGACCGCGAAGGCCGGCTCGTGAGCTGCGAGCACCTCACGCGGCACGTGACGCGCACCGAGCACGACGGCTCCATCACCGTGCTGGCGTCTCACTGGCAGGGCAAGCGCCTCAATTCACCCAACGACGTGGTGGTGCATTCGGACGGGGGCGTGTGGTTCACCGACCCGAGCTACGGCATCCTCTCCGACTACGAAGGGCTGAAGGCCGACAGCGAGATCGGCGCCTGCCACGTCTACCGCATCGACCCCGCCAGCGGCGAAGTGCAGCGCATGGCCGACGACTTCGTGAAGCCCAACGGGCTGGCGTTCTCGCCAGACGAATCGCTGCTGTACATCGCCGATACCGGCGCGAGCCATGCGGCGGACGGGCCGCGCCACATCCGCCGCTTCAGGGTGGGCGCCGACGGCCGCAGCCTGAGCGGCGGCGAGGTGTTCGCCGAATGCACCAACGGCCTGTTCGACGGTTTCCGGCTCGACACCGAAGGCCGCATCTGGACCAGCGCCGCCGACGGCGTGCACGCCTACGACCCCGACGGCACGCTGCTGGGCAAGATCCTCGTGCCCGAGCGCGTGGCCAACGTGTGCTTCGGCGGCCCCAAGCGCAACCGGCTGTTCGTCTGCGCCACCACCTCCCTCTATGCCATCACGCTGAACGCGAAAGGAATCTGATCCATGTCCAGAACATTGCCGGCCGACCACCTGCAGGCCACCGTCGCCAGCATCCTGCAGGCGGCGGGCAGCGCGCCCGCGGAGGCGCAGCAGGTGGCCGCGAACCTCGTGCTCGCCAACCTGAGCGGCCACGACTCGCACGGCGTGGGCATGCTGCCGCGCTACATCGACGCAGTGGCCGAGGGCGGCCTGAAGCCGAACACGGCCGTGAAGATCAATCTCGACATCGGCACGCTGATGGGCCTGGACGGCCAGCACGGCTACGGGCAGGTCGTGGGCGTGCAGGCAATGGAGCTGGGCATTGCGCGGGCCAAGCAGCACGGCAGCTGCATCTTCACGCTCTCGCACGCGCACCACCTGGGGCGCATCGGGCACTTCGCGGAAATGGCGACGGCGCAGGGGCTGGTGTCGATGCATTTCGTCAACGTGCTGTCGCGCCCGGTGGTCGCGCCCTGGGGCGGCGGCGACGGGCGCTTCGGCACCAACCCGTGCTGCATCGGCGTGCCGCTGGCGGGCGCCGAGCCCTTCGTGCTCGACTACGCCACCAGCCGGGTGGCGCAGGGCAAGATGCGCGTGGCCCACAACAAGGGCGAGCGCGTGCCCGACGGCTACCTGATCGACGAGAACGGCGCGCCCACCAACGACCCCGGCGTGGTCGTGGTGCCGCAGGGCAACGGCCTGTTCGGCGCGCTCATGACCTTCGGCGAGCACAAGGGCTACGGCATGGCCGTGGCCTGCGAACTGCTGGGCGGCGCGCTCACGGGCGGCGGCACCTGGCACCGGCAGGCGGACACGGCGCGCACCGTGCTCAACGGCATGCTCACGGTGCTGATCGACCCCGAGAAGCTGGGCACGCAGAAGTCCTTCGACGAAGAAGCGCGCGAATTTGTCGAGTGGCTGCGCCGCAGCCCGCCGGGACAGGGCTTCGACGGGGTGCAACTGGCCGGCGAGCCGGAGCGCAAGGCACGCGCGGCGCGGCGCAAGGACGGGATCTGGGTGGACGACGCGACGTGGGGGGAAATCGTCGCGGCGGGAGCGAAGGTGGGCGTGGCCGTGGCGGCCTGATTCGCCGCACGCCGCACAGGAAGCCCGTCAGACGATCAGCGCGATCGTCGCTTCCAGGTGCTCCGACGGTGCGCGCCGGAACCCCGAACGTGCAAAGCGCTGCAGCTGCCCGACCACGAAGGCGGTGAGCGCGGCGGCGCGCACCTGGGCATCGACGCTCGGCGTGGCCGAACCGTCGGCGCTGGCGGCGCCGCGCAGCACCTGACGCAGCGTGGCCTCGATCTTGTCGAAGAACTGGTTCATGCGCTGCTGCAGGCGTTCGTTTTCGAACACCAGCGCGTCGCCCACCATCACGCGCGTCATGCCGGGATTGCGCTCGGCGAACTGCACGAGCAGCGTGAGAATGCGGCCGGCCTGCTGGGCGCCGGTGGCGCCCTCGCGCTCGAGGATCTGGTTGACGAGCGTGAAGACGCTCTGCTCGATGAAATCGATCAGGCCCTCGAACATCTGGGCCTTGCTCGCGAAGTGGCGGTACAGCGCGGCCTCGCTCACCTCGAGGCGCGCGGCCAGCGCGGCAGTGGTGACCCGCTCGGCACCCGGCTGCTCAAGCATGGAAGCAAGCGCCTGCAGGATCTGCACGCGCCGCTCGCCCGGCTTCGGGCGCTTGCGCGCCGGCGGGGTGAGCGTTTCAGCAGGGGTCTCTACGCCGGAAGCACTGGTCGTCTCTTCGTTCTGCATGGGAGCGCGTGCAAAGATGTAAACAATTGATTCTCGCACAGCGCAGTGAGCACGCGCCCACCCGGCGCATTCGGGGCTCAGCGGGCGCGGATCATCGTCCCGTAGGCTTGGTCGGTCAGGATCTCGAGCAGCATCGCGTGCGGCACCCGGCCGTCGATGATGTGCACCGCGTTCACGCCGCTCTTGGCCGCGTCGAGCGCGCCTTCGATCTTCGGCAGCATGCCGCCGGAGATGGTGCCGTCGGCGAACAGGTCGTCGATTTCGCGCGCGCTCAGGTTGGTGAGCAGCTTGCCGTCCTTGTCGAGCACGCCGGGCGTGTTGGTCAGCAGCATGAGCTTCTCGGCCTTGAGCACGGTGGCCAGCTTGCCGGCGACGACGTCGGCGTTGATGTTGTAGCTCTCGTTGTCCTCGCCGAAGCCGATCGGGCTGACCACGGGAATGAAGGCGTCGTCCTGCAGCGCCTTGACCACGCTGGGGTCGATGGAGACGATGTCGCCCACTTGGCCCACGTCGTGCTGCAGGTTGGGGTCGGCGCGGTCGGCCAGCTTGAGCTTCTGCGCGCGGATCAGGCCGCCGTCGCGCCCGGTCAGGCCCACGGCCTTGCCGCCGGCCTGATTGATGAGGCCCACGATGTCCTGCTGCACCTCGCCCGCGAGCACCCACTCGACGACTTCCATGGTCTCGGCGTCGGTCACGCGCATGCCCTGGATGAAGCTGCCCTTCTTGCCGAGCTTGTTGAGCGCCGCCTCGATCTGCGGGCCGCCGCCGTGCACCACCACCGGGTTCATGCCGACCAGCTTGAGCAGCACCACGTCTTCCGCGAAGTCGGCCTGCAGGGCCGGGTCGGTCATGGCGTTGCCGCCGTACTTGATGACGATGGTCTTGCCGTGGAACTTGCGGATGTACGGCAGCGCCTGGGCCAGGATCTCGGCCTTGTCGCGCGGGGGGATGTTGAGGACGGGGTCGGTCATGGGCGGTCAGGCTCCAAAGCGGTGGACGATAAGGTGAAGCTCAAATTCTCGCGCAATCCTGGCGACAGCCAACTGACTGACCGCACGGGAAACACCGTGGAACCGGCTTTGCCGGGCCACCGGTGTTGCCCCCTGCAAGGGGGTTGGCGCAGCGACACGAAGTGCGCGGAGACTGGGGGTGTTCCCATTCACGGCCGCAGCCAGCGCGGCACCTTGAATCGCACGATCATCAGGTACGAGCCCACGTAGGTGGTGATGAACACCAGGCAGAAGAACATCAGCACGTAGGTGTTGTTCCAGAACAGCACCGCCGGCACCACCGACATGGCGGCAAACATCCACAGGTAGGGCGAAGTGCGGTTGTTGCGCGCCAGCAGCTGCCGGGCTTCGTCGTCCGCGAAGGCCACGCGCACGATGCGCCGGAAGATCAGCTGGTGGAAGTGCAGCGCGTCGGCCGTGCCGGGCGACTGGCCGCGCGCCAGCTTGCGGTAGATGGAGAACAGCGTCTCCCACACCGGGTAGATCAGCAGCAGCATGGGAAACCACGGCGACACCACGCGGTGACGCTGCACCAGCGTCACGCAGGCCACGGCGATGACCATGCCCCAGACGTACGCGCCGCCGTCGCCGGCGAAGATCTTGCCGCGCGGGTAGTTCCACACCAGGAAACCGAAGGTGGCGCCGACCAGGCACACCACCATGGCCGCCAGCTGCCGGTCGCCGACCTGCAGCGCCACGTGCGAGATGGCCAGGCAGACCAGCACCGCCACCGTGCCCGCGAGCCCGTTGTAGCCGTCGATGATGTTGAAGGCGTGCGGCAGCCCGCCGATGGCGAGCGCCGCGAACAGCACCGTGGCAAAGGGAATCATCGCCAGCCAGCCATCGACCGTCTCGAAGCCGGTGCGCGCCACGCCCAGCCCCAGCAGCCAGCACACCAGCAGCGCCGAGCCAATGGTCAACCCGAGCCGGTAGCGCACCTTCACGCGCTGGGTGACGTCCTCCACGATGCCGCCGAGCACGGCCGGCGCAATGCACAGCAGCGTCAGCATCGAGGTGGTGACCGGCCAGGACACGTTGAACGGGTCGGTGCCGGTGATGCCGGCCGCCAGCCAGGCCACGCCCATGCCCAGCAGGATGCCCGCACCGCCCAGGCGCGGCACATGGCCCTTGTGGAAGCGTTGGGGCATGTCGGCGCCGTAGATCCGGGCATGCCTGCGCGCGCGGCGCATGAACACCTGGACCGAGAAGGCGGCGACGAAGAAACTGATGACGATCAGAGCAATCATGTGTGGGGGTTGGGGAACCCTAGAATTCCCGAGCGAAATTAGACCATGCCGACACCCCCCTCCCCCTTCCCCGCTTCGTTTGCCCCGATCACCATTTCAATCGTGAGCCACGGCCAGCTCGCGCTGGTGCTGCCGCTGCTCGACCAGCTGGACCGCCACAGCCGCGAATCGACCGCCAAGGTGGTGCTCACGCTGAACATTCCCGAGCCGGACTTGCTCGCGGGCCGGAACTGGGGCTTCGAGGTGGAAAGGATCGAGAACGCGAGCCCCAAGGGCTTCGGCGCCAATCACAACCAGGCGTTCGAGCACTGCGCCACGCCCTGGTTCCTGGTGCTGAACCCGGACATCCGCTTCGACCGCGACGTGCTGGCGCCGCTGCTCGCCCAGGCCGCCCCCGATGCCGGCCTGCTGACGCCGCGCATCCTGGAGCCGGGCAAGAACACGCCCGAGCCGCACCGGGCGCTGCTCACGCCCTTCGAGATCGTCGGGCGCAAGAAGCCCGGCTACGTGCGCCCGAAGGTCCCGGCGTGGATTCCCGGCCTGTTCATGCTTTTTCGCAGCGAGGCCTACCGGCAGGTGCGCGGCTTCGACGAGAAGTTCTTCATGTATGGGGAAGACTTCGACATCTGCGCGCGCACCCGGCTGGCAGGCTGGAAGCTGCAGGTAGGCGAAGACCTGACGGCCCGGCACGACGCCCAGCGCGACAGCCACCGGAGCAAGAAATACCTGTACTGGCACGTGACCAGCCTGCTGAAGGTGTGGCTGTCGGGGGCGTTCTGGCGCTACCGGCGGCTCGCGGCCAAGGCGCCGGCGCGCTGACCAGCTAGTCAGCCGCGCTCGAGCAGGTCCTGCGCGATGGCATGGCCGCCCCGGCCGAAGCGGGCGTAGCGCCCGCGGGCGGCCTCGGCCAGGATCGGAACCAGCCGCAGCGGGCGCGCCTTCGGCAACCCGGCCCTGAAGCGCTGGTGCGCCACCTTGGCGCGCTGCGCCTCCAGCCAGGCGGCCGGCACCCGGTCGCCGAGCTGAAGCAGGCGCTGCAGCAGCGCATCGGCGCGATGCAGCCGCGCCACATGCTTGTCGCCGCGCTCGGCAAAGGCCTTGGCGATCTTCTCGGACAGCGTGAGCCGCCGCGCGCCGATCTGGTTGCTGGCGTGCTGGCGGTAGTCGATGGTCGGCTCGGGCAGCACGTCCATGCGGCCCGTGGCCGCGGCGATGGCGGCCAGCCACTCGTCATGCACCCACTCGGGCGCGAACGGGAGCGCCGCGTCGAGCAAAGTCCTGCGGAACATGGTGGTCGCGCCCGTCACCAGGTTGCGCCGCAGCAGCACGCTGAAGGCGTCTCCGCGCGAAATGGCCTCCAGCTCGGCGGGCTGCACTTCGAGCGCATGGAAGAGCGTGGAGCCCAGCGGCTGCAGATCGGCATCGACGAGGCGCGCGTCGGTATGCAGCAGCAGCAGGTCGGGACGAGCCTCGAATTGCGCCGCCATGCGGGCGAGGCGGCCGGGGTGCCAGACATCGTCCTGGTCGCACAGCACGATGAGCGCATGGCTGCAGGCGCGCACGGCCTGCTCGAAATTGCGCGTCACGCCCAGCGGCGGCGTGTTGCTGAACACCCGCAGCGCGATCCGGTCCGCCACGCCGCACAGTGCGATCGTGTCGCGAACGACGGCCAGCGTGTCGTCGGACGACCCGTCGTCGGACACGATGATTTCGCGCGGCAAGGGCTCCTGCGTGCAGATGCTGCGGATCTGCGCGGGCAGGTAGCGCGCGCCGTTGCGGGTGCAGAGGGCGACGGAAATGTCTGGCGTCATCAGGCCGGAGGCACGCGAGGGGGCCAGGCGTAGCTGAAGTCTTCGCGGGCGAGCATGAGGTTGGGGCTGTAGGCGGGGTCGTTCTGCAGGAGCGAACCCCATCGGCGCTTCATGTAGGCCACGTCTTCCATATAGGGGCTGCTGGCTGGCTCCCCTCCTTTTCTTTCGCGCGCGGCGGGCTTGTGATCGAGCAACTCGGCGTAGGGCGTCCAGAGGGTGCGCAGACCGGCCTCCCCCAGCCGAAGGCAGAAGTCGACATCCGCAAACGCCTCCTTGAGATGGTTTCCGTCGAAACCACCCACTTCGAGATAGCGGTCTTTGCGAACCACCAGGCATTCCGAAGCGACGGCCGACAGCGATTGGATCAACGCGGCGCGGCCGCCGTAGCCTTCGCGCCCCGCGGGCATCCCACGATGCGAGCGGCCAGCCACGCCATCCACCCCAAGGCCCAGGATGATGCCGGCGTGCGTCAGGATCCGGCGCCGGTCCATCAGGCGTGCGCCCACCGCGCCGACGCCGGGCTGCAGCGCCAGGCTCACCATTTCAGACAGCCATTCCGGCGAAATGACCTCGATGCTGTCGTCGACCAGCGCGATCACCTCTCCAGCCGCGGCACTGACCGCTTCGTTCCGCAGTTCGGCAGTTCCCAGCTTCTGCGTATGCCTCATCACCTGCACATTCCGCATCTTGGCGACAGACTCGAGGCAGACCTGCGAAGCCGAATCATCCGAAGCGTTGTCGACCACGATGATCTCGTAGTGCGGGTACGTCGTCTTCGCGATGATCGACTCTACACACCGGCGCAGCGATGCAGCGGCATTTCTCGTCGGGATGACCAAGGAGACCAGCGGCGGCGTGTCAGGCAATGCGTAGCGCACCCGGTAGCCGAACCCGATGTGCTCGGCGCTCGCGCGGGTCTGGGTCCGCTCGAAATGCTCGTTGAGCGCCCGCTCGCCGGCCACCACGGCGTAGGGCTTCGCGTCCATCGACTTCGCGGTGCTCTCGGCGTGAACGCGCCAGTGATAAAGCACCCTTGGGATATGGCGGACCTGCCCAGGTTCGATGCGCTCCATGCATCGGATCACGAGATCCCAGTCCTGCGAACCTTCCAGGCCCAGCCGGAAGCCACCCACGGCGCGAACCAGATCCGTCGAAAGCACGCCCAGGTGGCTGAACATGTTCTGCGACCGGAAAAGGTCGGGGTTCCAGTCGCACTTGAAGTACGGGCCGGAGCGGATCAGCGCTTCGTCGATCTTGTCCTCGTCGGAATAGATCAGCCGGACATCGGGATGGCTGGCAATGCAGTCGGCCACCCAGAACAGCGCGTCTGCCGGCAGCAGGTCGTCATGGTCCATCAACGCGATCCACGAACCAGTGACCAATTCGAGTGCGCTGTTGGACGCGGCGGAGATATGGCCATTCTTGGGCCGGAACGCCACCTTGATGCGCGGATCGCTGTCGGCGTACGACTTCAGGATCGCCCGGACCTCCTGCGACGGAGAGGCGTCGTCCGCGATGCACAGCTCCCAGTTCGGGTAGATCTGCTCGCGCACCGACTCGATGGCTTCGCGCAGCCAGGCCGGATTGGGGTTGTACGAAGGCATGAGCACGGAGATCAGGGGGCGCTCGGGCAGGGAGGCCACGCGCTCGGCCAGCCGGGTCCTGGCCGCAGGCGTGAGCGTGTCGTGCTCGCGAACCCAACGCGCATAGTCGTTGAACCCCGTGACGCGCCGCCCGAGTTCCCACTGAATGCCTCGCCAGCCCGCCTTGCGGAACATCCGCCATGCACGCTGGAGCCGTCCCCCGACACCAGGGGTTCTCCAGAGCACGGTCAGAAAGAAGTCGAAGAGCCGGGATACAGATTTCATAGACAACCTGCCGGCAGATGCGGCAAGGAGGAACTTTTTCGTGGAATACGCGCCGTACTGGCGGCTCGAGGGAGGAGTCAGGGCTCGATGTCAGCCAGCGGGCAATTATCTTCGCTTCCCGTTTCTGCCCCGTGCGGGGGCCTGCCGCAGGTATATCGGAATGGCCTGTTCACCTCGCCCGGTAAAATCGCTCGGTTCACACAAAGGATAAAGATGAGGCGGCCCTCCAGCGCCCCCGGCAAGACGCTCTCGCTTGGCCAGGAGGGATCCGGAGTTGTTCGGGCGAAGACGCCACAGTCCGCGCACGCAGTCTCGTATCGACGCACATGAGTCAAGTTCACTCCAACCTTCACCGCAGCGCATGGGCCGACTGGTGGGAAGGGACACGCCGCACGGACATCTGGTGGACCCTCGCCTGGTTCGACATCGTCCTGCGCTACCGGCGCTCCATGCTCGGCCCTCTTTGGCTCACGCTGAGCATGGGCGTCATGATCGGCGGCATGGGCCCGCTGTATGCCTCGCTCTTCGGCACACACCTCGACAAGTTCTTTCCCCATCTGGCGCTCGGCGTGATCTTCTGGGGCCTGTTCTCCACGATAGTCACCGATGCCTGCAACGCCTTCGTCGGATCGTCCAACTATCTCAAGCAGGGCTACTTCCCGATCAGCCTGTTCGTATGGCGAGGCCTGTCGCGCAACCTGATCCAGTTCGCCCACCAGATCGTGCTGTACATCCCCGTGGCGCTCTGGGCCGGCATCTCCTTGTCATGGTCGGCGCTGCTGGTCATTCCCGCTTTCCTGATCCTCATCGTCAACGCGCATGCGCTCGGCCTTCTGCTTGGCCTCGTCTGCACCCGCTACCGCGACGTGACGCAGATCGTCACCAGCGTCATGCAGATGCTGATGTTCCTGACCCCAGTGTTCTGGCTGCCCGAGAACCTCCCGGGCCGCGCCAAGTACGTGCTGTGGAACCCTTTCGCACAAATGCTCGACCTGCTGCGCACCCCGCTCATGGGCGGCGTGGCCCACATTCACAGCTGGATCGGCATCGGCGTGTGGACCGTGCTGTGCCTGTCGCTTGCCAGCGTGCTGTTCGTCAAATACCGCCGTCGCGTCGTCTACTGGCTCTGATCCATGGCTTCCATTTCACTCAAGAACGTTTCGGTCAGCTTCCCCATCTACGGCGCGGGCTCGGCGTCACTCAAGAAGACACTTGCGGCTTCGGTTACCGGGGGGCGCTTCGGCAAGGAAACCGGGGTCACCGTGGTGCAGGCCCTCAGCGGCCTCAACCTCGAACTGAAAAGCGGCGACCGGCTGGGCCTCATCGGCCACAACGGCGCGGGCAAGTCCACCCTGCTGCGTACGCTGGCGGGTGTCTACGAGCCGTCATCGGGCGAGTTGACGCGCCAAGGCTCGGTAGCCAGCCTGATCGATCCCGCGCTCGGCATCGAGATGGATGCAACCGGCGTCGAGAACATCATGCTGCGCGGCCTCGTGATGGGCATGAGCAAGAAGGAAGTCGACCGGCTCACACCCGAAATCTGCGAATTCAGCGGACTGGGTGAGTACGTGAACATGCCCGTTCGCACCTACTCCACCGGCATGATGATGCGCCTCGCATTCTCGATCTCGACCAGCGTCGAAGCCGACATCCTGCTGATGGACGAGTGGCTCTCCGTGGGCGACGCCGCCTTCACTGAAAAGGCCGAGCAGCGCATGCGGGACGTGGTGTCCAAGTCAGGCATTCTGGTGCTGGCATCTCATTCACCCGAATTGATTGCCAAGGAATGCAACCGGGTGATCCACATGGAGCACGGGCGGATCGTCGAGCGCTGAATTTCAGGCCAGCTGCAAGGCGTCGAGGATGGTTTCGCGCTGGTGCTGCCAGCCGAACTTGCGCAACGCATCCTCGCGCGCCCGCGCTGCCATCGACGCATACACCTCGGTGCTCTGGTCTATCGCTCGAAGAATCGATTCGGTCCATTCGTGGGCCTTCGACAGATAGCCGGTTTCGCCGTCGCTGATGGCACGGCTGTAAGTGAAGCTGGGTGACGCGATGCTCAAGGTCCCAACGCTTGCTGCTTCAAAGTATTTCAACTCCGACTTGCAGTCGGTGAAAGCATTCGATTGCAGCGGCATCAGGTTGAATTCCACCGTGCCCAGCAGTCGCTGCAGGTTCACGTAGTCATGGAACGGCTGGCGGCTGATTCGATGCCGGAACTCGCGCATGGCAGGGCCGTGGTCAATGTAGCCAACGACCATCACTTCCACATTTGGCCGCTCGGCTAGCACATCCACCAGCGATGGCTCCACGATCGCGTAATCGAGGCGGTGCGACGGCGAACCGCTGAAATACCCAAGGGTGGTCTTTCCGTTGCCTGAGAAGCGCGCGCGTTCCTTCGCTGCAAAGACCTTCTCCGCCAAGTCGAGCTGCTCCTTGTTCATGAAGTTCGGGATCACCGCCACAGGCAGGCCGGAGCAGTCTGCGATCTTCTGTGCGAGGAACGCGTTTGTCGTGATCGCTCCGTCACACAGTCTCAGCGTCTGGTGCATCCGGGCGATCATCGCAAACCAGTCGTCCCAGACACCCTTCTGGGTCACGTCGAGGCCCAGAGTCGCCACGACGAGGTGCGCGTAGTCGGTGTCGACCACAAGGTCATCGACATCGAACAGCACGCGCTTGCCGCGCGCCCTGAACTTGGTGATCAGGCCATTCACTTGATGGCAATACCGCGACCGGCAGATCACAAGCAGATCAGCGGCGTCGGCAATCTCGTCGAACCGATCGCTGTCCGACAGGAAAAAATAGCTGGCCGACACGTCGCCTGCGTCAGGCTCATTCAGCACCTGGGCCATGTTGTAGGCACGGTAGCGGAAGGTGCTGTTGTTGGGTTCTTCGTAGAAGTAAGCGACGCGCACCTTGCGTCGATACAGCATCGCCAACCGCTCCGAAAGCGGCTGGAGCCAGGGGTCCGCGTAAGGAACCGGAGAGACGTTCAAGTCAAACATCAACGTCCCGCGGTGAGCAACCGAAGGGTTTCCTCGAACGACTGGGTCCAGTCCGCACCCAAACCGTTGGCTGCGAAATTACGCTTGCGTGCTTCCTTGTCTTCAGCAAGCGCCACACCCTCACGAAGCGCGTCGACAAGCGCATCGGTGTTCAGTTCGGCACAAATGATGTTGCGCGAGTAGTTGGACAGATCCTGCTTGTTGGCGAACTTGTTGGTCACCACGACCGCGCCGCTTGCCGCAAGGTCGAACGGCGGGTAGCTGGGGTGCGGCGTGTACATCAGCGAGAGCCCGAGGTCGATCGTTCCTGCCAGGTCAGCGTAGGCCTCCCAGTTGAGCCCTTCACAGCGCTTGGGCACATAGCCATTCCCGAATGTCACATTGGGAATGTCCTTGCCGACAAGAAAGATGTCCCATTGATCAAGGTCGAGGATGCCCGTGTTGACTGCACGATCGATGATTTCGAGCCCTATATGAAACAGGTTGCGCGGGTTGTACGGCCTTGCATAGAAGAAGAAACGCTTTTTTCCGCCCGGTTCGCGCTCACGCTCGTGAAACAGCGACCTGGGAAACGACGGCTCGAACCAGCATCCATTTCTCTCCAACTGCTCCATGCCGTTGGCTTTCAAATGATCGAAAAGAAGGCGGGTGTTCACAACGAATCGAATGTCCTGGTTGTGCAGAATGCGCTCGCACTGCACCCGCTCTTCCCCGAACGGATAGAACATTCGCTCGTCTTCCTGCAGCAGATAGATGATCGAAGCATGCGGAACGCTGGGCAGTGCGGCCGCGGTCGTCCACCATGACGTGGTGACGAACGTCTCATCGGGAACGACGTCCAGGCCCGCGACTGCTCCAGCTGTCGACTCGGGTTCCTCGTTGTCGTTCGGAATCGGCGCATAGGCGAACTGGATCTCGTGAAGGAGCTCGATTCCGTACGCATTCAAAACCTGTGAAGCATTCTTCGGCGACGGCACCTCCGTACGCGTCACGACCCGCAGCGTTGCGTTCATCCGGTTGGCCAACTGCGCAGCGAACAGCAATGCAGTGCCAACACCTCCGAAAAGGCTGCCACTGCCGATGCTGTCGGTGACGAGGCTGACACGTGGGAGCGATGGCTTTGGAATCAGATAAGTCGGAAGCGGCTGAGAGTTGGGAAACTTATGGCGGATGATTTCGCCAACAGTCCCCGGGGGCCCAGACACCCCTGCGACCCAGGACCCCGCTTTAATCTTGTTAAGAACCGGCCGCCCCGCAACCGCGGCGCCTAGCTTGGTGCGAAAAAGCCGTACCGTTGCCGAGGTTCCGTTCTCTTTCCAAAATGCCAACAGTCGGCGCGCACGCACACTCATTTTTTTCCTTACACACCGAGTTGATTGTTGATAGGCGAGTCTTGAAACTATTCATCCTAGGCTCCGCCGACTGGATGATTATCCACGCTCATATCGGGGGCTCTCAAAACAAGTTGTGCGATTCTGACATCCACGCCGTGTCCTACGCTCGATGCCCCTGCATGTTGGGAAGGACGTCCTTCTTCTACGCGGGGCACTTTCGTACGCGCTCGTGAGCAGCCGTTTCCAGCGAAGATGCAGGCGGCGTGCGGAGCTCTCACGAGACCCGCTCGGACCGGCCGCTACAGCCGCGCAGGCAAGTTCATATTGCTCCGCCAGCTATATCTGGTGCGTATCGGCTTCGGTGGGGAAATCAACGCCCCGTGAAATCGGACGCGACATGTATCGTGAAAATGGCTATGCGTCTTCAACTGGGGGCGTTAAGGTCGACCGACCTAATTCCGAGCGGAAGCAAGCTCTGGGCCGGACAACGCAGCTACATCAATATGCCCGTTTCCCACCTGCTAGGTCCACAGGCACGTTAATTAAACTTGCTTCAGTTGGAGCCGACTGACCTACCAGGCCGGCATTTGTAACTCACACGGCAAACTCGCTCAACTCGCAGCAATGTCGGAAAAGGCTGCCGCATACGCGGCAATCATCTTTTCACGATCGAAATGTTCCAACGCGTGCATCCGCGAGGCAAGCTTTAGTGCAGCTAGTTCGTGCGGCTGCTCCAGCCAACTCAATAGCAAGGCATGGATATGCTCAGTCGCTGTCGGAAAAATCAGGAAGCCGTTAACCCCGTCGATGACTAGCTCCGGAATTCCGCCCACGGGTGCTGCGATGACGGGAATGCCGCATGCATTCGCCTCCATAACCAGAACAGGCCTTCCATCGAATTTCGAAGGAAGGACAAGAACATCCAACTGATGTAAGCCATCTTTCACATGCTCCACAAAACCGTGATATTTCAATCTGTTTGCGACAGCACTGTTCGAAATGCGCGCCCTGACTATCGCCTCGTCAGGGCCTGTACCAAACATTCTGAAGTCATACAACGGCTCCCGACGTCCCAACTCTTCCGCCAGCTCTACAAAGCCAATTGGATTTTTTTCCTCCGACATTCGACCAACGAATCCAATTTTGAGTAATTCACTTTTCGGACTATTGTTCGGCGCGAATTCTTCTACATTGACACCACTCCTCACCACAGTCACCGGCGGGTTGTTCTTTCGAGAAAATCGCCTGATGAAACCAGCCATAAACTCACTCTCAACCATGACAGTGTCGAAGCACTTTTCATAAATGAAATGATTCAGCGTATGTCCGATTTCGTTATAAAGAATATCAGCAATGCGCAATCTTGGCAGCCGCTCTTTCCAGTATGGTAGTAGGTGATACAAATCGGCCGCGCCGATCTGCAATAATAGATCGATCTTTCGATCACAAAGCAGCTCGAGAACTTTATGAAAGCGCGCGGCGCTGTCCATTCCCGCCAGATTGAGCAGGTGACCAGTAGACGCGAAATCCTCCAGCGCGTCGGGAGTGTAAGCACCCGATGCAGCATCACAATAAGCAATCGTTATCTCAAAACCTCGCTCTCTCAGGTCCCGGAAGATTGCAATAGAGAGCGCCCCACGCACCAAAAAAGGGAGCAACGCCAAAATTCGGGGTGAGTTCATTTCGGCAGAAGACGTGTAAAAAGCGTCCATACTCGCGCAAAAAAAGAACCCTGACGCGCGGCAGGAGACCAACTATCGCTCATCGTATGTTCTGCATATTCAGGCTCAGGCTTAACAAACACTTGTGCTCCCGTTGGATTTAACAACGAAAGGCTGGCACTCATGATTTGATGCTCCGCCTGAAGTCCTTTAAAAGCGAGCTCCCATTTTTCACTCTCATTCTTGAAGTAATCCCGCGCATCAATGTAGGATTGAATATCGTTATGGAGTTTCCGGACCTCCTGATAAGCATCGGCATCGGGCCCTACAAATGCAAACAACCGGCGGCCGAGTTCAGCGAGTTGGAAGTGATCACTTTGGCCGGTCAGCATTGCGAGAAAATGCTGATAATTGGAAATGATCGCCGGCTGCATTAGTGCGCCAATCAGCCTATGCGCCTGAACTGGTGGCAGTTGGCTCAGCGAAGGATGACGGCACGCCCATGCCACAATGCGCGCAACTGAATTAAACAATGATCGTGTTGCTGCGAGAGGAACCAAATTGCGCTGCATTGCATAGCTGAGTTCAAGCAAACCGCTAACTGGATCTCCGTGCGTTACACCGCGCGAGTGTGCACGAATGAAAGTCAGGCGTTGAGGAACAACAGCGAATCTGCACCCATCTCGTAATGCGCGAGTCCACAGTTCGTAATCAGGGGCACGAATCATCGATGGGTCATCCAACCCCCATTGCTTATGCGCAATTGCACGTACCATAGTTGACGACCGACACAAATGATTGGCACCGATCCAGGTATCGACCAGATTCAGATCATATTCATTGTTGAACACCGCCTCCAATACGTCGGAAGAAGGATGTGGATTGTCATCTTCGTCGTAAATAGTAACATGCGAACCAATGACGTCAAGGCGAGGATCCGACGCCGCCACCTTTAGCTGAATTTCGGCTTTTCGCGGGTCAATCCAATCATCTGCATCAAGATTGACCAACCACTTGCCGCGCGCTTCCAAAACTGCACGGTTGTAACTCGCCGCACCACCTAAATTTCTCTCGTTTTTAAAAAGCCTGATTCGAGCGTCTTTGATAGCCAACACTATCTCAACTGAGTTGTCGGTCGAGCAATCATCCACCACCACAATTTCGAAATCTTGCACCGTTTGGTCAAAGATGCTTTGCAGTGTCTTACCTATGTAGCGTTCATAGTTGTATGAAAGGACGATGTACGAAAGAAGGGGATCCATACTCATCGCAGGCAACCGGTGACGCGGTCTAGGTCGTTCGACGACAAGTCATCATGGAACGGCAAACCGATTACGCGCGGAGAAAGAGCGTCGGTTGCCGAGAGATCAGACGCCGGGACATCCTTGAACGCCGGGTGCCGATGGCAACCCGCCCCCCACCAACGGCGCCACTCAACCTTTGCATCGTCGAGCCGTAGAGTTGTCGCGTCGACGTCCTCACTCGGCACAACTACGTTCAATGTCATGGTGACCCAATCAATTCCGACTCCGCGTTGTAGGCGCACCGACTTCCCTTCGAGCCGATATGCATATGCGGCTGTCAAGCGCTTCATTTCGTTGATCCGCGCCGGCAAACCATCCAGCCCGGCAAGACCCACTGCAGCCGCGTATTCAGAGATGCGGTAGTTGCCGGCGCGCATCGAAGACATGCGCTCATTACCGGCGAATCCAAAACCTGTCATTGCGGTTGCGCGGTCTATTAGATCGCGGTTACCACATAGGATTGCTCCTCCTTCGCCAATACCTAAGGTCTTAGTTGCATGCAGACTCACGCAGACCGGTTGGCTGCCGATGCCAGAAAGGGACGTCAATGCAGCAGCCGCATCGAACACTACTGGGATTTTATTTTCTTGCTCGAACTTAGCCCAAACAGCAAGATCAGGGGGAGCACCGAAAGCACTAACCACCAATACCGCAGCAACTGAATCGCCTATCGAGGCAAGCGCCGCTTTCGCAATCTCTGGCGTGAGTGCCAGAGAGTCTGGGTCGGTCTCAACTAAATACGGAACCAACCCCGCATTGCATACTGCATGCGCGCTGGCGATGAAAGTAAATGAGGGCATCAGGCAATAGATTCCTTGCCTCCTATGCAATCTCAGCGCGAGCTCAATTGCGGTAGTCCCGCTGGAGGTAAGTGTTACTAAACTACCACCGACAAATTCACCAAGACGCTGCACAAACTCGGCGTTTAAGGGACCGTAATTGCTGTATATACGCGTGCTGTCGATGCGATCGAGATAAGGCAGGAGTTTGGCCGCAACTGGCAACCTTGGCCGCAAGACCTTAATTTGCGAGGAAGACGGGCCGAAGTTTTCAACAGAAAGGGTTTTTAGCATCAGACTATAAACTGCAAAAACTAGGCCGTAGGTGGAATTGAACGTGAAATACCCCCGCTGCGACCAATGGGGCGCGCCGGTACACCAACAACGGTAGACCCTGGGTCGACGTCACGGATCACAACAGCACCAGCGCCAACCGTTGACCAAGCGCCAATTACAACACCCGGCGCGACACAAACACCCGCGCCGAGGTTGGCACCTTCGCGAACAGTGACTCGTCCAGCGATAGCGCACGATGGTCCAAGATTAACGAAATCCTCCAACACACAGTCATGCGCGATAGTGCAGCCGGGATTGATCAGCCCGTGGGACCCAATCGAAACATCTGTGGTGATACTGCATAAGCCGAGGATCATTGTGCCCATCCCAAATGACACGCAGGGGCCGATCACTGCGGCCGGATGGCGCACTGTAACGAACTTAGCCTTAAGACCTAGCAGCAGAGCAGCGTGTTGACGCGCCCGACTATCCCCCACCGCCAGAACGAAGCGAAGCGCTGGATCAAGCAGCGTCTCCAGACGTGCGACGCGTACTTGCAAGCCTCGAATGTCCGGTGCTGAGTAGCCTGGGTCAACGACAAAACCGGACACGAACTCTCCGCTAGCTTGCAAAGCCGAAAGAACTTCGCGCCCCAGGCCGCCTGCCCCATAGATCAACAGAGTCATATGCAGCAGTGTGCAATCGGAAGGAAAGAAGTGGCCGCCCTACGGGAGCGCTCTGAGTATAGAGCGCACCGAAGAGAACCCATACTGCCACAGCCCCCTCGCCTCAAGATTACCCAACGCGATATCTCGACGAGGTATCGATCCGCGGTAGAACCACAATTCACTGAGTCGATCGGCAGGAGCGAGATAAGTGAGAGCGCTCCAGCGATTTGTTATCGTTTTCCAGTTCCACGCAAAGCGCGATACGCCCTCCACCCCCACCTAGCCATCGATATGCCTCCCTTTACCACCGAGGGCACCTTTTGCTCCATCCAACGGGACAGTTTCAGGCTTGCGAACACGACTTGCTGATCATACTGTCCACGGCCTCCAAAAAGCCCCAGTGTCTCCTCTGTCTCAGCTTCAGTGCTTGGTAGATCTCCCGGATTTTTCCCCGCAGTAGCATCAGCATCATTTTCTGCGGCGATGGCATCCATCGAGGGATAGACGTGATTGCCAGCAACCGGTGAGCCAATTCCCACTGCAAGATGTCTCGCTTTCTGCTTGACTGCCTCAGGCGCACCTGTCCGCAGCATGTCGCCGTATTCGATCCGCCTGCGAACGACATCGCGAGGGGTATGAACCATCGAATTCGGTCTTCTTCGGTAGTAAAAAAAGACTTCCGTGGTAACGAGGGACCGCAATCCGGCGTCACACATTCTCATGAACAACGACCAGTCCTCGTAACAGTTGAGACTCTCGTCGTATGCAAATCTTTCTAGAGCTGATTTTCGGAACAACGCAGTCGCCGTAGAAAACCGATTCTCGATCAACCCGGCCACGACTGCTTCGCCGGAGAACACGGCGTAGTCACAGAAATCAGTAACTACGCTTGCTAAAGGCGCCGACTCCCCGTCAAGGAAGTAGCCGGCGGGCGTCACAACGATGTCGAACTCGGGACAGTTTTCTAATGCAGACACACCGACCGTCAGGAAACTCGGATGAATCAGATCATCGGCATCAAGTGTCAGCACATATTTGCCGCTAGCATGCTGCACGCCGATGTTGCGCGCGGCAGCCAACCCTACATTGGCGACAAGACGCACGACCTTAAGGCGGGGGTCCGAATTGCGCGTAAGCAAGTCGATCGCTAGCTTACTGCGAGCATCTGTCGATGCATCGTCCACAACGATGATCTCGATGTTCTCGTAGGTCTGCGCATTCAAACTCTCCAGAGTTTCGCCCAAGTAATTACCGAGGTCGTAATGAGGCACCACGATCGAAACGATCGGCAAGACATCTGGCGCACGCCAAGCACGCTGGACTCTGGGCGCACAAATCCAGGGCCAGGCGCTGTTAGGTACGTGAAGTGGTTCGAGTTCTACATTCTGCTTAGCGTTTCGCTCAAGCGTATGCATTAACCCCAAGACTGTGCCGTCAAACTTCAGACAATTAATGCCATCGATCCAACCAGTCGCGCCGCCGAAAGCCTTATTTCTTTCATTCAGTATTACTCTCGCACCAAGAAGCGAAGCTTCTAATGCGGCGAGGCAAACCGAGCCGTAGCTTCTTGAGAATACAACGGTTGCTCTACTGATCAATGCTTCGAGCTCGCGCCGCCCAAGCGCTGGCTCGACTCTTACCCGCTCGATTAGTGACGATGGAACTAGCCGCTGAACCTGTGCTGCGTAGGCCTGATCGAGGCCAGCTCCGGCCAAAATCATTGTGCCCGAGTAGTCCGGGTTCGCTTGCATAAAGCCGGCGACCCCACGCAAAAAAAGATCAGGTCGCTCGAAACGTTCGAGCGTCGACACGAAAACGATAGCTTGGTCTAGTGAAGAAGGTGTCGCCGATGGCGGCGTCAAATGAAAGTCAATCACCGCCGGTATGGCATGGCATACGACTCGCTGCGACCACTCCTCTTGCGCCAGACCGAACATTTGGCGAACGGACTCCCCCAACGCAGCCGTTTGCACCACCACACAGTCGCAATCGCGCAGACACTTGCGTTCTAAGTCGCTCACGTTCAAGTCGTCGATCGCCAGCGGCCTGGCTTCGGCATGCAAGTGCGCCGTGTGCGACATATGAACTCGCACGGCAATCAGCGCTCCGGGCAGAAATCCCCGAAGCCGGCATTCCTGCAACGTACAGAATGCCAGACCGCCCTCGTCGGGAAACTCGACATAGTCGACGGAAATGTTCCTACTCAAGGTCGAAAGCACCCTGAATACGCACGCAGATTTCCAATGGAAGAGTGTGTTCGAATATGCCCGCGCCGGCGGATGCTGGTTCGAGCTAGCCAGTAGGTCCTGACCGCTTCCGGTATCAACCTCGACGAGCCGCACATGAGGAAAGGTCGCTTCAAATGAGTGGCGATCAACCGGCACGTCTACTGTGAGCAAGGTCGCACGCATACGATCTGCCTCGCTCAGCGAGCGCAGCATATTGAACATGGCCCGGCCGGCGCTGCAAGTGGTGTAAGGGAACAAGCCCGACGACACGAAGACAAGGCCGCTCATGCAACCCTCCAGGAACAATTGGGCCGCCAAGCGGCAACTCCATTACTGCAAGGCTCTGGACACAACATCTATTCTCCCTTTTTGTGATTACTTCGTGTCACCGCCAACAGACCTGCTTGCAAACCCGCCTTGAGTTCATCCCGTCTAATGGAGATGTGCACACTGCCATCGCCAAGCATCACGGCACATGTCGTCTATATTGCGAGTTGCAACCCAACCCAGCAACTCGCGAGCAAGATTTGTATCGGCAAAACTGATGCCGATATCCCCCACCCGGCGCGCAGCCATCTCATATGGAATTCGGCGTCCGCTAGCTCGCTCAAACGCGTTGATCACTTCCAATACGGTCGCGCCTCTACCAGTACCGAGATTCACAAGGAAGCTGTTTTGGTTTCTAGATAGGAAGTTGAGGGCGGCCAAGTGCCCCTCTGCAAGATCCATCACATGGACGAAATCACGCACGCCAGTTCCGTCGGGACTTGGATAATCGCTACCAAAGATCTGTACAACTGAACGCAGGCCAGCGGCAACTTGAGCTACTAATGGCATCAAATTACTAGGTGCCCCCCTCGGGCTCTCACCAATCAACCCGCTGGTATGAGCACCGGCCGGATTGAAGTACCGAAGTGTCGCAATCCGCCATGCCGGGTCTGAAAGTCTCACATCTTGCAGCAACTCTTCAACGACGAGCTTTGTTCGAGCATAAGGATTGGTCGTCACGCAAACTGCGCCCTCCGCCACCGGCATCGCTTGTTCTAAGCCGTAAACTGCCGCTGACGATGAAAAGACCAGCATTTTGCAGCCGGCGCGTTGCATCGCGCCCAAGAGGCAAACCGAACCGTGGACGTTATTGTCGAAGTACTCAATCGGTAGATTGATCGACTCAGTCACGGCTTTCAGCCCTGCGAAGTGCAACACCGCTGATATCGGCAACTCCGAGAAGATTCTGTCCAGCGCCGCCGCATCGCGGATATCGCCTTCGTGCCATCGCACAGGTCGTCCGATGATCTGCTCCATTCGAGCTAGAACGGCAGGAGTGCTGTTGGAGAAATTGTCGAGCACAACGAATTCATGCCCGGCCCGTGCCAGTTCGATGCACGTGTGGGAGCCGATGTATCCGGCCCCGCCAGTGACCAGAATCAAAACACCTCTCCGGCGATGCTTTCGGCAAGCGATAGCGCCGCAGCATCCTTTGCGGACAACGCCGGAGTGGCACCGGCGAGCGGCCACTCGATACCGATGGCGGGATCGTTCCAAGCGATGCTTCGCTCGTAAGCGGGCGCGTAGTAGTCGGTGGTCTTATATAGGAAGTCGGCCGTTTCGCTCAGCACTAGAAATCCGTGCGCCAGGCCGGCCGGAATCCAGAGTTGACGATGGTTGTCTTCGTTCAGTTCCACGCCAACCCATTTGCCGAACGTCGCCGAAGACGGCCGAATATCGACGGCAACGTCAAACACTGCTCCGCGTACCACGCGGACCAGTTTGCCTTGGGGCTGCTTGACTTGGTAATGAAGACCACGCAGTACCCCTTTGGTCGAACGTGAGTGATTATCTTGCTTAAACTCCACAGAGAAACCGAGGGCCTGGGAGAACGCCTGCTGGTTGAAGCTCTCTAAGAAGAAGCCCCTTGCATCGCCGAATACTTTCGGCTCGATGACTAGGACGTCGGGAATGAGCGTGGGGAATGTTTGCACGGCGTTGATCTCTGAAAAAACAACTCTACAGACCAAGAGCCAGAGGTCGTCGCACTCTGAGCCTAGCCGTTGAAGATTTTCTCACATCCGCTGAGCGCGACCTGCGAGGTACTTAGCTAAGGGCCCTTCGATGCAGCGGCTGATTGAACTACCGATCGAAGTTCAGGCGTTCCCGCTCCACAACCAAGGGGCGCTTCATTACGTGCGTGAGAATCGACCCTACGTACTCACCGAGCAAACCAATAAAAAATAACTGCACCGAGGCAAAGAAGAACATGCCGATCAGTATGGGGGCTGTACCCGCAGAGAACTCGCCCCAGAACAACACCTTGAGCAACAGATACAACAATGAAACACAGAGGCTGATACCCGAAAGTGCGAATCCCGCCATCGTGGCAATCCGCAACGGGACCCTCGAATGCGATGTGATTCCGAGCATCGCAATGTCGTAGAGCGTGTAAAAGTTGTTCTTGGTGATGCCTCTTTTTCGGCGCGGTTGGTTGTAAGGTACCTGCACGGCCTCAAAGCCCACTTCTGACACCAAACCACGCAGATACGGATACGGGTCGTCAATGCGACGCAGTTCCTCGAGCACCATCCTGTCGTACAGCCCAAAACCCGTGAAGTTCTGAATCAGCTTCACATCTGCTATGCGTGTCACAGTCCGATAGTAGGCACGTCGGATCGCGAACATCAAGCCCGATTCGTCCGCCGTCGGCTTGACACCGACAACTAGCTTGGAGCCGTTGCGCCAATGCTCAACGAAATCCTTCATTAGCTCGGGAGGATCCTGCAGGTCGGCCACTAGCAGGATCGCCGCGTCTCCGCGCGCTTGCAGAAGTCCGTAGAAAGGCGAGCGGATATGGCCGAAATTCCGAGCGTTAAGAATCACCTTGACCTTGGGGTCAGCAGCCGCCATCGCACGCAGGAGTTCGGGCGTCCGGTCGGATGAGAAGTTGTCGATGAACAGGTGCTCGTACGTCACGCCCTCGATGGTCTCGAAGACGGCGCGAGCCTGCCGGTACACCTCCTCAATGTTGTCTTCTTCGTTGTAGCAGGGGGTAACGACAGTGATGTGTTTCATGAAGCTGAGAAGACAAAGCGGCGCTGTAGCACGAACGCCAACAGCGCCAGGGGAACGAGGACTACCGCGTTCGCGACGTACACATTGAGCCCGGCACGCAGCAGCAACGCCACCGATCCAACGTTGAGCAGGTATACGAAGCCGTACACCGCAACGAAGCGACCGAGTTGCGACAGGCGTGCGCCGCCGAACACCAGCCGCCCCGTGCTCTGGAAGTTGAAGGCAACGCCCAACACAGTCGCCAGCCCGATGGCTGCCGGGTATGGCAGGCCGATCCACACGAAGACAGCAAACAGCGCATAGCCGACAACGGTATTCAGTCCGCCTACCAGCATGAAGCGCAGGAGCTGCGAATTCAGCATGCGCCGAACGCCGCCCATTTGCCGACAAAAGGCGCCACGCGCGAACGTACCGAAGCTATGTCGAGCCCGTGCTCGCGCATGGCGTGGGCATGCGAGCCGCAGGTCTCCGAGAACCGCTCGCCCACACCGATACGCAGAACAGGAACGGGGTTCGTCTCCGAGATTGCCTCAAGCACTGCGGCACCGAGCCCGCCAGCAGCCGAGTGCTCTTCCAGCGTTACAAAGGCGCTGCTGCTTGCAGCCAATGCTCGGAGTTGCCCGGCATCTAGCGGCTTGATCCAGGGTGCGCTCCACACGGACACGTCGAGCTCAGCGCCCAACTCGCATGCGGTCTTGACCATGGAGCCGGTCGCGATGAAGTGCACACGAGATTGCCCCCTCTGCACGCAAGCCAGTTCGCCACGCGTCAGAGAAGGCGCCTTAGCGTGCACCGCGCCCAAGTCAGCCTTGCCCATGCGCATGTAAACCGGGCTCTGGAGCGTCAGCGCTGTTGACATGCAGGCCGTAAGCTCGTGCGCGTCGCATGGCGACATGATGTCGATATAAGGCACCGACCGCAGGCAGGCGATGTCCTCGAAGCTCTGGTGGCTGGTGCCCAGAGTGCTGTACACCAGCCCGGCGCCGTCCCCAGTGAAGATGACCGGCAGCTTCTCGTAACAGACGTCGATCTTGATCTGCTCCACAACTCGCACCGGCACGAACGCGCTCAGACCGTAGACGATGGGCCGGAAGCCCGCTTTAGCCAGCCCGGCGGCAACACCGACCATGTTCTGCTCGGCGATGCCGGCATTGATGTACTGGCCAGGGCAGCGCTTGCGGAATTCGTCGAAAAGGGCGTAGCCATGGTCGCCAGTCAGGAGCACCACGCGCTCGTCCTTGGTGGCGGCTTCTACCAGCGCAGCGGAAAAAGCGGCTCTCATGCGGATGCTCCTTCGAGTTCACGCAGGGCCTGCGCATACAGGTCGGCGTTCAAGCGCGAGTAGTGCCAAGCATTGACGTTCTCCATGTACGACACGCCCTTGCCCTTGACCGTCTTCGCGACCAAGGCCTTGGGCCGTCCGTTCTTTCGCCCTTCCAAGTCCTCGATAGCCGCCGAGATGGCGTCCATGTCGTGCCCGTCGATGGTGAGCACGTCGAAATCGAAAGCCGCGAACTTGGCGCCCAGGTCTCCGAGCTTCATCACTTCGTCTGTGGTGCCCATGGCCTGGAAACCATTCGCGTCGACAATGACCATGAGGTTGTCCAGCTTCGCGTGCGCCGCGAACAGCATGGCTTCCCAGATCGGTCCTTCGTTGATTTCGCCGTCGCCGATCACTGCGTAGCACTTCTGCCCGGTCTTGCGGCGTTGTGCGGCCAGCGCCAGCCCCACGCCGACCGAGAGCCCGTGGCCGAGCGTGCCGGAGGTCACCTCGCAACCGGGCACATGCGCATCGGACAAGCCTTTCAGCCGTGAGCCGTCATGGAAGTATTGGTCGACGTCCACGCGGTCTATCCAGCCGAGTTCGTACAGGCAGGCGTACTGGGCCATGACACCGTGACCCTTGCTGAGCACCAAGTAGTCGCGCATTGGGTCGGTGGCATCAGACTTGTCGTAGCGCATGTGGCGCCCATACAGGCATGACAGCAACTCGATGATAGAGAACGCGCAGCCCAGATGGACGGCGTTGCCTGCATACGCCATCTCCACCACTGTTTTGCGCAGGGAAGCGGGATCGAATGAATGTCTCATGCTGGAAAGGATACGTTTGCACATGGCGTGGACAGCCAAGCGATGGTTCTGCGAATGCCTTCTTCAAGGCTGACGGCGTTCGCCAGCCCGAGTTCCTCGGTCGCGCGCTGCAGGCTTGGCACGTAGCGATGGCCCGCGAGGCCCGGCGTCGGCCTGCCGACCACTTCGACCGGAATGCCGGTGCCGGCGATCCGGGTCACCTCGGCCGCGAGTTGGGCGATGCTCACCTGGGTATCGCCACCGATGTTGTACGCCCGGCCAGGCGCACCCAGCGCCAGGCAGCTCAACAACCAGCGTGCCATGTCGCCCGCGTACTGGTAGGTGCGGATTGCCTCGCCTGTGCCCTGCACCACGATCCCCTTGCCGCTGGTGGCCTGCGCGATGAACTGCGCCGCAGCCACGCCGCTGGAGGCATGCAGGTAGGGACCGATAAAAGCGAAGCAGCGTGCAATCACCACCTCGAAAGGCCATGCCTGCCCCACGACTGCTTCTGCCCGACGCTTCGCCCGTGTGTAGACGTTGACGCCATCACTCCTGTCACCCATTTGCCACGACAGCGATTCTGCGAGCCTCTGATCGCCAGGCTGCTGACCGTAGACCGCGCCCGAGCTGACTTGCAGGAAACGCCGGGCGCCACAAGCAGCCGCAAACTCGCAGACGCGACGGGCTCCGGCCTCGGACAGATGCTCAAGGTTGTCGGGCCCCGTGCCTAGAGCCGCCACAGGCAAGGCTGCATGGATCACCGACGAAAAAGATCCGCGCGGAAACTCGAAATCGACCACGTCGCCCTGCAGCAGCGTTACCGGGGCAGCTTTGGCCAGGTGCGGACTGGCTTGGATGAACCGGCGCGGCTCCCGAGTCAGCACCGTTAACGCCAGCCCCAGGCCCAGCGCCCTATCCGCATGCAGCAGGCATTCGAGCAGCCACTTGCCCACGAAGCCGGTGCCGCCCGTCAAGAAGATCGCGTGATTGCGAAACGCTTCCCACACCGGGGGTGTAGTCAGCCGGAGGACCTCATCGAGTTCCGTTGCCGGGACAGGATTGGCCGGGTCAGTCAAAACGCAGACCGAGATAGGTCTCGATGCTCTCGACGGCATGGTCGAGCATGGGCTCGGTCAGGCCGGGGTACACACCGATCCAGAACGTGTCGTTCATGATCCTGTCGGTATTCTTGAGCTCGCCCACCACGCGGTAGTTGCGTCCGATCATGTAGGGCTGACGCAGCAGGTTGCCGGCGAACAGCAGCCGGGTACCGACCTTCTGCTGGTCAAGGTACGTCAACAGGTCCACGCGCCGCGTGTTGGCGGCTTCGCGCAAAGTGATTGGAAAGCCGAACCACGACGGCTCAGAGCCCGGCGTGGCTTCGGGCAGCTCAAGGAATTCCTCGCAGCTGCGCAGACGCTCAGTCAGGTATGCGAAGTTCTTCTTGCGCGCGGCCACGAAGCCGTCCAGCCGGTCGAGCTGCGCCAAGGCGCACGCAGCCTGCATGTCCGTAATCTTGAGGTTGTAGCCCAGGTGGGAGTACGTGTACTTGTGGTCGTAGCCCTCGGGCAGGTCGCCCAGCTTCCAGCAGAAGCGCTTGTTGCAGGTGTTGTCCTTGCCGGGAGCGCAGTAGCAGTCGCGGCCCCAGTCGCGAATGGACTCGGCGATCAGGCGCAGTTCGTCACTGTTGGTAAACACCGCGCCGCCCTCGCCCATCGTGATGTGGTGGGCCGGGTAGAAGCTCAGCGTGCCGATGTCGCCGAAGGTACCCACGAGTTGCCCTTCGTAGCGCGCGCCCAGCGCATCGCAGCAGTCCTCGACCAGCCACAGGCCATGCTTCTCGCATGCGGCCTTCACGACCTTCAGGTTGTAGGGATTGCCCAGTGTGTGCGCCAGCATGATGGCCTTGGTGCGCGGGCCGATCGCGGCCTCCAGCTGGTCTGCATCGATGTTGTAGGTGGGAATGTGCACGTCGACGAATACAGGCACCGCGCCGCACTGCAGGATCGGGTTCACGGTGGTGGGGAAGCCCGCAGCCACACCGATCACCTCATCGCCCGGTTTGATCGCGCGGTCGCCGAGCTTGGGCGAGGTCAGGGTCGAGAACGCGACCAGATTGGCAGAGGAGCCGGAGTTCACCGTCATTAAGTGCTTTACGCCAAGGTAGGCCGCTAGCCGACTTTCAAACAACGTGTTGAAACGGCCAGTGGTCAGCCATGCGTCAAGCGATGCGTCGACCATCAACTGCATTTCCGGCGTGCCGACAACCTTGCCCGATGGCGGGATCAATGTCTCACCGGCTATGAAGGGCGTCGACACGCTGGCCAACTCGCCGTACTCGCCAACCAGCGCCAAGATCTTTTTGCGCAGCTCGTTTTTCTTGAAGGAGATTTCAGTCATGGATAGGGGTACTTTCGTATTTTTCGATTTGTTCAAGGGTCACGTCAGCCATGTCCCGGCCGTCAAGCCAAGCCCGCTGCCAATCGACAATGACACCAAGGCTCGTGCGCAAGTCCCATCGAGGGATCCAGCCCAACGTCTGTCGGGCCTTGGAGCAATCTAGCTTGAGCCAGTTCGCTTCATGCGGCTGACCATCCTGCGCAATACTGCGCCACGCGGCACCGTCACCCCAAAGGCTGACCAGTTGATCTGCAAGCCAGGCAACAGGACGCGCGTCCGAATCCGCAGGCCCGAAATTCCATGGCTCGGCCCAAGTCGGCCCCTCAGCAAAAAGGCGCTCGGCCAACATCATGTAGCCGCAAAGCGGCTCTAGTACGTGCTGCCAAGGCCGGATGGCATTTGGGTTGCGGATATCCGCTCTCCGGCCTTCCGCAATAGCGTGCAGCAGGTCCGGCACCAGCCGATCTTGAGACCAGTCACCGCCGCCAATCACATTGCCAGCGCGCGCAGTGGCCAGCGCAACACCGTGCTCTGCATAGCGATTCTCGTTGAAGAACGAGGACCGGTATGAGGCTACCACGAGTTCCGAGCAACCCTTGCTATTGCTGTAAGGGTCGTAACCTCCCATGGGCTCATTCTCGCGATAGCCCCATTGCCACTCGCGATTCTCGTAGCACTTGTCGCTGGTGACGATCACGATGGCGCGAATGCTGTTGCAGCCGCGCGCCGCCTCAAGCAGATGAACGGTGCCCATCACGTTGGTGGAATACGTCTCCACTGGATCAACATAAGAGCGGCGCACAAGCGGCTGGGCCGCTAGATGGAAAACGATCTCAGGGGCAAAGTCGTTAATGGCGGCCCGTAGCGCGGCGAGGTCTCTTACGTCCGCAATCTGTGTTTCCGTCGAGAACCGCCCCATGGTCAGCGCATGCAAGCTGGGCTCTGTTGACGGCGCCAACGAGTACCCGCGGACGATAGCTCCATGTTTTCCCAGCCATAACGCCAGCCAACTTCCCTTGAAGCCTGTGTGACCCGTGAGAAACACGCGCTTGCCGCGCCAAAACGATGGAGTCATTCCCAAACCTTCCAAGGCGCCGTGCCTTCAGCCCAAAGCTCTTCAAGGTAATTTTTGTCACGCAGCGTGTCCATAGGCTGCCAAAAACCTCCGTGCTTAAAGGCAGCCAATTGCCCTTCGCTTGCTAAGCGTTCGAGCGGCTCGCGCTCCCACACAGAAGTGTCGTCTGATATGTAGTCGATCACGGACGGCGACAATACGAAGAATCCGCCGTTGATCATGGCGCCGTCACCCTTAGGCTTCTCTTGGAAGCTTCGCACCTTGTCGCCTTGCATATCCAATGCACCAAAACGCCCAGGGGGGAATGTTGCGGTGAGCGTGGCCTTCACGTTTTGGGCTTTATGAAAGGCAATGACGTCAGTGATGTTCAAATCTGCAACGCCGTCCCCATAGGTGAAACAGAACAACTCTTCATCTTTCACGTAGGGTGCCACGCGCTTGAGACGTCCGCCGGTCATGGTTTCTTCGCCGGTATCAATGAGCGTCACGCGCCAAGGCTCAGCCTTGCGTTGATGAACCTCCATGCTGTTGCCGACCATGTCGAAGGTCACGTCGGACATGTGAAGGAAGTAGTTTGCGAAATACTCCTTAATTACGTAACCCTTGTAGCCACAGCAGATCACAAAGTCATTTACGCCGTGCGCGGCGTAAATTTTCATGATATGCCAAAGAACAGGCTTGCCGCCGATCTCAATCATCGGTTTCGGCTTCATCCCAGTTTCTTCAGAAATCCGGGTACCAAGACCCCCTGCAAGAATCACCGCCTTCATGTTCATTTTTTCCATTGACGATCTAAGGTTAGGCGAAGAATTTCGCAGGAAATGGCAAGCAGCTGAGGGAGCGCCCTCCAAACAAGAGCGCGAACTCAATAATTTTTTCCATTAAACAATTCCAATTCCGAAAATCGAGTTCTGCCGAACGCGCGATTTTCCTCCCAGCAAAGACAAATCTATCATTCAAGGATAAAACCCAGAAAAATGGCTGAGCCACCTCAAAAGACCTTCTTCAAACAGACAATAGCTAGATTTCCAAATATTGCGAGAGAATCTGCGTGAGGCCAAGTCTGCCTTCCCTTACAGTACTCCTCTGCTTTAGCAACACCACTGGCATCAGCATTTTTAAGCTCATACCCGGAAATCTCCGAAAGCAGTGCAACTTTCGAGTATTCGGGATAAAAAGATGAGACATTCAAATCCCCCTGAATAGTTCTCAATTTTTTGGGGAAAGCCCAAGCACCCCCACTAATACTCACGTATCTTATTTCGTTAAAGTTCGGCAGAGTTTCAAGGCGAGACAGGATACGATTGGCCATTAATCTATCCCAATCATTCAGTCGCTGTTGATCAACTAAAATTTGATTACTCAAGAAAACGAAGCCAACAAGAATCACACCCCGAGAAACACTTGCAGCGAATTTCAATCCTCTATGTGCAAAATTTTTCAAACAAAAATCAGCAGAGAGCAAAATCAGTCCGAGAAGCATTGAAACATGCGCAACGACCCGAGGCACCGGCCACCAAGTTCTAAAAGCAACAATCAATCCAAGCGACAAAGGAATAAATAGGACCAAAATGAACAAGGATAAGATTGCATGTTTTTGAGCACCTTTTATCCGGGCCGTTAGAACAATTCTCCAAAGAATGATAGCAATCGAAAATAAGATAACCACCGCAACCAAAACTTTCATCCAACCAGAATAAACCGGTTCATTCGTCCAATAAATATTGGCCAATGACGAATATACCTGCCTTGCCCTTTCAGGAAATTCAGCAACCGATATAGTCTTCGCGCGATCGACATCGCCACTTATCCCGTAATATCTCGCCAAACCCGTGGCAACAAGAAAAAGCAAACCCGAAATTAAACTGACGGCGATTAGATCGACTACCCGCCAGTAAATTTGCCGAGAAAACAATGCAGGCCGCCCTTCATCCCTTTCGGAAAGGAACGCCAAAAGAAGCGCAAACGCAATGGCAATCGCGAAGTAATTAAGAAACACCTGGTAAGTGAATACCATGGCTAGAGTTGCGAGCAATGCAACCGATCGCCCTCTCCAAGTCGACGGATGCCTGACTAGAGCCTCCAGAGCCACTATCGAGAAAATCAAAGCGGCGCAATAGCTCGGCAACACCAAGCGGAACGTAAGTATTTCTGCTAAGTATGGGTGCGCAACGACCAGAGCCCCCACCAATCCTGCTGCAGGCAGACGTTCGACTCCGACAAATCTAAAAACCGACACCACGAAAGCAGACTGCAAAACCAGAACCAATAACCCCAGCGGGAAAAATAAATCTCCCGCATTAACCCCGAGCGACTCAAGCCCCCCGAATATCAAAGCCATCAAGTACCGGCCCTGAGAAAAGAATAGGCTCAGCGCTTTATCGTCCACCCCATTACCTAGAGAATAATCATCGATCGAAAATCCCCGGAACAACACAACGCCTTTGGAAAAAATAGCCGCGGCCACGATTATCGCAAGCAGTCGCAAATTTGCGCGATCATCATCACGCCCCAAGACGAAAATACTTTTTTTCATTATTACTCTCAAAATCCTTTAAGCCGGTGCTCCCGAATACTTAGCCGAAGAATCAAGACGACAACTCTCTAGGCATCAATACAGAAATCTATTTATGCGCCAACTAACTTTTTGAACCGGCCTTTTCAATCGATATCAAACCTTCAGCCATTGGTGACCGGTGTCGCCAAGAAAACGTTTAGCTTAAAACACTATGCAACGGAGTCGATTCACTTTCCGTTCAAGCACATTTTCGCCGGCAGCGCTTCAAATCAAGCGCAGCTTAAATTTTCAGTCCACGAGCTTTGAGCGCGGCGATTTAATCAGAGCATGGAGTTTGCCTTCATATTTACCAAGCATTTCCTTGATATTAAAGCGTCGCTCCGCAAGGTTTCTGGCATCCAATTTGAATCTGGCCAACTTATCTTTGTCAGATGCAAGCTCTTCGATCTTGCGCGCGAATTCGCCGTATGCACCTGGTTCGCACAAAAACCCTTGCCTGCCTTCTTCAACCATTTCAGGCAGCGCACCCACCTTCGAAGCCACTATTGTTGCCCCACTCGCCAGAGCCTCCATGATGATATTTGGGCGTCCATCGAGTTTCGATGGAAGACACAAAATATCGCATGCTTGCAAGTATGGCCTGACATCAGGGACTGTTCCCTTTAACAGAAAACGTCCCGGCGGAAATTTCGCTGCTGCGATCGCAGCTTTAAGATTGGCTTCAAGATGACCAGCACCAGTCATTAGAAAAACAATGTCCAACTGCTTCGATACACGCGCGGCGATCTCAACAAATCCGAGCGGGTCTTTCTCCTCTGACCATCGCCCGAAAAAACCCACAACCGTTGCGCCGAGAGAGATCTCTTCACTGGCGGGAGCGCAGTCCTCTCGGTTTTGTGGTTTGTTTAAATCTAAGTCGACGCCACTTTCAATCAGACTAATGCGCGCCGGCGACTCTCCAGATGCAATCAACCAATTCTGAACCTCTGTATTTTCAACAAACGTGAGATCAATGCAATCGGAATATCGACGGTTGTTAGCCGTGTGCCCAACGGTATTGAAAAGTAAATCAGCAACCGCAATTCTCGGATGACGAAGTTTCAGTGCGGGCAGATACTCATATGCAAAAGCACTGCCGACCACCCATAGCAACTCAACATTTCTGGACTGCACAAGATAATCAAAAAAGTCTCGCCAATAATCCTGATCTAAAAAACGAGGCAGATGAAAAATCTCACTTGTGGCTGACTCGAACCAAGGAGTGGTGTCGCCATGCTCCTGCCCCACGGGAACTGTGGTGACGAGAATTACGCGCCATCCATTCTTTGACAGTTGCGCGACTATTGCGCTCAACAATCTTTCCGCGCCGCCAAGAACCAAAAAAGGCATTGCAATCAGCAGCGTTGGGCCGGCTAAGCTCTGAATGTTGAAACTTTGGCGATTGGAGAACGATCCAGGTGGGCGAGCAGGGGCTGATGCGCTATTTGCGCGAACTCTAGCAATAGCTTCCTCCGTCAGCACATCCTCATTAAAGCGGCGAACCAGTATTTTTTGGACTTCGTTTTCCAACACTTCTCGGCTGTTGCTTAGCGTGCCTCCATGGCTGCGATAGAAGAATAAAGGCTCATTGAGGGTTAAAAACCGCGCCCCCAGTGCCGCAAGTCGAACCCAAAAAAGCCAGTCTTCGTGTATATGCCCGGTCGTGGGATCCGAATCGCGGTAGCCACCGGCTTTTCGCCACATTGCCTTTTTATACACAGCACAGGTTAATGCGTTGTTGCCTTCAAGCAGCATGTCCAGAGTAGGACGTGCGTGCGGCATCCAGACTTCCGATCTGTTGCCGAAAAACTGAAGCCCTGGCGAAACCACTCCATATCCGGAATGCTCCAGCACGAAAACGGCTTTTTCAATGTAGGTCGGAGCAATGCGGTCGTCTGCATCTAGGCAGCATATGTATTTGCCTCGTGCGTGACTGATCCCAAAGTTTCGATTGGCACCAGCGCGATATGGCTTGTCTTGAATCAAAAGCCTAAGCTTTGGCGAGGCCTTCGCAACTGCCTCTATCAGGCGTTGCCGAGACTCAGTGGAGTTCGACCCACCTTCTACGACGATGATCTCGATGTCAGTAAAGGTCTGGGCCTCGACCGACCGAATAGCGTCTCCAACAAGATGCCCGTAGTTGAAGCAGGGAATCACAATGCTGACCAAAGGACGATCCGATGGCCAGTCAACATCGCTGAGCGGCTCGCAGACACCAGTTACCACACCAGCCTGAGGAAGTAGATTTACCGCTCCTGCAACTCGCTTGGCGACATCAGCGCTCTTCGTCGTCGAGGCTCCACCTCTGGCTGATGCCCTGCGACGCAGATACTCGCGAACGTGAGAGACGATGGTGCCTCGAAGCGTCCACCACACAAGTTTCGCGAGCTGCTTTGCGCGCCTTGCCACTCGTGGATTTCGCTTCGCCCAGCGACGCAACGGCCCCGTAGCACGCCATGCGGTAGTTTGCTGAATCGCTTCCAGTTGTTGGGCCGCCTCCAACATCCTGCTTTCCATCGCATTTGTCTTAGCGGCCTCTGTTGCCAGATCCCTGCGTAGCGCGGCGACTTCACTTACAAGTCCCGCAGCTCGCCGAATCTCAAAGTTCACGGCTTCAGTAGCATGCATCGCGTTAAGACGTGCATCCGCAAGAATTACTTCCATTTCCGCCTTCAACCGTTGGGTTTCGCGAGTGGCAGACCCAAAACTTACAGGCTGGAAGGCGCCCTCTTGTTGTCGTTTTAGATCGAACGACCAAAGCTGCGCAATGCGCGCGACCAAGGGCGGAGTGAACTCGTGGCTAACCAACGTTGAGAGTGATCGCACTGATTCCTCAGTTGCTTGACCTGCATGCAGAAGATGCAAGTAGGTGGCAGCCCTGACTATTTCAGCCTCATCACCAGCGAAATCAGCGTCCATCAACTTCTTTAAAATGGCTCCGATCCGCGCGGCCTGCTCTGTGCTCTTGGTGACGATGCCAATGTAGGTCGACGCGTAGTCCTTGATGGCTACTTCTGAGCCGGCCAAATGACACCCAAGCTCGGCCTCGACGATATAGCGAATTGCACCCTCTGTCGGATAATAAATATGCTCAAACGAACTGTTCATCCAAGCTGCGTTGCTACCCGCTGCCGACATAACTGGAACTTCGAACAGCATGAATCCGTCCTGCTTCAACATCGCGATAGCGGTGCCAAATCCTCCACGGAAGTCAAGAAGATGCTCGAACACCGCAATGGCAGTGACGACATCGAACTCTGATCGATGGTGTTCGGCAAGTTTCGGCTCCAGCAGGTCGTTCCCAAGGATCTGGATGCCTTGCTGGTGTGCTTGGCATGCAGCTTTCAAGTTGACTTCGATGCCAGACTTTTCGAAAGCACTGGGGAGCTTGCTGAGCAAATAGCCGTCCGCACAACCTATGTCCAAAATTTTCCCGTGATCGGTCAGGAGTTGGACCAGCACAGCCGCCCAACCCAACCCATGCTCCGCCATAAAGCTGTAGTTCTCATAACCAGTGCGTTCACCGCCTAGATAGTAGTTGTCGTCATAGTACTTATTTGTACTCAACGGAAGACTTGCGACTACACCCAGTCCGCAGTATGTGCACTGCTTGATTTCCATGCCATCCTCTCGAATGGCGCAATGTTTGAAAGTATTCGCGGAACACGCGTTGCAGATCATCTTTATCTTTTCCTACGAGGAACAAGTGGCCTCTCGGCTCCTAGCCGAACTAGCCGTTGCAAGCCCCTATCGCTAGCTTGCGGAGATCTCTTCACGCGCCCTGCGCAGGATGTTTGCCAGCACCGCATCCATGTCCGAAGGCTCGAACCGCAGACCCAGAGACTTCAGCCTGGACGGATCGCCGACGAAAACCCTTACATCGCTGTTACCGCGTCGCGATTCGTCATGCTGCAACTCCACCGCCAAGCCAGACACTGCGATCAAATTCCGCGTCAGCTCGAGCAGACTTTGTCCATCGCCCGTGCAGATGTTCACCACCTCAGCAGAAGCCTCATTAACCAGCGACAAATCAACAAGAAGCTTTGCAGCGACTCGAATGTCAATAAAATCTCGCACAACATCGAGATCACCGGTTTTCAGCACTCCGCCGCGCTGTCCCATGCGCGCGATTTGGTCCGCAAAGCTCCCTAAAGCCAGCGACTTCGGCATACCTGGCCCGATCGGATTAAACAGCCTCGCCACAACCACAGGCAGACCGCGCGACGCAGCAACGAACGCATGGCTCGTCTGGGCGAGCTTGCTCGCACCGTACGCAGTGTTCGGGCGACATACCTCATCTTCACGCACTGGCTGCGAGACCGCGGCCACTGGCCCGTACTCAGCAGCACTGCCGGCAAGAAGCACACGCGGCTTGTTCTGTAAGGCAAGCGCGGCATCCATCAGGTTGGCTGCAAAAACGACATTGGCTTCGTACAAATCGCTGTAAGTCGACGCGGTAGAAATGCCCGCTAAATGCAACACGATTTGCGGATTCACAGACCGGAGCAAAAGCCGAACCTGAGCTGCATCACTGGGGTCGGCGAGCACGCGCGCGCCCGCCCCCAATGCAGGCCTTGCCGTTCTGCTGACGGCGATGGCTTCCAAGCCGCGATGACCCAATTCATCAAGCACCGCGCGTCCAACAAATCCGCTGGCACCGGTGACAAGCACACGCATTGGCTATTCGGGCAGAAAGAGTTCTCGACTCTCGTCGAACATCTTCTGCGCAGTTGAATAATCTTCCGGCCGGCCGATGTCGAGCCAAAAGCTCTTTGGCTGTTGATGGCACCGGACCTTCTTGCCCGCATTACTTAGCTTGAGCAGCAGATCTGGCATGTCGAGATGAGCACCTGCACTCACATGGGGCCTGACTGCGTCGCGATTGAGCATGTACAAGCCCATGCTGACAAGGTGCTTGCTGATGGGCTTTTCGAGATAACCTTGTAGGTTCATTTCCGCGTCGACCTGAATAAGCCCGAAGTCGATCTTGACCTCTCTTTCGTAGACGCAGATCGTCGCATCCGACTGCCGTTCTGTATGCGTGCGCACCAATTGACCGATGTCAAAGGTGGTGAGCAGGTCGCCGTTAGTGACGATGAAGTTTTCCCCAACATCTTCGATCAACGCTCCGAGCGGACCTGCCGTGCCTAGCGGGCTGTCCTCAAGGCTGTAGTCGATCTTCAGCCCGAAACGCGAACCGTCGCCGCAGAACGCGCGAATCAGGTGATGCAGATGATTGACCGCTAGGATCACTTCCTCGACACCAGCGCGGCGAAGCTGACGCAACAGGAGTTCAAGCACGGGCATATCACCCAGCGGCATGAGAGGCTTGGGGAACGAGGCGGTGAACGGCTGAAGGCGGGTGCCCTTGCCGCCGGCCATGACGACTGCTTTCATGATTAGTGCTCCCTTAGACGGTATAGACAGTGGGACGGTACAGGTGAATATTGCGACGGATGAATTCAATGCTCTGGCGCAGTCCTTCGTCCAGATCCACCTGCGGTGACCATCCCATCACTTTTGCGGCCAGCGAGTTATCGGAAACGAGTTTGAGAACCTCGCTCTTGTCAGGACGCATGCGCGCGGAGTCGGCAACGATCTCTTTTTCCACACCCATCAGTTTCAGGATGCGCTCGGCAAAATGTCCGATGGTGAATGTCGAGCCTGTCCCGAGGTTGATCGTCCGCCCTTCGATTCCAGGCGCCACCGAGGCAGCAATGAAACCGGCCACGGTGTCCGTCACGAAAGTCATGTCGCGTTCGGGTGTCAGTGAGCCAAGCTTGATCACATCCTGCGTCAACGCTTGAGAAATGATGGTCGGAATGAACGCGCGCGCAGACTGCCGCGGGCCGAACGTATTGAAGGGACGCAAGGTCACTACGCCGGTATCGAACGAACGGTAGTAGCTCTCCGCGATCTTGTCGGCGCCAATCTTGGAGGCCGAGTAAGGTGACTGCCCCTGCAGCGGATGTTCTTCGTCGATTGGCACTCGTATGGCAGTGCCGTACACCTCCGATGTGCTTGTGTGGACCACACGACGCACCGACAGCCGACGTGCGGCCTCGACGACGTTTAGCGTACCTTCGACATTGGTGCGCACGTAGCTGCGCGGCGCAACGTAGGAGTACGGAATAGCAATGAGGGCTGCCAGATGGCACACGACGTCGATACCCTGCATCGCATGCATCACAAAGTCACCGTCGTCGACGTTACCCGCTACAACGCGAAATTCACCCTTCACATCGTCCGAAACAAATTCAAGATTGCCCCAGCTTGAGGCGGACCCATAACGAACCATCGCAGTTACGTCAGCACCAGCTCGGACCAGTGCCTCCACGAGATGACTTCCGATGAATCCGCCGGCGCCGGTTACAAGATACTTTTGTCCAGTGAGGTCTTGAGTGGGAGAGTGCATGTCGTGCTTTATAGAAAAATTTTTAGAAGTCGTGGGCTCACGATGAACGGTCTTCAACGAGCAACCGATTGAGATATTTGCCGTAAGCGTTCTTCTGCAAGGGCGCTGCCAAGCGCGCAAGCTGGTCCTTGTCAATGAAGCCATGGCGCCATGCAATCTCTTCGGGGCAGGCAATCTTCAGTCCTTGGCGATGTTCAAGCGTGGCAATGAATTGCCCCGCTTCGAGCAAGCTCTCGTGCGTACCCGTGTCCAACCACGCATAGCCCCGCTGCATGATCTGCACATTGAGCTGATTGCGATCCAGGTACGTCTGATTCACTGCCGTAATCTCCAACTCGCCGCGTGCGCTCGGCTTAACGGCCTTGGCGATGTCAACTACCTGGTTGTCATAGAAGTAGAGGCCGGTCACGGCATAGCTGCTCTTCGGCTTCAGCGGCTTTTCTTCAATGCTGCTCGCCCTGCCCTTTCCGTCGAACGCTACGACGCCATAGCGCTCCGGGTCCTGCACGTGATAGGCGAACACGGTGGCACCGGAGTCCTTCGTGTCCGCATCGGCAAGCAGTTGCACGAAATCGTGACCATAGAAGATGTTGTCCCCCAGCACCAGCGCGCTGGGCGAGTTGCCGACGAACTTGTCCCCGATGATGAAAGCCTGCGCAAGCCCGTCCGGGCTGGGCTGCACTTCATACTGCAGATTGATGCCCCACTGGCTGCCATCGCCCAGCAGCTGCTGGAACCGCGGCGTGTCCTGCGGGGTGCTGATGATCAGGATGTCGCGCATGCCGCCGAGCATCAGCGTGCTCAGCGGGTAGTAGATCATCGGCTTGTCGTACACCGGCAGCAGCTGCTTGCTGAGCGCGAGGGTTGCGGGGTGCAGGCGAGTGCCCGAGCCACCGGCCAGGATGATGCCTTTGCGTTGCGTCGTCTTGGTCATGCTTTTCTTTTCGTGGGTGTTCTTCAAAGCGTCTCGCGCAGCATGCGCGCAACGCCTTCCTGCCAAGGCGGCAGGCGCAGGCCGAAAGTGGTCTGCAGCTTGGTGGTATCAAGACGCGAGTTGTGCGGGCGCTTCGCCGGGGTCGGGAAGGCGCTGGTCGGCACGGCCTCGACAGCCTGCGGGCCGGCCTTGAGCTCGACGCCGGCCTGCTGCGCCATTTCGAGCACGAAGCGCGCATAGCCGTGCCATGTCGTTTCACCGCCCGCAATCGCGTGATAGAGCCCGGCCTTGGCCGGATCCTGCAGCGTGGCGCGAATGGCATGGGCCGTCACGTCGGCCAGCAACTCGGCACCAGTGGGCGCACCGAACTGGTCGTCGATGACGGTCAGCTTGTCGCGCTCCTTGGCCAGGCGCAGCATGGTCTTGGCGAAGTTGCCGCCGCGTGCCGCGTACACCCAGCTCGTGCGGAAGATCAGGTGGCGCGGGCAGTGCTGCGCCACCAGCTGCTCGCCTTCGAGCTTGGTCTGGCCGTACACGCTGAGCGGGCCGGTCGCGTCGTCTTCCTTCCAGGGCTTGCTGCCGCTGCCATCGAAGACATAGTCGGTCGAGTAGTGCACCATCAGCGCGCCGATCTGCTGGGCGGCTTCGGCCACCACGCCGGGCGACGTGGCGTTGAGCTTGCGCGCGAATTCGGGTTCGCTCTCGGCCTTGTCGACGGCCGTGTGTGCTGCGGCATTCACGATCACGTCGGGGCGGACCTTCAGCACCGTCTCGGCCAATTGCTCCGGCCTGCTGAAGTCGGCGTGGAAATCGGTGCTGTCGAAGTCGAGCGCCACCAGTTCGCCCAGCGGCGCAAGGCTGCGTTGCAGTTCCCAGCCGACCTGTCCGCCCTTGCCCAGCAGCAGCAGCTTCATGCCGCGGCCTTTGCGTCGTATTGCTTTTCGACCCACTCGCGGTAGGCGCCGCTTTGCACGTTGCGCACCCACTCGCTGTTCGCGAGGTACCACTCGACGGTCTTGCGGATGCCGGTGTCGAAGGTCTCGGCGGGCTTCCAGCCGAGTTCGGCTTCGAGCTTGCGTGCGTCGATGGCGTAGCGGCGGTCGTGGCCGGGGCGGTCGGTGACGTAGGTGATCTGCTCCTTGTAGGGCTTGCCGTCTGCCTTGGGGCGCAGCTCATCCAGCAGCGCGCACACGGTATTGACGATCTCGATGTTCGGCTTCTCGTTCCAGCCGCCCACGTTGTAGGTCTCGCCCAGTTTGCCGGCCTCGAGCACACGGCGAATGGCGCTGCAGTGGTCCTTCACGTAGAGCCAGTCGCGCACCTGCATGCCGTCGCCGTACACGGGCAGCGGCTTGCCGGCCAGCGCGTTGACGATCATCAGCGGGATGAGCTTCTCGGGGAAGTGGAACGGGCCGTAGTTGTTGGAGCAGTTGGTGGTGAGCACCGGCAGGCCGTAGGTGTGGTGCCAGGCGCGCACGAGGTGGTCGCTGGCGGCCTTGCTGGCCGAGTACGGGCTGTTGGGCTCGTACTTGTTCTCTTCGGTGAAGGCCGGGTCTGTCTTCGAAAGCGAGCCGTAGACCTCGTCTGTCGACACGTGCAGGAAACGGAAGGCCGTTTTCTGGTCGGCTGGCAGCGCGCTCCAGTAGCCACGTACGGATTCGAGCAGGCGGAAGGTGCCGAGCACGTTGGTCTGCACGAAGTCTTCGGGGCCGTGGATCGAGCGGTCGACATGCGACTCGGCGGCAAAGTTGACCACGGCGCGCGGCTTGTGCTCGGCCAGCAGGCGGTCGACCAGGGCGCTGTCGCCGATGTCGCCCTGCACGAAGATGTGCTGTGGGTTGTTCTTGAGCGATGCGAGCGTCTCGAGGTTGCCGGCGTAGGTCAGCTTGTCGAGGTTCACGACAGGCTCGTCGCTGGTCGCGATCCAGTCGAGTACGAAATTGGCGCCAATGAAGCCAGCGCCGCCGGTAACCAAGATCATGGGGTCCCCTGAATGTTGAAAGTCATCGCCGTGTCGCAATGAACCTTAACGTTCGATTATCCCATTGGGCCAATTGGCGGAAACACAAGACGTTACCGTTCTGCCCTCGGCGTGTTTACAATCGTTCGCGATACCGCAGGAGAGCGGGCCACCCCGGTGGCCCTACCGAAGGCGCAAACTCCCATAAACGCTCAGGTCGGCCCGACGAAGTCTTGGATTTCGGCAAGGGGTCAGTACTGCATCAACTGAAACGCCGTCTGGAGAGACGCCACTTCACGTGGCGCACCGAAGGAGCAAATTCGTTGCAATGGCGCAACGAATGAATCTCTCAGGTACCGAGGACAGGGGGAGCGGCAACTTGGACAGCGGTCGTCCGGTTGCTTGCTATTAATTCAATAGTATTCACCCTCGCCCGCCGTTCAAGCGCAGCACCTCAAAGGTACTTGAAATGCGCGTGATCGTTCTTGGCGCCGGCCTGCTCGGCGTGACCTCGGCTTACTACCTCCAGCAACTCGGCCACGAAGTGACCGTGATCGACCGGCAGGCCACCCCGGCCGCCGAAACCAGCTTCGCCAATGGCGGGCAGATTTCCGTCAGCCATGCCGAACCCTGGGCCAACCCCAGCGCGCCGCTCAAGGTGCTGCAATGGCTAGGCAAGGAAGACGCCCCGCTGCTGTTCCGCATCCGCGCCGACATGCGCCAGTGGCTGTGGGGCCTGCAGTTCCTGCGCGAATGCACGCCGGCGCGCACCCGCCACAACATCGAGCAGATCGTGCGTCTTGGCACATACAGCCGCTCGATGTTGCAACAGTTGCGCCGCGACACCGGCATCGCCTACGACCAGCGCACCCAGGGCATCCTCCACTTCTATACGACGCAGAAGGAATTCGACGGAGCCCTCGCGCCCGCCGAGCAGATGCGCGCGCTGGGCTGCGAACGCCAGGTCATCTCGGCAGACGAGGCCGTGAAGATCGAGCCCGCCCTCGCCCACATCCGCCCCAAGCTGGCCGGCGCCACCTACACGGCCGAGGACGAATCCGGCGATGCCAACCGCTTCGCGCGCGAACTCTCCCGGCTCGCGGCCGAAGCCGGCGTGAAATTTCTCATGAGCCACACCGTCACCGCCCTGCGCGAGGCCGGCGGCAGCATCGACCACGTGGAGGTCACCGGCGCCGAAGGCCGCTTCCAGCGCATTCGCGGCGACGCCTTCGTGATGGCGATGGGCTCGCTGAGCCCGTTGCTCGCGGCGCCGCTGGGCATCCGCCTGCCGATCTATCCGGCCAAGGGCTATTCGGTCACGCTGCCCGTCAAGGACGCCTCCAAAGCGCATCAGGTCTCGCTGACCGACGACGAATTCAAGCTCGTGTTCTCACGCTACACCTCGGAATCCGGCGACCGCCTGCGCATCGCCGGCACGGCCGAGCTCAACGGCTACGACCGCGACCTGAACCGCGTGCGCTGCGAAGCCATCGTGCGCCGTGTCGAAGAGCTGTTCCCCGGCGCCGGCGACACCACGCAGGCCCAGTTCTGGACCGGCCTGCGCCCCGCCACGCCAAGCAACGTGCCGCTGATCGGCAAGACGAAGCTCGCCAACCTGTTCCTCAACACCGGCCACGGCACGCTCGGCTGGACGCATGCCTGCGGCTCCGGCAAGTCGATCGCGCGCATCGTGAGCGGGCTCGCACCAGAGGTGGATTTCGCCTTCACGGGAATGCCGGCGCCGCAGCCACGTATCCCGCAGCCCGCACTCGGCTGACCGGCGATCAGGACATGACTCAGGCCTTGAAGGTGACCCAGGGCTTGAACCGCACAGCGCAGCGGATCAGCCCCGCGCGCTCTTGCGCATCAATCACGGCGCCGATGGGCTTGTAGGCCTGCGGCGCCTCTTCAATTCGGCGCTCCTCGCGCAAGGTCACGCATTGCCAGCTGGAGTTCTCGTCAGCTGGCGTCGGCCGCATGGCGCGTACTTCCTGGCGCCGCACGCGACGACCTGCACCATGGCTACACGACCATAGCCAGTCTTCGTGACCGAGCCCTGTTGCCAGGTAAGAGAAGTCACCCATCGACCCCGGGATCAACGCCAGGTCTCCGTCATGAGCGGGCGTCGCCCCCTTTCGATGGACGTTCATCTCGTGCTCGCGCAGCACCACGTTATGCGGCACATCGATCACGAGCCTCGACGCCGTGGCACCGAGCAGCTCAGCGAAATCCTTGCGCACCAGTTCGGCCAACACCACGCGGTTGGCCCATGCGTAGCGCGCCGCCACGCCCATAGCCTCGAGGTATTCCTGTGCCAACGGCCCTGTCAGGCCATACAGACCGCTCTTCGGATGGCGAAGCCCCTTGGGCCACTCGCTCCGAGCTCGTTCCATCCAGCGACCACCCACATGAAAGCCGACGTCACGCGAGCCGCTGTGAATCATCACGACGACATCGCCTGCCTTGAGCCCGGCGCGGTACGCGGCGTGCCGGTCCATCACTTGGTCAACGACCTGCAGCTCCACGAAATGGTTGCCTCCGCCCGGTGTGCCGAGGCAGGGGTCACGGAACACCTCGTGCCGCGCACCGGTATGAGCCTCTGGCGCATGCCGCGCGCTGCCGCCGAAACTCGCAAGGCCGATGCAGGCACCGATCTCCGATTGCATCCGGTCCCGATCGCACGAGGCCCAGAGCCCCTCGCCATCGACTGCTTCCAGGAAAGCCGAAGGCCCCAGGTCGAATAGAGCCCTGAACGCCGCCGTATGCACCGGTACGTCGCGTCCGTTATCGAGCAGACTGCGCGTGAGCCGCGCGATCAGTCGCGTCTTGTGCGGCGCCACCTGATCGAGCGTGAGACCTGTGGTCAGCAGCCGCATGCCGCAGTTGATGTCGGTGCCCACCGCCGCGGGAATGACGAAGTCGGCATCGGTCGCGACGACACTGCCAACCGGCGCAACGGAACCTGGATGGAAATCCGGCGTCGCGCATGCCTTGCACACGCCCTGCTTGCCGTCGGGCGAACGAACGCTGGCAAAGGCCAGCAACTGGTTCACCGCCTTTTCTTCCAACGGAAGACTGGGCGGCAGGAGCACCGTGGCCTGCGAGACCTCGTGGTGCAGGTGGTAGACGCCGTCGCGGTAGTCGACGGCAATGCCGGCACGCGAGAACGCACGCTGGAGTCTGGAGAAACGAAGATCACTCATTGCTACTGTTCCATTGTGGAAACCATGTCGGTTTCCCGCCCCGGTACACATTGCATGGCGGGGCGAAAGAGATCGGCCGTGCGTCTCGAGAGGCACGACTTGCTCTTTCTTGCAGCAGCAGATTCAAGAAAGCGTGCGGATTCTAGCGACGCATGCCGCAATTGAAAACCCGCGAGTCGCTTTTCCCCGTCAGTCGGGCGCCGTGAACACCGTCAGCACCCCCGTATAGCCATACAGGTGGTGCCGCGCGATCTCCCCGGCGGCGAAGAACCCGACCAGCGGCACGTCGCCCAGCGCGTGCCGCACGATCTGCAACTCGGCGCCCGGCGCGCCGAAATGCGGGCCGCCACGCCCGGAACAGCTCACGTACACCGCACCCGCGATGCGCCGCGCCGGATGCGGCGCCGCCTCGGCCTCGCCGGCAGCCACGGCGCGCGCGGTGGCCAGCGTCTGCTCTTCGGGCTCCAGCTCTTCGCGGATCTCGGCGCAGATGCGCATCAGGTCGGCCCGCGCCGCCTGCGCATTGCGGCGGCAGAAGGTCAGCCGCATGCCGGCTTCGGCCGTGTCGGCAATCGCGATGCCGCGCCGCGTCGGGTCGAGCCCGATGATGTGGCGCACCAGCACGTCGGCGCCCAGGTCGCCGGTGCGGCGGATGCCGTCGCTGCCCGCGTCGGCCAGCCCGACCAGCGTGTTGCGCACGGCGTCGATGGCTTCCTGCGGCCTCTCCAGCGACACCTGCAGGTCGGCCAGCAGCACGTCCAGGGCCGGTTCGCCGTCGAGCCTGAGCAGCAGGTTGCCGTCGGCCTCGGTGATCTCGCGCTCGCGCACCGCGCCCGAGCGCAGCGGCTGGCAGCCCTGCGTGACGCGCGACACCAGCCGCACGCCGTCGCCGAACACCACGCCCGACAGGCCGCCCGAGAACACACCGCCCGCCGCCCCATGGCCGCGGATGTTGCCGTTGCCGCCGACCGCGAACTGAAGCGCGCCGCCACGGCCCGACGAGAGCCCGCCGAACAGGTAGCCGGTGTCGGTGCGGCCCGCCATCTCGGCGATCAGCTCGGTCAGGTCGGGCGTGGCCGGGTCGGCGTGCACCAGCGCGGTGTGGGCCTCGAAGCCGCTCATTTCGGAGTTGCCCAGCGGCGCGACGCCGGAGAACACGCGGTACTGGTCGCTCGGCAGCGCGCAGAGCATCAGCGTCATGCCGGGCTCGTCGAAGTATTCGGCGTTGTTGGCCGCCACGCCGATGCCGACGGTGCCCGACCAGTCGGTCACCTCGGGCAGTTCGGCGCTCAGGTGGTCGAGGATGTCCTGCGCCTCGGCTGCGTAGTGGTCGGTGATGTAGAGCAGCCCGAGCGTCGGCGACGGCGCGTAGTCGGGCAATGCCATCTGTGCGCGCAACTGGGCCAGCACGAGGCCGGCCGCCATGCGCCATTGCGGGTGGGTGGCATGACCGGAGGGAAACAGTTTCATGATGCGTGCCAACCCGTTCTTTCCAAAAAATGTATGGGTATGACGTCAGCGCCGGCTGGAGGTTCGCTTGCGCGCGGCGGTCGTCGTCTTTTTCCTGGCGGCCGGGGCCGCCGCTTTCTTTGCCGCGGCAACGGGCTTGCGGGCCTTGGTTGCCGCCGGCTTGCCGCCCATCGCCTTGCCGACCGCGTCGGCCAGCGGCTGGGCCATGGCCGGCACCTTCAGCTGCGCAGCGTCCTGCAGCGCCGAGCTGGCGATCTGCTGGAACTGCTCGGTGAGCGAGCCCCACCACTGCATGGGATCGATCACGCCGGCGCCCTCGCCGGCCTTGGATTTCGCGGCGGCGGGACGCGCGCTCGTCTTCGTCTTCTGCGGCGCCGGCGCTTCCTCTTCCTCGGGCAGCTCGTCTTCTTCCTCGACCTCCTCGGGCTCCGGCTCGACCGGGGCCGCAGGGGCTGCTGCCGCGGGCGCCGGGGCCATGGCAGCAGCCTGCTTGGTGAACGCGCTGGCGATGTCTTCCATGCGCACGTTCATGCCGCGCAGCGTCGACAGCGTCATCTTCTGCACCTCGAGCGCCTGGATGGTGGCCTTGAGCGCATGGCCGTTCTGCTCGAGCCAGTACTGGACCGTCTTGAGTTCCTGGATGCGCTTGTCGACTTCTTCCACGCTCAGCGTGGGCGCGACCCAGCTCGCGAGGCTCGGAATCCCAGGCACCGAACCGGCACCGGCACCCGCCGCGGCACCGCCGGCGAGGTTCTTCAGGAAGTCGAATCCGGGGACGAACTGGCTGAAGTCGAAGGGCTTGCTGGCGTTGCTCATGCGGAAGGTCTCCTGGGAGGGTTTTCTTGTGCTCCCAGCTTACTCCAAGCCCTTGCCGTCCGGCCCGGCCGGCGCGGGGATTTACCTGCCGTCAGAGTTCGTCGCGGACCTTGCTGAAAACCTTCCAGAAAGTGGCGTCCTGCGAGGTCGCGAAGTTGATGCGCATCATGGTGCTCGGCGGCCGGCGCGCATGGAACAGCGAGCCCGGCGCCAGCAGGTAGCCCTGGTCGAGCATGCGCTGCGTGAGCGCGTCGGTGTCCACGCCCGTGTCGACCCAGCCGAACAGCCCCGCCGGCTCCGACGCGAAGGTGCAGCCGTGCGACATGGCGAGCTTCACCGCCCGCCCGCGCGCCCCGTCGAGGCGGATGCGCACCCGCTCCGAATGCCGGCGCAGCTGGCCCTGGTCGATGCACCACGACAGCGCCCGCTCGAACAGCGTGGGCGAGGTCAGCGTGGCCAGCAGCTTGGTCTCGAGCAGCCGCTCTTTCAGCGCGGGCGGCGCGGCCAGGAAGCCGATGCGCCAGTTGGGCGCCAGGATCTTGGCGAAGCCGCTCACGTAGATGGTGCGCTGCAGCCCGTCGAGCGCGCTGAGCCGGGTGGCGTGCTCGGGCGCGAGGTGGCTGTAGGTGTCGTCCTCGACGATGTGGAAGTCGTGCTCGTTCGCCAGCTTGAGCACGCGGTGCGCGCTGCCCGGCGTGAGGCTGTAGCCGGTCGGGTTGTGCAGCACGCTCACGCTCACGAACAGCTTGGGGCTGTGCAGCTTGCAGTACTGCGCCATCACCTCCAGGTCGGGCCCGTCGGCGCGGCGCGGCACCGGCAGGATGCGCATGCCCAGCGCCTCGAGCCGCGCGAATTCGAGCGCCCACCCCGGCTCCTCGACCATCACCGGGTCGCCCGGGCGCAGCAGCGTGCGGCTCACGATGTCCAGCGCGTGGGTGGCGCCGATGGTGGTCACGATCTGGTCGGGCGTGGCCGGCACGTTGATGCCCACCAGCTTCTGCGACAGGCTGCGCCGCAGGCTCATGTCGCCGGCGGGCTCGCCGTACTGGAGCGACAGCTCCTGCAGGGCGGCCGTGCTGGTCATGCGCCGGACGGCCGTGGGCATGAAGGTCGACGACATCCAGTCGGGCGGGAACACGCCCATGCCCGGCTGCGGCTTGTCGCTGGGCCGGTGGAACATGCTGCGGATCAGCGAGCTGGCGTCCGCCGGCACGCGCGAGGCCATCATCTGCACGGCGATGGCCGCCGGCATGCCGATGGCATCCGGGCCATTGGTCCCATGGGTGCCATTGGTGCGATTGGCCAGGCGACCTTCCTGTACCGGCGCGGCGTCGCGCACATAGAAGCCGCGCTGCCGGCGGGCTTCGACCAGCCCCTGCGCCAGGAGCTGGTCGTACGCGGCGACGACCGTGTAGGGGCTCACCCCCTGCTGCCGCGCGCAATCGCGCACGGAGGGCAGCCGCGCGCCGGGCGGAAGCAGCCGGGTACGGATGCGTTCGGCCAGCCGGTCGGCCAGCTGCCCCGTGAGCGACTGGGTGGAGGTTCTTGTCAGCATGCGTGCCCGTGTTCCAGAAGAGCCTTGTGGGCTCTGTGCCGAAGGAATGACCAATACAGTTTCAGTGTTTGTTTGATCATCTGTACTGGAACTGTAATGGTCTCAAGTTTAGAGTGTGTGTCATGAACTGGCAAGAATTCACCGCGCTGCTGGTGCTGGCCACGGCGATGAGTTTCTCGCCCGGTCCCAACACCACGCTCTCGACCGCCCTGGCGGCCAACGGCGGCCTGCCGCGCGCAATGCGCTTCGTGGTCGCGGTGCCGGTCGGCTGGACGCTGCTTCTGGTGCTGTGCGCCGCAGGCATCGGCGCGCTGGTGGTGGCCGTGCCGCCGCTGCGGGTGGCCATCAAGGCCTTGGGCATCGGCTACCTGCTGTGGCTGGCCTGGAAGCTCAGCGGCAGCGCGACGCTCGGCAACGCCGACAGCGCCAGGCTGTCGGTCGGCTTCGGCCAGGGCGTGATGCTGCAGTTCGTCAACATCAAGGCGTGGCTGCTGGCGCTCACGCTGGTGGCCGGCTGGATCGCCGGGCAGCCCGACGCGCTGCGCCGCTTCGCCATCGTGGCGCCGGTGATGCTGTTCTTCGCCTTCGCCAGCAACTTCGCCTATGCGCTGGTCGGTGCCCTGCTGCGCGACTGGTTGTCCAAAGGCGCGCGGCTGCTGTGGTTCAACCGCGCGATGGGCCTGGTGCTGGTGCTCACCGCCTGGTGGATGGTGAGCGTATGAGGCCGGGCATCAAGGACGAGACGCTGGGCATGTGGCTCGGCGTCGTCGGCGTGGCCATGTTCGCCATCACGCTGCCGATGACGCGGCTGGCCACCGGCTCTCAAGACGCGCCGCAACTGTCGCCCTGGTTCGTCACGCTCGGGCGCGCGGCGCTGGCTGGCGTGCTGTCGGCCGTCTTCCTGCTGGTGACGCGCTCGCCGCGCCCGGCCCCGCACCAGTGGCGGCCGCTGGGCATCGCGGTGCTGGGCAATGCCGTCGGCTTTCCGCTGCTGCTGGCCTACGCGCTGCGCGTGGTCACGGCCAGCCATGCGGCGGTGGTGACGGCGCTGCTGCCGCTGGTCACCGCGGCCGTGGCGGCCTGGGTGCTGCACCAGCGCGCACGGCTGGGCTTCTGGCTCTGCGCCATCGCGGGCAGCCTGCTGGTGGTGGTGTTCTCGGTACTGCGCGCCAGCCAGGCGGGGCACGGCTTCGGCTTCGAGTGGGCCGACCTGCTGCTGGTCGGCGCGGTCGTCGCGGCATCGTTCGGCTACATCTACGGCGCGCAGGTCACGCCGTCGCTGGGCGCCGAGCGCGTGATCTGCTGGGTCTGCGTGATGGCGCTGCCCGTCACGCTGCCGGCCACGCTGGCGCTTTGGCCGCGGCAGCCCGTTGCCACCTCGGCCTGGCTCGCCTTCGTCTACGTGGGCATGTTCTCGATGTGGATCGGTTTCTTCGCCTGGTATCGCGGCCTGGCGCTGGGCGGGGCGCTGCGTGTGAGCCAGACGCAACTGCTGCAACCATTCCTGTCGATCCTGGCGTCGATCCCGCTGCTGGGCGAGCCGCTCGACGTGGTGACGCTGGGCTTCGCGATCGCGGTGGTGTCCACCGTGGTCGTGGGCAAGCGGCTGTCGCAGCCGGCCAGCCCCGCCACCAACCCGGCACAGGCCGCAGCGCCGAAAATGACGCCTGCCGCCGCCCGCAAGGCCAGCCCGCACGGACGCTGATCCGCCGTACCCTCTCCTTCGAATCTCACCTCACCGCCTGAAAGAAGAAAGCCATGAACTGGAAACTCGCCGCCCGCGCCGCAAAGATGAACCCCTCGGTGCTGCGTGAAATCCTGAAGGTCACCGAGCGCCCCGGCATCATCAGCCTGGCCGGCGGCCTGCCCTCGCCCAAGACCTTCCCGATCCAGGCGTTCGCCGACGCCTGCGCCGAAGTGCTGCACAACGACGGCCAGGCCGCGCTGCAGTACGCCGCCAGCGAAGGCTACGCGCCGCTGCGCCAGGCCGTGGCCGACATGCTGCCCTGGGACGTCGACGCCTCGCAGGTGCTCATCACCACCGGCTCGCAGCAGGGGCTGGACCTGGTCGCCAAGGTGCTGATCGATCCGGGCAGCAAGGTGCTGGTCGAGACACCCACCTACCTCGGCGCGCTGCAGGCCTTCGGCCCGATGGAGCCGAACCCGGTGGGCGTGGCCAGCGACGACGACGGCGTGATCGTCGATGACCTCGTGGCCAAGGCCAAGGACGCGCGCTTCGTCTACCTGCTGCCCAATTTCCAGAACCCCACCGGCCGCACCATGACCGAGGAGCGCCGCGCCGCCGTGTCCGCCGCCGCCGCGCAAGCCAACCTGCCGATCGTCGAGGACAACCCCTACGGCGAGCTCTGGTTCGACGAAGCCCCGCCGCTGCCGCTGGCCGCGCGCAACCCCGAAGGCGTGATCTACCTGGGCTCGTTCTCGAAGGTGCTGGCTCCCGGCCTGCGCCTGGGCTTCCTGGTGGCGCCCAAGTCGATCTACCCGAAGCTGCTGCAGGCCAAGCAGGCGGTCGACCTGCACACGCCGATCTTCACGCAGCGCATGGTGTCGGCCGTCATGAAGGACGGCTTCCTGGACCGCCACGTGCCCACCATCCGCGCCCTCTACAAGCGCCAGCGCGACGCGATGATCGCCGCGCTCAAGCGCGAGATGGCCGGCCTGGACGTGAAGTTCAACGCGCCCAAGGGCGGCATGTTCCTGTGGGCGCGCCTGCCCGAGGGCGTCGACACCGTCACGCTGCTGCCCAAGGCGGTGGAGCGCAACGTGGCCTTCGTGCCGGGCGCGCCGTTCTACGCGGGCGAAGGCGATCCGCGCACGCTGCGCCTGTCGTTCGTGACCGCGAGCGTGGAAGAGATCGACACCGCCATCGCCGCGCTGGCACAGACGCTGCGCGAAGAATTGGTGCTGCTCGGCGACAAACAGCTCGCAGCCGCCCAGATCTGAAAGCCCCACAAGGAGCCCTCCCTTGATCGGCCTCGCGACGCTCTCGCTCTTCCTGCTCGCGGTACTGGCGCTGTTCCTGTCGCCGGGCCCGAACATGGCGTTCGTGCTCTCGCACGGCGTGGCCCATGGTCCGCGCGGCGGGTTCGCGGCGGCCGTCGGCATCTCGGCGGCCGACCTGGTGCACACGCTGTTCGCCGCCACCGGCGTCACCGCGCTGGTGGCGGCGTGGCCGCCGTCGTTCGACGTGCTGCGTTATGCGGGCGCGCTGTACCTGGTGTGGCTGGCGGTGCAGGCGCTGCGAAGCGGCGGCGGCCTTCGCGTCGGCGCGCGGGCGCAGCCGGCCGGCTTCGGCCGCATCGTGCGCATGGCGCTGCTGAACAACCTTGTCAATCCGAAGGCGCTGCTGTTCTTCATGGTGTTTTTGCCGCAGTTCGTCGACGCCTCGCGCGGCAGCGTGCCGCTGCAGCTGGTGCAGCTCGGCGTGGTGCTGTCGATGGCCGCACTGGCCTTCAACACGCTGCTGGGCGCGTGCAGCGGCCAGATCGGCCGCTGGCTGCACGACCGGCCCGGCGCGGCGCGGTTGCAGAGCGGCCTGCTGGCCGCCGTGATGCTGGGGCTGGCCGTGCGCCTGCTCTTCCTCGATCGTCCTTCACCTCGCTGAAGAGGGCTTGCCATGAACGTTCTGAAGATCGCGGCCTTCTCCGATGGCGAGACGGGCGGCAACCCCGCCGGCGTCGTCATCGCCGATGCGCTGCCGCCCGAGGCGCAGATGCAGCGCATTGCCGCGGAAGTCGGCTTTTCGGAAACCGCGTTCGCCGCCCGCGCCGATGACGGCGGCTGGCGCGTGCGCTACTTCGCGCCGCAGTCCGAGGTGCCCTTCTGCGGCCACGCGACGATCGCGCTGGGTGCCGCGCTGGCAATGCAGCAAGGCGACGGCGTGTTTCCGCTCGCGCTCAACAATGCGCGGATCACCGTGGAAGGCCGGCGCAGCGGCAGCCTGGTCGAGGCCGCGCTGCAGTCGCCGCCCACGCGCAGCGCCGCGGCGTCCCCCGAGCTTGTGGCCGAGGCCCTGGCCCTTTTCGGCCATGCCCGGCAAGACCTGGATCCGCGCATCCCGCCGGCCGTCGCCCATGCGGGTGCCGACCATCTGGTGCTGGCCCTGAATAGCCGCGCAGCGCTGTCGGCGATGCAATACGAGCTGGAGGCCGGCCGCGCGCTGATGGCCCGCGCCGGGCTCACGACCATCGTGCTGGTCTTTGCCGAGACCGCGCAGCGGCTGCACACGCGCAACCCCTTCGCGTCCGGCGGCGTGTACGAAGACCCCGCCACCGGCGCCGCCACGGCCGCGCTGGCCGGCTACCTGCGCGACATCGGCTGGCCGCACGGCGGCGCCATCGACGTGGTGCAGGGCGAAGACATGGGCATGCTGTCGCGCCTGCGCGCCGACATCTCGCCCGTGCCGGGCAGCTCCATCCGCGTGTCGGGCACCGCGCGCATCATGCGGCCCTGAGCCGCCGAAGAACCAGCAAAAGAAAGAACCCGATCATGCTCAATATCTGGGGCCGCATCAGCTCGATCAACGTCCGAAAGGTAGTGTGGTGCGCGCAGGAACTCGGGCTCGACTTCCAGCGCACCGAGGCCGGCGGCAAGTTCGGCATCGTGCAGACGCCCGAATACCTGGCGCTCAACCCGAATGCCATGGTGCCCGCCATCGACGACGGCGAAGGCGCCGAGCGCGTGACGCTGTGGGAGTCGAACGTGATCGTGCGCTACCTTTGCGCCAGGCATTCGCACGGCAATTTCTACCCGAGCGAACTGCCCGCGCGCTTCGACGCCGAACGCTGGATGGACTGGCAGCAGACCACGCTCAACCGCGCGAGCCGCGACGCCTTCATCCAGTGGGTGCGCACGCCGCCGTCGGAACGCCAGAGCGCGCTCATCGACGCCTCGGTGCGCGAGAGCGAAGCGCTGTTCGCGATTCTCGACGCGCACCTGGCCAGGCGCGCCTATCTCGGCGGCGACAGCTTCACCATGGCCGACATCCCCGTCGGCTGCGAGGCGCACCGCTGGTTCGGCCTGCCCGCGGCCGAATACCGCCGGCCGAGCTGGCCGAACGTGGAGCGCTGGTACGCCGATCTCCTTTCCCGCCCCGGCACGCGCGGCGTGCTCGATCTAAGCCTCGAATGAAACTGATGAAATCCCGCCCCTTCAAGCAAGTCGACGTCTTCACGGCCACGGCCTACCGCGGCAATCCGCTGGCCGTGGTGATCGACGGCGACGGCCTCGACGACGCCGCGATGCAGCGCTTCGCGCAGTGGACCAACCTGTCCGAGACCACCTTCCTGCTGCCGCCCACCGAACCGACGGCCGACTACCGCGTGCGCATCTTCACGCCCGGTGGCGAGCTGCCCTTTGCCGGCCACCCGACCATCGGCAGCTGCCATGCATGGCTGCAGGCCGGCGGCAAGCCCAAGGCGCCCGGCATGGTGGTGCAGCAATGCGGCGCGGGGCTGGTGCCGCTGCGCCGCGAGGGCGAACGCCTGGCCTTTGCCGCGCCGCCGCTCAAGCGCAGCGCGCCCAGCCCCGCGCTGCTGGCCAAGGTGGCCGGCGCGCTGGGCCTGAAGGCGCAGCAGATCATCGCGGCGCAGGTGCTCGACAACGGCCCGGTCTGGTTCGGCCTGCTGGTCAATGACGCCGACGCCGTGCTGGCGCTCACGCCCGACCACCGCACGCTCAAGGAGCTCGGCGTGAAGGCCGGCGTGGCGGGCGTTCCCGCGGCCATCGACACCTCGCCGCTGATCGGCCGCTCCAACCGCGAGGCCCGCGCCTTCGGCAACCGCCCGGCCGTCGAGTACGACGACGGCGCGAAGATCGACCTCGAGGTGCGCGCCTTCGCCGAGCCTGTCGGCGTGCAGGAAGACCCGGTCACCGGCAGCCTCAACGCGAGCCTGGCCGAGTGGCTGATCGCCGACGGCCACATGCCCGAGCGCTATCTCGCGGCGCAAGGCCAGTGCCTCGGCCGCGCCGGGCGCGTGTACATCGAGCGCGACGCCGAAGGCCGGATCTGGGTCGGCGGCGACGCCGTGACCTGCATCGACGGCCAGGTCACGCTGTAGGCATGACGACCGCCATGCGTGCGCGACTCGACCACCTCGTGATCGCCGCGGCCTCGCTCGACGAGGGCGTGGCGTGGTGCGAAGCCACGCTCGGCGTCGTGCCGGGGCCGGGTGGCACCCATCCGCTGATGGGCACGCACAACCGGCTGCTGAATATCGCGAGCGATGCATTCCCGGCGGCCTACCTGGAAATCATCGCGATCGAGCCCGGGCGGCAGCCCGCGCGGCCGGGCACGCGCCGCTGGTTCGACCTGGACGACCACGAACTGCGGGCCGGCCTGGCCCGGCAGGGGCCGCGGCTGATCCATTTCGTCGCGCGCGTGCCCGACGCGCATGCGGCCATGCGCGCCCTGGCGCACGAAGAGCATGCGCACATCGACCGCGGCCAGTTGCTCGAAGCCTCGCGCGACACGCCGGCCGGCCGGCTCGAATGGCAGATCACCGTGCGCGACGACGGCCAGCGGCTGTTCTACGGCGCGCTGCCCACGCTGATCCAGTGGGGGCCGGTGCACCCCACCGACGCGATGCCGGCGTCCGGCCTTGCGATGCGCGCATTGCGGGCCACGCACCCGCGCGCACCCGCCCTTGCGGCGGCCCTGTCGGCCATCGGCATGCAGGACATGCACGTCGATGCCGGCCCGCCCAATCTCGTCGCGCTGCTCGACACGCCGCGCGGCCCCGTCACGCTCGAATCCAAAGGACTCTGACGATCATGCTGACACTCACGGAAATCGCGTGGTTCGCCCTCGCCTCCCTGCTGCTGGCGCTCACGCCGGGGCCGAACATGATCTATTGCGTATCGCGCACGCTGATCCAGGGGCGCCGGGCCGGACTCATCTCGCTGGGCGGCGTGCTGTCGGCTTTTCTGGTGCACCTGTTCGCGGCGGCGCTGGGCCTCACCGCGCTGCTGCTGGCCGTGCCGCTCGCATTCGACGCGATCCGCATCGCCGGCGCGGCCTACCTGATGTGGCTCGCATGGCAGGCCGTCAAGCCCGGCGGCAACGCGCCCTTCGAGGCCCGCGCGCTGCCGGCCGATCCGCCGGCCAGACTGTTCCGCATGGGGTTTCTCACGAACCTGCTGAACCCGAAGGTGGCGATGTTCTATCTCTCGTTCTTTCCGCAGTTCATCCATCCCGAGCGCGGCTCGGTGCTGCTGCAGAGCATGCAGCTGGGCGCCGCCCAGATCGCGACAAGCGCGGCGGTCAACACCGTGATGATCGTCGGCGCCGCCAGCATCACCGCGGTGCTGTCGCAAAGCGCGGGCTGGCTGCGCGCGCAGCGCTATGTGATGGGCAGCGTGCTGGCCGCGCTGGCGGTGCGCGTGGCGCTGACCGAACGCAAGTGAGCAAGGACCTCCGATGAGATTCACCCGAGAAGAGATCGAGGCCGCCCAGCGCACCGTGCGCTCGGCCATGCCGCCCACGCCGCAGTACGCATGGCCGCTGCTCGCCCGGCGCCTGGGTGCCACCGTGTGGGCCAAGCACGAGAACCACACGCCGGCCGGGGCATTCAAGATCCGCGGCGGGCTGACCTACTTCGAGACGCTGGCGCGCGAGCAGCCCGGCGTGCGCCACGCCATCAGCGCCACGCGCGGCAACCACGGCCAGTCGGTCGGCTTCGCCGCGCGGCGCCATGGGCTGGCCGCGACCATCGTGGTGCCGCACGGCAACTCGCTCGAGAAGAACGCGGCCATGCGCGCACTCGGCGTCACGCTGGTGGAGCACGGCGACGACTTCCAGGCCGCCGCCGAACACGCGGCGCTGCTGGCCGAACGCGACGCACTGCACCGCGTGCCTTCGTTCCACCGCGAACTGGTGCGCGGCGTGTCCACGGCCTATGTGGAGTTCTTCGACGCACTGGCGCACACGCCGCCCGACGTGATGTTCGTGCCCATCGGCCTGGGTTCCGGCTTTGCCGCCGCGGCTGCGGCGCGCGCGCATTGCGGGGCGAAGACCAAGCTCATCGGCGTGGTGTCCGCGCACGCCACCGCCTACCGCGATTCCTTCCGCGCCGGCAAGCCGGTCGAGTCGCCTGTGACCACGCGGCTGGCCGACGGCATGGCCTGCCGCACGCCGGTGCCCGAGTCGGTGGAAGTGATCTTGCGCGAAGCCGACGACGTGATCGCCGTCACCGACGACGAAGTGGCCGAGGCCATGCGCATCCTCTTCAGCGACACGCACAACGTGGCCGAAGGCGCGGGCGCGGCGGCGCTGGCGGGTGCGCTGCAGCAGCAGGAGCGCTGGCGCGGCAGGACGGTGGGTATCAGCGTGAGCGGCGGCAATGTCGATACGGACATGTTCGCCGGGGTGCTGGCGCGCGTCGCTTCCTGAGCCGCGGGGCTACGGCAGCGGCCCCGTGTTGGCGGTGCTCAGCGGCAGCCGCGACACCTCGGCCAGCAGCAGCGCCAGTTGCCGCGCGGCCGCATCGATCACGGCCTGGCCGCTCTCGGGCGTGGCCGCGGCCGCGTTGCCGGCGGCGCCGTGCGCGTTGTAGTCCTCCATCGCCCAGCCCAGCTTGGCGCTCTTGCCGTTGCCCAGCAGCGCGTAGTCGGCTGAGCGCTGCTGCGACGTCGAGCTGAAGTCGCGCGCCTCGCCCATGCGCACCAGCTGGGGCGTCAGCGCCAGCATCATCGAAGTCTCGATTTCGCCCGCATGCACGCCGAATCGATGCTCGTGCGCGCTGAAGCGCTCGCCGGCCTCGCCCAGCGGCAGGTTGAACCAGCTCACGCTGTAGACGATGAGCCCGTGCGCCGCGCGCAGCTCGCGCGCCACGATGTCCATCGCGCCCACGTGGCCGCCGTGCGCATTGAACAGCACCAGCTTCTTCACGCCCGCGCGCGCCACGCCGGCGCCGATCTCGTTCCACATGCGGATGAGCGTCTGCGCCGACAGCGTGAGCGTGCCCGCGAAACGCGCGTGCTCCGGGCTCAGGCCGATCTGCTGCGTGGGCAGGAACAGCACCGGCAGCCCCGCCGGCAGCAGCGGCAAGGATGCGGCGACGATGCCGTCGGCCAGCACCGTGTCCACGCCCAGCGGCAGGTGCGGCCCGTGCTGCTCGGTCGCGCCCAGCGGCAGCACCGCGACGGTGGAAGCCGCGTCCAGCCCCGCGAAATCGCGCGTCGTGAGCTGGGACCAGTAACGGGGCAACGAAGAGGCCGTGGATGCGTTCATCACGCGATCTTAGGCCGTGCGTGCCGCCGTTTCCGAGCGCGCTTGTCTGACAGAACCTGTCAACGCTGACCCCAAAAACGCCAATCTATTCACATTTAGAACCGTTTCTTGGCACTTAAGTTTGCTTTTGTTAACAGTTCTATCTAGAGTCGATTGCAGATTCAATTTTTCATGGAGCTTTCGGTCCTGACGCATTCGGGGCCGGGAGTTCGGCTTTTGCGGCGGCCCCAGGCCGCGCAAAAGGCGCAATTTAAGGGAGCAGAGTGTTCATCCAGAAAAAAGCTGGAGGCACGGTCTTGGGTGGGCGTCCGTCGGCGCTTGCCTGCGCCTTGTCTCGTCACCTCGAACAAGCAGCACGAGGATTTCCCCCGATCGTTTGCGCGCTGGCCATGGGTGCTTCACCCGCGGCCTTCGCGAATCCGCCCATCGCAGCCACCGCACCCGCGGCCAACCCATCGGCGGCCTATGGCGCGCAGCAGCACGACGCCTTGATCGCAGCGCGCCGCGCCGACCGCATCGGCGCCGCGCAGGCTTTGCAGCAGTTGAAGGACTGGCTCGCCGCGCCGCTCACTGACGCCGAACGCCGGCGCGTGGTGTCCGACGCGGTGGCCATCGCGGCGACCGACAGCCAGTTCGCCGAAGCCATCGCGTTCGCCCGCCAAGTTCCGCTCGCCTCGCTGAACGACTATGCATTGGGCCCGCTCGCGCTGGCCGCGCGCCGCACGCATGACCTGTCGCTGCAGGGCGAAGTCATTGCCCGGTGGCGCGCACGGCAGCCGCAAGCGCGCGAGCCGCGCATCCACGAAGCTTTCTGGAAGCTCGACAGCGGCGACGTCGCCGGCGCCAAGGCGATCTACGACGCCCTCGCGCGGCAACCGGTCCCGCAGGTCGAAGACCGCGTCGCCCTGCTCGAGCTGCGCGGTGCCGTGGCGCGCGCCGAAAAGCAACCGCTGCAGGCGCTCGCCGCCTACACCGAGGCCGGCGCGCTGCGGCCCGAGCGCCGCGACCTGCGCCGCGAAACCGACTTCCTGCTCGCGGACAGCGGCGCCGCATCGACCGCGTTCGACGACGCCGATGCCGCCGAGCGCGCGCATCCCGGCAGCTTCTCGCCGCTGGCGTTGTCGACGCTGCAGCAGCAGGCGCTGGCACAGCGGCTGCGCTGGGCCATCGAGGAACGCGACCAGCGCCTGGGCGCGGCACGCCTGACGGCACTCGACCGCGTGCTGGCCGACGAGGAAACCGCGCTGGCCCGGCTAGACACATCGGCCGCCCAGGCCGCGCCGGAAGATGCCGACGCATGGCGCCAGTTGCGCGTGCGGCTGCTGGCCGACCGGCTGCTGGCGCTGGTGGAGCGTGGCCGCCCCGCGGATGCCATCGCGCTCTACGAATCGCTGCGCGCTGCCGGTACCGACCTGCCCTTCTGGGGCCTCGGTGCCGCGGCCCGCGCCTTCGCGCAGGAGCGCCGCTCGATAGACGCCGTGCCGCTCTACGAAGCGGCCGTGGCCAAGGGTGGCGCCGACCTGCCGATGCCCGACGACCTGTATTTCGGCCTGATCTACGCCTACCAGGACACCGGCCGCTTCGAGGACGCCGAGGCGCTGCTCAAGCGGCTCGAAGAAGCCACGCCGGCGCTGATGCGCCTCTCGCCCGAAGCCGGCCGGCCCAACGGCCAGTACACCGACGTGAGCGGCATGCGCGGCCTGCTGCAGCTCTACACCGACCGCGCGGCACTCGCGCAGCAGAGCTTCTCGACGCTGACCGGCGAAGCGCCGCTGAACGCCGGCTACGCCTACGGCGCGGGCCAGACCGAGCGGCTGCGCGAGCACCCCGAGGCCGCCGTCGCGCGCTTCGAGGCACAGGCCGCCGACCAGCCCTACGACATCAGCGCGCGCGCCGGCCATGTCGAGGCACTGCTCGACGCCGGTGAATTCCGCCAGGCCCGCGAACGCGCAGAGTCGCTCGCGGCCGACGTGCCCGAGGCCGCCGAGGTGCGAGACGTGGAGCGCAAGCGCCGCGCCGCCACCGGTCCGCGTCTCGATGTCGACGCCGAGGCCTCGTCGGGCGGCGCGGCCATCGCCAACCGCGAGTGGCGCATCGACAGCCGCCTCAGCTCCGGCCTCATCGACGACCAGTGGCGCGTGTTCTACGACCAGACGCTGGGCCGCGGCACCACCGACATCGGCAACGCCAACTGGGCGCGCGGCGGCCTGGGCCTGGGCTGGCAGCAGGGCCGGTGGCTGGCCGAAGGCGTGCTGCAGCACGCGAACAGCGGCCCCTACCGCAACAGCGTGGCGGGCCGCGTCGACTACCGCGCGGGCGACGCATGGCGCCTCTCGGCCACCTACGACGGCGACAGCAAGGAGCTGCCGTGGAAGGCCCGCGTCGCCGGCATCGGCGCGCGCGAGACCGGCGCGAGCGTGGGCTACGTGGTGAACGAATCGCGCCGCTTCGACCTGCAATGGCAGCGCCTGGACTTCAGCGACGGCAACCTGCGCAACGGCCTGGAGCTGGGCTGGCGCGAACGCTGGGTGAGCACGCCGCGCTTCCAGCTCGAGACCCGCCTGGGCGCCGGCACCAGCCGCGGCCGCGACATCGACACGCCCTACTTCAACCCGTCGAGCGACAGCACCGTGCAACTGGCGGTGCGCGCGCAGTGGCTCAACTGGAAGCGCGACGACCGCCAGTTCTTCCAGGCCGTGGAGCTCACGGGCGGCAACTACCGCCAGGCCGGCTTCGGCAGCGGCCCACTGTGGAGCCTGCGCTACGAGCACCGCTGGGACCTCGGCCCCAAGTTCACGCTGCGCTACGGCCTGAGCATTTCCAGCCATCCCTACGACGGCGTGCGCGAGCGACAGCGCGGCGTCTTCCTGAACCTCTCGATGCCCCTGCAGTGATGCGAACGACCGACAACAACCCCATGACCTTCCTGCGCGCGGCCATGCTGTGGCTGGTGATCGCGGCGGCATCCGCGCTGGCGCTCCCCGCCTTCGCGCAGCCATTGCCGCCCGCCGACCCCGACGACGGCCTGAGCTTTCGCGTGCTGTCCTTCCACGACGTGCGCACCGGCGTGCGCGCCAGCTTCGAGCAGTCGCCCGACGAGACCGCCGTGGACGACAGCACCCTGGCCGAGGTGTTCGCCTGGCTGCAGTACAACGGCTACCACCCGGTGAGCCTGCAGCAGATCGTCGACGCGCGCGCCGGCGGCAAGCCGCTGCCTTCGCAGCCCGTGCTGCTGACCTTCGACGACGGCTACCGCAGCGCCTACACCAAGGTGTTTCCGCTGCTCAAGCGCTTCAACTACCCCGCGCTGTTCGCGCTGGTGACGAGCTGGCTAGACGTGCCCGAAGGCCAGCTGGTGCATTGGGGCGACAAGCCCGCGCCGCGCGAGAACTTCCTGCTGTGGCCCGAGGCGGCCGAGATGGCGCGCTCCGGCCTGGTCGAGTTCGCGAGCCACACCGACGCGATGCACACCGGCGTTCTCGCGAATCCGCAGGGCAACATGCTGCCGTCCGCCGCCACGCACCGCTACGACCCGAAGACCGGCCGCTACGAGGACGACGAGACCTACGTGCGCCGCATCGAGGCCGACCTGCGTCGCAGCCGCGAGATCATCGAGGCGCGCACCGGCGCCAGGGTGCGCGCCACCGTGTGGCCCTACGGCGCCTACAACACGGCCGCGCTGGAAGCCTCGAAGCGCGCCGGCATGCCCATCACCTTCACGCTCGACGACGGCGCCAACACGCAGGCCGTGCCGCTCACGCGCATCCGCCGCGCGCTTGCCGCGTACGACAACAAGGCGCCCGACTACGCGCAGCTGCTGCGCAGCCCGGTGGGCGGCGAGGTGCGGCCGGTGAACCGCGTGATGCATGTCGACCTCGACTATGTGTACGACCCCGACCCCGCCCAGCAGGAGCGCAACCTGTCGGCGCTGATCGACCGCGTGGCCGCCGTGCGTCCGCGCTCGGTGTTCCTGCAGGCCTACGCCGACCCCGACGGCGACGGCGTGGCCGACGCGCTGTATTTCCCGAACCGCCACCTGCCGATGCGCGCCGACCTGTTCAGCCGCGCCGCCTGGCAGCTGCGCACCCGCACCGGCGTGAAGGTGTACGCATGGATGCCGGTCACGGCCTTCCGGCTGCCAGCGTCGAACCCGCTGGCCACGCACACGGTGATGGCGCAGGGCGGCACGATGCCGCCCGGGCGCTACCACCGCCTCACGCCCTTCGACCCCGCGGTGCGTACGCTGGTGGGCGACATCTACGAAGACCTGGGCCGCCACGCATTCTTCGAGGGCGTGCTGTTCCACGACGACGCGACGCTCTCCGACGACGAGGACGCAAGCCCCGCCGCGCTCGCCGCCTATGCGAAGTGGGGCCTGCCACCCGACGTGGCCGCGATCCGCGCCGACCCGGCGCTGGCGGCGCGCTGGAGCGCCGCCAAGACGCGCTACCTGATCGACTTCACGCACGAGCTGGCCGCGCGACTGGGCGCCTGGCGGCCCGCGCTGGAAACGGCGCGCAACCTCTACGCGCGCCCGGTGCTCGAGCCCCAGGCCGAGCAGTGGTTCGCGCAGAACTACGAAGCCTCGCTCGCCGCCTACGACTACGTCGCGCTGATGGCCATGCCGCGCATGGAACAGGAAGCCGACGCCGACGCCTGGCTCGCCCGCCTGGCGCGCCGCGCGGCCGACACGCCAAGAGGCCTGGACGGCACCGTGTTCGAACTGCAGGCGCGCGACTGGCGCACCGGCAAGCCCGTGGCCGATGCCGAACTGGCCCGGCAATGGACGCTGCTGCAGCGCGCCGGCGTGCGCCACCTGGGCTACTACCCCGACGACTTCCTCAACAACCAGCCCTCGCTCGACGTGGTGCGCCGCGCCATCTCGGTCCGCACGCTGCTGCCGCGGGCCCTGCGCGCGTCGGCCGCCGAGACCACGCCACCCCAGGCACCACAAGCATCACCACCGGCGCACGGAGAGCGGACCCCATGACCACCAGCCACTTCCTTGCGCAGACGCTGCCGTCGCTGCTGTTCGGCTTCGTCTTCTATTACCCGTTCTTCATGGCCTACGTGTGGATGGCGGGCGGCCTCTCGCATGCCTGGGTGTTCGAGCGCAAGCGCGACGTCGATGTCAACCCGCTCGACCTGCTGCCCTCGCGCCCGCTGGTGACGGTGGTGGTGCCCTGCTTCAACGAGGCGCCGCACCTGCGCGAAGTGATCGAGCAGCTCATGCGCACACGCTACCCGAACTACGAGGTGATCGCCGTGAACGACGGCAGCACCGACGGCACCGGCGAGCTGCTCGACGAGATGACGAAGGAATACAGCCGGCTTCGCGTGATCCACAACGCCAGCAACCAGGGCAAGGCCGTAGGGCTCAACACCGCCTGCCAGCTCGCGCGCGGCGAATACATCCTGGGCATCGACGGCGACGCGCTGGTCGACGAGGACGCCATCGCCTGGATGCTGCGGCCCATGCTGGCGTCGGAGCGCATCGGCGCCGTGACGGGCAACCCGCGCATCCGCACCCGCACCACGCTGCTCGGGCGCATGCAGGTGGGCGAGTTCTCTTCGATCATCGGCCTCATCAAGCGCTCGCAGCAACTGGTGGGCACGCTGTTCACCGTGTCGGGCGTGATCGCGATGTTCCGCCGCCGCGCGGTGATCGACGTGGGCTTCTGGAGCCCCGACGTGCTCACCGAGGACATCGACATGAGCTGGAAGCTGCAGCTCGGCGGCTGGAAGCTGCGCTTCGAGCCGCGCGCGCTGTGCTGGATCCTGATGCCCGAGACCTTGCGCGGTCTCTGGAAGCAGCGCCAGCGCTGGGCCATCGGCGGCATTCAGACCATGCTGCGCAACACCACCAGCATCCTGAAGCCGCGCAACTGGCGCATGTGGCTGGTGTATGCCGAGTACATGACCAGCGTCGTCTGGGCCTATGCGATGGCGGCGGTGCTCGTGGTCAGCCTGGCTCGGCCTTTCCTGCCGATCGAGTCGGCCTGGCACTCCGCGCTGCTGCCGCACTGGCAGGGCACGCTGCTGGCCATGACCTGCATCCTGCAGATGCTGCTGAGCCTGTGGATCGACCGCCGCTACGACCGCGACCTGATGCGCTATTTCGCAGGAACGATCTGGTACCCGATCGCTTTCTGGACTATCACGATGGCGACCACCGTCATCGCCCTGCCCAAAGCCCTGATACGCCGCCGCGGCAAGCGCGCGGTGTGGACGAGCCCTGACCGAGGAGTTTCCGATGCCCCATGAAGACACAATGACCCACAGCCGCTTTCCCGATACCGACCACGACACGCCGCCGCCGAGCCGCCGCCCCTCCTGGGGCCAGCCTGCGGTGGAGGAGCCCATCATCGATGCCGCGCGCATCTCGCTGAGCGCCTTCGGCAACGGCCGCTCGCGGCAGCGCACGATGGCCATGTACCTGTGGCTGCGCGTGCTGCGCCCGGCCGTGACCATCGCCATCTGGTTCTGCGCCATCTGGTACGCATGGCCCTATGTGCTGGGCGCGCGCTCGCAGCCGGAGGTGCTGCACCTGCTGGGGCTGTACGCGTTGGTGATCGGCGCGATCCTGGTGTCGATGCTGGCGATGGCGCCGTGGCGCCGCCGCCAGCAGAAGCGCGAGTCGCCGCCCGACCAGGAACAGTCGTCGCTGTTCGCGCTGGCCTCTTACATCGAAGTGCCGCCCGCGCGCCTGTCGACCTGGCAGCGCACGCGCCAACTGCTGGTGCACCACGACCGCGACGGCCAGCTGCGCGACGCCACCGACACCGCGCCCGGCGCGCTGGAGCCCGAGCCGCTGCGCCACGCGGCGGCACGCCGCTGACCGAGGCGGCGGCACGCCGCTGAGCAAGGCGGCCGGAGGTCCGCAAGGCGCGGCATAGGGCCGCGCGCGTGCAGGGGTTTAACGGCGGTGCTTCAATCGCGCCACCCCCTCCACCAAGGACCTCTTCATGGATCTCCAGCTCCAGGACCAGCACGTACTCATCACCGGCGGCAGCAAGGGCATCGGCCTGGCTTGCGCGCTCGGCTTCCTGCGCGAAGGCGCCCGCGTGAGCCTCGTCTCGCGCGAGCTCGGCAACCTGGAGCGGGGCAAGAAGACACTGATCGACTCGTTCGCCCAGGCCGACGGCCGCGTGTCGGTGCATGCCGCCGACCTCAAGGACCCGGCCGGCGCCGAGGCCGCGCTCGACGCGGCCGAGCAAGTGTTCGGCCCCGTCGACGTGCTCGTCAACTCGGCAGGCGCCGCCCGCCGCACCCCGCCCGACGAGCTGACCGCCGCCTCATGGCACGACGCGATGGACGCCAAGTACTTCACCTACGTCCACATGATCCACCCCGTGGTCAGGCGCATGGGCCAGCGCGGCCGCGGCGCCATCGTCAACGTCATCGGCCAGGGCGGCAAAGTCGCGAGCCCCGTGCACATGGCCGGCGGCGCCGCCAACGCCGCACTGATGCTCGTGAGCGCAGGCATGGCCGCCGCCTATGCCGGCAAAGGCGTGCGCGTGAACGCCGTGAACCCCGGCCTCACCCTGACCGAACGGCTGCAGGAAGGCATGAAAGCCGATGCCAGGCTGCAGGGCATCGACACCGAAGAGGCGCTCCAACGCGCAAAGGCCAGGCTGCCGCTGGGCCGCATCGCGACACCGGAAGAAGTCGCCAACACGGTGGTGTTCCTGGCGTCGCCGAAGGCGAGCTACGTGACCGGCGCGATCGTCGCGATGGACGGCGCAGTCACTCCGATGATCTGAAAAAAGAAAAGGTAACGGAACCCAAGGGCCGAGCGAAGCAAAGGCCCGAGTGGGCTCCTCTCCCCTCTGGCTGCGCCGAGGAGCGCAGCGTTTCGCGGATCAGGGCTCGCCCTTGTCTGAGCGCAGCGAGTTTGGGCGAGACCCCGCGAAACGCGAGCACCGCAGGTTGCCCGCAGCGAAGCGGAGGGACGCAGACAGTGGGGTCGCCTTTCTTTTGCCTACGTTTCTTTGGCGAAGCAAAGAAACGTAGGTCGCCCGCCGGGGCGAGTCCCGGCCCCGGAACGCAAACCTCAGGCAACCGCCAGCAAAGCCTCGAACTTCAACCCCAGGAAGTCGACGAACGCCCGAACCCGAGCCGGCACGAACCGCCCGCTCGGCAACAGCGCATGCAGCGGATAGGGCTCCGTCTCCCAATCAGGCAGGAGCCGCACGAGACGCCCTTCGCGAATGTCCTCCCGCACATCCAGCGCGGACTTCAGCGAAACGCCGTAGCCCGCCACAGTCCACTCCCGCGCCAGCGAAGCATCGTCCACGCTGCGGTTGCCATTCACCCGCACCTCCGTCCACTGCCCGTTCTGCGCAAACCGCCAGACCCGATGCCGCCGCCCTGAACGGTTGAAGATCAGGCAGTTGTGATGCGCCAGGTCCTGCGGCACCTTCGGCGCGTCGTGGCGGCGCAAGTAGCCGGGCGAAGCGGTCAACACCGGGTTGGTCAGCGCAAACGGCCGCGCCACCAGCCGCGAATCGGCCAGCGCGCCATAGCGCAGCGCCACGTCGACCTCGTCGCGCATCACGTCCAGCGGCCGGTCCCCCACCGACAGCGACAGCTGCACACCAGGGTGCAAGGCAAGGAATTCGTCGAACCACGGCAGCAGCGTGCTGCGCGTGAGGTCCGACGGCGAAGCCACGCGCAGCGTGCCGACCAGCTCGCCGCGGTCGGCGGTGACCAGCGACTCCCCCTCGTCCAGCAATTCGAAGGCGCGCACCGCGTAGTCGAGCAGCGTCTGGCCCTGCGGCGTGAGGCGCATCGCGCGGGTCGAGCGCTCGAACAGCCGGGCGCCGAGCTGGGCCTCCAGCCGCTTGAGCGTGGCGCTGGCCGCCGCCGGCGTGATGCCCAGCGCATGCGCCGCAGCGGTGAGCGTGCCGCCGCGCGCAGTGTGCACCAGCACCTGCAGGTCGGAGATATTTTCAATCTTCATTTGAAAGTGTTGCTGTTCCAGGCCGTCTTATCAAACCGGCCTTGCGATCCTACATTCGACGCATCGTCACTGAAAGGCCATTGCCATGAAAGCCGTCGGCTACTACCAGCCCCTCCCCATCGACAACCCCGAATCGCTGCAGGACATCGAGCTGCCCGCGCCCCAGGCCGGCCCGCGCGACCTGCTGGTGCGCGTGAAGGCGGTGTCGGTCAACCCGGTGGACACCAAGGTCCGCAAGAACGCCGCGCCGGAAGCCGGCCAGGCCAAGGTGCTGGGCTGGGACGCCGTCGGCACCGTCGAGGCGGTCGGCAGCGGCGTGAAGAACTTCAAGGTGGGCGACCGCGTGTACTACGCCGGCTCGATCATCCGCCCGGGCGCCAATGCCGAGCTGCATGCGGTCGACGAGCGCATCGCCGCCCTCGCACCCCGTAGCCTCGACGACGCGCAGGCCGCCGCGCTGCCGCTGACCACCATCACCGCCTACGAACTGCTGTTCGACCGCCTGCAGGTGCCCAAGGGCGGCGGCGAAGGCCAGACGCTGCTCATCACCGGCGGCGCGGGCGGTGTCGGCTCCATCCTGATCCAGCTGGCGCGCCAGCTCACCAGGCTTCGCGTGGTAGCCACCGCCTCGCGCGCCGAGACGCGCGAATGGTGCCTGGCGCTGGGCGCGCACACCGTCATCGACCACTCCAAGCCGCTGGCGGCAGAGCTGAAGGCGGCGGGCATCGGCGAGGTCGACATGGTCGCCAGCCTCACCCAGACCGAGCAGCACTACGCGCAGATCATCGAAAGCCTCAAGCCCCAGGGCCAGCTCGCGGTGATCGACGACATGAAGATGCTCGACGCCATGCCGCTGAAGACCAAGTGCATTTCGCTGCACTGGGAAATGATGTTCGCGCGCTCGCGCTTCGAGACGCCGGACATCGCCGAGCAAGGCGCGCTGCTGGCCGAGGTGGCGGGGCTGGTCGACGCGGGCCGCGTGCGCACCACGGCGAACGCGAGCTTCGGCACCATCAACGCGGCGAACCTCCGGCGTGCGCATGCGCTCATCGAGAGCGGCAAGGCACAGGGCAAGGTGGTGCTGGCGGGCTTCTGAGCCCACGACAGAGCCAGCACAATCGGGCGCATGAACGACATTGCAGCCCGTGCCCACCCCATCGAGTTCGAAACCGCGCGGCTGCGCCTGCGCCAATGGCGCGCGAGCGATCTCGCGCCGTTTTTCGAGCTGGCCCGCGACCCGCAGGTGATGGAGTTCCTGCTGCCTTTGCCCACGCGCGCCGACAGCGATGCGATGGTCGAGCGCATCAAGGCGCTCATCGCCGCGAACGGCTGGGGCTTCTGGGCCGTGGAGCACCGCGAGTCGGGCGCGTTCATGGGCTTCACCGGACTGAACTCGCCGCTGGCGGACCTGCCGTTCTCGCCGTGCGTGGAAATCGGCTGGCGCTTCGCGCGGCAGTGGTGGGGGCAGGGCTTCGCGAGCGAGGCGGCGCGCGGAGCGCTCCAGGTGGGGTTCGAGCGGCTGGCGCTGGATGAGATCGTCGCCTTCACCGCTTGGAACAACACCCGCTCGGCAGCGGTCATGGAGCGCATCGGCATGCATGAAGACGTGGGCGGCGCATTCGACCACCCGCTGGTGCCCGAGGGCCACCCGCTGCGCCGGCACCGGCTCTACCGCATCGCCCGGCCGCAACGCTGAAGAAAAGCTACTTCGCCTTCGACACCCGCCACACGGCGTTGCCCACGTCGTCCGCAACGATCAGCGCGCCGCTCTTGTCCAGCGCCACGCCCACCGGGCGGCCCTGCGCCTTCTCGTCGGGCGACAGGAAGCCGGTGAGCACGTCGACCGGCGGGCCGCTCGGCTTGCCGCCGATGAAGGGCACGAACACCACCTTGTAGCCCGACTTGGGCTTGCGGTTCCACGAGCCGTGCTCGCCGATGAAGGCGCCGCTGGCGAACTGCTCGGGCATGCCGCCCGGGCGCGAGAACGCCATGCCGAGCGGCGCGACGTGCGAGCCCAGCGCGTAGTCGGGCGCGATGGCCTTGGCCGTCATGGCGGGGTTCTGCGGCGTGACGCGCGCGTCGACGATGCCACCGTAGTAGCTCCAGGGCCAGCCGTAGAAGGCGCCGTCCTTCACCGAGGTGAGGTAGTCGGGCACGAGGTCGCTGCCGATCTCGTCGCGCTCGTTCACCACGGTCCACAGCACCTTGGTTTCCGGCTCCCAGCCCATGCCGTTGGGGTTGCGCAGGCCGCTGGCGAACATGCGCTTCTCGCCGGTCTTCGTGTCGACCTCCCAGATGGCGGCGCGGCCCTCTTCGGCGGCGAGGCCGTTCTCGCCGATGTTGCTGTTGGAGCCGACCGTGACGTAGAGCTTGCTGCCGTCGGCATTGGCGATCACGTTCTTGGTCCAGTGGTGGTTGATGCCGGCGGGCAGTTGCGTCACCAGCGTGGGGTTGGCGCTGACGGAGGTCTGGCCTTCGGTGTAGGGCACCTTCACCAGCGCGTCGGCGTTGGCGATGAAGAGCTCGTTGCCCACCAGCACCATGCCGTAGGGCGACATCAGGTTGGTCATGAAGACCTGCTTCACCTCGGCCACGCCGTCGCCGTCGGCGTCGCGCAGCAGGGTGATGCGGTTGGCGCTGGGCACGCCGGCACCGGCGCGGCCCATGACCTTGCCCATGACCCAGTTGCGGATCTTGGCGACGAGGCCGTCGCCGCCGTCGGTGGCGCCGCCGCCGGGCTTGGGCGGCTTGTTGCTCTCGGCCACCAGGATGTCGCCGTTGGGCAGGGTGTAGACCCAGCGCGGATGGTCGAGCCCGCGCGCCAGCGCCGTGACCTTCAGGCCCTCGGCCGGCGTCGGCATGGCGACGTCCGTCCAGCCGACCGCGGGGGCGACGTTCACCGTGGGAATCAGCGTCTTGTTCGGCTCGGCCAGCTGCGGGCGCGGCCCGACCGTGACTTCCGGCGGGAGCTTGGCGGACTCGCCGCAGCCGGCGAGGAACAGCGCGGCGCCCACGGCCAGGACGGCGACGGCGGGAGAGGCGGAAGAAAAGGGCGATGCGGTGCGGGTGGGTACTTGCTGCGGTGCCTTCATGCGTGTTCCTTGAGCGGCCGATGCCGCATGGCGGTCGGATCATCGCCGGCCGGCCGGCGCGGCCGGTGTCGGTCGTGGGCGCTTTATGGCGTGGGCGCACCTCATTGGCGCATCGCCGCTACCATCGCCGGATGACCGAAGACCTGTTCCGCGCCGACGCCTACCTGCGCACATGTGAAGCCCGCATCCTGCGCATGGATGACACCGGCATCGTGCTGGACCGCACCGTGTTCTATCCGCTGGGCGGCGGCCAGGCCGGCGACACCGGCGTGCTGGTGCTGGCAGACGGGCGCGAACTGGCCATTGCAGACACCCGCAAGGCCAAGAACGAAGAGGGCCAGCCGACGAACGAATTCATCCATGTGCCGGCCGAGGGCCAGGCCGGCCTGCTGGCCGCGCTGAAACCCGGCGACGCCGTCACCGCCCGGCTCGACTGGGAGCGCCGCCACCGGCTGATGCGCTTCCACACCGCCTCCCACCTGATGTGCCACCTCGTGCCGGTGCCGGTGAACGGCTGCTCCATCACGCCCGAGTACGCGCGCATCGACTTCCACATGACCGACCCGCTCGACAAGGAAGCGCTGACCGCCGGCCTCGCCAGGCTGGTCGAGGCGGCCCACCCGCTGACCGTGGGCGCCATCACCGACGAGGAACTCGACGCCAACCCGGCGCTGGTCAAGAGCATGAGCGTGCAGCCGCCGCGCGGCACGGGCACGGTGCGCACCATCCGCATCGGCGGCGGCAACGAGGGCGCCGACCAGATCGACTTCCAGCCCTGCGGCGGCACGCATGTTGCAAACACCGCGGAGATCGGCGCCGTGGTCGTCACCAAGATAGAGAAGAAGAGCGCCAACACCCGCCGGGTGGTGCTGGGCTGGGCTCCTTCGGCGGCAGCAGCTGCCTGAACCGCCCGGAACTTCACCCCCGCAGATCGCTCCGACCCTCGGCATGATTTTTTCGCGCATCCATTTCGCTACGCTTCTGATAGCAGCCGCCGCATCCAGCATGCCGGCCGCGGCGCAGTTGGCTTCCAAGCCGGGCGCGGTGGTGACAACCCCGCACGTGCGGGCCGAACTGATCGCCCATGCCCCCGACGGCGTGGCGCCCGGCAGCCCGGTGTGGGTGGGCCTGCAGATCACGCACCAGCCCGAGTGGCACACCTACTGGAAGAACGCCGGCGATTCGGGCCTGCCCACCGAAATGACGTGGACGCTGCCGGCCGGCGTGTCGACCGGCGAGATCGCATGGCCGGTGCCCGAGAAGATCCCGGTCGGCAACCTCGCCAACTACGGCTACGAAAACACCGTGCTGCTGCCGGTGCCGCTGGAGGTGTCCACGCTCTACAAGCCGCCGATGGCGCTGGGCGGCAGCACGCCGGCCATGGACATCCAGCTCAAGGCTTCCTGGCTGGTCTGCCGCAAGGAGTGCATTCCGGAGGAAGGCACGTTCTCGCTGTCCCTGCCGCTGCAGGGCTCGACCGCGCTGCACAAGGCCGAGTTCGACACCGCGCAGGCCGCGCAGCCGCAGCCGCTGGCCCAGGCCGGCGCAGTGGAAGTCGACGGCCACAACCTGAAGGTGCGCCTCGACGGCCTGCCCGCCGCCGCGCAGGGCAAGACGCTGGGCTTTTTCCCCGAGACCCCCGAGGTGATCCGCACCGCGGCAGTCTCCGGCAAGGACTGGACCCAGTCCTGGCAAGGCGGCACCTGGACCGCCACCATTCCGCTGGCCGACCAGCGCAGCGCCAGCCCCACGGTGATGCCGGTGGTGGTGGCGCTGGCCGAAGCCGACCGGCAGGCCGGCCAGCCCGTCGCATGGCGCGCCGAGGCGCCGGTCAGCGGCAACTGGCCCGCCGCCGCGGCACCGCGCGCCGAGGTGTCGCCGGCGCTGCAGGCCGCGCTGGCCGCCAACGCGGCCAACGCAACCAATGCGGCCAGGCCCGCCGAAGCGCCCGCCCCTTCTTCCACCACCTTCATGGCCGCCCTGCTGGGCGCCCTGCTCGGCGGCCTGCTGCTCAACCTGATGCCCTGCGTGTTCCCGATCCTCGCGATCAAGGTGCTGGGCTTCGCGCGGCAGGCCGGCAACGACAGCGCGCACCGCCGGGCCGGGCTGGCCTACACGGGCGGCGTGATGCTGTCTTTCCTCGCGCTGGGCGGCGCCATGCTGGCGCTGCGCGCTGCCGGCGCCGGGCTGGGCTGGGGCTTCCAGCTGCAATCGCCGGGCGTGGTGGCGGCGCTGGCCGCGCTGTTCACGCTGATCGGCCTGAACCTGGCGGGCGTTTTCGAGTTCGGCCGCGCCGCGCCGTCGTCGATCTGCAGCGCCCAGGCCAAGCATCCGCTGGCCAACGACTTCCTCTCCGGCGTGCTCGCCGTGGTGATCGCCTCGCCGTGCACCGCGCCCTTCATGGGCGCATCGCTGGGCTTCGCGATCGGCCTGCCCGCCGCCCAGGCGCTGCTGCTGTTCGCGGCGCTGGGCTTCGGGCTGGCGCTGCCTTACCTGGCCGCCAGCTTCGTTCCCGCCGTGGCGCGCCTGCTGCCCAAGCCGGGGCCATGGATGCACACGCTGCGCCGCCTGCTCGCGTTTCCCATGTTCGCCACCGTGGCGTGGCTGGTCTGGGTGCTGGGCCAGCAAAGCGGCATCGACGGCGCCGGTACGCTGCTGGCGCTGCTGGTGTGCATGGCCGCCATCGTCTGGGCGTTCACGCTGCGGGGCCGCACGCGGATCGTGATCGCGGCGGTGATGATCGCCTTCACCGCGGTGCTGACCGCCGCCATCGGCCGCAATGTGTTGCAAGTCGTTGAGCCCGCCCGGCTGGCCGCGGCGGACGGCACCGGCCAGCCGCAGCGCTGGCAGCCGTGGTCGGCCGAGCGCGTGGCCGAGCTGTCGGGCGCGGGCCGGCCGGTGTTCATCGACTTCACCGCCGCCTGGTGCGTGACCTGCCAATACAACAAGAAGAGCACCCTGGCCGATGCCCAGGTGCTGGCCGACTTCGACGCCAAGAAGGTCGCCATGCTGCGCGCCGACTGGACCCGGCGCGACCCCGCCATCACGGCGGCGCTCACCGCGCTCGGCCGCAGCGGCGTGCCGGTGTACGTGCTGCAGGCGCCGGGCAAGCCGCCGGTCGTGCTGACCGAGATCCTGGGCAAGGACGAAGTGCGCGCCGCCATTGCCGCGCTTTGACCACCGGCATGACATGGGTTGTCACATCCACTTGAAGAAACCGTTCTAAGCTGCAGTTGTTGTTTGGAATTTTGTTTTGGAGTTCAAGCTGGCCATGTCTCTTTCGCCAACCACAGACTCGCGTTCCCTTCGTGCCGCGCGCCAAGCCCGCGCCGCCCTGAGCCGGGCTTCCCGCCGCGCCGTCGTCGCCGCGGCCGTGGCGCTGGGCGCCACCTTCCTCATGGGTTCCAATGCCGTCGCCGCCCCCGCCGTGGGCCAGCAGGCACCCGATTTCGTCGCCGTCGACACCACCGGCGCCAAGCACAAGCTGTCCGACTTCGCGGGCAAGTTCGTGGTGCTCGAGTGGACCAACCCCGGCTGCCCCTTCGTTCGCAAGCACTACGGCAGCGGCAACATGCCCGCCACGCAGAAGGCCGCCACCGACAAGGGCGTGGTCTGGCTCGCCATCAATTCCACCGAGCGCGCCGCCAGCGACTACCTGAAGCCCGATGCGCTGGACGCATGGATGAAGTCGCAGAAGGCCGCGCCCACCGCCGTGCTGATGGACGAAGACGGCCTCATCGGCCAGGTCTACGGCGCGCGCACCACGCCGCACATCTTCATCATCGACCCCAAGGGCATGCTGGTGTATGCGGGCGGCATCGACAGCATCGCCTCGGCGCGGCCCGACGACATCAAGACCGCGACCAACTACGTGAACCAGGCGCTCGGCGAGGCCTTCGGCGGCAAGCCCATATCGGCGGCCAGCACGCGGCCCTACGGCTGTTCGATCAAGTACAAGACCTGATGACGAGCGAAGTCGGGGGAACGGCCGGCTACGGCGCCAATGCCGCGGTGCTGGCGCAGCAGTACGAAAGCCTGCGCTTCGAAGACGTCCACCGCGAGGTGCTGCACCTGTTTCCCCGCGCGCCGGGCCGGGTGCTCGACATCGGCGCCGGTTCCGGGCGCGACGCCGCCGCGCTCGCCGCGCTGGGGCACCGGGTGGTGGCTGTCGAGCCCACGCCCGAACTGCGCGCCGAGGGCATGCGCCGCCACGCCGCGCTGCCCATCGAGTGGATCGACGACCATCTGCCCGGCCTGCAACGCACGCGGGCGCTGGACGTGCGCCACGACCTGATCCTGCTGACCGCCGTGTGGATGCACCTGGACGCCGCCGAACGCGCCACGGCCATGGAAGCCCTGGCAGCGCTGGTGGCCGAAGGCGGCCAGGTCGCGATGTCGCTGCGCCACGGCCCCGTGCCCGAAGGCCGGCGGATGTTCGACGTCTCCCCCCGGGAAACCGCAGAACTCGCGGGCCGGCACGGACTGCGACAGCGCTTCCTGGGCGAGCGCGAGGACATGCTCGGCCGCGCGGACGTGCGCTGGAGTTTCCTGGTCCTCCAGCGCCCCGCGTGACAGCTACCTGACCCGCGCAGTCAGGCAGCGGTCGGGAAGCCCGGCCTACCCTCGGCAGATACACATGCCACAGGGGACAACGAGATGAATCCCGCGCCTTCCACCGCGCAAAAGGGCACTGCCGCCGCGCACGCTTCGCCCGCAAGCTCCTCCAAATTCGCCACCGTCCTGCGCGTGACCGGCGGCAATTTCATGGAGATGTTCGACTTCTTCCTGTTCGGCTTCTACGCCACGCAGATATCGAAGGCGTTCTTCCCGGCCGGCAACGAGTTCGCCTCGCTGATGCTGACCTTCATGACCTTCGGCGCCGGCTTCCTGATGCGGCCGCTGGGCGCGATCTTCCTGGGTGCGTACGTCGACCGCGTCGGCCGGCGCCAGGGCCTGATCGTCACGCTGGCGCTGATGGCGCTGGGCACGCTGCTGATCGCCTGCGTGCCTTCATACGCCACCATCGGCCTCGCGGCCCCGGTGCTGGTGCTCATCGGCCGGCTGCTGCAGGGCTTCTCGGCCGGCGTGGAGCTGGGCGGGGTGTCGGTGTACCTGTCGGAAATGGCCACGCCGGGCCACAAGGGCTTCTACGTGAGCTGGCAGTCGGCCAGCCAGCAGGTGGCCATCGTCGTCGCGGCAGCGCTCGGCTACTGGCTCAACGTGACCTTCACCTCGCAGGAAATCGGCGACTTCTACTGGCGCGTGCCCTTCTTCGTGGGCTGCCTGATCGTGCCGGTGCTGTTCATCATCCGCCGCTCGCTGCAGGAGACCGAGGAGTTCATGGCGCGCAAGCACCGCCCCGACGCGCGCGAGATCTTCCAGTCGATGCTTGCCAACTGGGGCCTGGTGCTCGCCGGGATGATGCTGGTGTCGATGACCACCGTGTCGTTCTACCTGATCACCGTCTACACGCCCACCTTCGGCAAGGCGGTGCTGCACCTGAGCACCACCGACGCGCTGATCGTCACGCTGTGCGTGGCCATCTCCAACTTCATCTGGCTGCCGATCATGGGCGCGCTGTCGGACCGCGTGGGCCGCAAGCCGCTGCTGATCCTGTTCACGGTGCTTACCATCCTCACGGCATACCCGTCGCTCAAGTGGCTGGTCGGCGAGCCGAGCTTCGCGCGCATGCTCGCCGTCGAGCTGTGGCTGTCGTTCCTCTACGCCAGCTACAACGGCGCGATGGTGGTGGCACTGACCGAGGTGATGCCGGTGAACGTGCGCACGGCCGGCTTCTCGCTGGCGTACAGCCTGGCCACCGCGGTGTTCGGCGGCTTCACGCCGGCCATCGCCACCGGGCTGATCGAGATGACCGGCGACAAGGGCGCACCGGGCCTGTGGATGACGGCCGCCGCGGTGTGCGGCCTGATCGCGACGCTGGTGCTGTACCGCCACAACCTGAACCCGGCGGACGCGCGGCGCGTGCCGGTGGTCTGAGCAGCACCGGGCCGGTCAGGGACAGGGTGCCCTGCGACAATGTCGCAATGCCCTTCGCCCCACTGCAAAACGACACTTTCCTGCGAGCCTGCTGGCGCCAGGCCACCGACCACACGCCCGTCTGGCTGATGCGCCAGGCCGGCCGCTACCTGCCGGAATACGTGGCCACCCGCGCCAAGGCGGGCAGCTTCATGGGACTGGCCACCAACACCGACTACGCCACCGAGGTCACGCTGCAGCCGCTGGCGCGCTATGAACTCGACGCGGCCATTCTCTTCTCCGACATCCTGACGGTGCCCGACGCCATGGGCCTGGGCCTCTCGTTCGAGGCCGGCGAAGGCCCGCGCTTCGCGCGCCCGGTGCGCGACGAAGCGGCAGTGGCCGCGCTCGAAGTGCCCGACATGGAGAAGCTGCGCTACGTCTTCGACGCCGTGGCCTCGATCCGCAAGGCCCTGAACGGCCGTGTGCCGCTGATCGGCTTCTCGGGCAGCCCGTGGACGCTGGCCTGCTACATGGTGGAAGGCGCGGGCTCCAGCGACTACCGCCTCGTGAAGAGCATGCTGTACGGCCGCCCCGACCTGATGCACCGCATCCTCGCGGTCAACGCCGATTCGGTGGCCGCCTACCTCAACGCCCAGATCGACGCCGGCGCGCAGGCCGTGATGGTGTTCGACAGCTGGGGCGGCGTGCTGGCCGACGGCGCGTTCCAGGAATTCAGCCTGGCCTACACCGCGCGCGTGCTGGCCGGCCTGAAGCGCAACGGCGCTGACGGCCAGCCGGTGCCGCGCATCGTGTTCACCAAGGGCGGCGGGCTGTGGCTGGACGCCATGCGCGAGCTCGACTGCCAGGTGCTGGGCGTGGACTGGACCGTGAACCTGGCCTCGGCCCGCAAGCAGGTCGCCGAGGGCACGGACGGCAAGGCCAAGGCGCTGCAGGGCAACATCGACCCGAACGTGCTGTTCGCGCCGCCCGCGCAAATCGAAGCCGAGGTGGCGAAGGTGCTGGACGCCTTCGGCAAGCCCCACACCGACCGCGGCACCCAGGGCCCGACGCACATCTTCAACCTGGGCCATGGCATCAGCCAGTTCACGCCGCCGGAACATGTGGCGGCGCTGGTGAAGGCAGTGCATGCCCACTCGCGCGCCATGCGCGGTTAACACGGCTGTCATCGAGCGGGAGCTTGCCGGTGCGGACGCCCGACATCCTAAAAGTCGGTTCGCGGCCGTTTGTCAAGCGCAAAAACGGCATATGGGTCTGACTTATGCACAAAACCCGTGCTGCACTGCGCAAGATTGTCCGGGGGTGCACCTTGTTTGCTCCCAAAGCGATAGCGACGCTAAGTCGTTGATTTATATAGGATTTGGTTTTTGCTTTTTTTCCGGGCAATCCAGCGAGAGCCTTGATTTTCAAGGCTCGCCGACGTAACGAGCCCGCTTGTCAACAAAGTTATCCACAGAAACTCTGGATGGCGCCCAAAGCCCAGAAGAATCAATGACTTAAGCGGATTTGCTCAAAGCCGCATTAACAAACCTTGCCAAGAAGGACCTCGAATCGCCACCGCCGCCCTCCCCCTCGACGGGACAAGCCAACCGACGAACGGTAGCCCGCCGGCCCTGCCCTGGCGGCTCGACATCGCGGTGCAGACGCCCGCGCATGCCGCGCTGGGCGACCTGCTGAGCTACGCCGGCGCCGAGCCGATGCCGCCCGGCACGCTGGTGCGGGTGCCGCTGGGCAAGCGCGAAGTGCTGGGCGTGGTCTGGAACGAGCCGGTCTCGCTGGAAGGCGCCGAGCCCGACATGGCGCTGAAGCCCGTGGGCGCGGCGCTCGACGCGCTGGCGCCGCTGGGCGAGGCCTGGCGCGACCTCGTGGCCTTTGCCGCGCGCTATTACCAGCGCTCCATCGGCGAGATCGCGCTGGCCGCCCTGCCGCCGCAGCTGCGCGACCTGACGACGACGCAGCTGGCGCGCCGGCTCAAGCGCAAGACCACGGCCGGACCGGTGGCCGAGACGGCCGAATCGGCGAACCTGATCGCGCTGAGCGCCGAGCAGACCGCCGCGCTGGAGCGCATCGAGGCCGCCGGCGGCACCTTCCTGCTGGTCGGCAGCACCGGCAGCGGCAAGACCGAGGTCTACCTGCGCTGCGTGGCCGACCTGCTGGCGCGCGAGCCCGAAGCGCAGGCGCTGGTGATGGTGCCCGAGATCAACCTCACGCCGCAGCTCGAAGCCCGCTTCAAGGCCCGCTTCGGCGAAGAGGCGGTGGTGTCGCTGCACAGCGGCATGACCAACCCGCAGCGGCTGGCGAGCTGGCTGGCGGCGCACAGCGGCGCGGCGCGCATCGTGCTGGGCACGCGCATGGCGGTGTTCGCGTCGATTCCGGGGCTCAAGCTGATCGTGGTCGACGAGGAACACGACCCCAGCTACAAGCAGCAGGAAGGCGCGCGCTACTCGGCGCGCGACCTCGCGGTGTGGCGCGGCCAGCGCGAAGGCGCGAAGGTGATCCTGGGCTCTGCCACGCCCTCTTTTGAGAGCTGGCACCAGAGCCGCCCCGCCGAGGGCGACGACCCGGGCGGGCGCTATGTGCGGCTGGCCATGCCCTCGCGCATCGGCGCCGGCGAGCTGCCCGCGGTGCGGCTGGTCGACATGAACCTGCAGCCGCCCAAGACGGTGATTTCGGGCGCGCTGCTCGAGGCCATCGGCCAGCGCATCGCGCGCGGCGAGCAGAGCATGATCTTCCTGAACCGGCGCGGCTATGCGCCGGTGCTGGCCTGCGGCGACTGCGGCTGGAAGAGCGAATGCCCGCACTGCAGCGCCTACCGCGTGTTCCACAAGATCGACCGCACGCTGCGCTGCCACCACTGCGGCTTCACCGAACGCGTGCCGCGCGCATGCCCGGCCTGCGGCAACCCCGACATCGCACCCGTGGGCCGCGGCACCGAGCGGCTCGAGGAGCACCTGGCCGAGCTGTTCGCCGCCGTGAAGCGGCCCGACGGCGGTGCGGTGCGTATTGCGCGCATCGACGCCGACAGCACGAAGAAGCAGGGCGCGCTCGAATCGCAGCTGGCGGCGGTGCATTCGGGCGAGGTCGACGTGCTGGTCGGCACGCAGATGATCGCCAAGGGCCACGACTTCCGCCGCATCACGCTGGTGGCCGGGGTAAACCCCGACGGCGCGCTGTTCTCCAGCGACTTCCGCGCGCCCGAGCGGCTGTTCAGCCTGCTGATGCAGTCGGCCGGCCGCGCGGGCCGCGACGCCGCCTATCTCGCCGCGCAGGGCGCGACGGCCGAGATGTGGATCCAGACGCACCATGCGCACCACCCGCTGTTCATGGCGCTGCGCAGGCACGACTACGCGGTGTTCGCCCAGCAGCAGCTCGACGAGCGCCGCGCCGCCGGCATGCCGCCGTTCGCGTTCCAGGCGCTGCTGCGGGCCGATGCGCGCGAGCAGTCGGTGGCGCAGGCCTTCCTGAACATCGCCGCCGACCAGGCCGAGGCGCTGCCGGGCGCGGACCTGGTCACGCGCTATCCGGCGGTGCCGCTCACCATCCAGCGCGTGGCCAACGTGGAACGCGCGCAGATGCTGATAGAGAGCCCTTCACGCGCGGCGCTGCAGAAGCTGCTGGCGGCCTGGCAGCCGCTGCTGCACGAACTGCGCCGCACGCCGGAGGGAAAAGGCGTGATCCGCTGGCTGGTCGACGTGGATCCGCACAGCATCTGAGCGAGTTGTCCTGCAAGGCCGTCCGCCGCGCGCGCCCAAGGTGCCGGGCATGAACACCCATTCCGCCCACCGGATCATGAACACGACGAACACGGCCCGCCGCCTTCCGCTGCTGGCCATGCTGCTGGCGGCGGCACTGTCGCTGGCTCCCGCAATGGCACCCGCGCAGACGGCCGCGCCGGCCGGGGACGCGAGCGCATTGCGCGACAAGCTCCAGGCGCTGGCGCCGCAGCTGGCGCGCAACGCCTTCAAGCGTCCGCTGGCCATCGAATCGAACGAGGCCTCCGACCGGCTGAGCGGCGACATCTACGCGCTGGTGGACCATCCCTTCAATAGCGTGAACGGCGCGTTGCGCACGCCCGCCGCCTGGTGCCAGGTGCTGATGCTGCACCTGAACACCAAGAGCTGCGCCGTGAGAAACGGGGGCAGCCAGATCGAGCTGGCCGTCGGGCGCAAGTTCGACCAGCCGCTGTCGGACACCCAGAAGATCGCCTTCGACTACAGCCTGGCCAAGACCGACGCCGGCTACCTGAACGTGCGCCTGAGCGCGGCCGACGGCCCGCTTTCCACGCACGACTACAGCATCGTGCTGGAGGCCGCGCCGGCCGACAACGGCAAGACCGCCATCCACCTGAGCTATGCCTATGCCTACGGCACCGCCGCGCGCTTCGCGATGAAGGGCTACCTGGCCACGCTGGGCAGCGACAAGGTGGGCTTCACGAAGCAGGGCCAGGGCGGCGCCTACATCGGCGGCGTGCGAGGTGTGGTGGAGCGCAACACCATGCGCTATTACCTGGCGATCGACAGCTACCTGGACGCCCCCGCGCCGGGCCAGCTCGACCAGCGCCTCGGTGCGTGGTTCGATGCGACCGAGCAGTACGCCCAGCAGTTGCACGAAATGGACCGCGACGACTACCTGGCAATGAAGCGCCGCGAGTTCGAACGCCTGCGCACGGCGTCCTGAAAAAACCAACAAACCGCGATTTTCAGTGGTAGCCCGTGGGCTCCTTGCCCATGTCGACGTAGCGCAGCTCGTCATGACGGCGCCGCGCGATGCTCACCGGCCAGGCAAACACCACCAGGCTCAGCGCGGCGAGCGCGATGGCGGTGGCCGTGCCGAACTTGCCGGCATGCCAGAACCAGCCCACGCTGGCGAGCCAGACGAACCACAACAGGATGCGAACCAGTATTGCCATAGCGCGCCCCATTCACATCTTTGACTTGCAACCACTGTAGCAGCGGTTCTGCAAACTCAAGCATTCAACTGAAGCAGTAGACGCCGCTATGCCTTACGGCCAACCCCTGGCTTACCCGCAAATTTGTGAAAAAAAGATTGACGGGAAGCCGTGCCGCTACTCAAGCTGTTACAGCGTGAACGCACGAACTCCGCGCGGAATACGCATTCAAATTTGCTCGCTCATTGCAAGGGGGTCGACGTGAAACCGCCATCTGTCTCTGGTTGGGTTTTGTCCCTGGCGTCCCTCGCCTGCGCCGTCGGCGCATCCACGGCATCCGCTGCCGAGCTGGAATTGCAGGGCAGCCGGCTGGTGGTGTCGGGCACGCTCGACGGCAGCGCGATCCAGGAATTCAACGAACGACTGGGCAGCGGCACGGTCCGCACGGTGGTCTTCGAAGACTCGTTCGGCGGCACCGCCGAGGCGGCCGGCGCCTTTGCCGACGCCATCCGCGCCAGCGGCGTGCAGACCGAGGTGCGGGGCCAGTGCATGGCCGCCTGCGCCTATGCCTTCCTGGCGGGCAAGACGCACCGTTTCGGCTACGGCCTGCAGGTCAACGGCATCATGCTGCCGGTGGCGGCGCGGCCCACGGCGGCAGAACTCGCGGTGCGCTGGCGCGGCGACGAAGCCCACAAGACACTGGCCGACTTCACACCCGCCCCCAATCCCGTCACGGCCGCCGTCGTGACCACGGCGGCGGCGACCACTGCCGATGCACCGGCCGCGCCGGTGGAAGCCAGCGTGCAGCCGCCCAGGGACAACTGGCAGCCCGAGCACGGCGTGCTCTTCACGGCCAGCCCGTCGCTCTTCGGACGCATCTACAACACCTACTACTGCGACGGCACGCAGGGCCGCGACTTCTCGAAGTGCGAGCGCCTGCCCGACGCCGACCCGTACAAGCTCGGCGTGCTGACGCCCTAGCGCCCCGCCGGCTCAGTGCAGCAGGCCGACCGCCAGCGGAAAGCTGAAGAACGCCACCACCGTCGTCCACAGGATGATCCGGGCGATGCGGCCGTTGTCGGCGCCGAAGCGCTCGGCCAGCATCGACACATTGCTGGCGCTCGGCAGTGACGCCACCAGCACCATCACCACCAGTGCGGCGGGCGCGAGCGGCAGCCCCAGCGCGATGGCGCCCAGGCCCAGCCCCCAAATCAGCAGCGGGTGCACCAGCAGCTTCACCGCCACCACGGGCAGCACGTCGCCCCACGGCGCCCTGGGCGCGGGCTGCACGCCGGTTCCCAGCGCCTCGGCCACCGCCGCGCTGGCGTCGTGCTCGCGCGCCAGCAGCGCCGAGCGTGCCAGCACCGCGCCGATGGTGAACAGCGCCACCGGCGACGCGGCATCGGCCAGCATGGCCACGGTGCGCTCCAGCGGCCCCGGCAGCTGCCAGCGCGCGGCCGACAGCAGCACGCCCAGCAGGATCGACCAGGGCATCGGGTTGACCAGGATGCCGCGCAGCGCCTTGCGCGCCGCCTGCGTGGCGCCGCCCGCCGCGCCCGCCCCCACCCCGTCGAGCCGCGACAGCCCGATGCACAGCGACGAGGTGACGACCATGTCGAACGCGATCGCGATGATCATCGGCCCCGCAGCCTGCGCCCCGAGGATCGCCACCAGCAGCGGCACGCCCATGAAGCCGGTGTTCGGGAATGCGGCCACCAGCGCGCCGAATGCGCCGTCGTTCCAGCCGACGCGGGCGTTGCGCGTGAACGCCACCACCCCCGCCACCACGGCGAGCGCCCCCAGGCCCCAGACCAGCGCCACGCTGCCGTCCAGCAGTTGCCCGATGGGCGTGCCCGCGCCGAAGCGCAGCAGCATGCAGGGCAGCGCGAAATAGAGCACGAAGGCGTTCAGGCCGGGAATCGCGTCCAGCGGCAGGATGCGGGCGCGCGCGGCGCCGTAACCGGCGGCGATTAACGCGAAGAAAGGGAAAGTAACAAGAAATACAGGCAGCACATGCCGATTGTCGGGGGCACCGGCCTACAACCCCGGGAAAGGCCGTCCCCGTATCATTGCCCGCTTTGCGCATGCCCTTCCCCAGGGCGTTTTCCGGCTCTTTCTCTCCCCAATGTCTCACGGACTCAATCCCGCGCAACTCGAAGCGGTCAACTACATGTACGGTCCCTGCCTGGTGCTCGCCGGCGCGGGCTCGGGCAAGACGCGGGTGATCACTCACAAGATCGGACGCCTGATCCAGTCGGGGCTCGAGCCCCAGCGGATCGCGGCCATCACCTTCACCAACAAGGCGGCCGCGGAAATGCGCGAGCGCGCCAAGGACCTGATCGGCAAGGACGCGCGCAAGGTCGTGGTCTGCACCTTCCACGCACTGGGCGTGCGCATGATGCGCGAGGACGGCGCGGTGCTGGGCCTGAAGAAGGCCTTCAGCATCCTCGACTCCGACGACGTCACCAAGATCCTGAAGGACGCCGGCGGCACCACCGACATCGCCACCGCGCGCATCTGGCAGTGGACCATCAGCAAGTGGAAGAACATGGGCCTGAACGCCGCGCAGGCGGAGGCCGCCGCGGTGGACGACAACGAGCGCATCACCGCGCGCATCATGGCCCGCTACGAAGAGCGGCTGCAGGCCTACCAGAGCGTCGACTTCGACGACCTGATCGGCATGCCGCTGAAGCTGCTCTACGAATTCCCCGAAGTGCGCGCCAAGTGGCAGGCCGCGCTCGGCCACATCCTGGTGGACGAATACCAGGACACCAACGCCACCCAGTACGAAGTGCTCAAGGCCCTGGCCGGCGAGCGCGGCCACTTCACCGCGGTGGGCGACGACGACCAGTCGATCTACGGCTGGCGCGGCGCCACGCTGGACAACCTGCGCAAGCTGCCGGTCGACTACCCCACGCTCAAGGTCATCAAGCTGGAGCAGAACTACCGCTCCACCAGCGCCATCCTGCGCGCGGCCAACAACGTGATCGGCCCCAACCCCAAGCTGTTTCCCAAGACGCTGTTCTCCGAACTCGGCGAAGGCGAGCCGGTGCGCATCGTCGACGCCGACAGCGAGCAGCACGAGGCCGAGCGCGCCGTGGCGCGCATCGTCAGCCTGCGCGCGGGCGACGCCACCACGCAGGGCAAGCAGTACAAGGAATACCGCGACTTCGCCATCCTGTACCGCGCCAACCACCAGGCGCGCGTGTTCGAGCAGGCGCTGCGCAAGGCGCAGATCCCGTACAAGGTGTCGGGCGGCCAGAGCTTCTTCGACCGCGCCGAGATCAAGGACCTGTGCGGCTGGTTCCGCCTGTGGGTCAACAACGACGACGACCCGGCGTTCCTGCGCGCCATCACCACGCCCAAGCGCGGCATCGGCCACACCACGCTCGCGAGCCTGGGTACCTTCGCCAGCCAGTACAAGCTGAGCCTGTTCGAGGCGCTGTTCAGCCCATCGCTGCCCAGCGTGATGCCCAAGCGCACGCTGGAAGGCATCCACGAGTTCGGCCGCTACATCAACGACCTGGAATACCGCGCGCGCCGCACCATGGGCGCGGAAGACTCGCGCACCTTCATGCTCGACTGGCTGAAGGAAATCGACTACGAGAAGCACCTCTACGACGGCGAGGACAGCGAGTCGGCCGCGGCCTCGCGCTGGACCAACGTGCTGGAGTTCGTCGACTGGATGTCACAGCGCGCCGGCGGCACCATCGACGACACCTCGGGCGCCGACAACACCATCGAGACCGAACGCAAGAGCCTGCTCGAGGTGGCGCAGACCATCTCGCTGCTGTCCACCATCAGCGAGCGCCAGCAGGACCAGGACGTGGTCACGCTCTCGACGCTGCACGCCTCCAAGGGCCTCGAATGGCCGCACGTGATGCTGATCGGCGTGAGCGAGGGCCTCCTGCCCTTCAAGCTCGACGACGACAACGGCCGCCAGCAGAAGGTCAGCGAAGACACGCTGCAGCGGCTGCAGGAAGAGCGCCGCCTGATGTACGTGGGCATCACGCGCGCGCAGCGCAGCCTGGCGGTGAGCTGGACCAAGAAGCGCAAGCAGGGCCGCGAGATGGTGCCCTGCGTGCCCAGCCGCTTCATCGCCGAGATGGGCCTGGACAAGGCCACCACCCGGGAAGACCCGCGCGAAAAACTCAAGGCGCTGCGCGCCGAGTTCGCGCGCAAGGCGCAGGACAGCGCGGCCAAGGCGGCCGCCGCCTCATCATCATGAAGACGACGAAACTCAAGACCGCGATGCCGGCCGCGCTGCTGGCCGGTGCCGTGCTCGCGCTGTCGGGCTGCGCCACCGGGCGCGGCAACCCCGACTGCCCCACCGACGCGCGCGACCTGCCGCTGCAGTCGCTCTACGGCCGCTGGGAAGCACGCTTCGACGGCCTGCCCGCGGCGGCCGTGGTGCAGCTGGGCAAGCACCCCGACTACGACGGCGTTCGCGGCACCATCACGCGCAACGGCGCCAGTCCCGGCAAGGCGCGCATCGCGCAGCTGGCCGGCGACGTGGACGACGAGGGCGCGCTTTCCATCGACGAGTCGCAGGACGGCCGCGCCATCAGCGGCGTCTGGTCCGGCAAGCTGCAGAAGGGCTCCTGCGGCCGCGAATTCAGAGGAACGTGGCGCGACGCCACGGATGAAAGCACCCACCCGTTCGTGCTCAGCAAGACCGCCGCCCCAGAGGAAAAAAAGCCATGACGACGAAACGACACCACATCCGGCTGCGCGAGCTGGCCGCCCTGGCCGCCTGCCTGGGCGGCGCCGCCGGCGCGCAGGCGCAGGCCGTCGACAAGCCCGCGAGCCCGCTGGCCGATTCGCAGCTCACCTGGCAGCAGTGCACCGCGCTGGGCGCCAACAACGAGGCACGGCTGGCCTGCTTCGACCGCTGGGCGCAGCAGCAGACGCTGCCCTCGGTGTCGGTGCCCGTGGCGCCGCCGGTGCTCGCGAGCACGCAGCCGCCGGTGGACGGCACGATCCCGGCCACGCGCGTGGTCTCGGTCGCCACCACCGAAGGCTGCCGCGACCGCCAGTACTCGGCGCTGTCGCGCTTCTGGGAGCTGGAGAACGCCACCGACTGCGGCACCTTCGGCTTTCGCGGCTACCGGCCGCTCACCGTGTCGGTCTCGGCCGCCACCAACAAGCCGCAGACGCCCACTTCGCCGTCGCCCGACCACACCGGCCAGCCCGTCGCCTACCAGGCCAACGAGATGCGCATCGGCCTGTCGGTGCGCACCAAGCTCGCCCAGGGCCTGCTCACGCAAGGCGACCCGGTGAGGAAAGACTCGCTGTGGTTCGCCTACACCCAGCAGTCGACCTGGCAGTTGTTCAACGGCGCCATCTCGCGGCCGTTCCGCACCACCGACCACGAACCCGAGCTGATGTATGTCTACCCGACCGACTTCAAGCTGCCCGGCGGATGGCGCTGGCGCTATTCGGGCCTGGGCATCGTGCACCAGTCGAACGGCCAGAGCCTGCCGCTGTCGCGCAGCTGGAACCGCGTCTACCTGATGGGCGGCGCCGAACTGGACGACCGCTTCACCATCACCGGCCGCATCTGGAAGCGCATTTCCGAGAGCGCCGCCAAGGACGACAACCCCGACATCGCCGACTACATCGGCCGTGCCGAAGTCACAGGCCGCTGGAACCTCGATCGCGACAACCAGTTGGCCGTGACCGTGCGCAACAACCTGCGCGACAGCGGCCGCGGCTCGATCCGCCTCGAGTGGCTCAAGGCCATCGGCGACCCGACCAAGAGCAACCTGCGCTTCCACACGCAGCTGTTCTCTGGCTACGGCGACACGCTGGTGGACTACAACCGCAAGCGCACGGTGCTCAGCATCGGCCTCAGCCTCGTGGATTTCTGACCTCTTTCATACGCAGACAAAACCAATGAGCGCAGACCTCACCCCCGTCGACGACACGCAGCGCGAGATCATCGCGGCGCTGCATGTCGCGCCCGTCTTCGATGCCGCCCGCGAGCTGGAGCGGCGCGTCGACTTTCTCGCGAGCTACCTGAAGCAGACCGGCCTGAAGACGCTGGTGCTGGGCATCAGCGGCGGCGTCGATTCGCTGACCGCCGGCTGCCTGGCGCAGCGCGCGGTCGAGAAGCTGCGCGCCACCGGCCATGACGCCACCTTCATCGCCATGCGCCTGCCCTACGGCGTACAGAAGGACGAAGCCGAGGCGCAGGCTTCGCTCGCCGTCATCAGGCCCGACCGCACCATCACCGTCGACATCCGCCCCGCGGCCGACGGCATGCTCGCCGCGCTGAAGGCCGGCGACCTGAGCTTCCGCGACGCGGCGCACGAAGACTTCGTGCTCGGCAACATCAAGGCGCGCGAGCGCATGGTGGCGCAGTTCGCGGTGGCCGGCGCGCACGACGGCATCGTCATCGGCACCGATCACGCGGCCGAGGCGCTGATGGGCTTCTTCACCAAGTTCGGCGACGGCGCGGCCGACATCACGCCGCTCACCGGCCTGAACAAGCGCCGCGTGCGCGCGGTGGCGCAGCTGCTGGGCGCGCCCGATTCGCTGGTCTACAAGGTGCCCACGGCCGACCTCGAGTCGCTGGTGCCGGGCAAGCCCGACGAAGACGCCTTCGGCGTGACCTACGAGCAGATCGACGATTTCCTCGAAGGCAAGCCGGTGTCGGCCGAGGCGCGCGCGATCATCCTGTCCACGCACCGCAAGAGCGCACACAAGCGCGCGCTGCCCGTCGAGCCCCCGGCACCCGCCGCGCTCGGCTGAAGCTGGCGGCCACTCTGTGGCCGGGCCGCTCCTGCAGGGGCCCGGAGGGGCGCGGTGTAGACTGCTAGGTTTTTCGATTTGACGGTAATGGTGCAAGCGTCACGGCGCACAGGTTTCACCGGTTCGCCGCTCGTGCGCTTGCTTTCCAGGCTGACCGACAGCGACGTCGGGCAACCCCGGCAGACGACCGCGGAGCGGCTGAGCCAGTGGTTCGGCTGGACCGACGACATCTCGCTGTCCGCGGCGTTGAACGCCGGCCCGGCGAGTTCTCTCTCCAGTGCAAAAAAAGCCTCCTCGAGCGCCGAGGAAGCCGAGTGCGCCCGCGTGCGCGCCGCGCTGACCAAGGCCATCGCCTCCGACGGCGCCGCCCCCGCGGACGCCACCGACTTCGCCCCGCTGCGCCAGCGCTACCTGGCCCGGCAACAGGCGATGGAAGCCGGCATCGGCCCGCTGCGCAGCCGCCTGCGGACCACGCTGGCGGGCCGTTCGCAGGCCATGGCCAAACTGGCGGCGGTCGACGTCGTGATGGAGCAGGTGCTGGCCGTGCAGGAACGCAGCCTGCTCTCGGGCGTGCCCGCGCTGCTGGAGAAGCGCTTCAGACGCCTGCGGCAGGCGGCGCTGGAGGCCCAGGCCGAACAGGCCACCGAACCGGCAGCCGATCAGACAACGCCGGCCCCATCTGCCGGTGCCGCGTGGCAGGACGTGTTCCACAAAGACCTCCAGGACGTGCTGCTCGCCGAACTGGACTTTCGATTTCAACCGGTCGAAGGGCTGCTCGAAGCCCTTCGCATGAAGCAACCAGGCTGACATGACCAGATTTCTTCCTCACGCTGTGTTCGCAGCGGGCTTGGCCGTCGTGGGCTGGGTCGCCGTCGGCTACGTCGGCGCGAACCCGCTGGCGCTGGCCGTCACCGCGCTCGTCGCCGCGTTCTATCTGATGGGCGCGCTCGAACTGCGCCGTTTCCAGCAGGCCACCGACACCCTGTCGCGCGCCGTGGCCGAACTGTCCGAAGCGCCCGCCAGCCTCGGCGCCTGGCTCTCCCGCCTGCCCGCCTCGCTGCAGAACGCGGTGCGCCTGCGCATCGAGGGCGAGCGCGTCGGCCTGCCCGGCCCCGCCCTCACGCCCTACCTGGCCGGCTTCCTGGTGCTGCTGGGCATGCTCGGCACCTTCCTGGGCATGGTGGTCACGCTCAACGGTACCGGCCTTGCGCTCGACAGCGCGACCGACCTGCAGGCCGTGCGCTCGTCGCTCTCTGCGCCGGTGAAGGGCCTGGGGCTGGCCTTCGGCACTTCGGTGGCGGGCGTGGCCGCCTCGGCGATGCTGGGCCTGATGTCGGCGCTGTGCCGGCGCGAGCGGCTGCAGGCCGGGCAACTGCTCGACAGCAAGATCGCGACCACGCTGCGCGTGTTCTCGCAGGTCCACCAGCGCGAGGAATCGTTCAAGCTGCTGCAGCAGCAGGCGCTGGCCATGCCCGAGCTGGTCGGGCAGCTGCAGGCGATGATGGCTGCGCTGGCACAGCAGAGCCAGGCGCAGAACGACCGCCTCATCAGCAGCCAGGACAGCTTCCACGGCAAGGCCGAGGCGGTGTACGCAGGCCTCGCCACTTCCGTCGACCAGTCGCTGCGCCAGAGCCTGACCGAGAGCGCGCGCATCGCCGGCGCGGCGATCCAGCCGGTGGTCGAGGCCACCATGGCCGCCATCGCGCGCGAGACCGCCGCACTGCACGGCACGCTCTCGCAGACCGTGCAGCAGCAGCTCGAAGGCTTGTCGAGCCGATTCGCGGCCACCACGGCCGGCGTGGCCGACACCTGGCAGGCCGCGCTGGCCGAGCACCGGCAGACGAGCGAAGCCCTCTCCGGCGAAGTGCGCGGCTCGCACGACCGCTTTGCCGAGACCTTCGCGCAGCGCTCGGCCGCACTGGTCGACAACGTTGCCGCGCAGCTCGAGCGCACCGTGGGCAGCGTCTCGCACACCTGGAGCGGCGCGCTCGCCGAGCACCAGCGCGTGAGCGAGAAGCTCTCGGCCGATTCGCAGCAGGCGCTGACCGCCGCCGCCGCGACCTTCGAACAGCACTCGGCCTCGCTGCTGCGCACCGTGGGCCAGGCGCATGCCGAACTGCAGACCGACATCGCGGCGCGCGACGAACAGCGGCTGGCCGTGTGGACGCAATCGCTGGCGGCGATGGCGGCAGGGCTGAAGGACGAATGGCAACAGGCCGGCACCTATGCGGCAGGCCAGCAGCAGCACTTGCTCGACACGATCTCGCAGGTGTCGTCGCGCGACGAGCAGAAGCTCGCTGCGTGGACGCAGTCGCTGGCTGCGATGGCGGCGGCGCTCAGGGAAGAATGGCAGCAGGCCGGCGTGCATGCGACCGGCCAACAGCAGCTGCTGCTCGATTCGATCGCGCAGATTTCGTCGCGCGACGAACAGCGCCTCTCTGCCTGGAGCCAATCGCTCGCATCGATGGCCGCGGCGCTCAAGGAAGAGTGGCAGCAGGCCGGCGCCCACACCACCGGCCAGCAGCAGCAACTGCTTGACGCCATCTCGCAGATTTCCTCGCGCGACGAGCAGCGTCTTTCCGCGTGGACGCAGTCGCTCGCATCGATGGCCGACTCGCTGAAGGAAGAATGGCAGCAGGCCGGCGCGCAGTCCGCGAGCCGGCAGCACGAGCTGCTCGAACAGGTGGCGCAGACCGCGCGCGAGATGTCGTCGCAGACCGACGCGCACGCCAAGGCCACCGTCGCCGAGATCGCCCAGCTGCTGCAGGCCGCCTCCGAGGCACCGCGCGCGGCGGCCGAAGTGGTCGCCGAGCTGCGCCAGAAGCTGTCGGACAGCATGGCGCGCGACAACGCGATGCTGGAAGAACGCAGCCGCATCCTCGAGACGCTTTCCACGCTGCTCGACGCGGTCAACCATGCCTCCACCGAGCAGCGCGCGGCGGTCGACTCGCTGGTGGCCGCATCGGCCGAGGTGCTGGAGCGCGTGGGCGGCCGCTTCACCGAACAGGTCGAGGCCGAGACCGGCAAGATGACCGGCATTGCCGCGCAGATCACCGGCGGCGCGGCCGAGGTGGCGAGCATGGGCGAGGCCTTCGGCCTGGCGGTGCAGATGTTCAGCCAGTCGAACGACAAGATGGGCGCGCAGCTGCAGCGCATCGAGGCCGCGCTCGGCAAGTCGATCGCGCGCAGCGACGAACAGCTGGCCTACTATGTGGCGCAGGCGCGCGAGGTCATCGACCTGAGCATCATGTCGCAGAAGCAGATCGTCGAAGACCTGCAGCAGCTCGCCAGCCGGCAGGCCGCGGTGGGCAGCGAGGCGTGATGCGCGAGGACATCGACGAGAGCGGCCTGGAGCCGGGCGTGCCCGTGTGGGCCGTCTTCGGCGACCTGATGTCGGGGCTGCTCGGCGCGTTCGTGCTGATCCTGGTGTGTGCGCTGGGCATGCAGATGGAGCTCGCGTCCAGGCTGGAAACCGAAGTGCAGCAGCGGCGCGCCGAGGCGCAGCGCCGCGAGCAGCTCGAACAGGCGCTGGCGGGCCCGCTCGCGGCCGGCCGCGTGACGCTGAACAACGGCCGCATCGGCATCAGCGGCAATGTGCTGTTCGCCTTCAATTCCGCCGACCTGCAGCCCGAGGGGCGGCAGTTGCTCAGGAGCCTGTCGGCGCCGCTGGCCGCCTACCTTGGCAGCCGCGACGAGATCCTGATGGTCAGCGGCTTCACCGACGACCGGCAGATGCGCGGCGACGCGCGACGCTTCGCGGACAACTGGGAGCTGTCGGCCCAGCGCGCGCTCACGGTGACGCGCGCGCTGATCGAGGAAGGCATGCCGTCGTCGTCGGTGTTCGCGGCGGCCTTCGGCTCCGAGCAGGCGGTGGCGTCCAATGCCGATGCCGAGGGACGCTCGAAGAACCGGCGCGTGGAGATGGCGCCGACGCCGCGGCCGTCTTCCGCCGGCACCGCCAACGCGAAGCGCCGTGAATAGCCAGGAGGAAGTCAGCGCCGGCAACGTGGCGGCGGTCCAGGCGTGTATTGCGCGCGGCGACCACCGCTTCGACCCGGTGCGCTTCCGCTTCATCGAGGCACTGGCCCGGCGCGCAGACACGCACGAGGGCGAGGCGCGCCGCCTGCTCGACGAGCGCGTGGCCACGCTGCTCGCTGCGTACGGCAAGGACATGGCGGCCGCCCATGCGGCAGCCGCAGCGGACGGGCCGCAGGATGCACGGCAGCAGCCGCGCGAACGCAGCGCCCTCGCGGAACTGGTCGACCATGCCGCCCAGAATTCGCCCCTCCCCGCCGGCATGCAGGCGGTGCCCGCCGACGCCGCGCCCGGCCAGTCGCCCGCGCTGGAACTGAAGACGCTGCGCTACTTCCGCAGCACCTGGTCGAAGCTCAGCGCCGACCTGCGGCTCACGCAGTCGCTGGCCAAGGTGCCGGAGAACGCGGGGCCGCTCAACTCGCACCACCTGGTGCACCGCGCGCTCACGCTGATGCGCGACCTGTCGCCGGAGTACCTGAACCACTTCATGTCGTACGTCGACACCTTGTCGTGGGTCGAGCAGGCGAACAGCGCCAGCGCCTCGGCCGCGGCGAGCACCACGCGCGCCGAGGCCGGCGGCAGGAAGACGGCGCGCGCCGGCAAGGCCGGCTGACGCGGCAGGTGCTTTCGCCGGCGATCTCGGGCACAGTGCCGACCGGGAGAAGGTGACCGGCGCGGCGGCAAGGTGCAAGATCGCGGGCCGGTGCATCGACGACACACGGGCAGAACCCACGCGAGGATCCATGAGACAAGACATGCGACAGACCTTCGACGCCATGCGCGCCGCCAGCCTGCGCGCCCAGACGCCGCCGTGGCCCGAACGCGCCGACCGCCTGCAGCGCCTGCGCGCGCTGGTGAAGGACAACCGCGAAAAGATCGCCGCCGCCATCAGCGCCGACTTCCACCACCGTGCGTTTCAAGAGACCGAGCTGGCCGAGGTGTTCCCGGCGCTCGAGGGCATCGCGCACGCGCTGCGCCACGGCAGGCACTGGATGCGGGTGCGCCGCCGCTCGACCGGCCTGTGGTTCAAGCCCGCGTCGTCGAAGATCATGCCGCAGCCGCTGGGCGTGGTCGGCATCGTGGTGCCGTGGAACTACCCGCTGTACCTGGCCGTGGGACCCATGACGGCCGCGCTGGCGGCGGGCAACCGCGTGATGGTCAAGCAGTCGGAGTTCACGCCGCGCTTCGCCGAACTGTTCGCGGCGCTGGTGGCCGAGGCCTTCGCGCCCGACGAGATCGCCGTGGTCAACGGCGACGCAGAGGCCGCGCGTGAGTTCTCCGCCCTGCCCTTCGACCACCTGCTCTTCACCGGCTCGACCGCCGTGGGCCACCACGTGATGCGCGCGGCCAGCGACAACCTCACGCCGGTGACGCTGGAGCTGGGCGGCAAGTCGCCGGCGATCATCGGGCCCGGGGCCGACTTCGACAAGGCGGTGGAACGCATCCTCGTGGGCAAGACGCTGAACGCGGGCCAGACCTGCATCGCGCCCGACTACGTGCTGGTGCCCGAGGGCCAGCAGCAGCGCTTTGCCGACAGCGCGCGGCGCGTGTTCGCGTCGATGTACCCGGACCTCGGCAACAGCAACACCGACTACACCAGCATCGTGAGCCCGCGCCACTTCGCGCGGCTGCAGGAGCTGGCGGCCGCCGCGCAGCAGGAAGGCGCCGCGGCCGTGCCGTTGTGCGACACCGCACCCGACCCCGCCACGCGCCGCTTTCCGCCGGTGCTGCTGACCGGCGTGAACGACGGCATGCGCGTGATGCGCGAAGAAATCTTCGGCCCGCTGCTGCCGGTGCTGCCCTACGCCGGCATCGACGAAGCCATCGCCTACGTCAACGCGCATCCGCGCCCGCTCGCGCTCTACCTGTTCGAGAAGAACGGCGCGACCATCGACCACGTGATGCGCCAGACCGTGTCGGGCGGCGTGTCCATCAACGACACGCTGCTGCACATCGCGCAGGACGACCTGCCCTTCGGCGGCGTCGGCGCGAGCGGCATGGGCGCCTACCACGGGGAGTACGGCTTCGAGACCTTCTCCAAGCTGAAGCCGATCTTCCGGCAGTCGGCGTTCAACGGCGCGGGGCTGCTCAAGCCGCCCTACGGCAAGACCTTCGCGCGGATGATGAAGCTGTTGGTGCGCTGAACCGCCAGCGCCCGCCGGCCGTATATGACGGCCATGTGTCGCAATATCGCGACAAAGTTCCATGCGTTTTGCATACCAAAGGTAAAGTTTCGGCCCGAATGGTATTGCGAGTCATTACTATTCGCACAGCCGTGACGCATGTTTCTCCTTTGTGAAAAGCCCAGCGTGCAGCCAGCCAGGCGTTCGTCCAGGCGGCCAAGCAAGAGACACGGCCGACAACAACTCTCAGAGGACTATGAACTACGTCAAGAGCCGCAAGCATTCGCCTGCGCGTTACCTTTCTGGCCGCATGGCCACCACCGCCACACTGGTCGCCATCGGCTCGGTGTCCGCGCATGCCCAGGGCACGCTGAACGAAGTCCGCGTCGAAGCCTCGACCGACTACAAGGTCGAGAAATCGGCCTCGCCCAAGTTCACGGCGCCGCTGCTGGACACGCCCAAGTCGGTCACCGTCATCCCGCAGGAAGTGATCCGCCAGACCGGCGCGACCACGCTGGTCGACGCGCTGCGCACCACGCCCGGCATCACCTTCGGCGCCGGCGAAGGCGGCAACCCGGTGGGCGACCGCCCGTTCATCCGCGGCTTCGATGCGCAGAGCGACACCTACGTGGACGGCTTGCGCGACGGCGCGGCCCAGACGCGCGAAATCTTCAACGTGGAGTCGGTCGAGGTCGTGAAGGGACCGAGTTCCGCGTTCGGCGGACGCGGCTCGGCCGGCGGCTCGGTGAACATCATCAGCAAGGCGCCGCAGGCGGAGAACTTCTTCAGCGGCACCATCGGCCTGGGCACCGATTCCTACCAGCGCGAGACGCTGGACATCAACCGCAAGATCTCCGATAGCGTCGCGGCCCGCCTGAACCTGATGAACTTCAAGTCGGACATCGCCGGGCGCGGTCCGGTCAACGTCAAGCGCTGGGGCGTGGCGCCGAGCGTGACCTTCGGCATGAACTCGCCGACGCAGGTCACGCTGAGCTACTACCACTACGAGACCAACGACCTGCCCGACTCGGGCATCCCCTTCAACAACCCGTTCACCTCGGGCGTGTACCTGAACCGCAACGGCGACGGCCAGCCCATTTCGGTGCCGCGCGGCACCTACTACGGCCTGGTGGGCCGCGACTACCAGCGCACCAAGGTCGACGCCGGCACCGTCGACGTGAAGCACGACTTCGGCGGCGGCCTGGTGCTGCGCAACGTCACGCGCTCGAGCACCTCGACCAACGACTACATCTGGTCCCAGCCCGACGACAGCCGCGGCAACTTCCTGGTCAACGGCAACGTCTGGCGCCGGCCCAACAACCGCGCGTCGGACTCCGAGTCGCTGGTCAACCAGACCAGCCTGACCGGCAAATTCGAGACCGCCGGCATCAAGCACAGCTTCACCACCGGCATCGAGCTGGGCAAGGAAGCCACCACCAAGGGCAACTACCTGTTCCTGCAGGACGCGAAGACCGGTTTCGAGACCTACCCGCGCACGGGCGTGAGCGGCCTGAACTGCGCCGTGGGCTCGGGCATCCGCAGCAACTTCAACTGCACCTCGGCGCTCAGCCCGACGCCGTACGACCCGTGGACCGGCGCCATCACCAGGTCGCCGGCGGTGACCGAAGTGAAGACCACCACCAGTTCGGTCTACGCCTTCGACACCATCGAGTTCAACCCGCAGTGGTCGCTGAACCTCGGCCTTCGCTGGGACGACTACAAGACGCGCGCGGTCACGCCGGCCTACATCGCGCCGATCGCGACCACGGCCTCCGTGCCCAGCAATGCCCTGAGCGGCTCGACCAGCGTGTCCGTGCCCGCCGGCCGCATGGTCCCGGGCATCGAGCTCGAGAACAAGGCCTCGTTCCTGAACTACCAGGTCGGCGCGGTCTACAAGCCGGCGCCCAACGGCAGCATCTATGTGTCCTACGGCACCTCGTCGACGCCGCCCGGCACCGACGGCGGCGACGGCGCCGACGGCATCAGCGCGGCCATCCGCAACCTGAAGCCGCAGGAAAGCCGCAGCCTCGAACTCGGCACCAAGTGGGAAGTGCTGGACCGCCGCCTGGTGCTGACCTCGGCGATCTTCCGCACCGACATGAAGAACGCCCGCGTGGTCGCGGCCGACGGCTCGACGCAGAACGTCGGCAAGAAGCGGGTGGAAGGCATCGAGTTCGGCGTGGCCGGCAGCATCACCCGCGACTGGCAGGTGTTCGGCGGCTACACGCACCTGAACGCCAAGCTCACGGACAACGGCTACACGCTGTCGGGCACGACGTACGTCGCCTCGCCGTTCAACGGCAACATGTTCCCGAACACGCCGAAGGACAGCGCGACGCTGTGGACCACCTACACGGTGATGCCCGGCCTCACGATCGGCGGCGGCGCCACCTACGTGAGCAAGCAGTACGGCAACGTCAACAACACGAAGTGGATTCCTTCCTACGTGAAGTACGACGCGATGGTGAGCTACGTGGTCAACAAGAACCTCAGCCTGCAGCTGAACGTCCAGAACCTGACCAACAAGTACTACTTCGACAAGGCCTATGCGTCGCACTACGCGACCGTGGGCGCGGGCCGCTCGGCCTCGCTGACCGCATCGTTCTCGTTCTGAAGCGGCACAGGGCGCCCACGGGTGCCCGCCTGTTCCTCGTGCCGGTCCCGGCCGGAGCATTCATACTCGGCGGCAAACGCCGGCCATGGATGGCTCCGGCGACCGCACGATGGAACCCAACCTCCCCTTCCTGCAGATCAGGAACCTGCGCACGCGCGGCGCAGGCGCCATCGACCTGAGCGCCGCGCGCGGCGAATGCATCTGCATCCTCGGCAAGTCGGGCTCCGGCAAGAGCGTTTTCCTGCGGCTGGTGGCCGACCTCGACCCCGGCGAAGGCACCGTCACCCTCGACGGCATCGAACGCAAGACACTGAGCGGCCCCCAATGGCGCCGGCGCGTGGTCTACCAGGCGGCGGAGCCCGCATGGTGGGCGCCCACCGTGGCCGCGCATTTCCCCGACGACGCCCATGCCCGGCTGGGCGCCTGGATGGAAGAGATCGGCCTTTCCCCCGGCCTGCTCGACACCGAGATCCCCCGCCTCTCGACCGGCGAGCGCCAGCGCCTGGCGCTGCTGCGCTCGCTCGCGCGCGAGCCCGCGGTGCTGCTGCTCGACGAGCCCACCGCGTCGCTGGACACCGAATCGACGCTGGTCGTCGAGGCCCTGCTGGCCCGCCGGCTGGCGCAGGGCCTGACCATCCTGATGGTCACGCACTCGCGCGAGCAGGCCGCGCGCATCGGCCAGCGCCGCTTCGAGATGGCGGACGGCCAGTTGAGGAGCATGCCGTGAACGCCACCATCCACCTCGACGCCACCGACCTGATGCTGGCCACGCTGCTGGTGCTGCTGAACGCCGGCGCCTCGCTGGCGCTGCACCTGCGGTTGCACCGCCAGGTGCTGTGGGCGGCGGCGCGCATGGTGGTGCAGCTGCTGCTGGTGGGGCTGGTGCTGCGCTTGGTGTTCAGCGCGGCGTCGCCGGCGGTCACGCTCACCATCGTCGTGCTGATGATCCTGGCGGCCGCCCGCGAAGTGGCGGTGCGCCCGTCGCACCGGCTGGCGCGCGGCGGCAACTTCCGCATCGGCGCGGCGGCCGTGGGCATATCGAGCGTGGCCACCGTGGTGCTGGCGCTCATGACAGCGATCCGCCCGCAGCCCTGGTACGACCCGCGCTATGCGATACCGCTCATGGGCATCGTGCTGGGCAGCGTGCTCAATTCCGCGAGCCTGGGCCTGGACAGCTTCTTCGAGGGCGTGACCACCGGGCGCGCGCGCATCGAGGCGCAACTGGCGCTGGGCGCGACCGTCCGCGAGGCGCTGTCGGAGCTCACGCGCTCGTCGATACGGCGCGGGATGATCCCGATCATCAACCAGATGTCGGCCGCCGGCGTCATCACCCTGCCCGGCATCATGACCGGCCAGCTGCTGGCCGGCATGGACCCGGTGGAGGCCGCCAAGTACCAGATCCTGCTGCTGTTCCTGCTGACCGGCGCGGGCGGCCTGGCGGCGGCGGGCTCGGTCTACATGGCGGCGCGCTCGATGACCGACGAGCGCCAGCGGCTGCGCTCCGACCGCCTGGGCTGAGGCCGGCTGCGACACTGCTTCCCCGTATTTCTTCCTGCTTCACTGGAGACAAGATGGCTATCGACACTTTGCATATCGGCGTGGTCGGCTGCTCGGCCGAAGGCGCGGCGCTGTGCTATCGCACGCTGTGCGTGGAAGGCGCGCGCTACCTCGGGCAGCCGCATGCGCACCCGGAAGTCTCGGTGCACACGCACTCGCTCGCCAGCTATGTCGACTGCCTCGACCGCGGCGACATCGACGGCGTGGCGCAACTGATGCTGTCCTCCGCGCGCAAGCTCGCGGCAGCCGGCGCCGACTTCCTGATCTGCCCCGACAACACGATCCACCAGGCGATGCACCGCGTGCTGCCGCAATCGCCGCTGCCCTGGCTGCACATCGCCGAAGTGGCGGCGGCGGAAGCCGCGTCGCGCGGCTTTCGCCGCGTGGGCGTGCTGGGCACGCGCTGGCTGGTCGACAGCGAGGTCTATCCGCAGGCGCTGGCGGACGCGGGCCTCGCCGCCGTGCGGCTCGATGCGGCGGAGCGCGCCGAAGTCGGCCGCATCATCATGGACGAGCTGGTGTGCGGCGTGTTCCGCCCCGAATCGACGGCGGTGCTCCAGCAGATGATCGAAGCGCTGAAGGCGCGCGGCTGCGATGCCGTCGCGCTCGGCTGCACCGAGCTGCCGCTGGTGCTGAACGACGGCAACTCCGCGCTGCCCACGCTCGACTCCACGCGCCTGCTCGCGCACGCGGCGCTGCGCCGCGCCACGGCGCGCTGAGGCCCCTCGGCCCCTGCCGCTCAGAACTTGCCGAGCACGTTCAGGAACCAGCCCTTGCTGCGGTAGCTCATGTCGGTGAGGTTGTCCGAGTAGTCGGTGAAGTTGTAGCCCACGCCCACCTTCAGGTTCTCGTTGACGTGGTAGTACGCCGCCGTGACCCAGCCGTTCTTGCGGTCCTGCAGTTCCCTGGCGCGCAGCGAGCGCCACTCGACCATCCAGTCCCAGTTGCGCACCAGCTTCCAGTCGACGCGCAGCACCGCGAGTTCGGCCGAGCTCTTGAACCACGGCGCCGAGCTGTCGCGGCTCGCGCGCAGGTCGCCGCGCCGCCAGGCGTACTTGCCGCCCAGCGTCCAGCGCTCGTTGAGGTCCCAGGTGGCGTCGATGGCGAACACGTGGCTGCGCTGCTGGTAGTCGACGGCGGTGGTCGACACCGTGCCCAGGCTCGAATCGACGCCGCTCGACACCACCTGCCCCGGCGACGACAGGTCGTACAGGAAGGTGTACTTGAACAGCAGGTTCAGCCGGTCGTTGAACGCGGGGCGCAGCGCGTAGCCGAGCATGGCCTCCGTGTACTTGGCCGCGGCCAGCACGCCGGTGCTGCTGTCGCTGTCGGCCCAGTTGAACTTGCCGAGCCAGCGCGAGTCGTCGTCCACCTTCCAGGTGAATGAGTTCTTCAGCAGCCAGCTGGTGCGGGTCTCGGAAGTCGTGCGGTCCTTGCGGTACTCCAGGCCGCCGCTGTACTTCAGGCGCTCGCTCGAGTAGCCGGTGGTGAAGGCGACGGCCTCGCGGCGCGTGGCGCCCAGCGTCTCGGCGCCGACCCAGCCGTTCTCGAAGTTCACGCCGAAGGTCCAGCGCGTGTCGGGCGCGTACTGCACGCCGTAGGCATGCGTGAGGCCCGGCTGCGTGCCGGTGGCCTGGCGGTGCTCGGTGAACATCGTGAGGCCGTCGCCCACGCGCGAGCGCACGCCCGTCACCAGGGTGCCGCCGCGGCCGATGAGGTTCTCGTCGGTGCGGCCGGTGTCGGACACGTAGGTCATGTAGAGGTTGGAGCGGTCGTCGTACTGGTAGTCGACGCCGGCCTTGCCCGCGAAGCCGCCGTCGCCGGTGGAGAGCTCGCCGCGCAGCGCCAGCTTGTCGTTGACGCGGTAGCGCCCGCCGAAGCCCAGGCGGTCGTTCTCCAGCCGCGTGCCGGTGCGCCGCAGCGTCTTCTGCGTGAAGCCGTAGGCGCTCCAGCGGTCGCTGCCGGTGTATTCGAGCTGCACGGCGGCGTCGGCGCGCTCGCCGGACACCGCCTGCGTGGTCGGCAGCGAAGGGCTGGTGATGAGTGCGTCGCCGGTCTTTTCGTCGTAGCGCAGGCCCAGGCCCAGCTTCCACTCGGGCGTCAGGGCCAGCGAATACTGCGCGTCGAACACGCTGCTGTTGTAGCCGTCGCGCTCGTCGCGGCGGTCGGCCTTCAGGCGCAGCTCGCCGTTCTCGGCCTTCTCGCCGAAGGGCACGGTGGCCTGCACGCCGAACTGGCGCGTGGCGTTGCTCGCGTACTGGCCCGGCGCGGAGAAGCCGGCGTCGCGCGACTGCGCATAGGCGCTCACGCGCCCGCCGCCGCGGATGTCGAAGTCGCCCAGGTCGGCCTGGCCTTCCAGGCGCCAGGCGCTGGCGCTGCCGGTGGGGCCGTTGCCCAGCGTGTTGCCGACCGCGCCGTTGCGCCCGGTGAAGCTGAAGCCGCCGTCCATCGAGTCGAGCTGGCCGGTGCCCGGGCCCTTGCTGCGCGCGAACTCGCCCTTGAAGTAGGTGTTCTCGGTCTTGCGCAGCGTCAGGTCGGCGCCGGCCAGGCGCTGGTCGCCGCCGATCTGGTCCTGGCGCGACGCGGTCACGCCCACGCCCACGTGGTCGTTGGCCCACCAGGAGACACGGCCGCCCACGGCGAGCGTGTCGAGCGAGGTGGTGAGCGGCGTGTATTCGTAGTCCACCACCAGGTAGGTCGGCATGCCGGTGAAGCCGCCGGCGCGCACCAGCGAGCCGTCGTCGGACAGGCTGGGCAGCGGCGCCGACAGCAGCACGCGGCCCTGCAGGTAGTCGATCTCGTAGTCGGAGCTCGGCACGAGCTGCGTGCGCTTGAGCACGAAGCCGGAATCCTTGTCGCGGATTTCCAGCGTCACGCGCTCGGCGCCGCGCGTGATGTCCTGGTTGCGCAGGTAGTAGAGCGAGCCGCCGGTGCCGCGGAATTCCTCTCGCGCGGCCAGCGTGCCGGGCTCAGCCGCGAAGGCGTCGATCTTCAGCCGCGCCTCGCCGAACGAGGTCGACTCCTCGCCCAGGTAGCGGCCATGGAAGCCGTAGAGGCCGCGGCTCACGCGGGTGAGTTCGGTGTCGCCGAAGTTGAGCTTGAAGTTGCCCCACATCGCCTGCGAGCGGCCGTCGTCCACGCGCAGGTAGAAGCGGCCCTGCGTGGGCGCGTCCTGGATGGCGGTGGAGTCGTCGCCGAAGGTGGTCCACGAGTCCTCCGGGTCGAAGCGGCGGAACAGCGAGGTCGGGTCCTTGCGGTCGAGATTGCGGAACAGTTCCTTGAGCGGGCGTTCCTCGGTGTCGACGCTGGCCGTCAGCGTCCAGCGGTCGTTGAGCTGACCCTTGGCATAGCCGGCGATGCGGCCTTCGCTCCAGCCGCCGCCACCGTAGCGGTTCTTGTCGTTGGTCATGATCGCGGCCGGGCCGCTCACGCTGTTGCTGCCCACCGTGAGGTCGGCCTGCCCGACGAAGAACCAGTCGCTCGCGGGCAGCTCGAAGTCGCGGCGGTAGGCGCGCGTGGCGCCCTGCGCGTCGGTGACCGCGATCTCGCCGGTCTGCACGCGGCGCGGCACCAGCTGCTGGAACACGAAGCGCCCGCTCTCGTCCACCGGCACCGCGAAGCCCAGCGCGCGCACCGTCTCGCCGGGGCGGATGGCCGCGCCGCTGGCGGTGACCGTGCCTGCGCTCAGCGGAATGTTGGCGATGGCGATGTTGTTCATGCCGTAGCCGCGCAGCAGTTCGCGCGCCGGGTCGGGCGGCGTGCCGGTCTCGGGCCTGTGGCGCTGGGCCAGCGTGAGCGAGAGATCGTCGGTCTCGTCGAAGCGGCCCTGGCGGTCGTACACGCGCACGCGGTAGTACAGCTTGCCGCTCGCTCCTTCGGCGACGCGGTTCAGCAAGCCCTCGGGCACCTGCCATTCGCCGCGCAACGCGGCGTCCAGCGGCACGGTCGCGACCAGGCGGCGCTGCATCGCCTCGTTGGCGGTGAACACGCGCAGCTCGGCCTTGCTGGTGAACAGCAGGTAGTTGCTGTAGCCGGCGAAGCGCACGGTGTCGCCGGCCACCACGGTGGTGGGCCAGGCGCTGGCGCTCAGGCGGCGCGGCTGGGAAAGGTTGTCGTACTGCAGGCGCAGCTGGTTGCGCTCGAGCTGCACGTCGACGCAGCGCTGGCGGTCGGCGCTGTTGGTGCCGTCGCCGGCCGCGGCCTTGCCGTCGGCCGTGAGCAGCTGGCCGTCCACGCTCAGGCGCAGCGGCGCGTCGTCGGTGCCGAAGGCGGTGAAGGTGCGGCACACGCCGCGGTCGGCCGCCGCCGGCGCGGGTGCCACGGCCACTGGCGCATCGCGCCAGTACACGCGCACTTCGACGCGGCGGTTGGCGGCCCAGTTGGCGGGGTCGGTGGCGGGCGTGGCCACGGGCGCGTCGGGTCCGCGCGAGGAAGCGGCCGCCGCGTCTTCGGGCAGGCCCAGGCGCTGCGTGAGGTAGCGCGCCACCTGCTGCGCGCGCGCCAGCCCCAGCGCATGGTTGTCGGCGAAGCGTTCGCGCGACCTCGCGCTCAGCGCCTGGGTGTCGGTGTGGCCGACGATCTCGAAGCGCAGGCCGTCGCGCCCTTTCACCTGCGCGGCGATGCGGTCGAGCTGCGCGCGGTCGGCCGGCGCGAGCCCGTCGGCGCCCGATTCGAAATGCGGCACTCCGGTGTCGCTGCGCTCGGCGCCCGGCACGGGCGGCGGCGTCGGGCCCGCGGCAGCTGCCGGCGCGCTCGCGTCGCCCAGCACGAAGGTGGCCTTGGGCAGTTCGCGCTCGCTGCTGCGCGGCAGGTGGCGGGTGCCGTCTATGTCCACGGCGCGCGGGTCGGCCGCGGCCTGGTCGTGCATGCGGCCGCGCACGGCCGACTCCTGCGCGGCCGCGAGCCCCATGCCCATGCAGGCGGCGGTGACGGCGCCTGCGAGGGCGATGCGCTTGGGTAGCTTTCTTTTCATGTCGGCTCGCTGGCTCGGGTTCTGTGCGAAGGGGCGGTTCATGGCTTGCCGCCCTCCGGCGTGGCGGCGGGCACCAGTTCGACCTCGACGTCGAGGTTGAACAGCGGCGGCGCGTTGCCGTCGGCGCGGGCGCGCTGCTCGCCCAGCTGCTTCCAGCGCGCGAGCACCGCGGCCTTCACCGCGTCGGTGCGCTGGCGGCCGAGCGATGCGGGCTCGCCGGGCGCGGCGCGGTAGGCCAGCCGCAGCAACGATGTCTTCTCCGCCAGCACGCTCACCGTGCGGTCGAGCTCGGGCACGAAGCCGGCGCGCAGCGCGGCGCCGCCGTCCTCGAAGGCCGCGCCCTGCAGCGCGAGCCGCACCACGCGGTGCACGGTGGCGCCGAAGTTGATCTTCAGCACCTTGCCGCGCGTGGCGCGCTCGGCCGCCGGGTTCTCGCTGGTGGTGCGATAGCCCGAGGGCAGCGTGCGCTCGTCGAGCTTCAGCACCAGGTTGCTGCCGGTGCCTTCCTTCGGAATGGCGGCGCAGGCGATGTGGTAGCGGCCCTCGGCGTCGGTGGTCACCAGCACGCCGTTGACGGTGGCGATGCGCACGTTCGCGATGCCGGGCTCGCCGTCGTCCTGGTAGCCGTTGGCGTTCTTGTCGTCGTAGACCTTGCCGATCACGTCGGTGCAGTCGAACAGCGCGTCGGGCACCACGCGCACGGTGGCGGTGGCCAGGTTCGACAAGGTGCGGCCGCCCACGCCCTGCGTGGCGACGACCTGGTTGACGAACTCGCCCTCGCCCACGCCGACCCCCACGCCCGCGACCATCAGGTATTCCTTGGTCTCGTTGGGCGCGAAGTTCTGGCCGGGCACCACCAGCTGGCGGCCGTTGAGCTGCGGCACCACCGGCAGCGCCACGCCACCCGGCAGGCTGCGCACGGTCAGCGAGCCCGGCACGTAGCGGAAGCCCGGCGGCAGCGTGTCGACCACGGCCACGCCCGGCACGGGGTTGCCGCGCGTGTTGCGCGCCGTGATGCGGTACGGCAGCAGCTCGCCCTTCTTCACGGTGAGCTTCGAGGTGGTCTTGCGCAGCTCGATGAGCGTGGCGTCCGACGGGTCCAGCGGGATGTTGTTGGCCACCACGTGCTGGCCGCCGCCGCCCGGCATCTGGAACACCATGTAGTAGCCCGCGCCGGGCACCAGCGCCGCGCCGGGGCTCACCACGCAGGGGTTGGTCTGCGAGGGCGCCGGGCCGTTGGGCGGCGGTGAGCACGACTGCGTGCCCAGCGCGCCGGCGGCCGCCGGGTAGATCGACGACGGCAGGTAGTTGCCCGGCGGCGTCACCACCAGGCGGTACTCGCCGGCCGGTGCGCCCGGCAGCACGAAGAAGTCGTAGTAGCCCGACGGGCCGGTCGTGTAGCTGTCGCGGCCGTCGAACAGGTGCTGCGCCGGATCGAAGCCGGGCGGGCCCACAAGCCGCACCACGGCGCCGGGCACGGGCGTGCCGCTGACGCTGTCGTACACCACGCCGCCCGGGTCGTACGGCAAGTCCTGCTTCTGCACGTTGGCGCCGGGGTTCACGCGCACCTTGATGGTGAAGCGCGGATCGCTCGGCGAGGGCGTGGGGTACGGGGCGCCGGCGCCGTTCTGCGATGCGTCGGTCGGCCACACGCCGCCCACGTAGCGGCCGTCGGGCGAGCGGAAGCGCACGCGGTATTCGCCGGGCACGAGGTCGCCGAAGCGGTAGCCGCCGTCGGCCGCGGTGGTCACGCTGTAGAGCACGGTGGCCGCGTTCTCGGCGCAGGCGTTGCCGCCGTCGGCGCAGCGCAGCAGCTCCACGGTCCAGCCTTCGCCGTTGCCTTCGCCCGAATCGCGGCTGCGGTTGTGGTTCTGGTCGAACCACACGTTGCCGGTGAGCGAGGCGGGCTGGCTGCTGTGCTCTGTGAAGTCGTAGCCGGTGCCGCGCGCGTCGAGCCCCGTGATGTTCACGCGGATCTGGTTCGGGCCCTGCGCGGTGCCGCCCAGGGTGCCGGGCACGGCGATGCCGTCCTCGTAGCCGGCGGGCTGCGTCTCGGTGACGGTGTAGCCGCCGCTGCCGGGCAGCGGCAGGCCGGGCAGCTCGTAGCGGCCGTTGGCATCGGTGACGGCGGTGCGCGTCACCGGCTGGCCCGCCGCGTCGGTGCCGGTGAGCGTGATGGTCACGCCCGGAATGGGCAGGTCCTGCGGCTCGCGCGTGCCGTTGCGGTTGGCGTCGTTGTAGACGGTGCCCGCCAGCGATGCGCCGCGCTCGCCGAAGTTGTAGTTGTCGCCGTTGCCGCCGCGGTACGCGATGGCGCCGATGACGTCGTTGCCCAGCGTGCCGCTGGGCACGCCGTCGAGCGTGCCCACGGCGTCGAGGCCGTCGGCATAGGTCACGGGCTGCGTCTCGCGGATGGTGTAGCCCGCGGCGTCGGCCGGCAGCAGGCCGGTGAAGACGTAGCGGCCGGTGGCGTCGGTGACCACAGTGGCGTTCACCGCCAGGCCGCTGGCCGAGCGGCCGGTCAGCGTGAGCGTGACGCCGGCAATGCCGGGCTCGCCGGCCTGGCGCACGCCGTCGTTGTTGTTGTCGACGTACACCCAGCCCGCGATCTGGCCGCCGCGCTCGCCGAAGTTGTAGTCGATGCCCACGTCTTCCGACACCAGCGCGATGCCGCCGAAACGGTCGTTCACGTTGCCCGGGTTGGCCACGCCGCGCGCAGCGCCGTTCACGATGCCGAGCGACTCGGGGCCGTCGGCCACGCCGGCGGGCTGCGTCTCGTCGATCTGGTAGGTGCCGGGCACGAGCTTGTCGAACAGGTAGCCGCCGTCGGCGCCGGTCTGCACCGTGCGGTCCACGGCGTTGCCCAGGAAGTCGGTGCCGGTGACGCGCACCGTGGTGCCGGCGATGCCGGGCTCGCCGCTGTCGCGCACGCCGTTCGACGGCGCCACGTCGGCATACACGTAGCCGGCCAGGCTCGCGGGTTTCACGGCCGAGAAGTTGTTGCCGGCCGAGCCCGCGCCCACCGCGCCGAGCACGATGTTCTGGATCACGTTGGCGGTCGAGCCGTTGGGCCCGTTGCTCACGCCGCTGCCGCCGGTGGGCACGCTGCCCGCCGTGCTGCCCGCGCCGCTGACGTTGCCTGCGCGCGTGATGCCGGGCTCGTAGCCCTGCGGGCGCGTCTCGGTCACGGTGTAGCTGCCGGGCGCGAGGTTCGGGAAGCTGTAGTCGCCGCTGGCGTCGGTGGTGGTGGTGCGCGTGACGCTCTGGCCGTTGACGTCGGTGCCCGTGAGCGTGATGGTCACGCCCGCGATGCCCGGCTCGCCCGGCGCGTTCTGCGCGCCGTTGCCGTTGCGGTCGTAGTACACGCGGCCCGAGATGCCGCCCGGCAGCAGCTCGCCGAAGTAGTACTCGCCCTGCACCAGCGGCACGTTGGTGCCCGAGACGGTCACGCCGGTGATGGCGTTGCCGCCTGCCTGCGGCGTGCCGGGCAGTGCGTTGTTGTTGGCCTTGCCCGGCGCATAGTTGGCCGGCTGCGTCTCGGTGATGGTGTAGCCGCCGGCGCCCGAAGGCGGCACGTTGCGGAACTCGTAGCCGCCGTCCACGCCGGTGGCCACCGCGACGATGTTCACCGGGTTGCCCGCGGCGTCGGTGCCCGTGAGGCGCAGCTCCACGTTCGGGATGCCGGTGTCGCCTGCCTGCGGCACGCCGTCGTTGTTGGCATCGACGAACACGCGCACGCTGACGCGGCTGAGCAGCTCGCCGAAGTCGTAGCCGGTGGCGTTGACGTTGGAGCGCAAGGCGATGGCGCTCACCACGTCGTTGCCCAGTGTGCCGCCGGCCGTGCCGGCCGCGTCGCTGCCGTCGGCGAAGCCCGCGGGCTGGGTTTCGGTCAGCGTGTAGTTGCCGGGCGTGAGATTGGCGAAGGCGTAGTTGCCGGTGCCGGTGGCCGTGGTGGTGGTCTTCGACACCGCATTGCCGAACATGTCGGTGCCGGTGAGCGTGACGGTCACGCCTGCGATGCCGGGGTCGCCCGCGCTCGCGGCGTTGCTGTAGTCGGCGTCCTGGTAGACGCGGCCTGCGAGGCTGGACGCGCGCACTTCGCCGAAGTTGTTGGCCGACGAGGTGCCGCCCGTGCCGAGCACGATGTTGTCGATGCGGTTGGCGTTGGAGCCGTTCGGGCCGCTGGTGACGCCCGCGCCGCCGGTGGGCACGCTGCCTTGCGCGCTGCCCGCGCCGGTGACGCTCCCCGCGCGGGTGATGCCCGGCAGGTACGCGGCGGGCTGGTCCTCGACCACGTTGTAGGTGCCGGCGGGCACGGTGAAGCCCCAGTTGCCGTTGCCGTCCGTGGTGGTGGTGAGCAGGACGGCATTGCCCAGGTAGTCGGTGCCGGTCAGGCGCATGGTGACGCCGGCGATGCCGGACTCGTCGCCGTCGATCTGGCCGTTGCCGTTCAGGTCTTCATACACGCGGCCGGACAGCGCGCTGTTCTGCACCGTGACCCGGCCTTCGTTGAAGTTGTTGCCGGCGTTGGGGTCGGCGCCGCCGTTGGTGTCGCCCGAGCCGGTGGTGACGATGTGCGCGCGGTTGACGATGTCCGTGCCGTTGGCCGGCGGATTGCCGCTCGCGAAGCGCACCGGAATGCGCACGGTGGCGGTGCCGTTGGCGGGCATCGAGGTGATCGCGCAAGTCACCGCCGTGCCGCCGGAGGCGCCGGTGCAGATGGGCGCCGCGGGCGTGAAGCTGCCGCCGGTCACGGTGAACACGGGCGTGCCGTCCAGCACCAGGGCCGCGGGCAGCGTGTCGGTGAAGCTGGTGGTCTCGGCGCTGTCGGGGCCGTTGTTGCGCAGCTGCACGAACCAGTCGAAGGGCTGGCCCGACGACGCGGTAGTCAGCGGCGTGCTGGTGCCCTTGACCACGGCCGCCTTCGAGACCACCTGCACGTCGGCCTTGAAGCGGAAGGTGGTGTTCTCGGCCACCGTGTTGTTGCCCTGCACCGCGTCGTAGACGTTGCGCGCGGCGTCGAAGAAATCGACCTTGGCGTTGTTCTGGAACGTACCGCGCGACACGCCGCGCAGCACCACGCGGAACTGCAGCGAATTGATGTCGCCGGTGGCGGTGGCGCCGGCGCCGCCGAGCGTCGGAATGGTGAACACCACCTGTCCGCCGGCCGAGCCGATGGCCGCGCCGCCGGCCAGCGCGAAGCTGGTGCCTGCCGGCGCATCCGCCGGGATGCTCACCGACACCAGCGTGGGCGCTGCCTCGCCGTTGGGGCCGGGCAGCGGCAGCAGGTCGATCATGCGCACGTCTTCCGCGGTCGACGCGCTGTTGTTCGACACCGTGATGGTGTAGCCCACGTCGTCGCCCACGTTCACGGGATCGACGTCGTCGCGCTTGGTGACCACCAGGTCGTACACCGGCGCGGTGATCGTGGCCGGCACCGACGCGTCGTTGTTGGCCGTGCTGAGCTCCGGCGTTGCCGTGGAGATGTGCACGTTGTTGGTCACCGTGGTGCCGTTGAGCACGTACAGCGGACGCACGCGCACCGTGACGGTCTGCTGCACGTTGCGGTCGAGCGAGGTCCAGGCGCACTCGAGCTGGTTGTTGGTGGTGCCGGTGCCGGTGGGTTGCGTGGTGCTGGGCTTGGTGGTGCAGCTGCCGCCGCCCGAGGCGTCGGCCGAGATGAACATCAGCCCGGCCGGCAGCGTGTCGACCACGTGCACGTCGTAGGCGCGGCTGAGGCTGCCCTGCGCCAGGCTCTGGTTGCGGGCCGTGAGCGTGTAGGTGAGCAGCTGGCCGACCGGCACCGAGCCGGGGCTGGCCGACTTGGTGACCACCACGTCGCTGCGCGCGGTCAGGTAGGCGGTGGTGCTGCCGTCGTTGTTGGCCAGGTTGGGGTCGGCCGGCGTGGCCGCCACGGCGCGCGCCGTGTTGTTGATCTGGAAGCCGTGGTCGGTGGCCGATGCGCCGTCACCGTAGTGCCGGGCGACGACCTGGATGACCGGGCACAGCGGCAAGGCGCTGGCGGGGGCGGTGCTGGCGCGGCAGACCGGCAGGGTCGACAGCGTGCAACCGGAGAGCGAGGCGTTGCCGAAGCCGCCGCCGTTTGCAGGCAGCGCACAGGTACCGCTGAAGGTGCCGGCGTTGGCCGTCTGCGAGACGCTGCCGGCGCCGATCACCTGCGCGAAGGTGTCGGTGACGACGACGCTCTGCGCCTCGGAGGGCCCGTCGTTCACCACCTCGATCTGCCACGTGACGTCCTGGCCCGCGACCTGGCGGTTGCCGGCGCTGTCGCCGATGCCCACCACGCGCTTGAGCACCCGCACGTCGGCGGCGGTGGCGTTGTCGTTCACGCCGGTGCCCAGGCTCGTGCAGTCGTTGCCGGTGTTGGCGTCGGGGTCGGCGCCGAGCGTGGGCGCGGCGGCGGGCAGCGCCACGTTCACGCACATGGTGTTGACGACCTGGCCGCCGCCCGGCGGCAGCGCCGGGATGGTGGCGTTCACGATGATGTAGCCGCCGTTGCGCGCGCTGCTGCCGTTCGACTGGTCAACGCCGATGTCGGCCGTGAGCGTGCGGGTGCAGGTCACCGTCGCGGGGCCGGGCACGGGCACGGCGGGCGTGGGCACGACGGTGGCGCCGCCCTTGGTCACCGTGCAGGTGTAGCCGTCGCGCTGCGTGACGCTGTTGATCTGCACGCCGGCAGGCACGTCGTCCACCAGCTGGATGGTGCTTCCCGCCAGCAGGCGCGTGCCGCCCAGGTTGGTGCTGCCGACCTGGTAGTCGAAGGCCTGGCCCAGCGGCACGTTGTTCTGCGGCCAGCTGCGGCGCTTGTCGGCGCGGAAGTCGGCGGAAGAAGGCGCCACGTCGACCGGCACGCTGCCGGTGGCCGAACTGACGATGGGGCCCGTCGCGTTCACCGTGGCTTCGTTGACGACGCCGGTGCCGGCAGTCATGGCGATGACCGGCACCAGGATGTCGCCGAGCGCCACGCTGGCGCCGTTGTTGCCGCCGATGTTGCTGCGCGTGCAGCTCACCGTCTGGCCGCTGACGGAGCAGCTCCAGCCGGCGGGCGGGTTGATCGGCGTCTGGATCGCGAAGTTGGCGGGAATGGTGTCGGTCAGCGTCACGCCGGTGGGCGGGCTGCCGCTGAAGCTGGGGCTCAGCTTGAAGTTGAAGCGCTGGCCGACCAGCACCTGGCCGCCGTCATGGCTCTTGGCGAGCGCCAGCACGTAGCCCGCGGTCACGGTGGTGTTGGCCGTGGCGCTGTTGTTGGTGGAAACGCCGTCGCCCACGGAGCCCGCCGGCGCCACGGCCGGCTGGTGCGTGATGGTGGAGCCCGCGCCCGCGGTGACCACGCCGTTGATGCTGAAGGTGCGCGTGTTGCTGCCAGCCGTTGCCGGCGTGGCCGGCACGTTGCAGGTCAGCTGGCTCCCGCTGACCGAGCAGCCGGACGGCAGGTTGGTGTTGGAGACCGTCAGGCCCGTGGGAATGGGATAGGTCAGCGTCGAGCCGGTGCTGGTGTCCGGGCCGTTGTTGGTGACCGTGAAGACGATCGGCACCGTCGAGCCGCTCGGCGCGGTGACGGGCGCACTGATGGCCACGGCCACGTCGGCGCCCTGGTTGACGGTGATGGCCTTGGTCTCGCTGGCGCCGCCGCCGCTGGGCTCGGCGGTCACGGTCAGCGTGCCCTGCGTCTGCGTGCGCAGCAGCACCTTGAAATCGAGCCGCTCGTTGGCCGCGAGCGTGATGCCCGAGCAGGTCAGCGTGCCCTGTCCGGCCGAACCCACGGCCACGTCGGCGGTGCAGGTGCCGGAAGGGACCGCGGAGGTGCCCATGTAGATAGCGTTGGCGGGAATCGTGTAGGTGAACGAGGCGCCCGGCGCGCCGATCGGCAGGCTGTCGGAGTCGGCGACGGTGACCGTGCTGGTGACCGTGCCGCCGGCGGGAAGAATGTCGGGGTCGTGGACCAGGCTCGATATCTGCGGCACCGCGTGCGCGCCCGCGGCGAGCAGCAGCCCCGCCAGCGGTACGGCAAGCCTGGCCAGCGTGCGCCGCCAGCGCCCCGAGGGCGCCTGCGCGCAGGTGGAGAACAGGTCGCGTCGCACCGACGCGACCGGCAGATTCGATGGGGTGCTGGACATCCCGTCCCTCGTGATGGCTCTGATGGACCGGGCACCGACCATTGACAGGTGCGCCGCTCGATGCGGCGAGGTGCTCCGGAAAGTGCGGGAGTCTCGAAGCGGAGGGCGGGAGCCGCTTTTGGGATTCAGGACAAAAGGTTTGCTTTGGATGACATTTGTTTACGAATGCAACGTAACGTGAACTTAGTCACATGGCATTTCAGGCCCGCTCCCATACGCTCTGTGGCATGTCTTACTGGTCGACCACACCCCCCCGGCGCGCGCACATCCTTGTCATCGACGACAACATCGAGGAGCTGCAGTTGCTGCTGGGCGCGCTGCGCGGCGCGGGCCATCGGATCAGCCTTGCGTTCGATGCGCTGCAGGGATACCGCCGCGTCACCGCGCTGCAGCCCGACCTCGTGCTGCTGGACGTGCGCATGGGCACGACCGACGGCTTCACGACCTGCAGGCTGCTGAAGGCCGACAGCGCGACCGCGCACATTCCGGTGATCTTCCTGACTTCGTCGAGTGCCGTGGACGAGCGGATCGCGGGCCTGCGCGAAGGCGCGGTCGACTACATCCTCAAGCCCTTCGAACCCTCCGAAGTGCTGGCGCGCGTGGCGGTGCACCTGGCGCTGGCCAGCAGCAGCAGCCATGCGCAGGCCTGCATGGCGCAGGCCGAGAGCGTGCTGGAGAACGCGCGCTCGGACAACGCCGACCGCGTGATCGCGCAGGCGGCCGAACGGCTGGTGCTGTCCAACCTTGCGAGCGTGCCCGCGCTGCCCGAGCTTGCCGCGCGCGTGGGCACGCACGAGAAGCGGCTGACGCGCGCGTTCCGCGAGCAGACCGGACGCACCGTGTACGAGTACGTGCGCGAGATGCGGCTGGCCGAAGCACAACGCCTGCTGGCGGCCTCCGCGCTCAACATGGAAGAAGTGGCGCATGCGGTGGGCTTTTCCGGCGCGGCCAATTTCTCGACCGCGTTCCGCGAGCGCTTCGGGCTCACACCCTCGTCCTATCGCAACGCACGAGCGGCTCGGCCCATGCCGACGCCGACACGGGCGCCGGCGCCGTCGGCCTGAGGCGGCGGCGGTGGCGATCCGCGGCATCACCGCCGCCTTGCTGCTGTGCGCGGCTTCCTGGCTCGCGGGCCCGGCGCACGCGGCCACGCTGCGGATCGTCGACGCAGCCGCGCTGCCGCTCGTGCTCGACGAAAAAGTCGAGCTGCTCGAAGACCCTGGCGGAATGCTCTCGCGCGAAGACGCGGCCGCCTCGACCCGCTTCCAGCCCGGCACGCATGCGCAGATGCGCCAGGGCTTCAGGAACTCGGCCTTCTGGCTGCGCCTGGGAGTGGTGAACGACACCGGCACGGTGCAGCCGCTGCGGCTGGTGCTGAACGCCACCTGGCTGCAGCACGTCGACTTTCACGTGCAACGCGGCAACGGCACCGCGGCCGCGGGAGCTGCGTGGGTGCACGAGCGAGCCGGGGTGTCGGTGCCGCTGCACGGCGAACGGGACCGCGTGCCCACGCTGTCGCTCGACCTGCAACCCGGCGAGCAGGCGCGCCTGCTGGTGCGCGTGCAAAGCCACAGCAACCTCAAGTTCGCTCCCCAGCTCTACACGGCCGACGGCTGGCGTGACGCCGAGAGCAGCCATGCGCTGCTCGACGGCCTGCTGATCGGCGGACTGCTGGTGCTCGCCGTGTATTCGCTCACGCTGTGGCTCATCTCGCGCAACCCGCTGATGGCCTCGCAGAGCCTGGGCTTCACGCTGGTGGCGCTCTACGAGGCCACCTATCGCGGCCACGCCCGGCTCGCGCTGTGGCCCGACAGCATCGACTGGAGCTACCGCGCGGCCGGCGTGATAGCCGGCTGCAGCGTGCTGAGCCTGCTGCTGTACCTGCACGTGCTGTCGCGCCGCGGACCGGTGCGCCCGCCGGGGCTGCCGGTCATCGCGGTGCTGGCCGCGAGCCAGGTCGTCGCGGTGCTCGGCACGCTGCTGGGGCCGTACGCGCCCTTCGCGCGCCTCGGCAACCTGACCGTGCTGCTGCTGGTGATCGCACTCACCGCGAGCAGCTTCGTCTACATGCGGCGTGCCGGCCCCGGCGGCAAGCTGGCGTTCCCGGTGATGACCATCATCATGATCGGCGTGTGCCTGCGCCTGACCGAGCTTTCGCTGCCCACGCACATGCTGCCCGGCTTCGACGCCTATGCACTGGGCTTCCCCGGCATGCTGGTGGGCCTGGTCGCACTGTCGTCGTGGACGCACCATCTGTCGCGCCAGCGGCAATCCGCGCAGCGCACGCTGGTGCTCTGGCAAGCGGAAGAACAGCAACGCCTGCGCGACGAGGTGGCGCTCAAGACCCACGCGCTGAACGCCGCGCTCGAGCAGCCCGAGCACCAGGCTCGCGAACAGACGCGGCTCATGGCCTACGTGAGCCACGACCTGCGCGCCCCGCTCGCGACCATCATCGGCCACGTGCGGCGGCTGCGCGAAGAAATGCCGCAGCCGCCGCAGCGGCTGCAAGCCATCGAACGCAGCGCGACCTACCAGCTCTCGCTCATCGACGACCTGCTCGACTATGCGAAGGGCGAGCTGCTGCCGTTTTCCTTCGAGCTGCGGCCGGTGCGCCTGCAGGCGCTGATCGACGACATCGCCCAGTACGCCGACACGCTCGCACAGCGGCGCAACAACGCATTCGAACTCGAGGTGCAAGGCGCGCTGCCGCGTACGGTGCTGATCGACAGCAAGCGCTTTCACCAGCTGCTGCTCAACCTGCTGTCGAACGCCGCGAAGTTCACGCAAGGCGGCAAGATCGGCCTGCGCGTGCGGGCGCGGCCACGCGCCGACTCCTGGCGGCTGCAGTTCGAGGTGTGGGACAGCGGCAGCGGCATCGACCTGAACGAGCAGGCGCACATCCGCCAGGCCTTTGCGCAGGGCGCACCCAGCGCGAGCGGCAACGGGCTGGGGCTGGTCATCGCGCGGCGCATCGTGCAGCGCATGGGCGGGCGCCTGCTGCTCATGAGCCATCCGAACCTGGGCACGCGCGTGCGTTTCTCGGTGATCGTGAAGGATGCGCCGGATGAGCCGCGTTCGGTTGCCAGCCAAGCACCGCCGCAGCAGCCCCAGTCGTCGCGCCTGCGGCTGCGCCGCCCGCCGGCGCCCGTGCCGACCGTCGCGCCGCTGCCCGCCGCGGTACGCGCCGAACTCGAGGCGTTCGCGCGCGACGGCCGCTGGACCGACCTGCACGAATGGGCCGACCGGCTGGCGGCGGCCGATTCAGGCCACGAAGCGCTGGTCGATGCGGTGCGGCAGGCGCTCGACCGGCTGGACTTCGAGCACATCCGCCTGCTGGCGCGCGCGACGCCCAAGCTGTGAGCGTGCCCGACGCGGGCTTTGCACGCGGCGAGGCCTCTGTTTAGCATGCAAGGACCTCATTTTCAGGAGCCTTCATGCACGACATCGCCGCTCTCCAGAAGCTGCTGGACACGCTGTTCCCCGGCCTCATGGGCGTGCGCCTCACGGCGCTCGAACCCGACCGCGTGGTCGCGCAGATGGAAGTGCGGCCCGACCTGTGCACGGCCGGCGGCATCCTGCACGGCGGCGCCTACATGGCCTTCGCCGACACGCTGGGCGCCGTCGGCACCATCGTCAACCTGGCGGAAGGCAAGCGCACGACCACGACCGATTCAAGCACCAAGTTCATCGCCGGCGCGCGGGTGGGCAGCATCGTCACCGGCACCAGCGTCGCGCTGCACCGGGGACGCACGACCATGGTCTGGCAGACCACCGTCGCCGATGCGCAAGGCAAGCTGTGCGCCGTCGTCACGCAGACGCAACTGGTGCTTGAAGGGGCGGGGTGACATCCCCTGGGGTTTCTTCGGCCGAATGGCTCGACGCGTAGCGCTCGAGGAACAGGTAGAGCGCCAGGCCACCGGCCAGCGGCAGCAGATAGTAGAGCGCGCGGTAGGCCAGCACCGCGCCCATCAGCACGCCCTGCTTCACGCTGCCCGAGAGCAGCGCCAGGTACACCGCCTCCAGCACGCCGAGGCCGGCGGGAATAGGCGTCAGCACCCCGACGATGGACGCGGCGAGCAGCACGCCCAGCGTGGTCGCATAAGGCACCTTCTGTCCCAGCAGCAGATACATGGCGGCGCCCATCAACGCCCAGTTGGTGGTCGACAACGCAAGCTGCACCACTGCAAGACGCGCGGCCGGCAACTGCAGGCGACGGCCCCTGAAGCGCCATTCCCGCCCGCGCGCCAATGCACAGGCCGCGACATACGCCAATGCCAGCAGGATCATCACCACGCCGAGCAGGCGCAGCGCGCCCGCCCCGATATGCGCCTGGCTGGGCGGCACGATGGCCCCCGCCGCGAACAGGCCACCCGCCAGCAGGCCGTAACCCAGCCAGTTGGTCGCAAGACTCAGGCCGACGATCTGCGCCACCGTGGTGTCGTCTAGACCGGCACGCGCATAGAGCCGCGCGCGCATCGCGATGCCGCCGACCAGCGAGCCGAGGTTGAGGTTGAACGCGTAGCTCGTCACGGCGATCGCCCACGTGCGCCAGTACGGCAGGGGATGCCGCAGGTGGCGCTTGCCGATCAGGTCGAAGCATCCGTAGAGCGCATGGCTCGCCGTGGCGAGACCGAGCACCGCGAGCAGCAGCCAAGGCGAGTAGCGCTGGAGTGCCTGCCACGCGCCAGCCCAGTCGATCTTGTGCGCGTGCGAAAGGAGCAAGCCCAGCACGGCGATGCCGAACAGCGGCAAGGCCCAACGCCTGCAGCGTTGCCAGATCGTGCTGCCCGCGGCGTGCGCAGGGGCATCGGCGATGGCGGCCGAATGGGTGTTCATGGCGACGGCGGCCCGGCGGCTCAGGGCTTGGCGGGCTTGTCGCTTTTTTCGGGCGTCTTGTGCTCGGCGAGGCCCTTGTCGTGGAGCTTGCTGTTGCGCACGTCCTTCATCATGCGTTCGCCTTCGGCGTCACGGCCGTCGGTGGGAACGGACTCTTCTTGCGTGACTTCGGGCTCTTCGTGATGCGGCGAGCCTTTGCGGATCTGGGACATGGACATCTCCTCGGTGATGGCCGAGTTTGTCGAAGCCCGCGATGCCCACAGCGCCGTCCATCGGCGATGGCGGATGCAGGACATTTGCCATTCCGGCGCTGCGCACAGCCTGCGGGAAGGCGGAAATTGAAAAAGCCCTTGATCCTGTGAAGGAGCAAGGGCTTTGAATTGGTGGCCTGGGGCGGAATCGAACCACCGACACGCGGATTTTCAATCCGCTGCTCTACCAACTGAGCTACCGGGCCATCTGCATTTGTGTGCAGCCTTAAATTATACAGCGCTTCTGCGCCCTCTCGACAGATCCACACCAAGTTGTTTGAGTTTTCTGTAGAGATGGGTGCGCTCGAGGCCGGTTTTCTCGGCCACGCGGGTCATCGAACCGTTCTCCATCGCGAGGTGGAACTCGAAATAGGCCTTCTCGAAACCGTCGCGCGCATCGCGCAGCGGGCGGTCGAGGTCGAAGCTCTGGGTCGACTGGGGGCCGATGTCGGCCACGGGCACTGAAGCGAGCGATGCCATCAGCAGGCTGTCGCCGGTGGTGGTAATGGCGGTGGCCTGCGCCACGCCCGCCGGTACGGGGACCACGCCGGCTGCGGCGCGGCGCGCGCTCTCGCGCGCCAGCCCCTGCTCGACGGCCTTGAGCAGCTTCTGCAGCGTGATGGGCTTTTCGAGGAAGGCGAAGGCACCGATGCGCGTGGCGTCGACCGCCGTGTCGATGGTGGCGTGGCCGCTCATCATGATGACGGGCATGCTCAGCAGGCCTGCGGTGGACCACTCCTTGAGCAGCGTGACGCCGTCTGTGTCCGGCATCCAGATGTCGAGCAGGACGAGGTCCGGCCGCGCACGCTGGCGGGCCGCGCGGGCTTCGGCGGCGTTTTCCGCGAGCTCCACGTTGTGGCCTTCGTCATTGAGAATTTCGAAGAGCAGGTCCCGGATGCCCAGCTCGTCATCGACCACGAGAATGTTTGCCATGAGTGCTGCTTGTTGTGTGCGCTGGTATCTGCAATGGTGTGTAAGGTCCGCCGGTCCGGCCATCGCCTGGGCGACGGAAATCGTAAGCGCTCAGGCGGCGGAAGATTTCGAATCTTCGGTGTGAGCGACCGCTGCCCGCGGCTCGCTTGCCAGCGCGAATGATAGCGAGACTTGTGCCCCTGCTACAGCCCCGTCGACAACGCGGTTGGAAAGCTCGATGCGCGCACCGTGCTCATCCGCGATCTTCTTCACGACGGCAAGGCCCAAACCGGTACCTTTTGTTTTCGTCGTGACATAGGGTTCGAAGGCCCGCTTGAGAATGTTCTCGGCAAAGCCGGGGCCGCTGTCCTGCACGGTGAGCCGCACGCGCTGGCCCGAATCGCCCAGGCGCGTGCGGATGACGACCTCGCCCCGCCGGCCGGTGCCGCTGGCCGCGGCCTCGGCGGCGTCCTGCGCGTTTTGCAACAGGTTGTGAATCACCTGCCGGATCTGCTGCGCGTCGCCGCGGATCGGCGGGCAGCGCTCGTCGAGCTCGGAGCGCAGCACGATGGGCAGGCTCTCGGCGTTGTAGAGCTGGAGCACGTCGGCCAGCAGCGCGTTGAGGTCGACCGGCTTGAGGTCGGCGGCGGGCAGCCGCGCATAGTCGCGGAATTCATTGACCAGCCGCTTCATCGCATCGACCTGGTCGACGATGGTCTTCACCGACTTCACGAGCACCGCCTGCTCGGGCGGCTGCACTTTGCCGGACAGCTTCATCTCGAGCCGCTCGGCGGACAGCTGGATCGGCGTCAGCGGGTTCTTGATTTCGTGCGCGAGGCGGCGCGCCACCTCGCCCCAGGCCTGGGCGCGCTGCGCCGAGACGATCTCCGAGATGTCGTCGAACACCAGCAGCCGCGCGGCACCGGGCAGCTCGGCGCCACGGGCGACGATGTTGATGGCGCCGTCCTGCTGCGGCATGTCGTGCCCCGAGGCGTGGAGCTCGAAGGCGTGCTGCCAATGGTCGAGGCCGTGCTGCATGCGCTCGACCAGGAAATCGTCGAACTGCTGCTGCACCTTGGCACCGAACTCCGCGAGGCCGGGCACGTCGACCAGCGGCTGGCCCTCGTAGGCCGCGAGCGGCGCACGCAGCACGCGGGTGGCGCCGGGGTTGGTCGACAGCACCGTGCCCTTGGCGTCGAGCACGATCACGCCGGAGGTGAGGTTGTCCAGGATGGTCTGCAGGTTGGCGCGGGCGGCGTCGAGCTGGCCCATGGTCTTCTCGACCGCGCCGCGCGCGTCGGCCAGCTGCTGGGTCATGACGGCGAACGAGCGCGTGAGGCCGCCCAGCTCGTCCTTGCCCTGCAGCACGGCCGTGGGCCGCAGGTCGCCGGCGGCCACCTGGCGCACGCCATCGGCCAGCACCAGCAGCGGGCGCGCGAGCTGGTTGCCGAACAGCACGGCCAGCAGCACCGCACCGAACACCGCAAGGAACAGGCTCAGCGTCAGCGTGCCGATGTACATGCGGCGCAAGCCTTCGCGCGCGAGCGCCCGCTCCTGGTATTCGCGGTTGGCCTCCTGCACCGCCAGCGCATTGGCCACCACGGCGGGCGGCAACGGACGCGTGACCTGCAGATAGCGCGGCGCGGTGTCGAAGTCGAAACCGGGGCGCTGCACCATGGCGAGCGCACGCACGCTCGCGACCGGCGGCGTGGCGCCGGGCATGGTGGTTTCGTCCAGGCCTTCGATGTGCGCGACCGCGCGTTCGGGCCGCACCTGGCGGAACTGCTGCGCGGTCGGCCGTTCGGGGTTGAGCTGGAAACGCGACGAGCCGGCGCTGGCCACCAGTTGGCCCGAACCGGTCCAGAGAATCACGTCGGTCGCCTCGAGCTGGTCGCGGATGCGCTCCAGCACCAGGCCCGCGCTGGCATCGGGCACTTGCGCGAGCTGCCCGCTGGCGCTGCGCGCCTTGGCGGCGAGGTCGTCGGACAGCGAGTCGAGCGTGGCGCGGCCGAGGTTCAGGCCGGCATCGAGCGCCCCTTCCACCTTGACGTCGAACCAGCTTTCGATCGAACGCGCGACGAACTGGTAGGACACCACGTAGACCAGCGCCCCGGGCACCACACCCACCAGCGCGAAGATGGCCGCCAGCTTGATGAGCAGCCGGCTGCCGAACTTGCCCTGCCGCAGCCGACGCAGCAGCCGGAACGCGACCCAGCCGATCACCAGCACCAGCAGCACCGCCACCACCACGTTGATGCCGAACAGGCGCACGTAGTAGCGCTCGTACAGCGCGCGGTTGTTGGTGGCCTGCGCGAGCAGGAACATCAGCACCAGGCCGATGGCCGTGACCAGCGCGGCTCCCACGCCGATGGCCCAGCGCATCGCACGCGCGCGGCTCGCGGCGGGCGTGGCCGCTGCGCCGCTGCGCGGGGAGGTGCTCACTTTTCCTTCTCCACCGCGAGCCGCGCGGTGCGCTCGACGGCAATGTTCCAGTCGGCCTGCCCGACCACGCCGATCTGGAACGGGCGCGGCAGCTGCGAGGTGTCGAGGCGGAAGCGGAATGTCACCTGGTGCAGCGGGTCGTCGCCGATCTCGGCCGCGTCGCCCAGCCGCAGCCGCCCGACGCGCTTGATGGCGTCGAGCGCGTCGCTCAGCGTGTCGAAGTTCTGGTTCAGCGAAATGCCGAGGCCGGCTGCGCCGGTGATGGGCACCGGCGACACGTTGAGCCGCCAGCGCCGCGTGAGCGGCTGGTAGGCCAGCCGCATGTGGCGCTGGACCTGCGCGACCTTGCGGTCGGTCCAGTACCAGCGCTCCTGGAAAATCTCGGCTTCAGCCACGAAATAGATGGCGATGCCCTTGTCGAGCACCTCCTCGACCAGCGAGGGCAGCTCGAACTGCACGACCGCGCTCAGGTAGACGCTGTCGTCGGCCTGCTCCAGCCGCATCTGGCTGATGGACGTGGTGGGACGCCCCTGCGCGGCCGCCGTAGCCGGCAGCCACGCCATCCACATCGCCCAGGCCCACAGCAGCACGGCCAGCAGGAGCGGCCCGCGCCGCGACTCAATGCGGGCGCTTTTCAAGCAGGGCGTAGAAGAAGCCGTCGTGATCACCAGAGGGATTGTCCGGGACGCCACGGGCATTCGACCCGCTTTGCGGCAGCAAATGGCCAGGCGATGGCAGCAATCGTGCGTCGGTGTTGTGTACAAGAAACGCATCAATTTGTTGCGAACCCTCTTCCCGGAAGACGGAACAGGTGCAGTAAAGAAGCCGCCCGCCGGGGCGCACGAGCGGCCAGAGCGCGGCCAGCAGCGCGGCCTGCTGGACGGCGAGCTGGGCGGTATCGCTCTCGCGGCGCAGCCAGCGGACGTCGGGGTGGCGGCGCACGATGCCCGATGCGGTGCATGGCGCGTCGAGCAGGATCGCGTCGAACGGCTTGCGATCCCACCAGTCGGCGGGGCGCGCGGCATCGGCCACCAGCACGCGGGCCTTCAGGCCGATGCGCGACAGGGTCTCGTCGATGCGCCGGCTGCGCACGGCGTCGACTTCGAGCGCGGTCACGTCGATGGCGTCCGGGCCGGCCAGCTCGAGCAGGTGAGCAGTCTTGCCGCCGGGCGCGGCGCAGGCGTCGAGCACGCGCAGCGGCGCGCCGCCGGGCGTGGCCGGCAGCAGGCCGTCGAGCAGCAGGGGCGCGGCCATTTGCGCGGCCGCGTCCTGCACCGAACAGGCGCCTTCGGCGAAGCCGGGCAGCTGCTGCACGGGCCGGGCACGCGCCAGCTGAAGGCCGCTGGGGCCCACGCGGATGGCGGAAAGGCCGGCGGCCTCGAGTTCCACCAGATAGGAGGCAGCCGTCGATTTGCGGGCATTGACGCGCAAGGTCATCGGCGCCTGCGCGTTGTCGGCGGCGAGCACGCGCTGCCACTCGCGGGGATGGTCGCGCTTGAGCCGCTCGATCCACCAGCGCGGATGGTTCCACTGCGCGACCGGCTCGGAGTCGGTCACGGCCACGAGCTCGTCGCGCTCGCGCAGGAAGCGCCGCAGGCAGGCGTTGATGAAGCTGGCCTGCGCCCGTGTGGCCGGGTTGCGCTTGGCGGCCTCGACAGCCTGGTCGACCAGCGTGAACGGCTCGTAGGGCGCGCGCTCGCTGTCCCATGCCAGCGCCAGGGCGGTGCACAGCAGCGCGTCGGGCAGCGGCGGCGGCGTGCGCTTGGCCAGGTGGCGGCGCAGCGCCTCGGCGCGGCCGAGCCAGCGCAGCACCTGGAAGCCGAGCGCCTGCACGCCGGGGCGCAGCGCGGGCTCGACGGCTTCGAAGGCGACGGAACCCGAGGTGCCGGCGCGAATCGACGCCAGCGCCACCGCGGTCAATTGCAGCTGGCGCCAGAGCGGCGGTTGCAGCGACGGCGGAGCACCGCTGCTGGGGAGATCGGAAGGTAGTTCAGCCAAGTTGGGGGCGATGGTAACGGGCCCGCGAAAAGCCGGGCGCCGTGCAATGGAAAGAAAAAAACGACCGCGTCAGAGCAGCGGCGCGGCCGGACGCAGACGCACGGCCCATGCCACCAGCACCGCGGGGAACTGGGCGATCGCGGCGTTGTACTGTTTCACCGCAAGATTGAACTGGTTGCGCGCGATCTCCGCCGCCGCCGAAGGCTCGGGCCAGGCGATGGGGTCGGGCGCCCCCTGGAGCGACGGTTGCTGTTGTTGTTGCGCCGGCCGCGCGAGCGTGCCGTCGGGCTCGAACATCGTCACCGCGTCCGGATGCTGGCGCTGCCACGCACCGATCCACACCTGCAGCGCAGTGGCCAGCGCGGCCATGCCGCCCGCATCGAGCGGCCTCGACCGCGTCGCGCCCAGCAGGATGCCCAGTTGCGTGGTCGATGCCTGCAGCGGCGCGATGGAAGAAAGCAGCTCGTTCGCCGGCGCCTCGGCCGGCGGCGCGGCGGTGATGCTGGCCTGCACGAAATCGAGCTGCTTGCGCAGAGCCGCATCGAGCGTGCCGTAGCTCTGCAGCACGGCGGCGCGCAGGCGCACCAGCCGGTTGTAGGCGCCGACAAACCAGAACAGCAGCACCGCGATCACGATCCAGCTGGCCAGCGATTCAGGCAACAGACTCATCGACGACAAAACCTCATCAGCCAAAGCACAAAGAAAAACGCCCCCCAACCGGGGCGGTCGGGGGGCGTGGGGTACCGGTCATGGCCGGTGATGCTAACCAGTTATTCGGTCGCGGCGCCTTCGCTGGCGTCGACCGTGGTGGTCGCTGCATCGCTGTCGCCGGAGCCGGCCAGCTCGGCCGCTTCCGATTCGGCGATGGCGCGGCGCTCGGCCTCGTCCATGGCGTCCTTGACCTTGCGTGCCTGGTGGTACGCCATGCCGGTGCCCGCGGGAATCAGGCGGCCGACGATGACGTTTTCCTTCAGGCCGCGCAGCTCGTCGCGCTTGCCCATGATCGCGGCTTCGGTCAGCACGCGCGTCGTTTCCTGGAACGAAGCGGCGGAGATGAACGAGTCGGTCGACAGCGAAGCCTTCGTGATACCCAGCAGCAGGTTGGTGAACGTCGCGGGGATCTTGCCTTCGGCGCGCAGGGCGTCGTTGGTGTTGAGCATTTCGCTGCGTTCGACCTGTTCGCCGGAGATGTAGCCGGTCTCGCCGATGTTGTCGACCACGACGCGGCGCAGCATCTGGCGAACGATCACCTCGATGTGCTTGTCGTTGATCTTCACACCCTGCAGGCGGTACACGTCCTGCACTTCGTCCACGATGTAGCGCGCCAGTTCTTCGGAACCCAGCAGGCGCAGGATGTCCTGCGGGTCCGCCGGGCCGTCGACCACGGATTCGCCCTTGTTCACCACCTGGCCTTCGTGCACCAGGATGTTCTTTTCCTTCGGCACGAGGTCTTCCCAGACCGTGCCTTCCGGATCGGTGATCTGCAGGCGGATCTTGCCCTTGGTCTCCTTGCCGAACGACACCGTGCCGGTCATTTCGGCCAGCATGCCCTTGTCCTTCGGCGAGCGGGCTTCGAACAGCTCGGCAACGCGCGGCAGACCGCCGGTGATGTCGCGGGTCTTCTGGCCTTCGACCGGAATACGCGCCAGCACTTCGCCGGGGCCCACGTCCTGGCCGTCACGCACCTGCACCAGCGCGCCGATCGGGAAGCCGATCGTCACCGAGTGGTCGGTGCCCGGGATCTTCACTTCGGCGCCGGAAGCGTCGATGAGCTTCACCTGCGGGCGCACGACCTTGGCAGCGCCGCGGCGCTTCGGGTCGATGACCACCAGGGTCGACAGGCCGGTCACTTCGTCCACCTGCTTCGCAACCGTGAGGCCTTCCTCGACGTTCTCGAACTGCGTCTTGCCGGCGAACTCGGTAATGATCGGGCGGGTCAGCGGATCCCAGTTGGCGAGCACGTGGCCGGCCTTGATCTGCTGGTCCGCCTTGACCGTCAGCGTGGCGCCGTACGGCACCTTGTGACGCTCGCGCTCGCGGCCGTGCTCGTCATGGATGACGATCTCGCCCGAACGCGAAATCACGACCAGCTCGCCCTTGCTGTTGGTCACGTAGCGCATCGTGGCGTTGAAGCCGATCGAGCCGTTCGACTTGGCTTCCACGCTCGAGGCGATGGCAGCGCGCGAAGCGGCACCGCCGATGTGGAAGGTACGCATCGTCAGCTGCGTGCCGGGTTCACCGATGGACTGCGCGGCGATCACACCGACGGCTTCGCCGATGTTGATCAGGCCGCCGCGGCCCAGGTCGCGGCCGTAGCAGGTCGCGCAGATGCCGAAGCGGGTTTCGCAGGTCAGCGCGGTGCGGACCTTGACCTCGTCGACGCCTTGCGCTTCCAGCGCCTCGATGGTGTCCTCGTCGAACATCTCGCCGGCCTTCAGCAGCACCGAGCGGTTTTCCGGGTGCAGCACGTCGTCGGCTGCGGTGCGGCCGAGGATACGGTCGCGCAGCGATTCGATCACTTCACCGCCTTCGACGATGGCGCGCATCAGGTAGCCGCCGTGCGTGCCGCAGTCCTGCTCGGTCACGACCAGGTCTTGCGTCACGTCGACCAGACGACGGGTCAGGTAACCCGAGTTCGCCGTCTTCAGCGCCGTGTCGGCCAGACCCTTGCGGGCACCGTGGGTGGAGATGAAGTACTCCAGCACGTTCAGGCCTTCGCGGAAGTTCGCGGTAATGGGCGTCTCGATGATCGAGCCGTCCGGCTTGGCCATCAGGCCACGCATACCGGCCACCTGGCGAATCTGGGCCGCTGAACCGCGGGCGCCCGAGTCGGCCATCATGTAGATCGAGTTGAAGGACTCCTGCTCGACTTCCTTGCCATGGCGGTCGATGACCTTCTGCTTCGACAGCTTGGCCATCATGACCTTCGACACTTCGTCGCCGGCCTTGCCCCAGATGTCCACCACCTTGTTGTAGCGTTCGCCGGAGGTCACGAGACCGGAGACGTACTGCTGCTCGATCTCCTTCACTTCCTTGGCGGAGCGCTCGATGATGCCGTGCTTCTCGGCAGGCACCAGCATGTCGTCGATGGCGATCGAGATACCGGCCTTGGTCGCCAGGCGGAAGCCGTTCTGCAGCAGCTTGTCGGCGAACACCACGGTCTCTTTCAGGCCGCACTTGCGGAACGAGACGTTGATGAGCTTGGAGATTTCCTTCTTCTTCAGCGCCTTGTTGATGTTCGAGAACGGCAGGCCCTTCGGCAGGATCTCGGACAGCAGGGCACGGCCCACGGTGGTGTCCACGAGCGAGGTCGACGGCGTGAATTCGCCGGTTTCCTTGTTCTTGGTGTACTCCGTGATGCGCACTGCCACCTTGGCGGTGAGTTCGACTTCGTTGGCGTCGAGTGCGCGCTGCACTTCACCGATGTCGGAGAAGATCAGGCCCTCGCCCTTGCCGTTGATGCGGTCGCGGGTCGTGTAGTACAGACCCAGCACCACGTCCTGCGAAGGAACGATCGACGGTTCGCCCGAAGCCGGGAACAGCACGTTGTTGGAGGCCAGCATCAGCGTGCGGGCTTCCATCTGCGCTTCCACCGACAGCGGCACGTGGACGGCCATCTGGTCGCCGTCGAAGTCGGCGTTGAATGCCGCGCAGACGAGCGGGTGCAGCTGGATGGCCTTGCCTTCGATCAGGATCGGCTCGAAGGCCTGGATGCCCAGGCGGTGCAGCGTCGGAGCGCGGTTCAGCATGACCGGGTGCTCCTTGATGACCTCTTCCAGGATGTCCCAGACCACCGGCGTGCCCGATTCGACTTCCTTCTTGGCAGCCTTGATCGTCGTCGCGATGCCCATGGCTTCCAGGCGCGAGAAGATGAAGGGCTTGAACAGCTCGAGCGCCATCAGCTTCGGCAGGCCGCACTGATGCAGCTTGAGCGTCGGGCCCACCACGATGACCGACCGGCCCGAGTAGTCGACGCGCTTGCCCAGCAGATTCTGGCGGAAGCGGCCGCTCTTGCCCTTGATCATGTCGGCCAGCGACTTCAGCGCGCGCTTGTTGGCGCCCGTCATGGCCTTGCCACGGCGGCCGTTGTCCAGCAGCGAGTCGACAGCCTCTTGCAGCATCCGCTTTTCGTTCCGCGCGATGATTTCCGGAGCCTTCAGCTCCAGCAGGCGGCGCAGGCGCGAGTTGCGGTTGATGACGCGGCGGTACAGGTCGTTCAGGTCGGAGGTCGCGAAGCGGCCGCCGTCCAGCGGCACCAGCGGACGCAGGTCCGGCGGCAGCACGGGCAGCACGTCGAGCACCATCCACTCGGGCTTGATGCCCGACTTGCGGAAGGCTTCCAGCACCTTCAGGCGCTTGGAGTTCTTCTTGACCTTGACTTCGGAGCCGGTCAGGTCGCCGCGCAGGCGTTCGATCTCGCTGTCGAGCTCGATGCCTTCGAGCAGGTCCTTGATGCCTTCGGCGCCCATCTTGGCGATGAATTCGTCGCCGTATTCCTTGCGCTTCGCGTCGTAGTCGTCCTCGGACATGATGCCGAACTTCTTCAGCGGGGTCATGCCGGGGTCGGTGATCACGTAGGCTTCGAAGTACAGCACGCGTTCGATGTCGCGCAGCGTCATGTCGAGCACGAGGCCCAGGCGCGACGGCAGCGACTTCAGGAACCAGATGTGGGCGCAGGGCGCGGCCAGGTCGATGTGACCCATGCGCTCGCGACGCACCTTGGTCTGCGTGACTTCAACGCCGCACTTCTCGCAGATCACGCCGCGGTGCTTCAGGCGCTTGTACTTGCCGCACAGGCACTCGTAGTCCTTGATGGGGCCGAAGATCTTGGCGCAGAACAGGCCGTCGCGCTCGGGCTTGAACGTGCGGTAGTTGATCGTCTCCGGCTTCTTCACCTCGCCGAAAGACCACGAACGGATCTTCTCGGGCGAAGCCATGCCGATCTTGATGGCATCGAAATGCTCATCGGGCGTGAATTGCTTGAACAGGTCGAGTAGCGATTTCATAAGACTCTTTCCCTTTTCAAATTAAGAACGCTCGAGCTCGATGTCGAGACCCAGCGAACGAATTTCCTTGACCAGCACGTTGAACGATTCCGGCATGCCGGCTTCGATCGAGTGCTCGCCCTTGACGATGCTTTCGTACACCTTGGTACGGCCTTGCACGTCGTCGGACTTCACGGTCAGCATTTCCTGCAGGACGTAGGCGGCGCCGTAAGCTTCCAGCGCCCACACTTCCATTTCCCCGAAACGCTGGCCGCCGAACTGCGCCTTGCCGCCCAGCGGTTGCTGCGTGACGAGCGAGTACGGGCCGGTGGAACGGGCGTGCATCTTGTCGTCGACCAGGTGGTGCAGCTTCAGGAAGTGCATGTAGCCGACGGTGACGGGACGCTCGAACTGGTCGCCGGTGCGGCCGTCGAACAGGTACGCCTGCGTGCGCGTTTCGGTCAGGCCCTTGAGCTTGGCGATGTCGTCCGGGTAGGCGAGCTTCAGCATGCCGCGGATTTCCTCTTCCGAGGCGCCGTCGAACACCGGCGTCGCGAACGTGGCGCCGCTTTGCAGGTTGGCGGCCATCGCGAGCAGTTCGGTGTCGCTCAGCTGGCTGAGGTCTTCCGGACGGCCCGAGCCGTTGTACAGCTGCTCCATGAACTTGCGCAGCTCGGCCACCTTGGCCTCCTGCTGCAGCAGGTCGCCGATGCGCTGGCCCACGCCCTTGCCGGCCCAGCCCAGATGCACTTCGAGCACCTGGCCCACGTTCATCCGCGAGGGCACGCCCAGCGGGTTCAGGCAGATATCGCAAGGCGTGCCGTCGGCCATGTGGGGCATGTCTTCGACCGGAACGATCTTCGACACCACACCCTTGTTGCCATGGCGGCCGGCCATCTTGTCGCCGGGCTGCAGGCGGCGCTTGACGGCCAGGTAGACCTTGACCATCTTGAGCACGCCCGCGGGCAGCTCGTCGCCCTGCGTGAGCTTCTTGCGCTTTTCTTCGAACGCGAGGTCGAAGCTGTGGCGCGTCTGCTCCAGCGAGTTCTTGATCGACTCGAGCTGCGTCGCCACTTCGTCTTCCGCCGGGCGGATGTCGAACCAGTGGAACTTCTCGACCGACGACAGGTAGGCCTTGTCGAGCTTGGTGCCCTTGGCCAGCTTGTTCGGGCCGCCGTTGGCGACCTTGCCGGTCAGCAGCTTCTCGATACGGTCGAACGCGTCGGCTTCGACGATGCGAAGCTGGTCGTTCAGGTCGAGGCGGAAGCGCTTGAGCTCGTCGTCGATGATCTGCTGGGCGCGCTTGTCGCGCGTGATGCCTTCGCGGGTGAACACCTGCACGTCGATCACGGTGCCTTGCGAGCCCTGGTCCACGCGCAGCGAGGTGTCCTTCACGTCGGAAGCCTTCTCGCCGAAGATGGCGCGAAGCAGCTTCTCTTCAGGCGTCAGCGTGGTCTCGCCCTTCGGCGTGACCTTGCCCACCAGCGTGTCGCCCGGCTGCACTTCGGCGCCGACATAGATGATGCCGGATTCGTCGAGGCGGTTGAGCTGCTGCTCGGCCAGGTTCGGGATGTCGCGCGTGATTTCTTCGGCACCGAGCTTGGTGTCGCGAGCCATCACCACCAGTTCCTCGATGTGGATCGAGGTGTAGCGGTCTTCCGCGACGACGCGTTCCGAGATCAGGATCGAGTCTTCGAAGTTGTAGCCGTTCCAGGGCATGAACGCGATCAGCATGTTCTGGCCGAGAGCCAGTTCGCCGAGGTCGGTCGATGCGCCGTCGGCCACCACGTCGCCCTTGGCGATCTTGTCGCCGCGCTTGACGATGGGACGCTGGTGGATGTTGGTGTTCTGGTTCGAACGCTGATACTTGATCAGGTTGTAGATGTCCACACCGACTTCACCGGCAGCCGCTTCGGCGTCGTTCACGCGCACCACGACACGGGTCGCATCGACGTAGTCGACGATACCGCCACGGGTGGCCGTGACCACGGTGCCCGAGTCGACCGCGGAGACGCGTTCGATGCCGGTACCGACCATAGGCTTTTCGGGGCGCAGCACGGGCACGGCCTGACGCTGCATGTTGGCGCCCATCAGCGCGCGGTTCGCGTCGTCGTGCTCGAGGAACGGCACGAGCGAGGCGGCCACCGACACGATCTGCGCGGGCGACACGTCCATGTACTGGATGCGTTCGGCACCGACCAGGATCGATTCGCCGGCTTCGCGTGCGGAGACCAGGTCGCCGGTCAGCACGCCGTCCTTGTCCAGGGCCGCGTTGGCCTGGGCGATGACGTACTTGCCTTCCTCGATGGCCGACAGGTAGTCGATCTCGTTGGTGACCTTGCTGTCGACCACGCGGCGGTACGGCGTCTCGATGAAGCCGTATTCGTTCAGGCGGGCGTACAGGGCCAGCGAGTTGATCAGGCCGATGTTCGGGCCTTCAGGCGTTTCGATCGGGCACACGCGGCCGTAATGGGTCACGTGCACGTCGCGCACTTCGAAGCCTGCACGTTCGCGCGTCAGACCGCCCGGGCCAAGGGCCGACACGCGGCGCTTGTGGGTGATTTCGGACAGCGGGTTCGTCTGGTCCATGAACTGCGACAGCTGCGAAGCACCGAAGAATTCCTTCAGCGCGGCCGAGATCGGCTTGCTGTTGATCAGGTCGTGCGGCATCAGCGGCTCTTGTTCCGCTTGACCCAGACGCTCCTTCACGGCCTTCTCGATACGTGCCAGGCCGGTGCGGTACTGGTTTTCGGCCAGTTCGCCGACGCAACGCACGCGGCGGTTGCCCAGGTGGTCGATGTCGTCGACTTCACCGTTGCCGTTGCGCAGGTCGACGAGGATCTTGACCACGGCCAGGATGTCTTCGTTGGTCAGCACCATCGGGCCGGTCGATTCGTCGCGGCCGACCTTGGCGTTGAACTTCATGCGGCCGACGCGCGACAGGTCGTACGTGTCCGGGTTGTAGAACAGGCGCTGGAACAGGGCCTGCACTGCGTCTTCCGTCGGCGGCTCGCCGGGGCGCATCATGCGGTAGATGGCCACGCGCGCTGCGAACTCGTCGACGGTTTCGTCGATGCGCAGCGTCTGCGAGATGTACGCGCCCTGGTCCAGTTCGTTCGTGTAGATGACCTGCACGTCCTGCACGCCGGCCGTGCGCAGCTTCTTCAGCAGCGCTTCGGTCAGCTCGTCGTTGGCCTTGGCCAGGATTTCACCGGAGTCGGCATCGACGATGTTGCGGGCGATCACGCGGCCGATCAGGAAGTCTTCCGGCACGCTGATGTGCGTGGTGCCGCCCTGCTCGAGTTCGCGCGTGTGGCGCGCGGTGACGCGCTTGTCCTTGGCGACCACGACCTTGCCCGACTTGTCGGTGATGTCGAAACGCGCGACTTCGCCGCGCAGGCGCTCGGAGACGAACTCCATCTGCGCGCCGCTGTCCATCAGGCGGAAGTTGTCGTTCACGAAGAAGTTCGCGAGGATCGATTCCGGGTTCAGGCCGATGGCCTTCAGCAGGATCGTGACCGGCATCTTGCGGCGACGGTCGACGCGGAAGTACAGCATGTCCTTCGGGTCGAACTCGAAGTCGAGCCACGAACCGCGGTAGGGGATCACGCGGGCCGAGAACAGCAGCTTGCCCGAGCTGTGCGTCTTGCCCTTGTCGTGTTCGAAGAACACGCCCGGCGAACGGTGCAGCTGCGAAACGATCACGCGTTCCGTGCCGTTGATGATGAACGAACCCTTGTCCGTCATGAGCGGCACTTCGCCCATGTAGACCTCTTGTTCCTTCACTTCCTTGACCACCTTCGACTGCGAAGTCGACGACTCGCGGTCATAGATGATGAGCTGGACCTTGGCGCGCACGGCCGAGGCGAAGGTCAGACCGCGGGTCTGGCATTCGCGCACGTCGAAAGCGGGTTTCGCGAGGTTGTACTCGAGGAACTTCATCTCGACAAAACCGTTGTGCGAGACGATCGGGAAGGCGGCGTCGAACGCGGCCTGCAGGCCTTCGACGGTACGTTGTTTCGGGGGAATGCCGGCTTGCAGGAACGCGGTGTACGCGTCTTTCTGCATCTGCAGCAGGTAGGGGATTTCTACGACGCTGTCGCGATTGCCGAAACTTTTTCGGATGCGCTTGCGTTCGGTGTAACTGTACGCGGACGATTGGGCCATGAGAGCTCCGGAGCTTGAGATCTTCAGCGACTTGTCAGAGGTGCCGAGGCACCACTGCTTGGCGGCTGGCCACTACCAGCCGTTGGCGGACAGCGATGCGTTGCACATCGCCCGAACCAAGGGGTCTTCTGCAGTCGGGGTCAGAAGACACTCGAAAACCGCGTCGATGCGGCGGCTTTCGGGTGCGCTCTGAAAGCGGCAAAGGCTGGAGGGCCTTTTCAGGCGCCTCCAGCCCTCTAGGGGGTCTGAATTACTTCAGTTCCACCTTGGCGCCGGCATCTTCCAGCTTCTTCTTGGCGGCTTCAGCGTCAGCCTTCGACAGGCCTTCCTTGACAGCCTTGGGAGCGGCTTCCACCAGGTCCTTGGCTTCCTTGAGGCCCAGGCCGGTGATTTCGCGCACTGCCTTGATCGCCGAAACCTTGTTCGCGCCAGCATCCATCAGCATGACGTTGAATTCGGTCTTCTCTTCAGCGGCCGGAGCGGCAGCGCCGCCGCCAGCTGCGGGAGCGGCCATTGCAGCGGCGCTCACGCCGAACTTCTCTTCGATGGCCTTGACCAGGTCGTTGAGTTCCAGGACCGTCATGCTGTCGAGCGCGGTCAGAAATGCGTCTTTATCGAATGCCATTTTTGTTTCCTAACAATTGGGTTGAATATTTCAAACGCAGGCTCAAGCGGCCTGTGCTTCTGCCGGTGCATCGGCGGGTGCAGCTTCGCCACCACCACGCTTCTCGGCCAGCGCCGCAAGCACGCGGGCGGTACGAGAGATGGGGGATTGCATCAAGCCCAGCAGTTGCGCCAGCAGCACTTCCTTCGAAGGGATGTTGGCCAGTTGCTTCACGCCGTCGACGTCCAGGGCCTTGCCACCGAAGGCGCCGCCGCGAATGACCAGCTTGTCGTTGGTCTTCGCGAAATCGGCCACCACCTTGGCGGCGGCCACAGCGTCTTCGGAGAAGCCGTAGATCAGCGGACCGGTCATCTGGTCGCCAACAATCTCAAACGCGCTACCAGCGACAGCACGGCGGGCCAGGGTGTTCTTCAGAACACTCAGGCTCACACCCTTGCTGCGAGCTTCGTTGCGCAGTTTGGTCATGTCGGCCACCGTGATGCCACGGTATTCCGCCATCACGAGCGTTTGAGCTTTTGCGGCGAGGCTGGTCACATCACTGATGACCGCTTCTTTCTCACTGCGATTCAGACTCAAGGTCTACTCCTTTTAATGCGACCTTCGGCCGGGGCCTCGGATCGCGCTTCATGCAGCGACCAACTGTCAGGAACAAAAAACAAATTCCTTGCAGCGGGATCGCCATCTGCGCTGGATACCGGACAGGAAGGTCCGGCGATTAAGTGCAGCACCCTGCACACCAGCGGTCTTGGATGGCCCGCGGCAACCGAAGCCGCCGCGACCCACCACATCCGCCCCACCCTTGCGAAGTGGAGCAAATCTCTTTAGCTCGCCGAGATGGTTTGCGTGTCCACGCGGACACCCAGACCCATGGTCGACGACACGGCCACCTTGCGCAGGTACACGCCCTTGCTGGTCGCGGGCTTGGCCTTGACCAGAGCGTCGATCAGCGCGGCGAGGTTGCCTTGCAGCTTGTCGTTGTCGAACGAGCGACGGCCGATCGTGCCGTGCACGATGCCGGCCTTGTCGACGCGGAACTGAACCTGGCCGGCCTTGGCGTTCTTCACTGCCGTGGCGACGTCCGGGGTCACGGTGCCGACCTTCGGGTTCGGCATCAGGCCGCGCGGGCCGAGGATCTGGCCGAGCGTACCGACGACGCGCATGGCATCGGGGGCAGCGATCACGACGTCGAAAGGCATGTCGCCAGCCTTGACCATGGCGGCCAGGTCGTCCATGCCGACGATGTCGGCGCCGGCGGCCTTGGCTTCTTCAGCCTTGGCGCCCTGGGCGAACACGGCGACGCGCTTGGTCTTGCCGGTGCCGTTGGGCAGCACGACGGCGCCACGCACGACCTGGTCCGACTTCTTCGCATCGATGCCGAGCTGCACAGCCACGTCGATCGATTCGTCGAACTTGGCGGTGGCAGCGTCCTTGACGATGGTGATCGCGTCAGCCAGCGGGTACAGCTTGTTGCTGTCGACCTTGCCTTCGAGCGACTTTTGCTTCTTGGTGATCTTGGACATTTACACGCCCTCCACATTCACGCCCATCGAGCGGGCGGTACCGGCGATGGTGCGAACTGCTGCGTCCATGTCGGCCGCGGTCAGGTCCTTCATCTTGGTCTTTGCGATCTCTTCGAGCTGGGCGCGCGTGATCTTGCCGACCTTGTCGGTGTGAGGACGTGCGGAACCCTTGTCGAGCTTGATCGCCTTCTTGATCAGCACGCCGGCCGGCGGCGACTTGATGATGAAGGTGAAGCTCTTGTCGGCGAAGGCGGTGATGACCACCGGCAGTGCCAGACCCGGCTCGTAGCTCTGCGTTTGCGCGTTGAACGCCTTGCAGAATTCCATGATGTTCAGACCACGCTGACCGAGTGCGGGACCGATCGGCGGGGACGGGTTGGCCTTACCAGCTGGGACTTGCAGCTTGATGAAGCCGACGATTTTTTTCGCCATGCTTTGCTCCTTGCGGGTGATATCGCCTTGGCTTGCGGCCAAGGCTCCCCGGGGTTAAACGACTCTTCGGGATCAAGGCCGCGCGCCGAGTCGGACAGCGCGCAGCCGGAAACAATGACACCGGCGCAAAGGCCGGTGGGTCGTCAGGTCTTTTCGACCTGGCTGAATTCGAGTTCCACAGGGGTCGCGCGGCCGAAAATCATGACCGACACGCTGACCTTGCTCTTCTCGTAGTTGACTTCCTCGACCGTGCCGTTGAAGTCGGTGAACGGGCCTTCCTTGACGCGCACGAATTCGCCGACGGTGAATTCGACCTTGTGGCGCGGCTTTTCGGTGCCCTGCTGCATCTGGCTGACGATGTCCTCGACCTCTTTCTGCGAGATCGGGGCCGGACGGTTCTTGGCACCGCCCACGAAACCCGTCACCTTGTTGGTGTGCTTCACCAGGTGCCAGCTCTCGTCGTCCATGATCATTTCGACCAGCACATAGCCCGGGAAGAAGCGGCGCTCCGTGGTGCGCTTCTGGCCGTTCTTGATTTCGACCACTTCTTCGGTCGGGACCAGGATGCGGCCGAACTTGTCCTGCATGCCGGCGCGGTTGATGCGCTCGGTGATGTTGCGCTCGACAGCCTTTTCCATGCCCGAATAGGCATGCACCACGTACCAACGCAGATCGGGGTTGGCGGCGGGAGCCAGCACGGAGGTGTTTTCTTCCTCCGGCGTGCTCGGCGTGGTTTCAACTGCGTCGTCGGTCATTTATTTTCTCCAGCCCAGAATGAGATCGAAAAACACCCATTCGAGCGTCTTGTCGGTGAGCCAGAGGAAGACGGACATGATCGCCACGAAGGCGAACACATAGGCCGTCATCTGCATCGCTTCCTTGCGGGTCGGCCAGACGACCTTCTTGACCTCGCGCCACGAGTCGCGGCCGAAAGCCCACAACTGACGGCCACTCTCGGAGCTGCCGAAGGCGGCCACGGCCGCAGCCAGGCCGACCAGCAGCGCAGCCCATTGCACCACCGAGCCTTGGCGCGACAGCAGGTAGAACGCCACGATGGCGCCCACTGCCAGCACGACAGCCACGGCCAGTTTGGCCTTGTCGGCGCCGGTGCTCACGGTTTCGATTTGAGATGTGGCCATGGTTGGCTGATTTCCTGTGGCCTGTAGGCCTTCAATTCAATGCGTCTCTTGAGACGCCGAAGCCCATCGGGTCACGATGGGCTTTAGGGGTGCCACCTAAGTGGCAGGGGCAGTAGGAATCGAACCTACAACCTTCGGTTTTGGAGACCGACGCTCTGCCAATTGAGCTATACCCCTCCGGTACTCTTTGCGCCCGACTTAGATGTCGAGGATCTTGGCAACGACGCCCGAACCCACGGTGCGGCCGCCTTCACGGATGGCGAAGCGCAGGCCTTCTTCCATCGCGATCGGGTTGATCAGCTTCACGGTGATGCTGACGTTGTCGCCGGGCATGACCATTTCCTTGTCCTTGGGCAGCTCGATCGCGCCGGTCACGTCCGTCGTGCGGAAGTAGAACTGCGGGCGATAGTTGTTGAAGAACGGCGTGTGACGGCCGCCTTCGTCCTTCGACAGGACATACACCTCGGCGGTGAAGTGCGTGTGCGGCTTGATCGAGCCGGGCTTGCACAGCACTTGGCCGCGCTCGACTTCTTCGCGCTTCGTGCCGCGCAGCAGCACGCCCACGTTGTCGCCGGCTTGACCCTGGTCCAGCAGCTTGCGGAACATTTCCACGCCGGTGCAGGTGGTCTTGACCGTCGGGCGGATGCCCACGATTTCGATTTCTTCACCAACCTTGATCACGCCGCGCTCGACAGCGCCGGTCACCACGGTGCCGCGACCCGAGATCGAGAACACGTCTTCCACGGGCATCAGGAACGTGCCGTCCACGGCGCGCTCGGGCGTCGGGATGTACGTGTCCAGGGCTTCGGCCAGCTTCATGATGGCGCCTTCGCCCAGTTCGCCCTTGTCGCCTTCCAGGGCGAGCTTGGCCGAGCCGTGGATGATGGGGGTGTCGTCGCCGGGGAATTCGTACTTGTCGAGGAGTTCGCGAACTTCCATTTCGACCAGCTCGAGCAGTTCCTTGTCGTCGACCATGTCGCACTTGTTCAGGAACACGATGATGTAGCCCACGCCCACCTGGCGAGCCAGCAGGATGTGTTCACGGGTCTGGGGCATCGGGCCGTCGGCGGCCGAGCACACCAGGATGGCGCCGTCCATCTGGGCAGCGCCGGTGATCATGTTCTTCACGTAGTCGGCGTGGCCGGGGCAGTCGACGTGTGCGTAGTGGCGGTTGGCCGTTTCGTACTCGACGTGCGCGGTGTTGATCGTGATGCCGCGGGCCTTTTCTTCAGGCGCAGCGTCGATCTGGTCGTAGGCCTTGGCTTCGCCGCCGAACTTGGCCGACAGCACCGTTGCGATCGCAGCCGTCAGCGTGGTCTTGCCGTGGTCGACGTGACCGATCGTGCCCACGTTGACGTGAGGCTTGGTGCGGGTGAATTTACCTTTTGCCATTTTTCGACTCCGAAAAAAACGTTTTCAACGTATGCAGATGGGTTGCAAAGCTGCCGTTGCAACCCCCAAAAACTGGTGCCCTTTGCGGGAATCGGACCCGCGACCTCTCCCTTACCAAGGGAGTGCTCTACCACTGAGCCAAAAGGGCTTTTGTAACAAAGTTACGAATTCACATCGCCTCAACAACGAACCGAGTCTCTGGAGCGGGAGACGGGAATCGAACCCGCGTCATCAGCTTGGAAGGCTGGGGTTCTACCATTGAACTACTCCCGCATCGGGGGCACTTCAAGGCACCCAAAGCGCTAGATCCAATCGCTCTTAGAAACCAAATTCATCGCTGGTGGAGAGGGCTGGATTCGAACCAGCGTACTCGTAAGAGGGCAGATTTACAGTCTGCTGCCATTAACCACTCGGCCACCTCTCCGGCGAACCTCGAAATATAGCACGGTTTTGTGACTACCCGGAAACCCATGCATCAACGAAGATGCAGGAAAACCGCTCGAGGCGTTAGCCCACGATTATCGCCTAAGTTTTCACCCCGCCGACTGCTGCGCCTCACGCCAGGCTCGGGCTTCACCAAAATGGCCGCAGCCGATGAACGGCACAGGCGGCCTCAGGGCCGATAGAGGCGACGGATGATTCGACATCAGCACCTTATGTCGCCCAACATCGATCAACGCCCGCTTACTTTGCGCGTGCGAACCCCAGAGCATAAAAACAACAGGTTTTTCTCCACCTGAAACATGGCGGATGACGGCATCCGTCAGCACCTCCCAGCCCTTGCCCGCGTGGCTCGCGGGCTGGGCCTCCTCGACCGTCAGGCAGGTGTTGAGCAGCAGCACGCCGTGCGTCGCCCACTTCACCAGGCTGCCGCCCGGATTGGGGAATGCAGGGGGCGGCGTGCCGAGGTCACGCTGCAGTTCCTTGAAGATGTTGCGCAGCGACGGCGGCAGCGCCACCCCGGGCGCCACCGAGAACGCCAGCCCTTCGGCCTGCCCGCGCCCGTGGTACGGGTCCTGACCCAGGATGACCACGCGCACGTCCTCCGGCGGCGTGAGCTCCAGCGCCCGCAGCGGCTGCGGCGGGAAGATCACCACGCCAGCATCGAGCCGCTCGCGCAGAAAGCCCTGCAGCTTCTGCCCCACCGCGCTGGCAAAGAAATCATCGACCAACGGCTGCCAGCCCGGCGCCACGGGCCAGTCGGCGGGATCGCTGCTAGACAGCTGATCGGGCCGGCTCATTTGAACAAAGCAGCGAGGGCCTCGCCGGGTTCTTTTGCACGCATGAAGGCCTCGCCGACCAGGAAGGCGTTGACGCCTGCGGCGCGCAGCGTGGCCACGTCCTCGCGAGTACCGATGCCAGACTCCGTCACTGGCAGGCGGTCGTTCGGCAGCCTGGGCAGCAGGTCGATGGTCGCCTGGATCGACACCTCGAAGTTGCGCAGATTGCGGTTGTTGACGCCGATCAGCGCCGTCCTGAGCTTCAGCGCGCGGTCGAGTTCGGCCGCGTCGTGCACTTCCACCAGCACCGCCATGTCCAGCCCGCGCGCGATGGCTTCGTAGTCCTTCATCTGTGCGTCGTCGAGGCATGCGGCGATCAGCAGGATCGCATCGGCGCCCATCGCGCGCGATTCGTACACCTGGTATTCATCGACGATGAAATCCTTGCGCAGCACCGGCAGGTCGCACGAGGCACGCGCCTGCTTGAGATAGTCGACGCCGCCCTGGAAGAACTGCTTTTCGGTCAATACCGAGAGGCAAGCCGCACTGACCGTGCCGTCGCCCTCCGCATAGCTCTGCGCGATGTCGGCCGGAATGAAGTCCGCGCGCAGCACGCCCTTGCTCGGGCTGGCCTTCTTGACTTCGGCTATCACCGCAGCGTGGCCCGCGGCGATCTGGGCGCGCAAGGCGGCTTCGAAATCACGCGTGAGCATGCGGCTCTCCGCGTCGAAGCGCACGGCTTCGAGCGACGCGCGCTTGCGGGCCGCGGCGACCTCCTGGTGCTTGACGGCAACGATCTTGTCGAGGATGTCGGACATGGGGTTTCTGGTGCTCCCGGTTTCTCTGTGTTCAGACGGTGGCGGATGCCTTGACCAGCTCCGCGAGCTTGGCCTTGGCGGCACCCGACGCGATGGCGGCACGCGAACGCTCGACGCCCGCGGCCACTGAATCGACCACGTTGGCCGCGTACAGCGCGGCGCCTGCGTTCAGCAGCACGATGTCCAGCGCGGGGCCGGCCTGATTGTCGAGCACACCCAGCAGCATGGCCTTCGACTGCTCCGGCGTTTCCACGCGCAGCGCGCGGTTGCTCGACATCGCGAAGCCGAAATCCTCGGGGTGCAGTTCGTACTCGCGGATCTCGCCGTCCTTCAGTTCGCCCACCATGGTGGCCGCGCCGAGCGAAATCTCGTCCATGCCGTCGCGGCCGTAGACCACCATCGCATGCTCGGTGCCCAGGCGCTGCAGGGCGCGCACCTGGATGCCCACGAGGTCGGGGTGGAACACGCCCATCAGGATGTTCGGCGCGCCGGCCGGATTGGTCAGCGGCCCGAGGATGTTGAAGATCGTCTTGATGCCGAGCTCCTTGCGCACCGGCGCGACATTCTTCATCGCGGGATGGTGGTTCGGCGCGAACATGAAGCCGATGCCGCACTCCTCGATGGAGCGCGCGATCTGCTCGGGCTTCAGGTTGATGTTCACGCCCAGCGACTCCAGCACGTCGGCGCTGCCCGACTTGCTCGACACGCTGCGCCCGCCGTGCTTGCTCACCTTGGCGCCCGCAGCGGCGGCCACGAACATCGAGCAGGTCGAGATATTGAAGGTGTGCGAGCCGTCGCCACCGGTGCCGACGATGTCGACGAGGTTGGTCGTATCGATCACCGGCACCTTGGTCGACACCTCGCGCATCACCTGCGCGGCGGCGGTGATCTCGCCGATGGTTTCCTTCTTCACGCGCAGGCCGGTGATCAGCGCGGCCATCATCACCGGCGAGCACTCGCCGCTCATGATGAGGCGCACGATGTGCAGCATCTCGTCGTGGAAGACTTCGCGGTGTTCGATGGTGCGCTGCAGCGCTTCCTGGGGGGTGATCATGGAAAGTCTCCTCGGGGTGAATCAGCGGCCGACGCGAACGGCGGGCGCATCGGTGAACGCAAGCTTGAGGCCGAAGCCGATGAACAGCACGCCGGCGGCGCGGTCGAGCCAGTGCATGCCCTTCTGAACAGCGCTGCGGCGCGCCATCCAGCCCGCGGCGACGGCCCAGCCGATGTTCACGGGAATGGCGTTGACGTTGAACAGCACACCCAGCAGCACGAAGCAGAGCGCCGTGTTGCCGGCGCCGGGCGCGATGAATTGCGGCACGAAGGCCAGGAAGAAAAGCGCGACCTTGGGGTTGAGCACGTTGGTCCAGAAGCCGCCCAGGAAGATCGCCTGCAGGCTGCGCTCGCCGGCCGCCGCCGCCTCGGCCCGCAGGTCGGCCGGCGGCTTCGCGCGCGACAGCAACATGCGCACGCCGAGGTACAGCAGGTACGCCGCGCCGATGTACTTGAGCACCGTGAAGGCAGTGGCCGACGTCGCCATGAGCGTGCCGACGCCCACGGCGGCGGCGAAGATGTGGACGAAGCAGCCCGCCGTGATGCCGAGTCCCGCCATGATGCCGGCGCGCACGCCGGAGCGCAGCGAGTTGGTCACGACGTACAGCACGTCGGGCCCCGGTGTCAGGTTGAGCAGCCAGCCGGCGGCGATGAAGGCGAGCAGATGAGGAAGATCGGGCATCTCGCTCCCCCGGGGCTCAGGCGTTGAAGAATCCGCGGATCGCTGTGACCGCGCGGTCGACGCCGGCGGCATCGACGTCGAGGTGCGTCACGAAGCGCAGCCGGTAGAGCCCCGTCGCAAGAATGCCCTGCTGGTTCAGGCTCGCGAGCAGCTCCGCGGATCGCGCCTGCGCGGCACCCGCGAGATCGACGAACACGATGTTGGTGTGCGGCGCCTCGACCTTCAGACCCTCGATGCCCTCGAGCCCCTGTGCGAGCCGCTGCGCCAGCGCATGGTCGTCGGCCAGGCGGTCGATGTGATGGTCGAGCGCATGCGATGCCGCCGCCGCCAGCAGGCCGGCCTGCCGCATGCCGCCGCCCGCCATCTTGCGAACGCGGTGCGCACGCGCGATGAACTCGCGCGAGCCCACCAGCGCCGAGCCGATGGGCGCGCCCAGGCCCTTGCTGAAGCACACCGACACGCTGTCGAAGCACTGCGCGATGCGGCGGGCTTCCGCGCGGATGTCGCTGCGCTTGTTCAACGCAGCCTGCGCGGTCGCCGCATTGAAGAGCCGTGCGCCGTCCAGGTGCCGCTGCAGCCCCTTGCTCTTCGCCAGGTCGGTCGCAGCCTGCACGTACTCGAAGGGCAGCAGCTTGCCGCCCAGCGTGTTCTCCAGCGCCAGCAGCCGCGTGCGCGCGAAGTGCGCGTCGTCGGGCTTGACGGCGGCTTCGATCTGCGCGAGCGGCAGCGTGCCGTCGGGCGCATGGTCGAGCGGCTGCGGCTGCACGCTGCCGAACACCGCCGCGCCGCCGCCTTCCCAGCGGTAGCAATGCGCCTGCTGGCCGACGATGTATTCGTCGCCCCGGCCGCAGTGCGAAAGGATCGCGCAGAGGTTGCTCTGCGTGCCGGTCGGCACGAACAGCGCGGCCTCGAAGCCGAGCATGGCGGCGATCTTTTCCTGCAGCGCGTTCACGCTCGGATCGGTGCCGAAGACGTCGTCGCCCAGCGGCGCCGCCATCATGGCCTCGCGCATCGCGGGCGTGGGTTGGGTGACGGTGTCGCTGCGCAGGTCGACGAGGTGGGTGCGGTCGGTCATGGTGGCTCAGTCCAGGAAGTTCTTGAGCATGGCGTGGCCGTGCTCCGTCAGGATGGATTCGGGATGGAACTGCACGCCTTCGATGCGCACGTCGTGCGCGAATCCGGTGTGCCGCACCCCCATGATCTCGCCGTCTTCGGTCCAGGCGGTGACAGCCAGCGCCTTGGGACAACTCTCGCGCTCGATGGACAGCGAGTGATAGCGGTTGACGACGAACTTCTGCGGCAGCCCCGCGAACACGCCTTCCTGCGTGGTCGTGATCTCGCTGGTCTTGCCGTGCATCAGTTGCTGCGCGCGCACGATCTTGCCGCCGAAGGCCGCGCCGATGGCCTGGTGCCCCAGGCACACGCCCAGAATGGGCAGCTTGCCCGCGAAGGCCTCGATGGCGGCCACCGACACGCCCGCTTCCGCCGGCGAACACGGCCCGGGCGACACCACCAGCCGCGTCACGCCGGAGGCGATGAGTTCGCCGATCTGCGCCACGGTGATCTCGTCGTTGCGGTGCACCTGCACGTCCGCGCCCAGCTCGCCGAAGTACTGGACGATGTTGTAGGTGAAGCTGTCGTAGTTGTCGATCATCAGCAGTTTCATGGCTTGCTCACAATCCGGTGGACGCCCTTGACGACGGGGAACACGTTGAAGTTGATCAGCAGGCCCAGCTTGAGGCCCGACAGCCGCAGCGCGGCCAGCACCTGCGCGCGATGCAGGTCGGTCAGCACGTCGACCGCCTTGAGCTCCACGATGACCGACTGCTCGATCACGAAGCCCGCGCGGTAGACCTCGCCCAGCGAGCGGCCCTTGTAGCTGGCCGACAGCGCCACGTCGCGCGTGAAGCCGATCTCGCGCTCGGCCAGCTCGATGGCCAGCGCCGCGGCATAGGCGGCTTCGTCGAGCCCCGTGCCGAGCACGCGCTGCACCTCGACGGCGGCGCCGATGATCTCGTGCGAGAAGTCGTTCTGAATATCCGGTGCGTTGCTCATCATTCCAGGCCTTCCTCGACCAGTTCGGCGGCACGCAGGAGTGCGCGCGCCTTGGCTTCCGTTTCCTTCCACTCGAGCTCGGGCACCGAGTCGGCCACCACGCCGGCCGCGGCCTGCACGTGCAGCATCTGGTCCTTCACGATGCCGGTGCGGATGGCGATGGCCACGTCCATGTCGCCCGCATAGCTGATGTAGCCGCAGGCGCCGCCGTAGAGGCCGCGCTTGGTGGGCTCCAGCTGGTCGATCAGCTCCATCGCGTGCACCTTGGGCGCGCCGGTCAGCGTGCCGGCCGGGAAGGTGGCCTTGAGCACGTCGATGGCGGTCATGCCGTCCTTCAGCGTGCCTTCAACGTTGCTCACGATGTGCATCACGTGGCTGTAGCGCTCCACCGCGAAGGCTTCGGTCACCTTCACGGTGCCGGTCTTGGCGATGCGGCCGATGTCGTTGCGCGCGAGGTCGATCAGCATCACGTGCTCGGCGCGCTCCTTCGGGTCGTTGATGAGCTCCACCTCGGCCGCCTTGTCCAGCTCGATCGACGCGCCGCGCGGACGCGTGCCGGCCAGCGGGCGGATGGTGATCTTCTGCTCGCCCTCGCCCGTGTTCTCCTGGCGCACCAGGATCTCGGGCGAGGCGCCCACCACGTGGAAGTCGCCCAGGTTGTAGTAGTACATGTAGGGCGACGGGTTCAGCGAACGCAGCGCGCGGTACAGCGACAGCGGCGACTCGGTGTAGCGCTTGCTGATGCGCTGTCCCACCTGCACTTGCATGAAGTCGCCGGCGGCGATCATTTCCTTGGCGCGCTCCACGGCCGCAAGGTAGTCGGCCTTGGCGAAGCTGCGCTCGGGCGGATGCGGCTGCGTGGGCTTCACGATGGGGGCGCTCACCGAGTACTTGAGCTTTTCCTTGAGCTCCCTCAGGCGGCGCTTGCCCACTGCATAGGCCTCGGGCTGCTTCGGATCGGCATAGACGATGAGGTACAGCTTGCCCGAGAGGTTGTCGATGACGGCCAGCTCTTCGCACTGCAGCAGCAGGATGTCGGGGCAGCCCAGCGTGTCGGGCGGGCAGCTTTTTTCGAGCTTGCGCTCGATGTGGCGCACGGTGTCGTAGCCGAAATAGCCCGCGAGGCCGCCGCAGAAGCGGGGAAGGCCCGGGCGCAGCGCCACCTTGAAGCGCTTCTGGTACTCGGCAACGAAGTCGAGCGGATTGCCCTTGACGCTTTCCACCACCTGCCCGTCGGTCACCACTTCGGTGACGGCCTCGGCGCCGAAGCCGCTGGCGCGCAGCAAGGTCCTTGCGGGCAGCCCGATGAAGCTGTAGCGCCCGAAGCGCTCGCCGCCCACCACGGATTCGAGCAGGAAGCTGTGCTTGCCGCCGCCTTGCGAATGGGCGAGCTTGAGATAGAGGGAAAGAGGCGTCTCGAGGTCGGCGAAGGCCTCGGCCATCAGCGGAATGCGGTTGTAGCCCTGGGCGCTGAGGCTCTTGAATTCAAGTTCGGTGATCACGGGTTCGTTCTCCAATTGCCAGCCGGCGCTCCTTTGGCCGGGGGCAAGGTCATTCACGGGTGGTCCGGCGTCGTCGAGTATGTGTCGATCCGGAACCGCGGGCGCACGGCGTGCGCCGTGCAATCAAACAGTCAGCGAAGTATGGCTACGCCAGGGCCAGGCTCCCCGGCTGCCTTCACCTGTTTGATTGATGTGATGAACGAACATGGAAAGCCGAGTTTAGCCCACGAAAACGCCGGTTCGCACAACAACGGCCGCTCCGGCGCGGCTTCAGGGCGGCTTCAGGGTTCATCCCGAGGTTGCCCATAAAACGAAAAGATACATTCGCACGACCGTTCGCAAAATACCGAGGAGACCTTCCGTGCCAGCTTTTTCGCTCTCGACCGTGTTCTCCCGGCTCGCCCTGGCGGCCTGTCTTGCCGCTGCCGCGTTCGGTGCCGCGGCGGCCCAGGTCGACGTGGCCGGCGTCAAGCTCGAAGACCGCATGGACCTGCATGGCAGTGCGCTGCAGCTCAACGGCGCAGGCATTCGCTACAAGGCCATCTTCAAGGTCTACACGGCGGGGCTGTACGTAGGCAAGAAGGTGTCGACGCCGGAAGAGGCGCTGGCCGCGCCGGGCCCCAAGCGCGTGGCCATCACGATGCTGCGCGACATCGACGCGAACGAACTCGGCAAGCTCTTCACCAAGGGCGTGGAAGAGAACTCGCCCAAGAGCGAAATGGTCAACCTCATTCCAGGGCTGCTGCGCATGGGCCAGATGTTCGCGGACCAAAAGCAGCTGAAGACCGGCGACACCTTCAACATCGACTGGGTGCCAGGCACGGGCACCGTGATCACCGTGCGCGGCGTGCCTCAGCCCGACCCGGTGAAGGAGCCGGCCTTCTTCAACGCCCTGCTGCGCATCTGGCTGGGGCCGAACCCGGCCGACTGGAAGCTGAAGGACGCGCTGCTCGGCAAGCAGTAGCCGAACAGCCTCAAGTCAGGCGGCCGCGAGTTCGGCCAGCGAATCCACGAAGCCGTCGGCATCCACCGCCCGCACCGGCTCGCCGTGGTTGTAGCCATAGGTCACGAGGACCACGGGGCAGCCGGCGGCGCGCGCGGCACGCGCGTCGTTGCTCGAATCGCCCACCATCAGCGTGCGTGCGGGCGCCGTGCCCAGCGCCTCGCAGGTCTTCAGCAGCGGCAGCGGATCGGGCTTCTTGCGCTCGAAGGCGTCGCCGCCGAACACCAGTTCGAAGAACCCGTCGAGCCCCTTCTCGGCCAGCAGCGGCTTCGCGAACGACGTCGGCTTGTTCGTGAGGCACGCCAGCCGCAGGCCCTGCGCGCGCAGTGCCCTCAGGCCGTCGATCACGCCCGCGTACACGGCCGAGTGCTGGCCGTTCACCGCCAGGTAGTGGTGCTGATAGCGCTCCCAGGCGCGGTCGAACAATGCGCGCGCCCTGGCGTCGGCAGCGTCGCCTTCGGTCGGCGCCATCACATGCACGAGCGCGGAATGGATCAGGTGCTCCGAACCCTTGCCCACCATGCGCTCGATCGCAGCCGGCTCGACCGCCGGCAGGGAAAGATCGGCCAGCATGCGGTTCAGCGACGCGGCGAAGTCGCCGAGCGTGTCGACCATGGTGCCGTCGAGGTCGACTATGGCGGCGTCGAAGCGGTTGGGGTGGAAGCTGATGGAGTTCAAGACAGATCGATCGAGTTGCGATAAGGGAGGAACGGCGGGCAAAACATAGCAGACCCGGGCGCGAGTCGCGCCGTCTCTCTCAGTCGCCGCCGTCCCGCGCGGCGAGCCTTGCCACCTCGCGATCGAAAACCTCGTACTGCCCGTCGCAGAAAAGCTCGCAGAGGCGATCGACCTCCGCGCGGCTGCACTCGTCCACAACCGCCGCGTCCTGCTCCGGCTTCGCCTTGCCGAAGAAGCCCTTGCGCATCTGGATCGACACCGACTGCAGCTGGTAGCTGCGGTTGCGTTCGTCGCCCAGCGCCGAGATCCAGAGCTCCCGCTGGTCGGGCTCGTTCTGCAGCACCAGCGTCGGCAGCGGGCCGTCCTGCTGCTCGTCCCACAGCGCGAGCTGCTCGGTCCACGGGAAGGCGTCAATGGCGGCCATGAAGGCGATCAGGTTCGTCTCTCCCTGCGGGTCCGTCTGCTTGTAGTCGTAGCCGACTCTCTGGATTGCGTAGGTCAACATGGTGCGTGGATCGGCGAATGCCGGGGGTGTTGGTGAGAGCGCCATTCTGTGGCCCCGGGGGCACGATGCCGGCACGCGGGGATAATGGCCGCCCGATGATCGTCCGACCCCGCCCTCATTGGCTGCGCATGCTCTTCGTGTGGCGCGGCTCGGTCCTGCCGGACATCGTGCCGCAGCTGTTGTGGACCACCGCCTTCGCGGTGCTGGTGACGGTACTGCACGGGCGGCTTTTTCAATGGAAGGTGCCGCTGAACTTCGTGCCCTTCTCGCTCATCGGCCTCACGCTGGCGATCTTCCTGGGCTTCAGGAACAGCACGAGCTATTCGCGCTACTGGGAAGCCCGCACGCTGTGGGGCACCCTGCTCAATGAAACGCGCTCGCTGGTGCGCCAGGCGCTGACCCTGGGCGACTCTGACTCCCACTCCGACTCCCCCGCGCACGCCGGCGTGGCGGCCGCGCGCCTCATCGCCTTCGTGCATGCGCTGCGCCATCAGCTGCGGGGCACCGATCCCTGTGCCGACCTCGCTCGCCTGCTGCCGCCGGAAGACTGCGAGCGCCTGCGCGCGGCGCGCTTCAAGCCGGCCATGCTGCTGCTCATGGTCGGCGAATGGCTGCGCGACCAGCGCAGGAGCGGCCGGCTCGACCCGATGCTCGCGCAGGCCACGGAAGTACCGCTGGGGCGGCTCACGGAGGCACTGGGCGGCTGCGAACGCATTGCGAGCACGCCGATCCCCTTCACCTATTCCGTCATCATCCACCGCACCATCTATCTTTATTGCGTGCTGCTGCCCTTCGGCCTCGTGGATGCCATCGGCGCAATGACGCCGGTGGTGGTCGCGTTCGTCGCATACACCTTCTTCGCACTCGAGGCACTGGGCGCCGAGATCGAGGAACCCTTCGGCACCCAGCCCAACGACCTGGCCCTGGACGCCATGTCCCGCATGATCGAAGCCACCCTGCGCGAGATGATGGGCGAGCCCCGAGCGCCGGAAACCACCGATGCGCAAACCGTTGGTTACATCCAGACCTGAAGAAGCTTAAGAAGCATTCCGGAAACTTTTCGGGGCTTTCGGACACCTACGTTCCGGCGCTGTCTTTCGCGAACGCGCAAGACAGCCATTCATTCAATGTCTGTATTCCAGACACATCCATGAGGAACACTCCATGCGTCTGACGACGAAGGGCGGCTTCGCCGTGACGGCCATGATCGATGTCGCGCTGCGCGAGCAGGCCGGCCCCGTGGCCCTGGCGTCGATCGCCAAGCGCCAACATATTGCCCGCTCGTCGCTGGAGGCACTCTTCAGCAAGCTGCGCCAGCATGCGCTGGTGAAGGCGACGCGAGGCCCGGGCGGCGGCTACACGCTGGCGCGCAAGGCATCTGAGATCACCGTTGCGGACATCCTGTTCTCGGTCGACGGCCAGGCCGCACCAGAGGCCGAAGCCGCACCGCCGCGCGACAAGGCCGGCAACGGCGCCGCAGACGGCGAATCCGGCTGCTACTCGACCGATGCGCTCTGGGCCTCCGCCAACCACCACGTGATGGAGTTCCTCGACTCCGTCACGCTGCAGAGCCTGGTCGACGACCAGTTGGCCAAGGGCGTGCGCGTCGAAGAGGAAGCCCCCCGCAAGAAAGAACCGCAGCCGCGCCCCGTGCCCAGCCTGCGCCACGTGAACGCACCCAACTCCGTGTTCGCTTGGAGCGGCGTGTTCGCCAAGCGCTGACCGGCACCGCTCCCGCCCCGCCGGCGGGCGGTCAGCGCAGCGTGGCATGCGGATGCAACGGATGCGCCAGCGTGTCCGCGATGAGCCGCAGCGCCTGGTCGCACTGCTCGCGCGACATCGGCCCGCCCAGGCAGATGCGCACCGCGTCGGGCGGATCGCCGTCGGTGGAAAAGGCCGCGCTCGCCACCACGCCCACGTTCTGCGTGCGCAGGTAGGACGCAAACTCCACCGGACTCCAGCCCGGCGTGAGCGGCAGCCATGCATGGAACCCCTCCGGATGCGCCTGCAGCCCGTTCGCGCCCAGGTAGCGCGTGGCCAGCACCTGCCGCGCCATCGACTCCGCGCGCACCGCCTGCAGCATCTCTTCCGCGGTGCCGTCTTCCACCCACAGCGTGGTCAGCGCATTGGTGATGGGTGAGGCCATCACCGTGGTCGCGCGCATTGCGCCGGCCAGCCGCTGCGACTGCACCACCGTCGGCGAGCACACATACGCGCTGCGCAACCCCGCGCCGAAGCATTTCGAGAATCCGCTCACGTAGTAGGTGAGCCCGGGCGCCAGCGTGGCCAGCGACGCGGGCACCTGGCGCGGCAGCATGCCGTAGGCGTCGTCCTCGATGATCGGCACCGCGTAGCGCAGCGCCACGTCCGCGAGCGCCTCGCGACGGGCGCGCGAGACCGTGGCGGCGGTCGGATTCAGCAGCGTCGGGTTGCAGTACAGCGCCTTGGGCTTGAGCGTCCTGCAGGCGTGCTCGAAGGCATCGGCAATCGGGCCGTCGTCGTCCATCTGCAGCGCATGCAGCTGCACGCCCAACTGCGCCGCGATGGCCTTCACGCCGGGGTACGTGAGCGACTCCACGCACACCAGCTCGCCCGGCCGCGCAAGCTGCGAGAACAGCGCCGTCAGCACGCCGTGGATGCCCGGGCACACCAGGATGCGGTCGACGCTCGCATCGGGCACGAAGGGCCGCAGCCAGTGCATGGCGGCGGCGCGGTCGTGCGCGGTGCCGCCGAAGTCCTGGTAGCGCAGCAGGTCGTGGAAGTCGGCCTGCGCGAAAGCCCGGCTCGCGCTGTCGTGCAGCCGCGCCATCAGGTGCTCGTCGTCGGGCTCGGGCGGCATGTTCATCGTCATCTCCGCGCCGCTGCCGCCGCGCAGCCGCAGGCTCGGGCTGCCCGAGCGGATGAAGGTGCCCGTGCCCGCGCGCGAATCGATCAGCCCGCGCTTGCGCGCCTCGGCATAGCCGCGCGCCACGGTCGTGTAGTTCAGCTCCAGGTCGGCCGCCAGTTCGCGCAGCGTGGGCAGCCGGTCGCGCACGCCGAGTCGCCCGGTCTTGATGTCGTCGGCGATCAGCTCGGCCAGTTGCAGGTAGGCCGGGCGGGCGCTGTTGCGCAGTTGCCTGCGCCAGTGGGCGGTGATGGTGGTCATCGGGGGGCTCCGGCGAAGTTGATCGCATTCATTGATTGCATCCGGCCACCGATCAACACGCAGGATTCGCGCCCGCCCCAGAGGACCCGGATGCTTCGATCAGGTGCGATCAACCCCATTGATCGGGTGCATTGATCGCACGGCGCATGCGTCTTGCCGGTGCGCGGCGAGCCGCCCGGCCCGGCCGCCGGCCCGCCTTTGCACAGGCCGGAAAAATTTTTTGCGGCTCGCGGCCCGCGCCGCTGCGCGTTGATCGCGACTTGATTGCACGCAGCCGCGCGAACGCTGGCACATCGCCTGCGAAGAGGAAGGCACGCAAGACCTGCGTGTCCAACCACCCAACCGGAGTCCCCCATGCCCAAAGTCACCCGCCCCCGCAACGAAAAAGGCGAGTACCTCGTCGACTACGAAGAGAAGGTGTTCGAAGACGTCAAGGCCGAGCCCGGCGAGAAGGCGCTCGTCACCTTCCACACCGTGGCCTTCGAAGGCTCCATCGGCTTCGTCAACCTGCTGCAGGCCACGCGGCTGCGGCGCAAGGGCTACGAGACCTCGGTCCTGCTGTACGGCCCCGGCGTGACGCTGGGCGTGCAGCGCGGCTTTCCCACGCTGGGCGACGAGGCCTTCCCGGGCCACCAGAACTTCAACAAGCAAATCGTCAAGTTCATGGAGGAAGGCGGCAAGGTCTACGCCTGCCGCTTCGCGCTGCAGGCGCTGTACGGCCACGGCGAAGGCGCGCTGATCGAAGGCATCACGCCGATCAACCCGCTCGACGTGCTCGACCTCGTGCTGCTGCACAAGAAGGCCGGCGCGGTCATCCTCGACACCTGGACACTGTGAGCGAAGGCGCGGCGATGGCATCCACACCCACCACCGTTCGGGCGGCGGCGATCCAGATCGCACCCGACTTCGAGCGGCCCGACGGCACGCTGGAGCGCGTGTGCAGCGCCATCGACGCGGCCGCTGCCAGGGGCGCGCAGCTCGCGGTCTTTCCCGAGACCTTCGTGCCCTACTACCCCTACTTCAGCTTCGTGCTGCCGCCGGTGCTGCAAGGCGCGCCGCACCTGCGGCTGGCGGAGCGCGCGGTGGTCGTGCCCGGCCCGGTCACGCAGGCCGTGGCGGAGCGAGCCCGCGCACGGAACATGGTGGTCGTGCTCGGCGTGAACGAGCGCGACCACGGCAGCCTCTACAACACGCAGCTGGTGTTCGACGCCGACGGCACGCTGGTGCTCAAGCGCCGCAAGATCACGCCGACCTATCACGAGCGCATGGTCTGGGGCATGGGCGACGGCGCGGGCCTGAAGGTGGTCGACACCGCCGTGGGCCGCGTCGGCGCGCTGGCCTGCTGGGAGCACTACAACCCGCTCGCGCGCTACGCGCTGATGGCGCAGCACGAGCAGATCCACTGCGCGCAGTTCCCCGGCTCGCTGGTCGGCCCGATCTTCGCGGAGCAGATGGAAGTGACCATCCGCCACCACGCGCTGGAGTCGGGCTGCTTCGTGGTCAACGCCACCGGCTGGCTCACCGACGAGCAGATCCGCTCGGTCACGCCCGACGCGCAACTGCAGAAGGCGCTGCGCGGCGGCTGCCACACGGCCATCGTCTCGCCCGAAGGAAAGCACCTCGCGCCGCCGCTCACCGAGGGCGAAGGCATGGTGGTGGCCGACCTCGACATGGCGCTGATCGCCAAGCGCAAGCGAATGATGGATTCGGTCGGCCACTACGCGCGGCCCGAGCTGCTGTCGCTCGCCCTCAACGACCGGCCGGCGCAGACCACCGTGCCCATGCACCTCACGCAACCTTTCGCCCAACGGAGCCCCGACCATGACCACGACACCCATCACGACGCAGCAGCAGGACAGCCGGCAACTGATGACCGAGCTCCAGTCCTTCGGGTTGCGGCTGGTTGATCCTTCGGCCGGCGTCTCGAGCCGCCGCGGCGGCGCGGGCCCTTCGGACCACAAGGCCGTGACCGTCGACGGCCACACGATCATGGTGCCGGTGCACACGTCCACCGCCTGGCACTCGCCCTTCACCGCCGAGGCGCCGGACGCGAGCGGCATGAGCCGCGTGATGCGCGGCAGCATTCCCATCGCAAGCATCAGCTTTCCGAGGCAGCCGCGCTTCTACGCCATGCAGACCTTCGACGGCGTGCCCTACTCGCACATCGCCACGCTGCACGGCAGCGACGTGCTGGCCACCACCGTGCTGCAGACCTGCATCCGCTACGAGAGCCGCAGGAAGAGCTGCAAGTTCTGCGCGATCGGCCAGTCGCTCGCGGCCGGCCGCACCGTCGCGCGCAAGACGCCCGAGCAGCTCGCCGAAGTGGCGCGCGCCGCCGTGCTGCTCGACGGCGTGAAGCACATGGTGATGACCACCGGCACGCCCAACGCCACCGACCGCGGCGCGGCCGTGCTGTGCGAGAGCGCCTTCGCCATCAAGGCCGCGGTCGACATCCCCATCCAGGGCCAGTGCGAGCCGCCCGACGACGACCAGTGGTTCCACCGCATGAAGGCCGCCGGCATCGACACGCTGGGCATGCACCTCGAAGTGGTCACGCCCGAGGTGCGCGAACGCATCATGCCGGGCAAGGCCAGCGTGCCGGTCTCGCGCTACATGAGCGCCTTCGAGGCGGCCGTGGGCGTGTTCGGGCGCGGGCAGGTCAGCACCTACATCCTGGCCGGGCTGGGCGACACGCGGGAAGCCATCCTCGACACCTGCGACCAGCTGCTGGCGCGCGGCGTGTACCCCTTCGTCGTGCCCTTCGTGCCGATCAGCGGCACGCCGCTGGAAGACCATCCGGCCCCCACGCCCGAGTTCATGAAGTCGCTGCTCGCGCCGCTGGGCGAACGCGTGGTGGCCGCCGGCCTGCGCTCGGCCGACATCAAGGCCGGCTGCGGCAAGTGCGGCGCCTGCTCGTCGCTGTCGATCTACGAAAAAGAAAGCGAAGGCTGACCATGCTGTGCATCGACGACCTCTGCGAGATGGCGGACCACTACGCGCCCGCCGAATACCTCGTGCGCGAAGCCGCCCAGCGATGGGAGCGCGACGAAGCCATGGCGCTGCGCCGCGCGGTGTTCTGCATCGAGCAGGGCATCTTCGCGCGCGACGACCGCGACGCCATCGACGACCACGCGCGCCTGCTGGTCGCCATGTCGTGCAACGGCGGCATGCCAGAGCAGGTGGTGGGCACGGTGCGCATCCATCGCGGTGAGGCCGAAGGCGAATGGTGGGGCTCGCGGCTGGCCGTGCACCCCGCCTTCCGCAGCCAGGGGCACCTGGGCGCCACGCTGATCCGGCTGGCCGTATCGCGCGCCCATGCGCTGGGCTGCGAGACCTTTTTCGCGCAGGTGCAGCTGCAGAACGTGCCGCTGTTCAACAAGCTTGGCTGGACGACGCTGGAGGAGACCAGCGTGCACGGCCGCCCGCATGCGCGCATGCAGGCCGACCTCGCGTGGTATCCGCCTTGCCACGATCCCGTCAGCGGCTTCGTCACGCGCGCCAGGGTGGCGGCATGACGCAGCATGTCCACGACATCGCCGAAGCCCTGCGCGCCACGCGCGGCTTCGCCCACAAGCGCGACATCAGCGATGTGGTGTCGGCGCTGGGCCGTTCGCTGCCAGGCGGCCATGCGGCGCTCGCGCAGGCCGTGCCCATCGGCGACGACTGCGCGGCCATCCCCGACGGCCACGGCGGCTACCTGCTGTTCGCCATCGAAGGCCTGGTCGAAGACTTCATCGTGCGCATGCCGTGGTTTGCCGGCTACTGCGGCGTGATGGTCAACGTGAGCGACATCTACGCCATGGGCGGGCGCCCCACCGCCGTGGTAGATGCCCTGTGGAGCACCGGCATGAGCCCCGCGGACGACGTGCTGCGCGGCATGGCCGAGGCCGCCGTGCGCTACGGCGTGCCCATCGTCGGCGGCCACAGCAACAACCGCAGCGAGCGGCCGCAACTGGCGGTGGCCATCCTCGGGCATGCGCGCCGGCTGCTCACCAGCTTCGACGCCAGGCCGGGGCATCTGCTGGTGATGGCCGCCGACCTGCGCGGCGCCTACGAGGAGCCTTTTCCGTACTGGAACGCCTCGACCCGCGCGCCCGCCGCGCGGCTGCGCGCCGACCTCGAGCTGTTGCCGGCCATTGCCGAAGACGGCCTGTGCGGTGCCGGCAAGGACATCAGCATGGCCGGCGCCGTGGGCACGGCCATGATGCTGCTCGAATGCTCCGGCGTGGGCGCGCGCATCGACCTCGACGCGCTGCCCCGGCCCGACGGCGTGCCGCTGCTGCGCTGGCTCTCGTCGTTCCCGAGCTACGGCTTCGTGCTCAGCGTGGCGCCCGCGCAGGTGGCCTCGGTGCTGGCGCGCTTTGCCGCGCGCGACATCGCCTGCGGCGTGATCGGCGAGGTCGATGCCGCGCGGCAGGTGCGCCTGCGCGCCGGTGGCGAAGAGGCGCTGCTGTGGGACTTCGGCAGCGACGCCTTCATCCAGCCGCCCAGCCTGCAAGCGGAGGCCGCCGCATGCCCGTGACCCACTTCAGCGTGCGCTGGCCCGACGCCAGCGAAACGCGCTGCTACTCGCCCTCCAGCGTGGTGCGGGAGCACCTGGCACCCGGCGAGCGCTATGCCCTCGCCGACTTCATGCAACGCACACGCGAGGCATTGGGCCAGGCCTCCGAGCGGGTTCGCGCGAAGTACGGCTTCGCGTGTTCGCAGGCGATGGACCAGCTTGCAGACATCGAGCAGACCGCCGCGCGCTTCGCCACCACCGCGGACGCACACGTCACCGTTGTCGCCATCGACTGACGCGTTCCCCACATCCAGAGAAAGAAGCACCCCATGTCACATCCCTACGGCGGACGCAGCCACTACAGCGTCGTCATCGTCGGCGGCGGCCAAGCCGGCCTGTCGCTGAGCCACTGCCTGCAGCAGCGCGGCATCGACCACCTCGTGATCGAGAAACGCAGCCTGGTGCACACCTGGCGCACGCAGCGCTGGGACTCGTTCTGCCTCGTCACGCCCAACTGGCAATGCCAGCTGCCGGGCTGGGGCTACACCGGCGTCGATCCGCACGGCTTCATGGTCAAGGACCAGATCAACGAATGGCTCGCGGGCTTCGTCGAGCACGTGAAGGCGCCGGCCGTCGAGGGCGTGACCGTCGAACGCGTATCGCGCGACGGCGAGCGCGACCGCTTCAGCGTGCAGACCGACGCCGGCCTCTACACCGCCGACCAGGTGGTGGTGGCCTCGGGCGGCTACCACCGCCCCATCGTGCCGCGCCTGGCCGAGAAGCTGCCGGCCAGCGTGGCGCAGTTCCACTCGGCGCAGTACCGCAACCCGGCGCAACTGCCCGAGGGCGCGGTGCTGGTGGTGGGCTGCGGCCAGTCGGGCGCGCAGATCGCCGAAGACCTGCACCTGGCCGGCCGCAAGGTGCACCTGGCCACCGGCAACGCGCCGCGCTGCGCGCGCTTCTATCGCGGCCGGGAAGTGGTCGACTGGCTTGCCGACATGAAGTACTACGACATGCCCGTCACCGAGCATCCGCTGCGCGAAGGCGTGCGCGACAACACCAACCACTACGTGACCGGCCGAGACGGCGGGCGCGACATCGACCTGCGGCGCTTCGCGCTCGAAGGCATGGAGCTGTACGGCCTGCTGAGCGGCTTCGACGACGGCAGCTTCGAATTGCAGCCCAACCTGCGCGACAACCTCGACCAGGCGGACAGCACCTACAACCGCATCAACGCATCGATCGACAAGCACATCGCGGCGCAGGGCATCGAGGCGCCGCCGCCTTCGGTCTACACGCCGGTATGGGAGCCACGGGAAGAACGCACGCGGCTCGACCTTGCCGCGGCGGGCATCACCAGCGTGGTGTGGTGCATCGGCTTCTCGCCGGATTTCGCGTGGGTGGATGCGCCGGTGTTCAACGGGCGCGGCGCGCCGGTGCACCTGCGCGGGGTCACGAACGAGCCGGGGCTGTACTTCCTGGGCCTGCCGTGGCTGCACACCTGGGGTTCGGGACGCTTCTCGGGCGTGGCGCGGGATGCGGAATTCCTGGCGCAGGCGATCGAGGAACGCAAGGCGACGTCGCGCGGCGGTGCCGACGCCGCACCGCCCCCCGAGTTGCGCGCAGCCTAGGCCTGCTGCGCCTCGGTCAGTGCCTGCGCCGCCACCACCGCCTCGGTGCGGTTGCGCACGTTCAGCGCACGGAAGATGGCCGCCAGGTGGATCTTCACCGTGCCTTCGCTGATGCCCAGGCTGCGCCCGATCAGCTTGTTGGGCTTGCCCTGCGACAGCAGTTGCAGCACCTCGACCTGCCGCTCGGTCAGCACGTTGCGCAGGTGTTCCAGCGTCTGGCTGCCGGCGCCGCCGCGCGGCAGCGTCTCAGACGCCTGCGGTGCCACGCCCGCCACGATGCCCGGCGGCAGTGCGGTGAGCATCATCGGCGGCACGTACACGCCGCCGGCCAGCACCAGCCGCACCGCGGAGAGCATCACCTCGGGTGAATAGGCCTTGGGAATGAAACCAAGCACGCCGCGCTCCAGCGCGCTGCGCATGATGGCCGGGTCTTCGTAGCCGGACAGCACCATGACGGGCAGGGCCGGATGGCGCTTGCGGATTTCGTCGATGTGCGCCTGCCCATCGGCGCCGGGCATGTTGAGGTCGATCAGGGCCAGGTCGAGGTCGTCGGAAGCACCCGCAAGCAGCTCGTCGACGCTCATCGCCAGAACGAACTCGATGCCGGGCTCCAGTTCCGACAACTTGGCTTTGACCGCCTCGATGACGAGCCGGTGGTCGTCGGCGATCAGGATTTTCATGTCTTTTTTCCCGTGCCCCAGCACGCGTTGAACTACCGGGTGCAGAAGATACCGGTGATTTCCCCGCGCAGCAAGGCCGCCGCCCCACCAACGGCATAGGCCCCAAGCGGTATGGCGCCCCCGCCGGCCCGTTTGAAACAATGAAAGCCTACTCGAAGGAACCGGGGACATAGGCATGTGCCATCGCTGCAGACGCCGGTGCAAGGCATCCTTCGCAATGCACGCCTGAGCAGGCACCTCCATGGCTCGCCTGCTCGACTGCTTCTCCGGCTTCATCGCATACGGCCTCGCCCTCGATGCATCGGCGGCCGCCGGGCGCCCGATGCCCGCGCTCGCGACGGTGCAGCGCAAGGCCATGCAGCTGCTCGACACCGCGCGCGCCGAAGCGGCCGCCGCGGGCACGCCCGCGCCGCAGGTCGAGTCGGCCGTGTTCGCGATGGTGGCGTGGATCGACGAGATCCTCGCGCGCCACCCGGAAGCGACGGCGGGCTCGGATGCGGGCAGCGGCCCCTCGCCGCTGCAGGCGCAGCTCTTCAACTCGAACAATGCGCACAGCGAGTTCTTCCACCACCTGTCGGCCCTGGGCGCGCAGGACAACGACGTGCGCGAGGTCTACTGGCACGCGCTGGTGCTGGGCTTCAAGGGCCAGTACTACTTCGAGGACGGCGACCAGGGCGAGCTCGGAAAACTCAAGGACCTGCACGGCCGCCAGCTGCAGCTGCGCCCGCTCGCGGCCGACAGCCTGGCGCACGACCGCATCACGCCGCAGCCGTACAGCGTGCCCGACCCGCGCGGCCCCAACGACACGCACCGGCGCGACCGCGCGCTGCTGCGCGCCGGCGCGGCGCTCGCGCTGCTGCTGCCGCTGCTCTACCTGCTGTGGCTGTGGTCCACCGGGCCGCCCGCGGCCGGCTCCGGACTGAGCCAGCGCATCGAGCAGCACCTGCAGACCTTCGCCTGCGCCGACCTCACGGCCACCGTGGACACGGAGGGCCGCACGCGCGTGTCCGGCTTCGTCTCGCTGCCCGGCGACCTGTCGCGGGTGGAGCGCGAAGTGGCCTTGGTGCCCGGCGTGAAATCGCCGAGCTTCGACGTCGGCCTGCGCGTGTGGCCGCACTGCGAGGTGTTCGCCATCATCAAGCCCTACCAGGCGCGCAACCGCGAGCGGGCCTACGGGCTCGACATCGACTCGCCCTCCGCGCTCGAAGGCAAGTTGCGCGAAGGCGACCCGGTGCGCGTGCAGGTGGTGGCGCCGCGCCACGACAGCTACATCTGGGTCGACTACTACACGGCCGACGGCGCGGTCATGCACCTCAACGCCGGGCAGGCGCCCACGAAGCTGCATGCGGGCGAAACACTGGCGCTGGGCCGCGAGATCCCGTCGAGCTGGCTCGTGAGCCCGCCCTTCGGCAGCGTGCTGATCACCGCGCTCTCGGCGCCGACGCCGTTCACCGAAACCGCCGACCGGCCGCCTTTCGAGCTCGCGTCAGACTACCTGCTGCGGCTGCGAGAGACCGTCGCGGCCGGCAAGAACAGCGACCGGCTGATCGCCGACTTCGTTTTCCTGGAGACGGTTTCGCGGTGACCGCCATGCTTTCGCACGACCATCGCTTCTGGCTGCTGCTGGCGCTGTGCCTCGCGGGCTTCGCGCTGCTGTACGGCGTGGTGCGCGATGCCGGACGCGGAGCGCGGCGCCGCGCGCTGCAGCGGCGCATCGAGGCACTCGGCGTCCCCGCGTCAGAAGCAGCGGGCGACACGGACCTGGCCGCCGCCGCGCTCAGGGAAGGCATGGCGCAGGCACAGCAGGCCCTGAAGCGCAGCCGCCCGCGCGCGCCTGTTCCATGGTTCCTGTTCTTCGGCAATGCCGCCGCCAACGTGTGCGGCCTGCTTTCTGCGGCGCATGGCGAGCGCCTGCCCGCGCACGACGCAGGCGAAGCCAAGGCAGATGCCCGGTGGCACTGGTGGCTGACCGGCGCCACCGTGTCCATCGAGATTCCGCCCGGCGCGGTCGGCAAGGCTGCCGACACGCCGGCGCAGCGCGGCCTGTGGCTGCAGTCGCTGCTGGCACTGGCCGAGCGGCGACATCGCCTGCCGCTCAACGGCATGGTCGCGTGCGTGTCAGCGCAAGAGCTGCTGCATGCCGACGAGAGCGAACTCGCGGCCCTGGCCGCGCGAATGCGCCGCCTGCTCGACGAGACCGCAGACACCCTGCGACTGCAGCTTCCCACGTACCTCGTCGTCACCAGGCTCGAACAGCTCCCGGGCTATGCGGTGCTGCGCGGCGCGTTGCCGCCCGAGGTGCTCTCTCAGGCCGTGGGCCATCGGCTGACCGACGCCTCGGCCGCCATTGCCACGCCGCCGCGCGAACGGCTCGATGCGGTGTTCGACCCGCTCGCCCGGCACCTGCATGCGCTGCGAATGAGCCTGCTGCATCGGCAGGCCAGCGCCGCGGACCGGCTCGCGGTGCATGAATTCGTGGAAGCGGTGCGCGCGCTGCAGCCCGGGCTGCGCACCTTCGCGCAGGTGCTGCTCGCGAACCACGGCAAGGGCACGCGCGCGACGCGCTGGCGCGGCCTCTACCTGACGGCTGCGGCATCGCCCGTGCACGGCGCGGGCGCGGCCTTCGTTGATGACCTGTTCGGCCGCTTCCTGCCGGCCGACCAGCCACTGGTGCGGCCGGGCCGCCCATCGCCCGCCGGCGCCACGGCCTGACAGCAGGGCCGCGGCGCTACTTCGCGTCGATGCGCATCTGCCGCGCGCCGAGCAGCACGTCGAGCGACTGCGCCTTGCCGGTGGTGACCGGGCGCACCTCGCGCCAGCGCGCGCGGTCGAGATCGCGGAACGCCGCCATCACGCCGATCGCCTTGGCGTCGGGCGGCAGGTTGAAGTCGAGCTTTCTGCTTTCGCCGGGCCGCAGCAGCACTTCTTCGCGCTGCACGAGTTCGGCGCCCAGCGTGGCCTGGTCTTTCTCGAACAGCGAGAAGAAGTCGGCGCCTTCGAACGGGCCAGGCGACTTCAGCGCATACACGCGCACCGTGAGCGGCGAGGCGCGTCCGCGCGCATCGGGGTTGGCGTCGGGGCCCGCCGTGAGCGAGACCGCGACGGTCGTCACCACCGGCTTGCTCGCGCATCCGATGAGCGAAAGACCCGCTGCAGCAAGGCCAAGAACGGCGATGCGACGCCGCGGCAGCGCGGCGCAGGAGCTCTCATAGGACGAATGGTGTGTACCCAGCGTGCGCATGCTATTCCCTTCGTTGCATTGACCGGTCAAGACGCATCTTTGATTATCACCAGCCAACTTCAACAGGCAATATGCTGAACAACCAACTTGCCGCCGCACTGCTCACGCCCATCGGCGAAGCATCGCCGTGCGGCGACGACCTGGAGTACGACGCGGACTTCACCGCGCTCGTCTCGGCCGCGCAAGGCAAGCCGGAGCAGCAGTTCGGCGACACGGTCATTCCCGCGGTCGAGCCCGAGTGGCGCGAAGTCGCCGAGCAGTCCGACGCCATCCTTCGCCGCAGCAAGGACTTGCGCGCCGCGGTGCTGCTGCTGCGCGCCGCCACGCGCCTGCAGGGCGTTGCCGGTTTCGCCGCGGGGCTGCGCCTGCTGACCGACCTGCTCGACAGTTTCTGGGACGGCATACATCCAAAGCTCGATGCGGACGACGACAACGATCCGACGATGCGCCTGAACGCGCTCGCGCCGTTGACCGACGAAGGCATGGGCCTGCGCGACCTGTACGACGCGCAGGTCGGCATCGCGCGCGGCGTCGGGCCGATCCGCGTGCGCGACATCGCCATTGCGCACAACGCGCTCACCGCCGTCGGCGGCGAGGCGGCGTATTCCATGGCGCAGGTGCAGGGCGGGCTCGAAGCCATACAGGCCGAGCGGCCCGAGGCCATACAGGCTGCCGTCGAGGTGCCCGCGCTGATCGATCGCCTGCACAGGCTCATCGTCGATCGCACCGGTCGTGCCGACGCGGTCGACTTCGACGCGCTGCGCGGCATCGGCCGCGTGCTGAACAAGGCCTGCGCCGCGGCCAGCGGCGCGCCGGCGGATGCCGCGGGCGCGGCAACCGGCGAGGGCGATGCGGGCACGCAGGACGCAAGCGCCGCGGCCGCACATCCCGCAGCCCCGCGCGGCGAGATCCAGAACCGCCAGGACGCGGTGCAGATGCTCGACCGGGTGATCCGCTACCTCGAGCAGGCCGAGCCCGGCAACCCCGCGCCGCTGCTGATCGAGCGCGCGAAGAAGCTCATCGGCGTGAGCTTCCTCGAGATCATGGCCAACCTCGCGCCCAACGCGATGGACACCATCGAGACGGTCACGGGCCGACGCCCTTCCGAATAAGCCAGCACCACAACACAACCGCCCCATTCACACCCGCAAGGAGCATCTTCCATGGCCAAGAGCAGTCAGAAATTCATCGCCCGCAACCGGGCGCCCCGGGTCCAGATCGAGTACGACGTGGAGCTCTACGGGGCCGAGAAGAAGGTGCAGCTGCCCTTCGTGATGGGCGTGCTGGCCGACCTGTCGGGCAAGCCCGCCGACCCGCTCGCGCCGGTGGCCGACCGCAAGTTCCTGGAGATCGACGTCGACAACTTCGACTCGCGCATGAAGGCCATGAAGCCGCGCGCAGCCTTCGCGGTGGAGAACTCTCTCACCGGCGAAGGCGACCTGAAGGTGGAGCTCACCTTCGAGAACATGGAAGATTTTTCGCCCGCCGCCGTGGCCCGCAAGGTGGGCGCGCTGAACAAGCTGCTCGAGGCGCGCACCCAGCTGTCGAACCTCGTCACCTACATGGACGGCAAGGGCGGCGCCGAAGACCTGCTGGCCAAGGTGCTGGAAGACCCGGCCCTGCTGCAGACGCTGGCCGCGAGCAAGAAGCCCGAAGACGGCAGCACGCCCGCCGCCTGACCCCCGACACACACACACCGGTTAACGAGGAGTACCCACCATGGCCGAAGCACTCGAACAGAGCGCGCTGAAAGATGTCGCGTACGCGGGCAGCGATTTCTCGTCGCTGCTGCAGAAGGAATTCAAGCCGCGCAGCGACGAAGCCAAGAGCGCCGTCGAGGCCGCCGTGCTCACGCTGGCGCAGCAGGCGCTGAGCAACAGCACCGTCATCGGCAAGGACGTGACCAAGTCGATCCAGGCCATGATCGCCGCGATCGACGCCAAGCTCACCGACCAGGTCAACAGGATCATCCACCACCCCGACTACCAGAAGCTCGAGAGTGCGTGGCGCGGCCTGCACTACATGGTGAACAACACCGAGACCGACGAGAACCTGAAGATCCGGGTGATGGACATCTCCAAGGCGGACCTTGCCAAGAGCCTGAAGAAGTTCAAGGGCGCGGCCTGGGACCAGAGCCCGATGTTCAAGAAGATCTACGAGCAGGAGTACGGCCAGTTCGGCGGCGAACCCTTCGGCGCGCTGGTGGGCGACTATCACTTCGACCAGAGCCCGCCTGATGTGGAACTGCTCGGCGAGATGGCCAAGATCGCCGCTTCGGCGCACGCGCCGTTCATCACCGGCGCAAGCCCGAACCTGATGCAGATGGAGTCCTGGCAGGAGCTCGCCAACCCGCGCGACCTGACCAAGATCTTCCTCACGCCGGAGTACGCCGGCTGGCGCAGCCTGCGCGAGTCGGACGACTCCAAGTACATCGGCATGTGCATGCCGCGCTTCCTGGCGCGCACGCCCTACGGCGCGAACACCAATCCGGTGGAAGAGTTCGACTTCGAGGAGGACACCGCCGGCGCCGACCACAACAAGTACGCCTGGGCCAATGCGGCCTACGCGATGGCGACCAACATCAACCGCTCATACAAGCTCTACGGCTGGGGTTCGCGCATCCGTGGCATCGAATCGGGCGGCGCGGTGGAGAACCTGCCGCTGCACACCTTCCCGAGCGACGACGGCGGCGTGGACCAGAAGTGCCCCACCGAGATCGCCATCAGCGACCGGCGCGAGGCCGAACTCTCGAAGGCCGGCCTGCTGTCGATGATCCACCGCAAGAACTCCGACTTCGCGGCCTTCATCGGCGCCCAGTCGCTCAACAAGCCGGCCGAGTACGACGACCCCGACGCCACGGCCAACGCCAACCTGGCGGCGCGCCTGCCCTACCTGTTTGCCTGCAACCGCTTTGCGCACTACCTCAAGTGCATCGTGCGCGACAAGATCGGCAGCTTCAAGGAGCGCGAGGACATGCAGCGCTGGCTCAACAAATGGATCATGAACTACGTGGACGGCGACCCGGCCAACTCCTCGGAGATCACCAAGTCGCAAAAGCCGCTGGCCGCCGCCGAGGTGGTCGTCGAGGAAGTGGAAGGCAACCCGGGCTACTACACGTCCAAGTTCTTCCTGCGTCCGCACTACCAGCTCGAAGGCCTCACGGTTTCGCTGCGCCTGGTGTCGAAGCTGCCTTCCGCCAAGGGCGGCGCATGAAAAACAGGCCGGAATTTTCTTGAAATTCCGGCTTCCGTTTCGTTCTATCAACAGCTGCCGCGCACCGGCTTTCACCGCAGGCCGCCGGCAGCCCAGGAAACCGTCTGGATCATCAACAACCGCCCGAACGCAATCGGGTTCCAAGGAGTAGGAACATGTCTTCTGACTTTCACATCAAGCTCGACGGCGTCAAGGGCGAGTCTTCCCACAAGGATCACAAGGACGAGATCGAGATCTCGTCGTGGTCCTGGAACGTGAGCAACTCGTCGGGCGCGGGCTCCGGCGGCGGTTCCGGCAAGGGCAAGGCCACGCCCGGCGAATTCCACTTCACGCACACCTACGACAAGGCCTCTCCGGTGCTGGCCAAGAACTGCGTGAGCGGCAAGCACTTCAAGGACATGGTCCTGACCTGCCGCAAGGCCGGCGAAGGCCAGCAGGAGTACCTGAAGGTCACCATGAAGGAAGTCTTCATCTCCGGCGTGAGCCCCGGCGGCGCGCAGGGCGGCGACGTGCACGAGCAGGTTCTTTGCTCGTTCAAGGACATCGAGTTCGCCTACAAGGCGCAGGACGACAAGGGTGCGGCCGGCGGCGAAGTGAAGTTCGGCTGGAACGTGCCGACCACCGAAACCCGCTGACGGGCGACGGACGCCAAGGTGCGGCATCGGGCGTGCAAGCGCCCGGGCCGGCCCCGACGTGTCCTCAACCGGAGCAATGCCATGGCATTCAGCACCCCATTCATCGGCTCGAGCGGCAATCCGCGCACGGCCTACAACATCGACTGGTCCGTCGGCCTGATCGGCTCCAACACGCGCGAAGACGTGATGCTGGTGCAGGCGCTGTTCAGGATCTTCTACTACGAACTGCTCGGCTTCAACGGCGGTTTCGATCCACCTCCCGGGGAGAACGCAGTGATCGTCGTGGACGGCCAGAAGGGGCCGATCACGCAGAGGCACATCGTGCACTTCCAGGAACAGGCGATCGCGCGCGGCCAGAACCTGAAGCCGGACGGCATCTTCGATCCGTACCGGGCGGTGGGCGCGAGCAGCACGATCAGCAAGACGCGCTACGCACTCGACCTGCTCAACAACGGCTGCGCCAACCTCTGCGACGCGCAGGGCATCGACAACTACAGCAACCTGCCGAACCGGCAGGACATGCCGCTGTTGCTGCGCAGCGCGCTGAAGCGGGTCAAGAAGACGGCCAGCAAGTACACCTACGTCGCGCCGCAGACGGTGCCGACCACGGGCGGCGCCTGAACGGAGGACCGAAGGAACAGCCGACCCGGCTGATGCGCAAAGGGCCCGGAGCGATCGCTGCGGGCCCTTTTCCTTTCTGCGCAGGCAAGAGGATTCAGGAATCCGTCGGCATCGCGTTCTCCGGCATCAGCCGGGTCACGTCGTCCCCGTCGTCCTCTATCACCCACAGCGTGAGCGCCGTGTAGTTGTCGTGGCCCGGCTTGGCGTTGGCCTTGACCTGCGCATCGATCAGCTCGGTCCATTGGGTGGGCGTGCGCGAGGCGTGCAGCGTGTCGATCAGGCACTCGTCGCCCAGCGGCTCCCACACGCCGTCGCTGCACAGCAGCAGCACGTCGCCGGGCAGCAGGCGCATCCGGTCCGACACCGCGATGTCGGGCGCCTCCTCGACCGAGCCCAGCGCCGACAGCAGCATGTTGCGTTGCGGATGCAGCCGCGCCCCCTCTTCGTCGAGCATGCCGCCGGCCACCATCTGCTGCACCAGGCTGTGGTCGGTGGTGCGCGCCACGATGGCGCCGCCGCGGAACAGGTAGGCCCGGCTGTCGCCGCTGTGCACCCAGGCGAGCGCATGGTCTTCCAGGTCGATGGCCGCGAACACGATGGTCGAGCGCATGCCCGCGAGCTTGCCGCCCTCGGCCTGGCGCGCCACCACGTCGAGGTTGGCCTGCTCCACCAGACGGCGCAGCGTGGCTTCGTCCAGCCCCGGCGCGGCCGAGAAACCGCCGAGCATGCTGGCGCGCGCGGTGGCCGCCGCCACGTCGCCGCCGCCATGGCCGCCCGCGCCGTCGGCGACCAGGCAGGCGACATGACGCGCGTCGTGCCAGTGGCCGTGCACGTCCTCGTTGTAGGTGCGGCCGCCCTGCCGGGAGAGCGTGACGATTTCGATTTCCAAGCGGGGTGCCTCGCGAATGCTGCGGTTGTCGTTGTTGCTGCCGTGCTTTTTCTGCGTCAGGCGTCCGATTTCAGGCGCGCCATCTGCTCTTCGTAGGCCTGCAGGAAGGCCTTGCCGAAGAGGCTGTGGAAGTCGTCCTCCGCCTCGCTCGCGATGCCGCCGTAGAGCGACACGAACTGGTCCCACAGCCTGGCCTTGCGGTTGGCGCTGAAGAGCGCGTCGAGCGCGGTCCTGGCGCTGATCTTCTTCTCCAGCTCGGCCGGCTCGAAGCGCGCGATGACATGGGCCAGCGCCGCGCGCATGCCCACCATCACGCCGAACTGATGCGCGCGCAGGTCGTCGAAGGCGTCGCGCATCGCGGCCTCTGGCGGCATGAAGCCGCGCACGCCGGGGCCCAGCAGGTGCGCGAGCGCCACCTCCACCGTGGGCGAGAACTTCAGCGGGTTGTTGGCCTGCGCCGCGATCATCGTGACCTCGGCGCGCACCTCGCGCTTGAACTCCTGGCGCGTGAGCAGCAGCTGCAGCGTGCCTTCTGTGGCGCTGCGCAGCATCGAGCCGATGCGCTCCATGAGGCCGGGCGTGAGCATCTCGGGCGGCTGGTGGGTGCTGGCCAGGCCGCGCAGGAAGGCGGCGAGCAGTTCGTCGTCGCTCGCCGCGCGCCTGGGCGCCACTGGTGGCGCGGGCGGCTCGAAGGGCTTGCCGGAACTCTCCGGCCCGCTGATGCGTATGGGCTGGCCGGTCATGTCGTCGAAGTTCGCGACCGGCTGCGCGGGCGCCGGACTGTCGATCGCCTTCGGCGGCGTGAAGCCGAACTGGTCGATCGGCAGGTGGTCCGCGCGCGCTGCCGGCGTGGCGGGCGCGGCGCGCTGCAGCGCGGCCAGCGGATCGGCGTCGGATGCGGTGTTGGGCTGCAGCAGCGGATCGGCCAGCGGCGACAGCGCCAGCGGATCGCCGCCGATGCCGCCGCCACCGCCGTGCATGCCGCCGAAAAGTTCGTCGATGCCCGTGGCCTTGCCGTGCGCGGGCGGAGCGCCGAGGTCGGAGAAGTCGTCGAGCGCGCCCAGGCCGGCCACCGGTGCAGACGAAGGCGTGGGTCCGAGCAGGTTGGCGAAAGGATCGATCTGCGCGGCCTGCGCGTTGCGCGAGCCGCTTTCCATCGGATCGGGGAACAGCAGCGATTCAGGCAGTGCCGCTGCAGGGGCCGGTGCGGCCGGTGCGGCCGGTGGCGCGAGGCCCGCGAGCAAGTCGGCGAAGGGGTCGTCGCTCGTCGGCGCGGCAGGCACCGCCGCAGAGCCCCCCAGCACGGTGTTCGGAATGGCGAGTGACGGCGGCGCGGCGGCGGCCGCGACACGCACCGTGAGCTCGAAGCTGCCCACCACCAGCCGCGCGCCGTCGGTCAGCGCGGCTTCCTTGCCCGAGCCCAGCGACACGCCGTTGCACTGCATCGGGTTGCTGCCCCGGTCGATGACGAAGTACTGCCCGTTGCGGCACAGCACCTGCGCATGCACGCGCGACACGGTGCGGTCCGGGTCGTCGAGCACCAGCGTGTTGGTGTCGGCCCGGCCGATGGTGCCGCCGTTGGGGCCGAAGTCCGCGGCAATGGCCTGCCCGGCCGGAGCGCCTTGCCGGGTGATGACAGCGATATGGATCATGAATCGGCCCCCGAAGGCTCTGTGCCTGAATGCGCCCGAACAAACTCGCAAGGAGTATTCATTCCGTGGGGCATGTTGGCAATCTCGCCTAAAGAGGTATGCCGTCGCCGAGCCAGCGCTGCTGCCGCCACGCCGGCGCGCTGGTTGCGAACAGCGGCGCGTGCGCGTCGAGCAGCGCCAGGTGCAGCGCCGCCGCCACGCGCTGGCGCTGGAAGCCCTCACGCAGCACACCCGTGCAGCCGTCGGGCGAGACCGGCTGGCCCATGAAGAGCCGCACGCCGGGGACGAAGCGCGCGCCGTTCTGCTGCCACCACGCGCGGACCTTGTCGATGTCGGGCCAGGGCAAGGCGATGTCCTCGGGCAGCTCCACGTTGTCGTCGTCGGGGTCGTCGGTCGGTCCGTCCTCGAAGCCGTCGGGCGGCGGAACCTCCATCTGCGCGAGGTTGAAGTCCACGCCCGTGATGGTCACGAAGGCCTCCGCCGCAATGCGCGCCGTGGCCGGCTGCGCCATCTGCTCGATGAGCCAGGGCACGTAGCGCGCGTCCCCGATGAAGCCCGAGCCGATGATGCGCAGGCGCTGCGCCTCGGGCAGCGCTGCGCTGTCGAGCAGCAGCGCATGGCCCGGTGCCGGCTCCATCGCCTGCAGCGCGAGCTGGAACGCGCGCGGCTGGCGCGGCCCGCTCTTCAGCGCAAAGGCCGAGAGCACATCGAGCGCCTGCGCCCGGTCGCCGAGCAGCACCGCCGCCCACGCGGCCCAGAAGCGCAGCTCGGGCTTGGCCTCTCCGAGCAGCGACCGGGCCTGCGACAGCAGATCGGCACGGCCCAGCTCGCCGGCTGCACGCAGCGCGCGGATGCGCACGCTGTCTGGCGCATCTGCGAGCAGCTGCCCAATCAAGGCGCCCGGATCACGCCGATGCAGCGCGCAGGCCGCCACGCCGAGCTTCTGCCGCAATGGCGATGCGTCTTCGAGCAAGGCCTTGACGCGGCCGCCCAGATACTTCGGCTCGACCCAGCCCAGCGCGGAGATCAGGCCGGGCACGACCTCGGGCAGGTCCTTGGCGCGCTCCACCAGATCGTCGAAGCGGCCATCGACCGCCTCGATGGCGAGCACGGCGGCGACGAAGAAGTCTTCGGGGCCTTCGTTGTCGGTGAGCGCCAGGGCATGCTGCCAGCCTTCATCGCCGGCAACGCGCAAGCCGTCGACGTGGGCGGCGAGGCGTTCGTCGAGGTCGGCGAACTGCTGGGGCGAGTAGTTGGGAGCGTGGACCGCGCTGGTGCGTTGGAGCCAGAGGAAGGAGGCTTCGTCGGCGTGTTCGACGACAACGGAAGACAGCGTGTCGGAGTCCACGGGCAAGCTCCTATTCGAAGTGCACCCGCACGATGGGCAGTGTCTCGTGCCAGGCGCAGCACAGATTGACGATCAGATCCCATGCTTCTGCGTCCGCGTTGTCCCAGATCCATTCGTAGTAGTGGATGGTGCGCGGATCGTTGAAGATGGCTTGCGCACCGCTGACTTCCACCGCATCCTCAGGGTCGGATCGATACGCAAGCGTCAACGCGTCCCACAACGCAAGGGTTTCGAGCAGGCCCTGCCCGACCTCGGGCTGCACCGGCTGTGCGAATTCGATCTCGACCAGCAAGGCATGGTTACCACCCAGGTTCTCCGGGAACTCAGCGGCGAACGGCGGTTCCTCCGGAGCGGCCGGACGCACGCCTCTCTCGCTCAGCAAGTCAAGCTCGCGCTGTCCCAGCATGGCATGCGCCGCGTGGAAAAGGACTTCGTGCTGACGGCAATCCGCCAGCATGCCACCCAGCACATCCAAGGCCGCAACAGGGAGATCCACGACTTGCAGCCGCGCCTGCAACGACCTACCGGCGACGCGAAGCTCGGCCGGCACAGCAGGAAGCCGCCTCCCCGGGAAGAAGAACCCCGCATCGACCGCATCGAGAAAGACGCGAACGCGCCGCTCCACGAGCCCGACCGATCCTTCCGGGCTTTGCTCCAGCATGGCCTGGAGCAGAACCAGGCCGCTGTAGCGCTCAGACGAAGAAGCGTCGAAGCCAGTCATGCGCCGCCTCCTCGGACATGCCTTTGATGAATATCTGGTCCAGCGCCTCGTCGGGCGCCACCACATGCGCGACAAGCTTGCCCACGGCGCCATAGATCGGCACGGTGTCTTGCCGATTCACGTCACCGATCTGCGGCGCATCGCCGGCGCGCAAGATCACGCCGGCCTTGCCGAGCGCAAGCGCGGACACCCCCAAGGGGGCACTTCGCTCAAGGGCTGCCAGACCGCCAAGCGCCGCCGCCGCATCGGCCCCGAGGAAGGTCAACCAATTGACGGCCGCGACACCATGCAGCGCTCCATTCGACATGCGCAAGGCGTCGCCGTAGCCGAGGCCTGGATACCGCAGCATCAGCGGTATCGACCATTGGAGGACTTTCCGATCCACCAATGAATCCGCGTCCTCCCAGAGCAAAGAGTAGCCGGCATATCCACTGTGAAGCGGGAGTTCGGCAAGCGCCTCCTGGGCCAGCGCGATCACCTGCTCGGGATGGTCGCCCCACTCGACGGGCAGCGACATGCGCAGCACAAAGCGCGACGGATCCAAGGGTCCGGCCAACGACATCCTTATCGCGGGCGACTGAATCTGGCCGGCCTTCTTGCCCGAATGCGCTCTGTGGCTCAGTATTTTGGTTGCGAGCATGTCCGGGTCCGAAAACCAGTGATTCGGTCCCTCAGTCGCCTTGGCATCCTGAACGCGGAAGCGCTTCATGTCGCCAGTGCGATAGAAACGCTGCTGATTGCCAAAGGCGTCCATGTACGCGCGCAGAAATCGCGCAAGGCCCGCTCCAATGTTCTCAGGCAAGCCGTAGGCAAATGCGACGATTTCGACGCAGGGCGTCGCCAAGCTCTCGCCATCGTCCATCAGGGTGAACAGGGACTCATCCATAAATTTTCCTTTCAGGTACACAGGCAGTCGGCGTCTTTGGCGTCCTTTGCCCCTTTTTTCCTGACCTTCATCTCCGTCAGCTTCTTGTCCGTCTCCGGGTGTGTTTTTCGCAGAATGTCTTGATTGTCCGTAGGCGAGTCATTGGGAAACTTCACCTCGACGATATGTTTCACATCGGCGAGTGTCAGCGCCTTTTTCCCAACGGCGACCCCTGCCTCGAGCAGGATGATGTCCCACCTGGCTTTTCCAAGACTACTGCTGACATCCTTGCCATATTTGCCGATGAGTTTCCCAACATTCGACTGCGAGACCTCCGTGAGCAGGCCTGGTCTGCCACCGCGCACACCGGCGACCTTGGGATCGATGATGTCGCGCATGCGGCGCTGGTATTGGTCAGTGGAAGCCTTCCCTGGCGGTAGTTTGGCGTCAGCCGCTTCCTTGTCTTTCAAGGCCTGGCACGCGGCTTCGCAAAGCTCTTGCGCCAGGGCAGCATCCCCCAAAGCAGCGATCAGCGGCTGCTGCGCAACCCCGCCCAGATTCGCCGCGTTCTCGGAGTTGTGGAACATCTTGTCCGTGAGCCGGGCCGTGTTCTTGCCGTCCATCTTCACGTCGAAGGAATAGAGGATCCAGGTCGCCTCCTTCATGAAGGTGCTGGACTTCACGCCGCCCGCCACGCCTGCGTTGTCACCGTTGGAAATGGCGAACTTCGAACCCTTGTTCGCAGCCATCGCCTTGTCGCCTTTGACGGTGCTGGTGCCGCTCGACAGCGTGATCGAATTGGCGATGTTCGGATAGGGAACCGGCACAGGACCACCGGGGCTCGGCGTCTTGCACACGTCGGGAATGGTCGCGGTGCTGATGCCGATGCTGAACTTGTGGACCAGCGTGAGGCTGGTTCCGTTGACCCTGATGGTGAGCGGCATGACTC